>RAYF01000071.1 GCA_003611745.1 bacterium D16-36 | reverse complement strand
CATCAATTAAGTGCTTAAAAATCCCTAATTTTTTAATGGTTTCAGGCATTTATTGATGTGGGAAGTTTGAGTTATTTATGTTAAGTGCAGAGGATATGATACGGTTGATTGAAACAGAGGATGAGATAAATCAAATGGACAAGGTTTTTGAGCAGCTTGCTGGACATGGACATGCAAGTGGCGATTTTATTAAATTGGATAATGTTTATGATGTGATTCAGCATAATGCCCATCCCACTTATTCAGGATCGGAAGAGGCGGATCAGAAATTTATTGAAATTCTTTACGATAGGAAAAGGACACCGGATGAGCGTGCAGAAATTTTGTTAAGTGGTAGAGCGTAGGATATTAAACAACTAAAATGGAGGAACGAGGGGAAATCTATGACGACAGCAGAGATGGATAACTTGGTTAAAGTACGGATGGGAGAAGCGTTAGAGGAAGAGTTGAGGAAAGACATTAATTTCCAACAAAGGCAAAAGGAATGGCGTAATGCCGCTAAAGAATTTGATTCTATGGTATCAATGACACAGGAACAATGGTTTGCATTTGAACGTGTGGAGGATGTTTTTTTGAGTTATAATTCAGCCTATGGGGAAGCTGCATATAAGATGGGACTTTCAGATGGGATTCAGATTAGAATGGAGCAGGAGTCTAATGGGAGAAAGTCTTTTTTGTCTTTTGAAGATATGACAAGACTTATTTCTGTTTATGATGCGGTCCGGGAACTGAAAAAGGTTTTGCTTGGAAGTGTAGATGAACATTGGGAGGAAGCAGGCGCACTTAGAGTGTTTGAACAGATATTTGATGTTATTAACAGTGCGACTAGTGCAAAAATTAAGTTTTTGGGGGATGGGATGATTGATAAAATCATATCTATTCTGAACGATGAAACAATGAGACCAGAAGAAAGGGCAAAACAGTTGTTGGGAATGGAGTAGTGTGAACTGCCTGTAAGAGAAGTGATTTTCTGTAAATTTCTATTGATATTCCACGCATTATGTGGTAAAATATAACCAAAGAAGGGAGAAGGCAATTTAAGAAAGGAAATTTATGGAAGATAGGGATGTTCTAAAGGCGATGCGTAAAGAGGCAAATATGACACAGAAACAATTCGCCAGATACTTCGGCATACCAATCCGGACGGTAGAAGATTGGGAGAGAGGATTAAGGCATATGCCAGATTACCTGATGAGGCTGCTTGTTTATAAAATGGAGACAGAAGGACTGATAAAGAAGCATCCGGAATGGGAAGATGTCGCAAGTAAAGGCAGAGAGTAACTATTCAATAGGCAACTCACATAGTAATAGTCCTATGATTCGCTTTGTTAAGGTGGGATGCCGACCTGGATTCCGGGCAGATAAGTCTGAGAAAGGCGGCGGTTATTATGAGAAAGAATGAAGTATTAAAAGTTTTGTGGCTGATGGTGGTTGTAGTGGTAGCGACAATCTTTGCAGCTCCGGGTATGGATGCATCAGCAAGATCTTCAAGGAAGGTGCTGGCTAAGTATAAGTTATCAGCAACTAAAAAGACAATGAGAGAAGGGCAGACTTACACGATATCATTAAAGGGCGTGTCTAAGAAAGCCAAAAGCAAGAAGTTAAAATGGACTACCGGGAATAAGCAGGTTGTATCTATTAGCAAAAAAAGTGGCAGTAAGGCAGTGCTGAGGGCAAAAAAAGCAGGAAAAGCCACTATTAAAGTGACATACAAAGGAAAGACATATAAGTGCAAAGTCACTGTGAAAAAGAAAAAAGATAAAAAGGATGATGCGGAAAATGCAGAATGCCCGACACTAAATGCAACCGAAGTTGAGCTGCATTATACAAAGGATTATGCTGTTCCTTATATCAGGAAGAATCCAGCCAATAACTATTCGTTCCAGTTCAAGGTTTTGGGGACGAAGGCTACGGTTAAAAGCTGGAGTCTGGAAGGGGATAAGAAGGTAAAAAACAGATATCAGATTACAGATGATGGGACGATCAAAATGAAATTTGGAAATGATATTGACGAAGCATATTCCGAATGTACGGTTAAGGCTCATTTATCTGATGGGACAGAACTGACAGCAAGGGTAAAAGGCTACGACGATATTACTCTGTATGTACAGAGTGTGTTTGATAAATTCAAAGAAACTTATATCACTGACAATATGACGGAATATGAGAAAATGGATAAAGCTGCCTGGTATTTGAGCGCAGAGTATGATTACAGGTTGTATCAAGCGGATTGGTGCGAATATATAGTGACGGGAAGTGGCGACTGTATGGCAAGCAGATATGCGGTGATGTACTTATGCCGGTATCTGGGGCTTCGTGCAGCAGCGTGTCCGGATCTGGATTCTCACGGAGATACGGTTGTAAGGGCAGATAGTAAAGTGTATCTGGTAACTACCGGATATCAGGGAGAAAAACCGAGATACTATCAGATTGTAGAAATGTCAAGAGAACTCTTTGATAAGAGGAATGAGAAAAATCACATTAATCCGGAGTATATTTGGGGAGAGGACTAGCGGACTTGATTTATGCTTTCTTACATCTGATGTTTGGCTTGGATATCAGTTGAAAGGAGGCATTTTTTATGGCCAGAAATAATAATCAGAAGCTGAAATTGCTTTATCTGTATCAGATCTTGTTGGAGAAAACAGATGATACACACAGTATAGGGACGCAGCAGATCATTGATGAATTGGATAGCAAGGGGGTTAGTGCGGAGAGAAAAAGTATCTATACGGATATAAAAGCATTGACAGAGTACGGTGCCGACATCATCGGAGAGAAGAAAGGCAGAGGCTATGAGTATCATATAGGGAATCGTCCCTTTGAACTGGCAGAGCTGAAACTTCTGGTAGATGCGGTACAGTCTTCCCGGTTCATTACAAGGAAAAAATCAAAGGAACTGATACGGAAAATTGAGGGACTGACAAGCATATATCAGGCAAAGGAGCTTCAGGGACAGGTATTTGTAGCACAGCGTATTAAAACCATGAATGAGAGCATTTACTACAACATAGATATGATACATTCCGCAATCAATAGTGACAGGAAGATACGGTTCCAATATTATAACTGGAGCGTGGATAAGAAGCAGGAGCTTTGGCATGGCGGAGAGTATTACAGTGTTTCTCCCTGGGGTGTATGTTGGAATGATGAGTGGTATTATCTGATTGCATTTGATGATAAGTCGCAGGAAATTAGGCATTATCGTATTGATAAGATGAAGAAATTGTCACTGACCGGAGTCGAGCGGGAAGGAAAGGACAGTTTTGATTCGCTGGATATGGCGGTCTATACCAAGAAACGGTTCGGTATGTATGACGGAAAAGAAGAAAGAGTTCATCTTATCTGTAAAAATGACTGTGCCGGAATCATCATAGATCGTTTTGGAAGGGATATACCTTTTTCCAAGGTGGATGAGGAGCATTTTGAAGTGACGGTGAATGTGGCAGTCAGTGGACTGTTCTTTGGATGGATTATTGGACTGGGTGATGGTGTACGCATATCAGGACCGTCGAAAGTAGTGGAGATGATGAAAGAAGAGATTAAAAGGTTGAATGCTGCATATGGTACTTAGTTTTTATTTGTTTGCCATAAGTGAATCAACGTGAATGTCTGACTAAGTTCTAAGAAAAATGAATGAGTACAAATTATAGGACTGTAGTGTGCTAGAAATGTGCTATAATCGAGATGGTGGTTTCTGATTGGTCCATATGATGCGGAATGGCATTTACATGAACAGGATATCAACCGAAAGGGGGATTGCAATATGGCACAGGATTTACAATATCATTCAAATGTACGGATGTATCGTATTCAATCGGGACTTAGGCAGGAAGATTTGGCAAGGGAAGTAGATGTGAGCAGGCGAACGATTATAACAGCGGAGAGCGACAACTGCAATCTGTCACTGGCAATAGCTTTGAGACTGGCTGCGTATTTTCAGAGGACGGTGGACGAGTTGTTTGTGCAGGAAGAGGCATGAGCAGGTTTTGATAACAGTTAAATATTTGTTGGTGTTTTAGACTGCATAGTGGTCGGAAAGGAGATTGTTATGGGATTATTTGGAGACAAGGATGCTATTGTAGGAGCTGCATTGGGTGCAGGAGGAGCGTTTGATAGGGATAAGAAAATTGACAAGGGAGCTGTTTTTGGAGCAGCAATGGGAGCGAGTATCGGTTCCGGAAAGAAATGGACACTGGAAGATTCATTGAAACTGGGGGCGGTTGTTGCAAGTATGGAAGATAAGGGAAAGAGACAATTGACGTAAATCTTGAAAAATATAGAAGTTTCTGCTGTTTTATGCGGTATTCATTTGAAGGATTTTGACCTATATGGTACAATTCTGATTTAGGTTATTGGATGACGTTGTTATGTCGTAGTATCCGAGGTGTGTTGAATGACGATTGATGATGAGGTTTTGTATAAAAAATACAATTTGGATATGGAAATATACAGAGGAGTACCAATTGATTTTGATACTCTTAAAATACGTACAGCGAATTGCTTGAAGATGGCTGGAATTTATGTACTAGATCAGTTACTTTCCTCTACATATAATAAGCTCTCGGAAATACGGAATTTAGGAATGTTAAGCCTAAAGGATATTGAGGAATATATAAAATCGCTTGATGGAAAGGACATTAATAGAACAAGTGTTACAGGAAATAGTGGGATTTCTGCAAGAATATTAAAATTCAGAAAACAAATTTTTGAAGGTGCATTTGATGAAGAAATGTATATTGGTTTAAATGAGATAGAAAGTTCTGTTATGGATAATTTTAGAGAAGGGTATAGATTAATAGAGAATGATCTCGTTAAACTTTGCAGGGAAAAACCTGACGTTGCATTTTCTGTCTCTCAGATGTTAAATTTATTTGTAAGACAGATCGAAAAGAATACTAAGTTTGATGGGTTATTTGATGCGATAAAAGAAAAATCTCAAAATCCACTTAAGTCATATTTTGATATCTATCCTCTGAAAGATGAGTTAAGTGATGAATTTAAGGATTTTTCAACAAATGAAAATGTTACATTGGGGACGCTTTTTGACAAGACTGTAATAAATAGGATTTCTGTTGATGAAAAAACTAAATTTATTAGATGGGCTTCATTTGATTTGAGAAAGGAACTTGAATCATTCTTAGAAGGAATATATGCACGTTCTGCAAATGCTGAAAGAGTACTTGAACTAAGGGCTAAGAAGTATACCTTGCAAGTTATTGGAGATGAATTAGGACTTACAAGGGAAAGGGTTCGTCAGATTGAAAAGAAAGTTGTTCAGCCATTTTGCAGGTGGCAAAGGGTAAAAAAGTTTCTTCCAAGACTTTCTGCTGATTTTAGAGGAGAAACAATTTTGGAAGCGACGGATTTACAAGAGTATTTTGGAGATGTCACAGAGGTGCTTTTGTATCTTCTTCAATGCACAGATGATGAATATTTTTCTTATGATCGTGAGACAGATACGGTAATAATAGTGGATGATGATATTACAGATTTTGCGAGGGATTATGTTGAAAAGATGCCAGATAGTCTTGATGAAAGCAGAATAGAAGAATTTAAGAAAAAGGCTATTGATGAATACTCAATACCAGAAGATATATTTTATAGAGAAGTATCTGTACAGTATAATATATCAGGAAACTATTACCACAGAAGCAAACTCAGTCTTGAAAA
The DNA here is from genome assembly GCA_003611745.1 of bacterium D16-36. GTDB lineage: Bacteria > Bacillota > Clostridia > Lachnospirales > Lachnospiraceae > Butyribacter. The sequence continues at coordinate 19,658 of RAYF01000071.1, read as the reverse complement.
GATGTATATGATTGTTCTGGGAAAATATTATCCAGATGGGATGAATGTTTACAAAGAAGAGGAGTTAGAGAGATTTCGTCATTTAATTATAAATGAATTTGGAGATGTTTCTTTGCCACAAAAGAATAGAGCCATATCTGCTGCCATAGGAAGATGTTGTATTTTGTGTGGTCGTGGAAAATATAGGGTTAAGGATCAGAGTAAGATGCCACACCAGCTTATAACAAGGGTTTATCATTATATAATGAACTCGGAAAAGAGTTTATTCTTTCTGAATGAGATATTTTTGGAGTTTGAACAGGAACTCAGAGATGCAGGAATAGATAACAGGTTCTTCCTTCAAGGTGTTTTGAGAGAAGAGTATGATGGTGAGTTGTTCTTTAGGAGAGATTATGTGTCTAAAGACAGTAACAATCTGTCATTGGATAGAGATATTAAGTTATTCATAAAAAGATCCAAGTACCCAGTTACAAAGGCTCAGATTAGAGAAGAGTTTCCGGGAATTACAGAGATTATGCTTAGCCTGGTTGTGGCGGATGATGATATAATAAACTATCGTGGCTCGTATTTACATAGTTCTAATCTGAATTTGCATGATTATGACAAGGCATATATTACAAATATAGTCGAATATGTGACAGGTGATGGAATGCCTCATCACTGTAATGAAATATATGATGTTATGCTTAATGATAATCCTGATATGCTTAATAGATTAGGTGTTTATTATCAATATAGTTTATATAGTTTATTACAATATATGTTTGGTGACTGTTATCAATTTGAGAGACCATATATAGCGCATGAGGGAGTTAGTATAAATAAGCCTATGGAGCTTATGGAGGAATATGTGGCGGCAAACGATGTTCTTGAGGTTACGGAATTGTTGGAACTCGCAAAGGAATACCACTACACCATATATGATATTTTAAAATTCCTGAATAGTTGGAATGGCACTCATCTGTTGATTAGCAAGCAGGAGATGGCATCTACAGAGTATATAGGTATCACAGAGGATATAGTCAGCGCAGTTGAAGCTCTGATTCTTGAAGAAATTGGTGAACAGGCACTTGTTACAGAACTTCGGTGTATATACAAACTGCCTAAAATTAATGTTGCATGGAATGAATGGCTAATCTACAGTGTGGTGAATCGTTTCAGCAGTCAGCTTGAAGCTCATACTACATATAGCCAGTTTCGTAGCGCTTCTCCGGTTGTATCAAGAATCGGAATGTTTAACAGGGAAGCGTATGAGGGCGATGATAGTGGTCAGATGACGCAGACGGTTGACTTGAACGATATGGACGCAATTGATGACTACATCATGGAAGATTTTGAGATTGAGTGGTGATATATATGAATTATAAGGAAATGGAAATTAAACGTAGCTATATTAGTTGTGGAGAGGATGGGATAGCTGACGCTCTTATAGTCCCGGCTTTGAAGTGTACTATGCATTATTGCAGAAGTGTGGGCTATTGGAAATTGGTAGAGGAATTACAGAGCCTTCATTATGATATGCTGTCATTTAGTAGCCATAAGTTATACGGACCGCAGGGTGTCGGAGCTTTACTGCTTAGAAGAAGGAATTATACACTGCCTCCGGTTAAACCGATTATATTTGGAGGACAGCAGGAGCATGGAATCAGTCCGGGTACAGTACCGGTAGCACTTGTGGCAGGGTTTGGAAAAGCTTGTGAATTGGCTTTGAGTGAATACAAAAAGGATGAATGCGATAATTTGAAGGTGAGAGATATGGTGATTGATATGCTGAATCATTCAGGATTGCAATATAAGATTAATGGTGAGATAGAGAATTGTATTCCATCCACACTAAATATGCGGCTGGAAGGGGTTTCTTCGGAGGCTCTTATGTTGTCAAGCAAAGAGTATTGCAGTATTTCCAATGGCTCAGCCTGTACATCCAACAGTTATGCGCCTAGTTATGTACTTGTAGCTATGGGGATGTCCGAGGATGCTATAGATCAGTCAATTCGCCTTAGTTGGGGAAGAAATGTAGATGTTGAGGATTTAAGAAATAATTTTGAAAAGCTTTTGGAAGTAGCAAAAGAGCTTGTGTAAAGCATGAACGGAGGAGATTAGTTTGACTATTGTTGAAGCGGCAAAAAAGATATTATCAGAAAACGAGGCAATGAGTAGTAAGGAAGTCTATGAAGAAATCGTAAGAAGAGGATTGTATGAATTTCCTGCAAAAAATCCTCAGGCAGTAGTTAATGGAATGATTCGTAGGTATTGTTTACAACTCAATTTTCCAACGTCAAGTCCGGTAAAGTATTTTAGTATTGCTTCAAAAGAGGGTAGAAGTTTGAAATATTCACTTTTAGATGAAAAAAAGAGGATTAAGGATAATCCTCAAATTAGAAATGTTGCAATGCAGAGTGAAAAAGAAATGTTGCCAGAAGAGAAGATGCTCAAAGCGTATGGAGAACACTTAGATGAACTGTACGGTTTGGTATTGAATTCTATACTGGAAAAGCATCCAAGTTTTTTTGAACAGTTAATTGTGGATTTGTTGCTGAAAATGGGTTATGGCTATGATGCTGAATCAGGAATAACGGTAGGAGGACCGCACGACGGTGGAATTGATGGGATAATTAATGAAGATAAGTTGGGGCTGGATTTGATATATTTACAGGCAAAACGCTATAAAGAAAGTCAAAAAATTGGTAGAAAAGATTTACAAGCGTTTGTAGGTGCGATGGAGAATGTGCAAAAAGGGGTTTTTATTACAACATCTTCATTTACTGCAGAAGCGAGAAAATTTATTGCACGACAGCAACAAAAGAGCATAAAAATAATAGACGGAAAACTTCTTGCTGAGCTAATGGTCAAATATGAAGTAGGAATCAAAGTTAATCAGACATTTAATATATATAAAATGGATACTTCATACTTTGAATAATACTATTTTAATGTATTGTGAGGTGTAATATGCCGGGATGGAATCTTAAAAACGGAGAATTGCAAAAATGTCAGATTAGTGAGGATGAGTACTGGTCTTTGTTCAATTTTGTTTTCTCGGATGCCTGCATGAAGCGAAATACATATAAATTTGGGTTGATTAAGTCAATTATGGATAACTTATTTAACTGCACACAAGATGATTATGGTAATTATAGGCTCTCGTATAGTGCCATTTTTGAGAAATTTACTATCAACTATTGGAATTTGGTTTTAAAATACCATTTGAAGCAAATGCGTTCAGATGGGAGAACGGAGGTTTCAAAGATAGAATCTATATTGCTCGCTGCGTCTGAGGAAAATGATTTGATAAAAACATTGGATTTCAATTCTTTGTCAAATAGTGACAGGAGTAAAGTGGTGCGTCAAGTGTCTATTGCATGCAGAAAAAATGTAATTGGTGCATTGTATAATGATATGGAGGGAAAGCTATACGGTTTTGACCTGAAGGAAAAGGGAATTATGCTTGGAGAGAGAGCATATGATTTTATGCTGAAGTACAAAACAGAACTAGAAAAGTTGAATTATTATGCATGGGCAAAATTCATGGAAAAGATTAACGAAGATGACGTATTGGTAAAAGTTTTGGACAAGCTTGAGCTATCGACACCAAAGAGAGATGATTTGTCTGTGTACAGAGAAGTGTTGTATGAAGAGTTTGAGGCATGTAACTGTTTTTATTGTGGTAAAAAGTTGAGTTTATCAAACAGGGGCATACATGTAGACCATTTTATTCCGTGGTCGTATGTAAAGGATGATAAACTTTGGAATTTTGTTCTCTCGTGTCCAAAGTGCAATGAGAGGAAGAATAACAAAATCCCATCAAAAAAGTATCTGGAAATTATGCTTAAAAGAAATGAGTACATGAAGGGTGTTGTAGATGAATTTGTAGAGATTGAATTTAAGAATTATGATTCCTCGCAGTTTATGAGATTATGGAAATATGCACAGTTGAGTGGAATGAAACAATTCCAACAGGAGTTCTTCTGATAAAAAGAAGAAAGACAAATATGGATTCAATAATTATTCCAGTGCGGAAGATTTTTATGAGGACAACTATGATAATTTTGGGGGCTATGAAGATGCGGAATATTATTATGATGAAGATGCAGATTAGAGATGTTGGTACAGAATTTGGCGTTACTAGAGAGAGGATTCGTCAGATTGAAGCGAAAGCGATAAAAAGGCTCAAAAATGATCGCAAATTGTGGTCATTAAGGGAGTTTATATATTAAGTCAGCAATAAGCAATGAATAATGATTGCTGAAACTATAAGATTTTGAATATAATTTGTGGAAAGGAAATATATAGATGGGGATAATTTATCATTATTGCTCGTTGGATACGTTTGTTCAAATAGTAAAAAATAAAACAATTCGACTATCTGATTTAGATAAGACGAATGATTTTATGGAAAAGAGATGGGGAGTGGAGCTGCTACAAGAGGCTTTAAAGAGAGAATTAGAAAATAATAGTATTTCTATGAATCTGCAGGAGGATTATTGGTATAGTGATACTGCCCATAATCACATAGAACAATTAAATAATGATATCAATAACTATTTGAAACATCAGACGCTCATTGCTTGTTTTTCCTTAGAAGCAGATCAATTAAGTCAGTGGCGTGCTTATGGTCAAGATGGGGAGGGGATTGCGGTAGGCTTTGATTATAATTATTTAAAACGTTTACTTAAGGGGCAGGACAAAATACTGATTGATAAAGTGGTTTATAGAAAAAATGATCAAGAAAAGTTAATCAGAAAAAAGATGTTCATACCAGCGATAGAATATATGCATAACATGTATAAAAGAGACGAGGTAAGATGTTCGGATGATTTCAATACTTATTTTATTGAAGAATTTGATTGTTTTTGTGAAGTTCTGGATGCTGATACAGAGCAAGTGTTTACATTTCTTAAAAATCCGGCATTTATAGAAGAAAAAGAAGTTAGAATTGTTTATAATACTGGTATTTATAACGAAATTGATACTGGTGAATTGAGAGAAGCGTTGAGTGAAAAAATAGAAATAGGGACAAAGAAAGAACTGATATTGTGTCCAATGCAATATCAGGCAAAAGGAAATAAATTAGTTGCTTACGCAGATTTAAACTTTGATAATTGCAAAAATAGAATTATTGAGGAGATTGTTATAGGTCCTAAGTCAAAGGTTTCAGAAAAAGACATTCGTCAGTTTTTATTGACAAGTGGATATTCTGATGATGATATTTCGATTAGGACATCTAGAGCGTCCTATCAGTAAAAAATGGTTTTAAGAGGGATTTGATTTTGGAGGTGACATCTTGACAGGTAATATAAGATGCTTTGATCCTACAAAAACCACTGGACCTGACGGTTATATCAATTATAAAATGTCTGGTGGAGATAAGTTAGGATCAGGTGGTGGACCGGGATGTGGAGGTTTTGGCTGGTTTTTCATTATCCTGTTTGTGTTATGGCTTATAGCGAAGATGTAGATAGTTGAACAATGCTAAAAAGAACCATCATAGTATGACGGAGGTTTGTGTATGAGTAACATGGTAAAAGCTAATAAGAAATTCCCTCAAGTTGGGGGAAAATTAGAGACTTTTCTTAATGATGAAGTAAATCAGGCTGGAGTCAATATATTCAGTATTCCATGGGACATTATAAGCGGATTATGTACAGGTATGTAATAACAAGCGAACAGAAAAAATAAAAGGGGAAAGTTTTTTTATGAATGAACTGATAAAATTTGAAAATACTGATATCATGAATGCTTATCAGAAATCAGAAAATATAGTAACCGATGTGGAAAATATTATAGAAACTTCACAGAGAGAGGCATATCGTGCAGTAGATACGATTCTATCTCAAAGAAACTGGCTCATTGGCTGTCGTATTGCGGAGGAAGAAATGGATGGGGCTGACCGGGCTGAATATGGGACAAATATCATCAAACAACTGTCCAAGGAACTCACAGCTAAATATGGAAGAGGTTACGATCGCAGTAATCTTTATCATTACCTTCGTTTTTACAAAGAGTTTCCGGAGATTGTCGACACAGTGTGTCGACAATCTAATATCCGTCTTTCCTGGTCGCATTATAGAGTATTATTGCAAGTACAGGATATGGATGCAAGAAAGTGGTACGAAAAAGAAGCTTATGAGCAAACATGGGGTGTCCGTACTCTGCAACGCAATATTAATACACAATATTACTACCGAATGCTACAATCACAGGAAAAGGATTTGGTTGAACAGGAAATGTTAAAAAAGACTTCTGATTTTCAGAATGATAAGATGGAGTTTATTAAGAATCCTGTGATCGCCGAATTTCTAGGGTTATCATCCAATGCTGATTTTACGGAGACTGAATTAGAAACCAGTATTATATCTAATCTTCAGAAATTTCTGATGGAATTAGGAAAAGGATATGCTTTTGTTGCCCGTCAGCAGCATATAAAGACAGAAAAAGAGGACTACTTTATTGACCTTGTATTCTACAATTATATTTTGAAGTGCTTTGTTCTGATAGACTTAAAAACAGATAAAATTTCGCATCAGGATGTAGGTCAGATGGATATGTATATCCGTATGTATGACGAGTTGAAAAAAGGTGCTGATGACAATCCTACACTGGGGATTGTGCTTTGTACGGAAACGGATGAGGATATCGCCAGATATTCGATTTTGCATGGCAATGAACAATTATTCGCTTCAAAATATAAATTGTATCTGCCGACGGAGGAAGAACTGCGGAATGAAATTGAAACACAGAAGGTCATGTTTTATTTGCAACAAAAGGAAAAACACAACCCGGAAGAATAATTTATGGCAGATTACTTTCTATCCTACCACTTGTCCGTATACAAGAAATACGTCCTCTTCTTTTATTTCTCTGGGCTGGTATTTTCTATGATTTAAGGAAATAAGGAATGTTTTACCGTCGTGGTGTTCCAGTTTCTTTATAAAACCTTCTCCATCATGGTAAAAGATGCCGATTTCTCCATCCTCAAGTTCATTTTGTGCATGTACCCATACGGTCTGACCACCTACGAATTGAGGTTCCATACTGTCGCCGGATATAGTAACACCAAAGTCTGCATTTTCAGGAACTTCGTTTCCGACCTCGATTTCATCATAAGCATCACTGTCAAGATATGCACCGTTACCTGCAGAAACAGGAAGATGGAATAGTTTCATAGTCCGTTTGACCGGAAGTGGTATGATCTCCGCTGGTTCTTTTTTATACAGACCACTTGCACGAAGGATATCAGCATATTCAGAAACCATCTTTTGTCCGGATTCGTTTAGATCTGAAAGTAGTGATGGTACATTGTTCCTATCAAATGCTGCTCTGATATCCGAAATCTCCAGTATGTCACATAGTATCAGAAGCAGCTCGCCGGATATCCGTATCCTGCCGGATTCCCAGTTGTAGATCATCTGGTTAGTTACATTGTAGCCTTTGTCCTTAAAAGCGTTGGAAACTTCAACTTGTGACATATTTCGGTCTGTTCGTAATTTCTGTATATATTCATTTAAGTTCTTCATGGGTATCCCCTTTCTGTCGGTTCAGAAATATCCATATAGAATATTCTAAAAATTTATTTGCTTTTATATGCCACATTATACTATGGAAAGTATGAAAAATCAAGGATGTTTTATTAAAATATATTCGATATGGATAAAATGTGCAAAATATTTCACTTGAAATATTCAAAATAGTGATTTATAATCATTATACAGTCGAACATATATTCGTGTCAGCGGCGTGTGTGGTTTATACACGGATATTATAGTAGACTGATTTATTGTTAGTATAGTAGTAACTGTGTCTGGCACTTTGCCGAGAGTGCGACGGAACTCAGACACGAGGAAAAAGGACTTGCGAGGTGGCTTTCCCTTTCCTAAGCAGGTACAAACATTATGGAGATTTGTATTGCAGAGGTGAAATAATTGAATAATACTGTGATTAGAAAGAGAGATATTTACGATGGAAGTTTGAGAAAAGTTGACCAAGAGAAAATATATCAGGTCGGGAGAAGCGGAGAACATAAGGCAGATATAACGATTCGTTGTAAACGCTGTAACCAGTTCTTGCTAGGTTATGATCTGATACACGATGATGATAAGCGTATTTTAGAAAGAGTTACATTACCTCCATGCAGGTGCAAGAGGGTTCTTACGCTTATGAAATATACGGAGGGTATCCTCCGTAAACAGGCGGTGGATAACATCGTCAGGATATAATAACTATGAAAATTGAATTAGGGCACTACCTGTAAGGGCGGTATCCGGATATTCTGATTAGTGGAGACGGATATTGAGCACCAGAGACGCAGGAGAACAGTTCAGTACAAGGATACTGGCGTTTCTCAGCGTGTATGGTGCTCTTTTTGTGTGTTTGTGTAGATGAAAATCCTGTTCTTTTCTGGCTGTTCCAGGCCCGGAAAGGACAAAGATTATGAAAAAAGATGTAGTAGCATTACAGAGGGAGAATGGAGAGCGATGGGGACACGGATTCGTGAGGCTCGTGAAAAATTGGGCATGAAGCAGATTGATCTGGCAACATTTCTTGCGATTGGGAAGAATCAGATGTACCGAATTGAGAGTGGTTTGACACCATGCAAAACAGAATATATTTTTGAAATTTCACAGATTTTGGGCGTTTCGCTTGATTATCTGTATTTTGGTGAGAATGAGTGCAGCGAAGTTGGGGAGATAGTGGAGATGTGCAGAGGTAAGGGAGTAAAGGAAATTCGCAAAGCAGTTTTGATATTAAAGGCGTATTTTTCGTAATTTTGATGTACAAAATAAAAATAGAATAAAAATGTATTGAAACAATACATTTTTTATGTTGACAAAAAAAGTGTATTGATACAATACAGTTGAGGTGATGAATATGAAGAATACTGAAAAAACAAATGATGATTTCCTTATTCAGAAGGGAGAACTAGACAAAGAATTTAAGAAAAAAATTCAAGATTTTGTATATGATGGAGAATTTCCAACTTTGACCGCTGCTGAAGAAGTGGAGTTTTACAGAAATCGTGCTCTCAGAAATAAGGATGATATTTTACAAAAGGTTGAATACATAAAAAAATATTTCAAAGTAAAAGCGAAGGAACGAAAAATTCCAATCGAACGTTTAATACCGCTGCTTGAGCAATTTAAAGAGGAAATGTACACAATTCGGCTAATGGATATTACGCAGGATTGGTGGCAATACTGCATTTCAGTTCGAGAGACGGATGTGGCGTTAAAATTGGAACATACAAAAATTTATTATGACCATCCTGATAACATTGAGCATTCTGATTGTATGCAAAAAGAGAATGTCCCTTATCTGGCGTCAGATCAATCCTTTACGATTTATACAACAAGGGCGAAGTTGCTTTCGCCAGAAGAATATGGAAAGCTTCATGGAGTATCTGATGGAACTGTCAGGCAGTGGATTAGAAGAGGAAAGATTCGCAGTGCAGCAAAATATGGGAAGGAATGGAGAATTCCGGAACTTGCCAGAATTTCTGCAGGGCATTATATGTCGGCAAGTTATTCTTGGAATGAAGAACTTCCAGATGTACCAGAGGAGTTTGCTTATTTGAATATGTATAATCATGTAGAGATATTTTCGGTGAAAGGGGAAAAAGATAAATGGCGAGCTTCATTTGATGATTGGAAGCACATAAAGGAAGATAGAGATGAATATTTCGATAGTAAAGTAAAGGAACGCCTAGAGTTGTATTTGATGGCGGAACCGTTAGTTGAATGTGAAAATAATTATTTTGGTGAATTTAGAGATAAAGAAAGACCTGTATATGAACATGATTAAAGGAACTATCAGATACTGAAGGAGCAGACACAAAACTTTCATAGATTAATTAACGGACATTTTTTGCTCGGAATTGTGTCCGTGTATATTTTCTTGATTTGGTTTAGAATCAAAGTATAAAAGATAGTTGCAATGACTTTCAAGACAAGGAGGGAATAGAAATGGTGTCATTATCACATGTAGCAGGAGATGTAGCAGAAGCAGTTTTGTATTTTGAAGATAGGGATTCGGCTGTTAAAAAGTTGAGAAGAAAATTTAAACGGTTTATTGAGGCAGGTGGTGGAAATTGTGAGAAATTGAAAGATGATAACGGAAACATGTATTTCGATGAAAGTGAGGTTCCTCTTATTAAAACAATCCTTACCCAGCTTGCTGAGGATAATGGTTTTGCAGGTAAGTTTATCAAGAAAAATGGTCAAGTTGACTATCTGAATGACGTACATAATCTTATTCAGGAAGTGATTGATACAATGGAAAACGATGGCTATGAGGAGAATGAAATAAAAGCAAATGTGAACACATTGGACAGGTTGTTTCAGTTGTCATTTCGTAGTGAAATTGAAAATTGTCATAAATTGGTGGATGGTATTGCCTTAAATTTGATGCCTTATCCTTATACCTATCAAATGATTTTTGTGCAGCGGTTTACTGAGTTTCTAAAGAAAGAATTTGCTTTGACAGTGACGGAGGCAATATTTAATACAGGTGAACTTGGAGAATTTTTACAGAAAGCAAAAGAGCTTGGGGAAATTGATGATGTAAGCGACCTATATGGAGACAAGGACGATGAGATTGCTTCCGAGTATCGTCAGAGGGATGCAAGTGTAGTAGAGTTTTTGATGATGCATCCGGAAATACGGGATTATGTGGAGGCTAAAGTTGGAGTCACAATTGACAAGATTTGGAAGCTTGATTCTGATTGAGATAGCTTTGGGAAATAATTTTATGAAATATATTTTCTATAAGAATAGTGATATTATATTTTACAGATAGGTAGGTGATGATATATGAAGACAAGATGGATACTTAAGAAGGATCTGAAAACTCTACGTGATAGGCTTGGAATATCAATGTCTGCTTTGGCGAAACTTGCCTTTACCACGGACACGACAATTTTTCGGATTGAAAAAACTGGAGTGGTTTCTGATGAGTCTTTGGCACATATGCTCTCGGACGTGCTTAAAATTCCTTTTGATAAATTATATATGAAAAAATGTCAGGAGGAAGAAGCTAAAGTAGAATGGGAAAGAAATCTTAAAGAAGTATACGAAACACAACCCAATTTTAATAAGGTGTATTATGTAGCATTTGTAACTAGATATGAATGTGGAAAGAATTACCATGTATTATCACCGACGAATTGGATTTCCACTGCTGAAGGCTCGTCTGAATTGAGGGGACTTGTAGAGTATTATCCAAATGGAATTATCGAATATTTGGAGAAACAGAGTGTCAAATGTGCAGTGGTTCACGATGAAATATCTCTAATTTACTTCTATTATGGACTTGAAGATATGAAGCAGACGGCTATGCTGATTGGAACAGATATAGCAAAAGAAATTTATCCGCATTTAAAAACAAACTATCTTGTCAAAGAAGATGATATGGTAGATTGCTGTGGTTTTAATGACTGTGTTCCAGTAGCGCTTGTAGATGATGAAAGATTGGAGGGTAGTACATATGAAAGATGATATTGATGTTGTACGCACACCGAAAGGTGCTTGCCTTGGAATTCGAGTAATGATAAATGGTCGCACAGGTCTTCGTTACAAAGCGGGCAAGAAAGTGGACGAATTACTTCCGGAACAGATTGTGGAATGTATTTCAGGAATGCCTGTAGATTACATTGTATATAAGAATGAAAGCACGTCTAAGGATAAAGATGATTAGAATCCTTTAGTTAGATAGGTATGAGTCTCATAGCCTGTCAGCGATAGGAATCAACTAATAGAATAACTGCTAATCGAGTGTTGCCGAAAAACGAGCAAGCCGGAGCAGTCAAAGTGATAACACGATTTAACCCAGTGGAGGTTGGTCTGTGCACTTTGATTGTTCCGGCTTTTGTATATTATATTGATTTGTTTTTTGGTTCTGGTGGCTTTGTTGTCTGAATCAGTTTCTCTGAATGATCGGAGGGACTGCTTGAGAAAACAAGGATTTTCTCAGTATATATTAACGAGGATTGCGTGAAAACGCATTTGTCGGCAAAGGGTGCCTGATCAGCACTAATCCTTTTTTGGCAGACAAGCCGGAAAGGACTGGATTTATGAAGAAAAAAGTAGTTGAACAGAAAAATGTAAGACAGTTCACAGAGGAAGAATGCAAAGCGATGGGTATACGGATTCGTGAAGCCCGTGAGGAAGTGGGGATGAAGCAGATTGATCTGGCAACATTTCTTGCGATTGGGAAAAATCAGATGTACCGGATTGAGAGTGGTTTGACACCATGCAAAACAGAGTATCTTTTTGAAATTTCACAGATTTTGGGTGTTTCCCTTGATTATCTGTATTTTGGGAAGAATGAGTGTAGCGAAGTTGGGGAGATTGTGGAGATGTGCAGGGGTAAGGGATTAAAGGAAATCCGTAAAGCATCGGATATTTTAAGGGCGTTTTTTGCATGATTTTCTATGGAAGTGTTTTAGAAGAGAGACAAAAGGAAGATAGAGCTGAGAGTACAAAGTTATACTCTCAGATTGTCTTCCTTAAGCCTTTTTAGAATAAGCCTCCATTTTCCTTTATAAGCTCCATACATTCTTTAGTAACTATAGCCTTTTTGAATTTGCAACCACAAATTGCCAGACCAGGAGTGTAAAATATTTCGTTGTCGAATTCCCCAGTGTTAGCATTGACAGGAAATAACCGGTAACTATCAGTACAACATATAAAATGGTTATTATTTATGGGAATGGCATAATCCCAAGTGGTGGAACCGCCTTGAGTTAATTCAGGTGTTTTTTTATAATCAAATGTAATATAAGAGGCAGGTTTTTCTTTTAATTTTTCCCAATATGTAATCAATTCATAGTCATAAATGAACATTGCTTCTGAATAATCAAAAGAGAGATAACTGTATGTGTTTTGTGTTCCGTTCACGGTTTCTCTGTTGTCTATTGTTGTTTTATGCATGACCTGAATCATATTAAATGTATCGAGTTGCAATATGCCGGACTCAATGATAGTATCATTATTTTTTATCAGCTTTCTTAATTTTAAGAAAGACTGAATATTGGGAGAGGAATTCATAAAAAATCCTTTCGTGATCCAATAACTTTGCAGGAAATTTGTTTTATAATTACAGGGAATTCCAGTGTCACTGTTCTTGTGTACGAAATCGGATGTTAAGGATTTATCTAGTGTCGGGATAACATATCCGTATTGGAATTCGTATCTATAGTCGTTCATTCTTGTATAAATTTCACACCGAGGTTCAAAAACAGGTTTTAAATAATCTCTTGCCATTGCAATTCCAATATGAATTGTGTTGTCAACATAGTAAGCGGTTGTGAGCCACTCGTTTTGCTCAGCATTGTATATTCTATGAAGGGTATTACTTTTGAGGGAGTACTCATCACAATATTGTACTGTAGTAATGAGTAAATGCTGCCCATCCTGTGAGAGAAATAATTTAGTGTTTCCGTCAGAGGGCCTTTGTTCTGAGTAAACTATTTCAGATTCGCTTGTATCTATATTTATATATTTTACAAAATTATGTTGACCTCGCTCGAATAACATAAATAAGTAGCCGTTTTCGGCAGAGTATTCGGCATGCTCAATTTTGTAATCTTCTTCTGCGAAACTGTAAGAGTTTACTATATGAAGTGTGTTCTGTGAGAAAATTGTAACTCCATTTTGTGCGTGTACTAATATAAAAATTTTCCTTGTATTATCCGGTATAAGTGCTTTTGTATCATACATTCGTGTATTATATTTATATTGAGGTTCTCCGTTTTCTATATGCCATTCATAAGTTTCATGGTTGTCATTCCAAAGTAAAAAACGATTGTTTGTAGGAGCTGCATTGACCATGAAAGTTAGTTCGTTTGATGAAAAATCGGATGAATTGCTTTCTATGTTAGGTAAATCATACTTTTCTACAACTTGGGATATTCCTGTTGCATTGATTTCAACTTGATAGCAAGTATATGAATACATAATGTACACTGTTTTACCTTTATTATTTGCACAATGCATAGACGCAGGCATTTCAGAGTCATTTTCATCCATGATTTTTTGTAAAATGGGTGTAGTATCTTCGAATTCGCAGTCAAACATTTTTAGTTGGAAATCTTTGTTGTCATATATAACAAAACAGTTGCAGGATGGTATAAATGTAAAGGCAGGTGTGGTATCAGGTGCAGATGTATATGTATATATAGTTCGTATTTTTTTTGTTGAAAGAGAAAATTTAAATATGGCACAAGGGGTTCCTGCATCTTCATCATTTGAAAAATCATCAAAGTATTCTTCGTCGAAATCATCATATTCGTCATTGAAGTATTCGTTTTCTATATCCAGAAGATCTAAATCATATGTATATAGATAGAAGTCAGAATTGTTGTTGCATGTATAAATGCGGATATGAGAAAATAAATCATCAATTTGTTTGCGTAAAGATAATGTATATATTTTTTTTGAATTATGCACGGTCTTATCGTGATAATGATAAATATACAAATCTTTAGTATCTGCAACTACTATTAATTTAGAAGAGTCTTGTGTAAATGCAAAATCATTTATGAGTTTATGCTTTTTAGGGAGTTGTATTTTGAAAGCATCTGTTAAATAATGTTCGAGATCATAAATGATTATATAAGCACCTTCGGAATTTGGATCTGCTGGTTGTACTTTTGCAGCAAGTTGTTTTCCGTCTGGAGAAACACGAATAAATCCAGTTGTGCTGTAATCTGGATATTCACTTTCTTCGTTGATATTAAAATGTGTGATTTGATTTCCAGAAAGTATATCCCAAACTTTTATGAGCTTGCTTTGGTCAATGGTAAAGCATCGGTTACCTGCATATAGGCATTCTGTTACTAAATCAAGATGATCTAATGGCATAAATGATGACTCAGATAGCTTGGATAGGCGAAAGGTTGCGGCTAGAGTATCTGTAGCTCCTTTTTTGCTGCAGGTCATATTATGGAAATTACACTCCCTTAAATCTAATTTATCAAAACAGATTCCTGATAATTCGCCTCTGCAAATGTTCAAAGTGTTTATTATGTTTTGGAGCAATACTTTCCAAACGGATGAATCATATTTATTGTGTTCTCTGCAAAAGTCTAGTACATTTAATAATAACTGTTGCTCATCACTATTAGGTTGAGGCAACTCCCAATTTTTTGTATGAATGTTCATAATGGGACGATTACGGTGTTCCTGTAATATTTGTCCAATGGTTTCTGCTTCTGTTTTATTCCAATATATTTCACAAAGACTATTATGAATGGATTCAAGAGTAAAGTCTGTATTGTAATATGGTAAAAGCCTCATTATGTTGATGTTCCATACAGCAGAAAAATAATCTCGAAAGTGGTGGTGGATAAAACTATATCTTTTTTGTTCATCATCTTTGGATGCTTTGGTTTCAAATTCATAAACTATGCTGAGATAATCATGGATACATGAAATAATCATCTGGTTTTCAGTTTTGTTATTATCAAAGTAGATGGAATGTATTGCCTTGTGTATATTGGATATATCATAATCAAAATCAGAAAGTGGGATGTAGGTAGTCTCGGAAATTAATTTGTTCACTTCCTGAATGCCCATGCTAATGCATTTTCTGAACTCTCCACGTGTCAAAGAAAAGGTATCGTTTTGAACAAAATACCATCCTATGTATGGAACTATGTAATCCAAAATGAGTTCAGTAACATAAGGAACATGCTGATATGGATTGTTATATGCTTCATCGGATCGCTTTCTTAAATTGTAAAAGTTTCCGTTTTTATGGAAAAAGTTAAATAGTATTTCGCCATATGTTTCAGGAATTTGCGTGTTTTCATAGTCATTCTTGTATGAAAACATACAAAGAAATAATGGAACGGACAAGCATTTCATCAAGTTTTTGTTTGCAATAATTTGCCCAATAAATCCGTTCGAATAGTCGCATAACATTAAATGTTTACGGATATCATTTTCTTCTAAACCATTTAAATGCACACGAGTAAAATCATTAGCATAGTATGCAGACTGAGTAACACGGCTGGTTGTGATAATTCGTACATTTGGCAGCTTTCGCAACTCGCTAATTTCATGGCTTAATGATGCACGAACAGATTCCCCATTGTTACCCATTCCAGTGCTCACTTCATTAAAACCATCAAGAAGTAGAAGATATTTTTGGGGACTATCAAATGGGTTGGTTCTAAATTCGTTCTCTATTATTTCTAGCAAAGAGCTATAATCTCTGTATTTAGCAACCGAACTTTGTATAATATCGGCAATATGACGTGTAATAAAATTTGTTTTCTGATATCGGTCATTGTACCATTCGCCTATTTCTTTAGGACAACGGTTTAATTCAACAAAAATAGGTATCGGACAATCAAGATTGTATTCTTTAGGAGATTCCTCTGTACCAAATGTTCTCTCAAGAACTTTTTGTAAAAAAGTAGTCTTGCCAATGCCTCCTTCGCCTGTGATGGAAATATTGTCATTCGTTGAGTCGCATATATCGTCGATACATTTTAATTCTTTATTGTTACTGTTAAAATGAAAATCCATTATTTCAGGCTCAATATATCCTTTTGGTAAAAGTCTCTCAATTATATTAAGTGCAGCAAAACGATTGCCTTCCCTGTGCGATATGAAGTAATCCTGTTGTGATGCCGTCCATATGTTTTTCCTTAAAAGGGCTTGCTCTTCCAAAGAAACAAGTTCGTTTTGTTGTTTGCTCACATTGGTTATATCTGGCAACTGATTACTATTAGTGATTGCAAGATAGAGCAGGTAGGAAATAAATGAGGCAGTATCTGTTTCTGAAATGTTTTGCATATAAGCGTAAGTGGTAGTGTCAACAGAGTAAGTATCAAGTAGTTGTAATAATTGTTTTTTTAGGTGAGAGATATTTTTTACTTTATGAATGATCTCATTCGATATTTGCTTGTTTGAACGGGTAAGAGCATCAGGTTCCGATAAGCAACCAGAGAAAACTTCGGGAAGTTCTCTCGCTCCAGTAGTAAATTGAGAGATACTTTGATCGGAATAGTTGTTATTGATCCAGCCTAGCAAAGAGTTGAAAAAGGCGGTTTTATATCTTTCGACAGAGTTATCAAAAAGTATATTAAATAATTTACTAAATCTAGTAGTTTCTTTACTCATATTCTCCTCCGTTTTCTGTGTTAAATCTATGTAGAGTCAGTGTTTAACTAATTTTACAAGCATTATTTATAATTACAGTATAACACATCAAATTTTGTATATGAACAAAAAAGCAAAAAAACATTTTGCTGTATTATTTATATAAAAGTCGTCCTACAAAGTCGATTTTTTCAGAAAAGTCTACTTGGCATGAAGACGATTATGAGAAAGGATGCGATATCATTAGTCATAGAGAATTAGCTTGTTTCCTGATTCAGCTTTTCTAATATTGATAGAAAAGCTGAATGAGAAAATAACCACTTTCTCAAAGAACCTATTAACAAGGATTGTGCGAAAGCACATTTACCGGTGAATGGGGCTGATCACCCTAATCCTTTCAAATCATGAAAGGATGACAAAAAATGGTAAAAGAGATTAAAGAAATTGACACAAGCATGATGCTGACAATGGGAGAAAGAATCCGTGAAGCGAGAATTAGTAAGGATCTTCAATCAAAGGAGATGGCAATAATTCTCGATATGTCAAAAGACAATTATTCCCGGATTGAGAACGGACAGCAGCTTTGCACAACGAAGAATCTGTACAAAATTGCTCAGGTGCTTGAAGTCTCAGTGGACTATTTTCTGTTTTGCACAGAAGAAGATGGGTATGTTGCCGAAGTACGAATGTTGTTTAAGGGAAAACGATTGGACAAGATTCGTAAAGCGATAGCCATTCTAAAAACATTTTTTGAGTAGCCGCTAAATAAGAAGCAGGGCGTGATGTGGCTACTGTCCAGAAATAATAGGTATCGCAAGTCGACATGCAGCATTCATTTTCTTTTATTGTAAATATGTCGAACGAATTGTGGACAACACAGAGCCATATCATGCTTACGCTTCTTTGCATTTTAATTATATAAGGAGAGAAGCTGATGAAAGTTAAGGAGAAGAAATCTTATAAAAAAAGGTTAGAACTTCGTCAAGGGGATGTAATACTTGTGAACTACGGAAAGTCCAATGCTGGATGCAGGACCAGTGGAATCAGACCGTCAGTTGTGGTAAGTAATGATGCAGCCTTGAAGGAAGAGAACCTGGTTAATGTTATTCCTTTATATAGAAAACCGTCAAAAGCATTTCAGGCAGAGGATATTCTGATTAGACCAGTCGATTGCAGGGGACTTAGGTATGAAGAATATGCCCAGCCAATGCAGATGCAGATATTGCAAAGGTTCAGGATTATTAAGAGGATTGGTCACATAATGAATGATTCTATTCTGTGTGAAATAGCAAATGCCATATGGAATTCGATCAATAAAGAAATTTGATGTGGAGGAGAAATGGATTATGAAGATAAATAATAAATTAGGTGCAGAATATAAAACTGTACAGGGAAATGATGTTGGAGACAGCAATGTTGCTATGGGTTATCCGTCATATTGTCGGTGGGATATTGTTATGGCTGAATTTGGTCAGGATTATAATGGTTGCGTGATCCGTGGCTATAGACCGGCGGTTGTGTTTAGTCTTGATGCATATAATGAGAGTTCTCCTATTATGATACTGATACCTCTTACAAAGAGGTTAAAAGGTGTAGACAGAGATTATCATGTTTTTGTTGATAAGAATGATTGCAAGGGGTATGATGCGTCAGGAATAGCACTTGTTGAGCAGATGAGGCCAATGGATCGCAGGTTTGTCAATAGAAAGATCGGTGAGGTTGTTGATGTACATATGCATGCCAAGATAGAGGGTGCAGTCATAGAGTTTTTGGGGTTGCGTTCAGATTAGGGGGAGTGCTTATGGAGGAACAATCCTTGTCGGAATATGAGGAATGCCTCGATGAACAGTCACGTCGTAATCTGAATAAGTTTGCACGATTTATGGCAAAGATGGTAGATAAATATGGCGAGGCGGTTCTTCAGAATCTGGATGAGAACAGAGAAATGGATGAAGATTAGTAAAAAATGCGTTGATATTTAATTTATCGACGCATTTTCTCTTGTAATATAAAATATATTGTGCTAACATAATATTGTAAAACGATAAAATTATGGGCAACAAACTGAGGAGGCAGTATGGAAAAGAAAAATTGTTATATATACACGAGAGTTTCCACGTCTACGCAAGTAGAAGGATACAGTTTGGATGCACAGTTGGAGTCTCTTAGAAAATATGCGGATTATAGAGATTTGGAAATCAAGGGTGAGTATTGTGATGCGGGTGTATCCGGTGGCAGTATTGTTGGCAGACATGCCTTTCAAAATATGATTGCGGATATCGTAGAACAAAAAGATAATATTGCTTTTGTATTGGTGTTTAAGCTTTCAAGATTTGGACGGAACAGTGCAGATGTTCTTAAATATATGCAATTGCTGATAGATTACGATATTGACTTAATTTCTGTAAACGAGTCTATTGATAGCTCGACGCAAAGCGGTAAGATGATGTTGACTATTATGTCTGCCGTTGCCGAGATTGAAAAGTCCAGCTAAGAAATGTCAATAGGTAAAATAAAAAATTATAAAAAAGTTTTTTTCAAGTAGTTGATGCAAAA
>RAYF01000070.1 GCA_003611745.1 bacterium D16-36 | reverse complement strand
GAATACACTCCCACGAATCACTGAGGTCCCTCCCCAATAATTTTTCCAAAAAAGTTTTCAATTCCATCCCTTTCTTGTTCTTATCCTTTAAAAAAGAAACTTCTATATTCTGATAATCTTTTAAACGCTCTACAATTTCATATGCTGTCGATACTCCGGACAAACCATTCTGCAATCCAATATCCATCACTGGGCAATACAGCCGTTTTGTATAATCAAATTCCTCCTCACCGGTATCCCAAAATACATTATAAGAATATTTTTCCCCGTTCTTATCCTGTAAAACATCTTCTGCACTAAATACGTAAGGGTTCGATATATCTACTTCAGGCTTTTTAATCTGAAATTCCGCCTCCATTTCTTCCGAAACCATATCCATAACCTTAGAAAGTTTCTTTCCATACAAAATTGGATTATCTGCAAAATCTTTCTTATCCTTTAATTCTTTTGTTTCAAAATAAGTTTTCATATAATATTTTTTCAGGCCATCTTTATATTTTTGGGCAGGCGTAATCTGCGCATCTACTGTCACATTCTCCATTAAGCCAAACTTTGCTGTCCCATTTGCTTTCTCCTCTTCTGTGAAACTGTCACGGTAGGTGACTTTTTCTGTCCCATCCACTTTTTTCTTTTTGTCTGACTGGCAGCCGCTTAACAATATCGCTACGCAAAGCAACAGGCAGATATATCTCCTTGTTTGTTTTATTTTTTTCACCTTTCATCCATCCCTTCACAAAATAATTATATTGATAACCCTATATAATCAAGTATCTAGTACATAGGATATTTATTAAATATCCTATGTACTAGTACTAATTACAAAACACAGTATAAATTATATTTGCACATTTGCCCTTATAATAACTTATACCAATTCTGTTTCTTTTACAAAATTTAACCTCGCAATATATCACTTTCGCCAGAAAAACTAAAAAACACTGGTTTTACATTTTTCCAGTTTATTCTCGCATACGCAACGAGCCAAACACAATGCTTGCAAGGAACTGAAAGTTCCTTTTTACTTTTTAAGGGATAAAATTGCAGGTTATCGTTAAAGTATTACTTTTTGAACTATTACTTAATGTTACATTAAGATAATATCTGCTATCCTTTTTCCCTGCATTCGTACGATATGGCATCTCACCAATAGCCATAGAAGTTGTCCCTCTGAATGTAGCACTCTGCGTAGAAACAATATTTCCTTTTGTATCCCTTACAAAGGCAGATATCTGATCATCCGCCGGAATTTTAGTATGCATAGTAACTGATGCATTTACATTTGCAATAGACTTTTTTACGCTTGGAGTAAACTGAACAGTCGTGCCTTTAGATACTGTTTTACCATCAAACGTTGCACTTCCCCTTGGCATAATCACATCATCATCCGGTGCACTTGCTGCAGCAGATAAACTTCCCCCTGCCAGCATAACCGCTGACATTGACACAGCTACAACTGTTTTAAATAATTTTGATACATTTTTCTTCATAATAAAAAACTCTTTTCATTTCGTACCTTGTTTTCATTCAAAGCAACCTCTTCCTTCTGTTTCCAAATCCGTCTTTTTCTGCCGTATATACTCCCTGGGAACTAACCAGAAATTATTTCTGATCAATCCCTTACCTCCTTTCCTTTGGCGCGGATTTAAATGATTAACTCCTACAATCTTATTATAATCACTGACTCTCCTAATTTTCAAGCACAATGTTCCCATCGTCGGTTTTTTGTTCCCAACGTTGTAACTAAATTTAATACATAGTCTGTCCATAGCGTTTTTGATTACGTTTGTTGGATTGTAATCATAAAAAAGAACTAATATAATCCCTGACCCACTTTGCCTCATGCATGTTTTCTTTTTTTCCAAAAAAAAATACAGGGGCGTATGTAAAAAGGCAGGGAAACAGGAGGGCTTACAGATGGTAAAAGCAAATTTTTACATCTGCTTTGCACCCGTTTTTGGATAGCGCAGAGGTTACGATATGGTAATTTTTAGTCATGAAGTTCATGTGATGGCATAGGATTTTGATTTGGTTGGGGAAAGCAACAGAATGATAAAAATTTAATTGCGTCTGTTAAAATTCAAGATATAATAGTAATGGGAGATTGTGTTTTTTCCATACTTAGCAGGTATTGGAAGACTGCAATTTACGAAGGGAGAAATTTATGGAGAAAAGTTTTGAGGAACTGCAAATAAAAGATGATCCGATGGATATTTATTTTGTATAGATTATAGTAAAAGTTCTTCAAAATCATAGATAGAATGAATGATTTTGAGGAACTTTTATTTAAATTACTGCCAAACTTAAAAGGTAGT
The DNA here is from genome assembly GCA_003611745.1 of bacterium D16-36. Taxonomy (GTDB): domain Bacteria; phylum Bacillota; class Clostridia; order Lachnospirales; family Lachnospiraceae; genus Butyribacter. The sequence goes on along the minus strand of RAYF01000070.1, from coordinate 23,818 downwards.
GTTTTGGAGCAGACCGATTCCGCATTCACGTATAATATGTTATCTCTCCACACCAATGGAAACCGATATCTCCATATCATGACTCCTCATGTATAATCTGTATGTATTATAAATTAGTTTGGTTCCATTGTGTCCATGCAGTATGCCAATATCCTTTTCCTAACTTGCGTACGAAGCCGGACAGAAACCGGAATTGGCATTGGTTCCTTCGCAATTATAAAACAATCGAATTTATACTGCTCTACATAATACATGTTCACTAGATATGATTTATGTGTCCTGATAAAATTAAATTTGCTAAGCATCTCCTCATACCTCCGCAAAGATGTCCTCGTCTCAAAAACAGAACCGTTTGCAAGATGCAGTTCAGTATAAACTCTTGCCGATTTGATATATTTAACCAGCCTGCTGTTGATCCCATTTTCCAAAATCACAAAATGGGTGAGCGACTGCAGCGCAGGAATTAAATATTTCTCCAGTTCCTCTTCCAGATGATCTTTATCAACAAAGCCGCAAACATGAATGCCAAATGCAGACATCGCCTTTCCGGTATAATAAGATACAAATATAATAAGTACATTGACCCCCATCCGCTCCAGCTTCTGCTTTATCTCAATCCCATCGCCGTCGGAAAGCTTAATATCCAGAAGCAGAATGTCAAGCTCATAAATTTCCTGCATTAATTCCCCTTCGCTCCCATACATTGCAATATCACAGTTATAGCTCCACTTTTCCAATATTTTTTTGCAGGCGCGGCAAATCATCTCATTAAACTCCGGTACATCATCATATATCCCTATCTTCATCCCATCCTCCTGTATTTCAAATACATTGAAATCAATTTTCAATATATATTCATTACTGCCCCTATTAATTTGTCACTATTTACAGACGATTGTTTCCTAAACGATAACTCCCTGTTATCCCTCAATTTCCAATGTGCCTGCGTCCGGCTGTGTTTCTGTTTTTGCCCTTACAGAGTATGATACGCCTAAAAAGAAGGACAAGATATGCCGCCAGACAACAGCGGCTTTCCAGAGGAACTCTGTCTTGCAGGGCTTTGATGGATATGCGCCTTGCAGCACTGTCTGAGCAGCATGCGCGGTTTCAGGCTTTCCTAGGAGGCACGCTCCCGCTACCTCTCATAACGCAACGGTACATAGCAGGACAAAGTACGCCCTGCAAGTACCGGCGATTCGAGAGTGCCTCTGCGGAAAGCCATGAAATCCGCCGCATGGTGTAAGTCTGCGGAAAGGCGCATAAACCAAGCATCAAAGCCGCAAGGCAGATAGTTCCTCGGAAAGGCGAAATGTTGCAAGGCATATCCTGTCCTTCTTTTTAGGCGTTTTGCTTGTCTGTGAAGCAAAAAACAGAAACATAACCGGATGCAGGCACAAACAAAAAATGACGGATAACAGGGAGTTATCGTTAAACAAACATCGTCTGTAAATGGTGACATATTGATTTGGGGCAGTTATGAATATATATACCGAAAATTGATTTCCGTGATTTCAAATAACTTTATCCTATTTTCTATCTTTAATATATTATAGTTTTAATCTTCTTGAATTTCAACCCCAAAATTACTAAATTCAGTTTTTCGTTTTCAAGGGTATTCCCCTAAAAAATAAAAAAGGGCACAGACTTCGCTTGTGCCCTAGCAAGAATTTTCTGCGAAAATTCTTGTTGGCAACCACCACACAGCGAGCAGTTTCCTATAGAGTAAAAAAGGGCACAGACTTCGCTTGTACCCTAGCAAAAATGCTAAAGAACTAAATTTCTTTGCATTTATTGTTGGTGCACCACCACACACTGAGAACTTTCTTAAGATATATAAAAAAATGCATAATTTTTTTCAATTGGTGAAAAACTTATTATCAAAACAAAAAACATGGTATTACCAAGGCGCAGATTTGCGCAGAAATGGAGAGGCTCATGAAAATATTAGATTATGTTTTACTTACTCTTGTAATCGTTGGTGCCATCAACTGGGGATTAATTGGATTTATCCAGTTTGACCTAGTGCGGGTGCTCTTTGGGGATATGAGCATTCTGTCCCGTATTGTTTATGGACTGGTCGGTATCGGCGGCCTTTATGCCATCAGCTATTATGGCAGGATTGGATTTAATAACCGCTAATACAAATTTGGACATGTAGGGAACAGCCACAAAAATACAAACAGCACCATCTGGCCTGCCAATGGTGCTGTTTGTATTAACCTCTCATTCCAAATGCCTTCAATTCCCTATGGAATGCCCTCCTGCGGGAATATTTTGATTGATATTCTGACAATACTCTCTGTTTTCCGCCAACCTCGCCCCGGGATTCACATACCTCCCCAAGGGCTGCGATATATGCTGCACATTCATAATAATAATTGCGGCGGCTCTCCTCCATAATTCCCTCTACACGTTTTAAAAGGTTCTCCCTCAATTCTTTGCACATTTCTGCAGCAGGTGGTTCATCTGGGCATAAAGGACATCCCCTCCATCCGCTTTTAGCACGACAGTTATATAATACTTCCCATTATCGTCCCGTGAATACAGAATCAGGCAGGAGCCGGCATCAAACGTTGTGCCTGTCTTCCCTCCAAGCACAGTCATTCCCTCCGGCGCCTTAGCGCGCCCGATCAGGTAGCGGTCTGTTGACAGGAAGTACAATTTCTTCTTTTTCCCATTTTTTTTCTTAAACTTCGCAGTGTAGGATGGCTGCCCCACGATATCCATAAAGGCTTGGTTTTTCACCAGCTCATGGAAAACAAGATACAGGTCATATGCTGTTGTATAATGGTTTTTGTCATGAAGCCCATGGGAATTGACAAAATGTGAGTGGACTGCCCCAAGGTCCTGCATCTCCTGATTCATCATATCTGCAAACGCTTTCTCATCTCCTGCAATATGTTCTGCAATCGCTATGCCGGCATCATTTCCGGAGCAGACTAAGAAGGAAGAAAGCAGATCCCTAAGCACAATCTGATCCCCCTCCAAAAATCCGCAAAGCTTTGCGCCATATTCTGTAATATGTGATGCATTATAGCTCACGGTAACAACATCATCCAGATTTCCATACTTTAGTGCAACAAGCGCTGTCACAATCTTCGTGATACTTGCCGGATAGACTTTTTTATATATATTATGGGAGTATAGCATGGTTCCGTCCGTATCATTGACTGCTAAAGACGCCTTGGAGCCCATAATGGAATCCTGCTTCTTTGTCTGCTTCTTTTTGGGAATCACACAGATTCCCTCCGAAAGATAACCCTGTGATGCCCCATCGCCCTGCCCTGCTGTATCTGCCGGAAAATCAATCCGGTAAGAAAGCAGCTCATTCTTCCCACTGCCGCAGCCTGTGAAGGCAGTGAGGCAGAGGCAGCCGGCCATCAGGAGTGAAATCATCTTCTTTCTATTCATTCTCATCCGTTCCCTCTTTTTTTACCAGCTCACGCCACTCCAAATCACCGCGCTCCAAAGCCTTGATCAACAGCTCCGCAGTAGCCAGATTGGTAGCAAATGGAATATTATACGTATCGCACAGATGAATCACATTATTTACATCTGGTTCATGTGACTTCGGCGAAAGCGGATCCCTCAGAAAAAATACCACATCAATCTGATTGTGCTCAATCTGCGAAGCAAGCTGCTGCTCCCCGCCCAGATGGCCGGCAAGATACTTATGAACCGACAGGTTCGTTACCTCCTCAATCAGCCGCCCTGTTGTACCGGTTGCATAAATCTCATGTTTACTTAAAATCCCCCTATACGCAATTGCAAAATTCTGCATCAAAATTTTTTTGGCATCATGTGCAATCAACCCAATATTCATTTTGCTGTCCCCCTTACATTATGTCTTGTTTAACTTTCCTTCTCTTCTATCCCCGGTTTCCACCCATCCTAAACAAACACTGGCAACGTTTTAAAACTTGTATACAAGGAATCCTTATTACTATTACTATTACAATTCTAAATCCAAATCAATATCAGAGGATGGCCCATTTCCATAGACATTTCTCATGGAAAATCCTCCCTTACTTGATTTTGCCGGCTGGATGCTGATATTCATCACCAGCCCGATTCCAATCATAGATGAAATCATCGAACTCAGTCCATTACTGATAAATGGAAGCGGCAGGCCTGTATTTGGCAAGAGCAATGTTACAACACAGATATTAGTAAATATCTGGAACATATACATTGATGCAACCCCAACTGCGATCATCTTCCCAAGATAATCCTGCGAGTTTTTTGCAATCATAAAACACTTAAATATGACAAATGCAAACATCAGCAGGATCAGGCAGGAGCCAAGAAATCCGAACTCTTCCCCGATTACCGACCAGATAAAGTCACTCTCATTGACCGATACGGTCGAATATGCTCTGGAGACACCTTCACCGCCCCCATCCTGCAATAATTTCCCGGAAAGCTTCCCCGCAGAAATCGCACGGATAGAATGCATCTGCTGGTATACAATATTTCCCTCCGGGTCGTACTTCTCCGGATCCAGCCATCCCATGATACGCTTATAGTGGTACGGCTTTAATATCTCATATTTCAGCAGTAAGTTGTACGGCTGCTGAATATACCAGAACAGCACAAGCCCAAGCGGGAGGCCAAACGCAAAAATCGGCGCCAGAATCCGGTAGCTTACCCCAGCCACAACAATCATAATCACCATTACAAAGCAGGCCACAAGGCTGGAAGACAGATCCGGCTGTGTCAGAATCAGGATAACCGGGACCACCGTCACTGCCCCCACAATAAACAGTGTGCTGACCCGGTCAAGGCGGTTCCTTAATTTCGTAAAAATCTCAGCCAGCGTCAGGATTAGGATAATTTTCATCAATTCCGAAGGCTGGAACGTAATGCCGCCAATCTGAATCCAACGGACTGCATCCGTACTGTTGTTTGTCCCCAGTGAGGTATGTGTTGCTGCTGTCAGCAAAAGCCCTGCCGGGTAATATAGGATGGTAAATTTACAGATAAAATGGTAATCAAGCATAGAAAGACCGGCTACGATGATAAGGCCGAGGACCATACCCACAAGCTGATTCCTCATATAGTGCATCCCTGCCTCGTCACCGCCGGCAAGCTTTACCGTATAGGCACTGATCAGACAGAGAAGTATGACAACTATCAGCAATGAATAGTTGTATTTTTTCCAATCATACTGCTTAATTTTATTAATCATAATCTATCCTTCCCCATACCAGCCTCGTATTCCCTTTTCGCCGGAAACAAGCCCGATACCCCTGTACATACCCTTATTTATTTCCTGAAATTCCTTGAACCTTCCTTTATCGGTATATTAGCCAATAATGCATTGACGGTTCCGGAAGAATCATCAATCTCTGTCTTAGTTACTTTAATGTCTAAGCCGTCTGTATCAATATCAAGGTACTTTGATATCACCTCAATAATATCATTTTTCATTTGTTCCATCAATTCCGGGGAACAGACAGCACGGTCAGAAGTAATCGCAACCTTCAGGCGGTTCTTCGCAACATCACTGCTGTTCTCGGAACTTTTAAAAAAATTCGATAAAAAGCTCATATTTGTCTCCATTTCTGTACTTAGTCCATCGCCTGGTTATTTTTTAAAGATTGCAGCAAATTTCTGAAAAAATGTCTTTGTCTCTTCTAATTCCAAATAAGGAACATCCTCGCCCAAAACACGGTGGCAGATATTCATATAAGCCCGCCCTGCCTTAGAGTCAGAACCAACCAGAGGCTCACCGTTATTAGTAGAAATTACAATCTGTTCATCGTCCGGCACAACACCAATCAAATCAACCGCCAGAATCTCCACTACATCATCACTGGACATCATATTTCCCTCCCTGACCATATCGGCACGGAGACGGTTTACAATCAGGTGTGTCTGCTTAATCTCATTTGCCTCCAGAAGCCCGATAATACGGTCAGCATCCCGCACAGCGGATACCTCCGGCGTAGTCACAACCAGCGCGCGGTCAGCGCCTGCAATGGCATTTTTAAATCCCTGCTCAATCCCTGCAGGGCAGTCCAGCAATATGTAATCAAATTCCTCCCGAAGGGCATCGGCAAGCTTTTTCATCTGCTCCGGGCTGACAGCAGTCTTATCCTTCGTCTGTGCGGAAGGCAGGAGATACAGGTTTGAATAACGCTTGTCCTTAATCAGCGCCTGTTTGATACGGCAGTTATTCTCTACAACATCTACCAGATTATATACAATGCGGTTCTCAAGCCCCATTACAACATCCAGATTGCGGAGTCCTATATCTGTATCAATCAATACAACTTTTTTGTCAAGCATGGCAAGGCCCGTACCGACATTTGCAGTTGTGGTTGTCTTGCCGACACCTCCTTTCCCAGATGTAATAACGATTACTTCTCCCATAATTTTATTCCTCCTAAATGAATATTTTCCTTTTTGCTTTGTTTCCGAAAATCAATTTACGGCACAAAAACGTGTGCCTTTTATCAAAAATTGTTTCGCAATTTCCGATAAGCTATACTATAGGAAGCAAAAACAGCTTCCTATAGTCGATTTGCGGCGCAAGAGCATGCGCCTTTTATCGGAACTAAAAAATAGTTCCGATAAGCTATATTTTACCAAAAGTATCCAAAAAAATCTACAACCGGATATCACTGATAACGTCTTTATCCAACGTTTCGATATAGATACTGCCTTCCTCCCAGAATGCAATCTTTGTCTCCTTCGGCTGTTTCTTTTTCGGCTTGTCCGGCGACCTTGCAATCGTATCGGCAATCCGAATCTGCATGGGATCCATATCCAGCGCCACAACAAACGCATTCTGGTTTCCGGAAGAACCGGCATAGACATTTCCCTTCAGTGAACCAAGGATAATAACATTCCCCTTGGAAATCACCTTGGCTCCCGCCTTGACATCCCCGATAATGATAATGCTGGTCTCGACATCAAGGACCTGGCCGGAACGCAGGTTTCCTTTAAAAAACTGCCCGGTGCTGTAATCCTGCTTTATCATATGCTTCTCGATAGAATTTCGGAAAGCCTGCTCCAGCCTCTCGTCATTTTCCATAATACAGACAATTGATAACTGGCAGTTTTCCTCAATAATCCCAATAATCTCTAACTTTTGTTCATCTGTCAGGGGCTTGCCCTGAAAGGCAACCGCCTTCTGGGCCTCCCCGAGAAAGGCTGCAGATGCTTTAAATTTCGCAGCCACATCCTGCTTCAGCACTTCATATTCTGTACCGGCATCCAGCACCAGAATAATTCCTGATTTCGTTCCTTTGATTACTACTGTATCACTCATGCTGCCCTCCATTCTTTATTGGCCAAAAGCCTTCCTGCCTGCAGTTAGGAGCTGCAGAAAAATACTGCGCAAACTGCACCGGTCATTTTCCTACAGACCTTAATCCATAACATTTGTACTTGATTCAGGCATCTTAACCTTTCCTGATACTTTCTTCTTCCCTTTGCTAAAGTAATATTTATAGACATCCCTTACTGTCTGGGCGGCATTTGACGAAGCATAGCCATTTGGTATCAGACAAGTGACTGATATCTCCGGATTGTTATATGGCGCATAGGACATAAACCACGCATGGTTCGCATGATATTCATTTAACTGTGCTGTTCCTGTCTTTCCCGCTACCTTTTTATTTAGGCCTGCAAACATAGGGGCAGTCGAGGTATTTCCGTTAACCACGCGGTACATTCCATCATGGATATTGTCCCATGTTGATTTCCTAACCTTTACCTTATTCCTGACCTTTGCCTTGTTGTCAAGAATCACTTTGCCCTTCACGTCCTTAACCTTGTCAATCAGCGTCAGGTCATAACATGTCCCGTTGTTGGCCACCGTAGTGACATACCGCGCTATCTGGGCCGGCGAGTATGCGTGGGTAGCCTGCCCGATCGCCGCACGGACAATGTCGGTCTTGGAAAACTGCGGCTCCGTCTCCGGGATTTCCACGCCGGATCTGTCTGTCAGCCCAAACATATCCGCATATTTTTCAAGGCGCGCCAGCCCCCTTGTGTCATTGACATAACCGTTTGATTTGCCCCCGCCAAGCTTAAATCCTATATTGTAAAAAAAGAAGTTGCAGGATGCTTCGATTGCTGTTGAAACATGCAGTGTTCCATGGCCGGTTGATTTCCAGCACCGCGGGGACGGATTAATGAGATCAAACTTTACACGGTCATATATATTTGTTGATGGTGTGATAACATCCTCCTCAAGCCCGGCTACCGAAGAAATAACCTTAAAAGTAGAACCCGGTGCCAGCTTCTGCTGCACCGGACGGTTCAGCAGCGGCGAGGAGGACGCCTGTGTCAGATAGTTATAAAAATAATCGGAATCTACCTGATTGGCCATTTTATTATTGTCGTAGCTCGGATAACTCACCATCGCCTTTACTTTTCCTGTATTGACATCTGTGATAACCAGAGAGCCGGAGCACGGCTCCAGTCCCAGATCACCCGGCGTAATCTCCAGATTGCGTATTTTCTTAATAATAAAAGAATACGGTGAGAGGAGGCCGCGCTTTAATCTCTCATATTCATCCGCATTATATTTAATATCACCCTGGTCAAACAGCAGCAGGCAGCAGTCCCTCCCAGAAAGCTCATGCTGGTGTACCAGATAACTGTATATCATTTTCGGGTACTTCGGGTCGTCTTCCAAAAGTTCCAAGCCATATTTCACTAGCTTTTTGTAGATTTCCTGTGTACTAAAATACTGTTCGCCGATATCCAGCTTCCCTAAATCCACCCAGCTCTTCGATATCGCATACTGCAGAAACTGGCTGAGGCTGATTTTTTTCGCCGCAAATTTTTTAAAGGTTGCATCTGCAGAATCTACATCATTAATCAATATAACGCTGTCCTGTTTTAACAAATCATAAAAACAATCAATAAATTCAGCAATAGAATCCGGGAGCTGCTTTTCTGTTATTTTACTGTCCACTGCCAGAATCTCCCGCATCCTCTTCTTAATCACTTTTGATTTATCCTGATACTTCTGATAAGTATTTTTTTCCAGCGCAGAGGCATCTTTATCCGTAAAGCGCGACGAATTAATAATATTATTCTCAATTAGCGCACTGTACACATCATAAATCGGAACTTTAATTTTGGATGCTGAATGGCCCTTGGATCCGGCACTGTCGCTGTTGTTGATATTTGCAATCAGCACGCCGGCAATGTGTTCTTCCAACAGTTTATAGCATTCCATCTGGAGCTCGGAATCAATCGAAAGGTACACATCATTGCCCGCGACAGGGTCGCTTTCCCGCTCCACCTTCTCAATCCGCCCCGTCACATCATTAATTGTCAGCTTTTCGCTGCCCTTTGTGCCCCGCAGGTAGTCCTCGTACGTGCTCTCCAGCCCGGAAACGCCAATCTGGTCTGCCACGGCATAGGTAGTGCTTGGATTTTCCTCCTGCAGCTCCTCCAATTTTTCAGCAGACACAGTACCGGTATACCCTAGGATATGGGCAAAATATTTACTCATTTTATAAACACGTGTCGAATCTTCTTCTATATTAATGCCCGGCAGTTCATTATTGTTTTCCTTGACCGCAGCCACTGTACTGTCACTTACATCCTGCGCCAGCACGATAGACTCGGACTGCTTAAAGCGGTAGATAAACATCGCATAGCGGACAGCCATGATCTGCAGCGTCGTCTCCTTGTCGTACTTATCATCAATCAAAAACTTCGGGCTGTTCGAGCCGTCACTGGACCTTAAGTACTCAAAAACCTCCTCAGCGGACATATCCCTCTTTTCCTGCGTCAGCGCCTCCACTTTTGTGCCAAATACTTCTGCCTTAAAACGTAACAGCGCATTATCTTGGATGGTGAACTGCGGAACCCCGTTGTCATCGTATTCGATGTAGAACTCAACCGCCAGTTTTTCGCCATGTTTTTTCATAATTTTCAACAGATGGTAAATCATTTCATTCTTCTGTTCTGAGGTGAGGTCGCTTGATACATTGTTGGATGTAAACGTAATATTATATGACAGCTTGTTATAGGCAAGCAGCTTGCCGTTGCAGTCATATATATTGCCGCGGGAAGCCTTGATTTTTCTGTTTTCCCTGCTCCTTTTCGCCGCCTGGCTCACATAGGAGTCTGTCTGGGCAATCTGCAGCTCAAACATCCTGTTTACCAGAATGCAGAATAACAGCACAAAGACAACGGCAACCGGCAACAGCCTTGATTCAAAGAAATGTTTGATATATTCTTTTATAGTATCTAACATGCCACAACCACCTCCTGCTTTATTCTCGCGTACGCAACGAGCCAAACGCAAGCTTGCTTGCGTTTGGCGACTGCGCGTGGGTCAAATACCCCGCCCCCTTGGGGCGAAGCTTGCTAAGGAACCGAAAGGTTCCTTTAGAGAAACTAAGTCATGCCCCGTTGCTCTGCTACGGGGTATTTGACTGTGCCTTTTCCCCTTTTCCTAACGGAACTTCTTCCGGGGGGTACATCTTCCCCTCCAGCCAATATATAAATTTGTATATAATAATTCCCACAACCATGGTATAAATCATTTCCGGAATCATAACATGTATAATATATGATATAATATCCAGCCTGCCCCTCATAAGGAAATGGCAGACATAAAACATAAAACCGTACGCCAGATCACTGCCTGCAATGGCAATGAGCGGCACAGAGATATCATCCCTGAAATAAAGGTTATTCGCCATACCGTCCATATATCCAATAAAAGCAAAAATAAAGATGCTTATTCCGACAACATCCCCATAAAGCAGGTCTATAAATGCCCCGCAGCAAAATCCTGTATACAGCCCCAGCTTTTTGCCATACATATAGCCGGACGATGCTGTCAGAATGATAAGAAGGTTCGGCATAACATTGGTCAGCTTCAGCTTAGAAAAGACGGTAGTCTGCAGCACAAAGCATATAATAATCATAAGAAACATACTAATATAACGCTTCATTTCAGCATCTCCTCCAGCTCAGCAGACTCCTTTACCTCCGTAATCACAAAAACCATATCCAAACTGGAAAAATCCACTACCGGTGACAGATACCCACCCTGCGTGATATTGGAAGAATCCTTCTTCAAATCCCTTACATATCCAATCAGGATGCCCGGCAGGTATTTATCGCTAATCTGCGAAGTTACAACTTCCGCACCGTCCTCAATCTTCACATCGCCGTTAATGCCCGTCACCTCAATGACTCCCTTGTTCATTAAATTCAGGTTTCCGGTAACGACACAGTTTTCAGAATTTTTCAGGACTGTCCCGTAAACATTGCTGTCATCATCGATTATAGAGCGGACTTTCGCGTAAGATTTGTTGACCTCCGTGATAATCCCTACAAGCCCTTCGCCCGCCATAACATTCATATTTTTTTTCAAACCATCATCTGTCCCTTTGTCTATAATAAAAGTATTGTACCAATTATCCGGGTCGCTGCTGATAACCCTTGCCGCCACTTTCGGATATCCCGCATACTGCTGGTCCAGATCAAAGAGCTTACGGAAATTTTCAAGCTCATACTTGTCCTGCTGTAAAAGCTTGTTCTCTGCAGAAAGCTCTGCTAACTGTTTTTTTAATTTCTTATTTTCATCCACTGTCCTGCGCATTGTCGTGATATAATCAATCTGCTCCGCAAGCCTGCGCCCAAGTGAATTGATTCCCTTCTGCATTGGCGTAATAACTGTGCCCGCCGCGGAACGCACCGGGGCCATCTTATCCGCAAAACGGTAGGATATAATGCCAACCGCAATGCAGAATATAAGGAGCACAGCTAATATATATTTTGGATCAATGGTTATTTTCGTCTTCTTACGCATATAAACCCCCATTCTGCCGCTGCCATCATTCTATAGGGGCTGCATATCTCGCAGCCAGTTTAGGGTGCTCTGACAGATAGCCGATTCCGGCAGCAACCGTCTTCTGTGCGCTTGTTGTTGTATTTACCCTGACATTTACCTCATTTGCAAAAAACTGGTCAACCCCGGAAGTAAAAGAAGCCCCTCCGGTCAGATAAATGCCATTATGTAAAATTTCAGATGAAATTTCCGGCGGCGTGCGCTCAATCATGGAGCGGATCTGTGCCGCAGTGGCATAAAAAATATCCTTAACCAGCGGATAGATTTCTCCGGAAGAAAGCGTTACCTTGCCCGGGAGCCCCTTTAGGACATCCCTTCCCACTACAGTAGTGGTCGTCTCTTTCTCCACGGCAGCTACCAGATTAATCTTAATCTGTTCTGCTGTCTTTAACCCAATCACAAAATTATATTTTTTCCGGACATAATTCATAATCGCCCTGTCAAAATCATTCCCGCCATAAGGCAGGAGCTTTGACACGACTATCCCTCCCAGAGAGAGGATAGAAATCTCTGTCGTGTCCCCGCCGAGATTGACGATCATGATTCCGCGTGATTTTTCAACATCCAGCCCAAGCCCGTAAGCGTCCGCTAACGGTTTATCAATCAGGCATACTTTCTGCGGCTTACTTTCCGACTTCGTAATAATTTTGGAATACGCCTGCTTTTCGACTTCTGTAATATCTGCCGGGACTGCAATATAAAACTGGCAGCGGTTCAGCTTCTTCTTTCCGGAAATCTTCCGGGCCATAAAATTCCAGAGTGCAACCATATCTTCCAGATGTGAAATAACACCCCGGCTCAGAGGCAGGGACACATGGATGCTGGGCGGCGCTTTCTCATACATTTCGTATGCCTGCTCCCCGATGGCAACCGGTCTTCGTTCTTTCCCCACAGTAGAAACTGCGTTCCTCTCCAGAAGAATAATGCCATCTCCATTCTTGTATACTTTAATGGTACTGGTTCCAAAATCAATACCAAAAGTCTTTTTTGCCATGAAAAAACCTCCTACTCCATTATTAGGAAAAATAACCGCTTTCCCTCAAGCTGGTATAACGTCCCGCGCCAATAATGATATGGTCGAGAAGCGGAATTCCGATCAACTCCCCCGTACGGGCTATCCGTCTGGTCAGCGCCAAATCCTCTTTGCTCGGCGACGGGTCGCCGGACGGATGGTTATGCAGCAGAATGATGGATACTGCCCTGTGCTTCAATGCATAATAAAACACTTCCCTTGGAGATGCCATGGCAGAAACAAAAGAACCATTTGACAGCAGTACATCATTAACCATGGCATTTCTGCCATTCAGGACGGCCATGCGTACCTGCTCTGTTTCAAGAAATCCCATAATAGGAATGAAATAGGCAGCAATCTGCTGCGGCTCATTACAGCACAGATCCTTTTGTGCCGTGTGGCTTTTCAGCATCCTTTTTGTGATTTCTGTCAGGCATAGCAACTGGATTGCCTTGACCCTTCCGATGCCCCTGATTTCCCTAAGCTGCTCCAATGAACTCTGGAAGAGGCCGGAAATACTTTTTCCGGGCAGCTCCTGCAGCAGCCTTCCTGCTAACTCCGTAGAACGCTCTCCCCTGCTTCCGGTCCTAAGTACAACCGCCAGAAGCTCGCTGTCCGACAGATACTGGGCGCCATACTGCTCGCACTTTTCGTATGGACGCTCTGAAACAGGCATCTCCCGCATCGTAAAACTGTTTTTTTTCATATAATACCCCCTTGGACAAAGAACCATTCATCTATCAGAACAGCCCTTTAAGAAGGCTTCCCAGATTATGGAAAAGATAACCTCTTTCCATACTTTTCCATAATTTCACATAATAAACATAGTATCACAAAATAATGCCCTTGTATAGATTTTAACTATTAAAATATCATGTATTTTTCGTGAACACTTGACAAAACAAATGTTTTCTCTACCTGTGTCGACTTTTTGCCATTAGGAGCTGTAATTACATTAATCGTCAGTTCCTTAGGAACTTGTTGGACAGTTCCTTACTCCAAAGCCTCCACTGCAGGAATTGACACAAGCCCTGCATCCTTCATATACTGCAATGACATGGTGATGCCATATCTGGCATGGTACCATGTAAGCCCCCCTTGAAAATATACTGCGTAAGGGGGCTCTATCGGCCCGTCCGCGCTTAGCTCTATGGAGGAACCCTGTATAAATGCCCCCGCCGCCATAATCACATCACTGTGGTATCCCGGCATCGCATACGGCTCCGGCAAGGCGTGGCTGTCAACCGGCGACGCCGCCTGAATGCCCCGGCAAAATGCAATGACTGCTTCCGGCGAGCCAAGTGTCACAGCCTGAATAATGTCATGCCGAGACTCCGATTTATCAGGAATTACCGGAAACCCTAATGTCTCGTAGACATTTGCAGCAAAAATAGCCCCCTTCAGTGCACCTGCCGTAACTGCCGGGGCAAGGAAAAACCCTTGGAAAAATGCCTGGTTTACCCCCAAGGTCGCACCGACCTCCCTGCCAAGCCCCGGTGCAGTCAGGCGGTATGCGCAAAGGTCAACATACTCTTCCTTTCCCACAATATAGCCGCCAATCGGTGCCAGCCCGCCGCCAGCATTTTTAATCAGGGAGCCTACACACAGATCAGCCCCCGCCTGTGTCGGCTCTGTTTCCTCCACAAATTCCCCATAACAGTTGTCCACCATACAGATTACGTCCGGGCGGATTGATTTAATAAAAGAAATCAGCTCCCCGATGCGCCCCACCGAAAGGGTCTTCCTTGCTGCATAACCCTTGGAGCGCTGTATGGTCACAAGTTTCGTCCTCTCATTCAGTGCATTTTTAATCCCCTCAAAATCAAAGGAGCCGTCCTCAAACAAATCTACCTGACGGTATGATATGCCGAATTCTTTGAGAGAACCCGGCGGATTATCCTCCTTTATGCCGATTACGCCCTCCAGTGTATCATACGGCTTGCCGACCGGGGACAGCAGTTCATCTCCCGGGCGGAGTACCGCAGACAGGGCAACTGTCAGCGCATGGGTGCCGCATGTAATCTGCGGCCGGACAAGCGCCGACTCCGCCCCGAAAACCTCCGCGTAAACTGCCTCTAATGTTTCCCTGCCAAGGTCGTCATACCCGTAGCCTGTCGTTGCTTCAAAACAGGCAGCGCTGACTCTCTGGTTTTCCATCGCGCGGACTACCTTCATCTGGTTATATTCCGCTATTTCATCTATCTGGCCAAAACGCCCCCGTAAACCTTTCTGGATAGTATCACAGAAATCAAAAACATCCTCCTCAATCCCAGCCGATTTGTATATCTCTTTTAAACTCTCCATCACGATACCCCTTTTCTAATTTAAGCCCAGATATTCCCTGCAGTCTTTGATACAATACTGCAGGAGCTCTTCCTCACCCGAAAATAACTCCTTATGCAGCCATGTCACATCGCGCTCCCTGCGGAACCATGTAAACTGCCTCTTTGCAAAATGCCTTGTCTCCTGCTTTATCCTCTCATAAGCATGCTCCAGAGTGTCCCTTCCCTCCAGAGCATCTATTATCTCCTTATAGCCAAGCCCCTGCATGGAAACCATCTCCCTTGTGCAGCCCATTTTTAAAAGCCCTTGTACCTCCTGTGTTAACCCCTCCTCTTTCATCAGGTCCACCCGCCGGTTGATCCTCTCATAGAGGATTTCCCTTGGAAGGCTCAGCACATAGTAACGAAATTTATAGTCTGATTCTTTTTTCCGCTGCTCCTCATTGTGCTCCGAAATCTTCCGGCCCGTCTGCTTATAATATTCCAGCGCACGGATCACACGCTTTACGTTGTTGGGATGGATGGCCTCTGCCGCCTCTCTATCAACCACGGCAAGCCTTTCGTGGAGCGCCCCATTCCCCATGCGTTCTGCAAATGCAGCCAGCTCCTCCCTGTAGGAGGAATCAGCCTCCGTCGCAGAAAAGTCAACAGAATACAGTACAGACTGGATATAAAACCCGGTGCCCCCGGCCAGAATCGGCACCTTTCCCCTGCTATAGATTTCCTCCATATATCTCTGGCAGCGCTCTTTAAATACCGCGGCGCTAAACTCCTCGCAGGGATCCAGCTCGTCAATCAGGTAATGCCTGATTCCCTTCATCTGCCCCGGCTTTATCTTCGCTGTACCGATATCCATATGGCGGTAAACCTGCATGGAATCTGCAGAGATAATCTCACCGTTTAACGCTTCGGCAAGGCCGATAGAAAGCGCAGTCTTGCCTGCCGCCGTAGGGCCGGTCAGGATAATTAGCGGCCGCTTCTGCATTATAGACACCCCCAGTCTCTTCACGGAAATGAATTTTTAGTATTTTTACACAATTCTTTTAAAACGCTTCTCCAGCTCCTTTTTTGTCATGCTGATCATCGTCGGCCGCCCGTGCGGGCAGTGATACGGGTTGTCGAGCGTCATTAACTGCTTTAAAAGCTCATGCATCTGTATGGCAGGCAGGCTGCTGTTTCCCTTGACCGCTGCCTTACAGGACATGGAGGCGGCCCTCTCTAACAAAATCTCCGGCGCCCTTGTCCTCCCTGCATCCTCCGTCAGGCTATCTATCACTTCCAGCAAAAGTTCCTGCGTCCCGACAGACGGCAGATGGGCGGGAACACCGTTTACTGCGTATTCCCTGCCGCCAAACGGCTCTATCTGGTAGCCGAGCCTCGCAAATACGTCCCCGTTTTCCTCCACCGCCTGCTGCTGCGCCATAGAAAGTGTCAGGATTACCGGCGGTTTTAGGAGCTGCGTCATCGGCTCCTTCTCCCTAAGCTCCCTCATAAGCTGCTCATAAAGCACCTTTTCATGGGCGGCATGCTGGTCCACAAGGTACATTTTATCCTCATACTGCAATATCCAGTAAGTGGAAAATACCTGCCCAATAATCTTAACCTCCTTCTGCGCCCTGCCTGACAAAATCCCTTCCTCAAACAGTGTCTCCTGTTTTGCATTTTTCACAGGGCCTTTCATAGAAAAATCCCGGCGGCCTGCATCCGGTCCTGCCGGCCCGCTGCACTCCTCCCGGAGCTCTTTTTCATCATCCGGCTTTTCTGCCTCCCCGTGCAGCCTGGCCTCTCTTACCCCTAACTCCGGCCCCGGCATCTCTGCGGGTTCCTGCTTTTTTACATCCAATGCGGCAGCAGTATGGTACTCTGCACTCTCCGCTACCTGTCCAGCCTGTACCTCCACATCCTTTGTAAGCTCCTCCAGTATCTTTAGATTGTCATAAGCCGCCCCGGGACTGTCCTTCCGGCGGCCTGCCCCTGCTGCATTCTCCGCCTGCCGCACCACTCTCTCCTCCCTCTGCAGTCCGGCGCGCCTTTTCTTCTCAAACGGCTCTGTCTTCGTGGCAGCAGATATCTGTCTTTCCGGTGTGTCCTTTTTTTCCTGAAATGTCACTTCCGGTATCAGTTCGCGTTGCTTTAATGCCTCCGAAATGCCATGGAACACACTCTGGTAGATTTCCTTTTCATTTGTAAAACGGATCTCCATCTTCTGGGGATGCACATTTACATCAATATACTGCGGCTCTACTGCAATATGCAGCACCGTAAACGGATAACGGTGCTGCATGGAATACGGCGCATATGCTTCCTCTATCGCACGGTGTATCACCGGGCTTTTTATATAACGCCCATTGATAAAATAATTCATCATCCCCCTGTTTCCGCGGGAAACTACAGGTTTCCCAATAAACCCCTGCATCTCGCAAAATACTTCCTCTCTGGCTACTTCAATTAAATTTGCCGTAATATCCCTGCCATAGATATGGTAAATCACATCCTTTAAGTTTCCATTGCCGGAAGTAGACAGTTTTGTCTGTTTCTGGTTAATGAAGCGGAACGCTATATCAGGATGGGAAAGCGACATCCTCTCAATCAGGCCGCTGATATACCCTGCCTCCGTCTGGGATGTCTTTAGAAATTTCAGACGCGCAGGCGTATTATAAAATAAATTTCTAACCAAAAAAGTAGTTCCATCTGGGCACCCTACATCCTCCTGCAGTTTTTTCTCTCCACCGTCCATGCAGAACCTTACCCCCATAAGCTCTTCCCTCTGCTTTGTCACCATCTCAAGCTGTGAGACGGAAGCAATGCTTGCAAGGGCTTCCCCGCGGAACCCAAGGCTGGAAATTTCTAACAGGTCGCTGACATCCTTGATTTTGCTGGTAGCATGGGGCGCAAAAGCAAGCTCGATATCCTCACTTGCAATCCCACTCCCATTATCTGTGATACGGATAAGCGCCTTTCCGCCGTCCTGTATCTCCACAGTAACTGCATTTGCCTTTGCGTCAATTGCATTTTCTATTAATTCCTTAACCACTGCCATTGGGCGCTCTATTACCTCCCCTGCGGCAATCTTATTAATCGTATCCTGGCTAAGCAGATGTATCTGTGCCATGTATCCCCCTTCCTTTTCACGCAGGCTACAGCCTTTCCTTTAGTTTAGTCTGCATCTTATACAATACATTCATCGCCTCAATCGGCGTAATCACAGACAAATCCAAGTCGTGCAGCTCAACAATAATATCTTCTGTCTTTATATTGGAATTGGAGGAATCAAACAGGGATATCTGCCCAAGCTCTTCCGACTCCACCTCCGAAGCTGTCTTTTTCCGCGCTCTCCTTTTCGTCTTTGTCTGCTGTTCTATGCCGTAATTGTAGTCCGGAATCTCATACTCTACATCAATCTCCTTCGCCTTTGCCGCAATATCATGGTCGCTTAGCTGCTCCACAATCTCTTTCGCACGGTGCAGGACACTCTCCGGAACTCCCGCAAGCTTTGCTACCTGAATGCCATAACTTTTGTCCGCGCCCCCTTTTACTATCTTTCTGAGGAATACAATATCATCGCCCTGCTCCTTTACGGCAATACAGTAGTTGTCCACACTGTCAATTTTGCCCTCAAGCTCTGTCAGCTCATGGTAATGCGTGGCAAATAACGTCTTTGCACCTAAAATCTTGGTATTGGCAATATGCTCAATAACTGCCCAAGCAATAGACAGCCCATCAAATGTGCTGGTTCCGCGCCCAATCTCATCCAGTATAATCAGGCTGTTTTTTGTCGCGTTCCGCAGGATATTGGCAACCTCCGTCATCTCCACCATAAAAGTACTCTGCCCGCTCGCCAGGTCATCAGAAGCGCCTACCCTTGTAAAAATCCTGTCCACAATGCCTATCTGTGCGCTCCGCGCCGGTATAAAGGAGCCTATCTGCGCCATCAAAACCAACAGCGCAGCCTGCCGCATAAAGGTAGACTTTCCCGCCATATTCGGCCCTGTTATAATTGCAATCTTATGCTTATCATTATCCAGATACGTATCGTTGCACACAAACATATCGTTGGGAATCATTTTTTCAACAACCGGGTGGCGGCCATCTTTAATATGGATTGTCCCGCTGCGGTCCATGGCAGGGCGGACATAGCCATTCTGTTCCGCCACCAGGGCCAGCGAAGCAAACATGTCCACCGCCGCAATAATTTTAGCAGCCGACTGCACCTTGGCAATCTCCCCGTAAATCCGTTCACGCACCTGACAGAACAGATCATATTCCAGATTATAGAGCCTGTCCTCCGCCCCCAAAATCGTATTTTCCAATTCCTTTAACCTTGGCGTCGTATAGCGCTCCGCATTTGCAAGCGTCTGTTTCCTTGTCCAGTCGTCCGGCACAAGGTCCCGGTAAGAGTTTGTAACCTCAAGGTAATACCCAAATACTTTATTATATTTAATCTTAAGATTTTTAATATTCGTCCGCTCTTTTTCTTCCTCCAGCAAATCGGCAAGCCATGCCTTCCCATCCGTCTTCGCATGGCGCAGGCGGTCAACCTCCTCATTATAGCCATCCTTAATAATGCCGCCCTCCCTGATGGAAAGCGGCGGCTCTTCCTCAATCGCGGCGTCAATCAAATCATGCAGTTCCTTTAAATCCTCCATCTCATAGCCGTACTTGCGCAAAAGAGTCCCCTCGAATGAGCTAAGGATTGTCTTAATCGGCGGCAGCATGGAAAGTGACTGGCGAAAGGCAATCAAATCTTTTGCATTCGCACTGCGGTAACTGATTTTGCTTACCAGCCGCTCCAAATCATAAATCGGTCCTAAATATTCCCTCAGCTCCTCCCTGTTGATTGCATTCTCATTTAATGCCTGAACCGTGTCCAGACGGTCATTGATTTCATCCAGATGCAGGAGCGGCTGCTCAATGGAATTTCGCAGCATCCTAGCCCCCATGGCGGTCTTCGTCTTATCAAGCACCCAGAAAAGGGAGCCCCTCTTCGCCTTCTCGCGCATTGTCTCGCAAAGCTCCAGATTCCTTCTGGTAGAACGGTCCAGAAGCATATAATGCCCTGAAATGTAAGGATGGATTTTTGTGATATGGTCAAGCGAGATTTTCTGCGTCTCCTCCAGATACTGCATAACAGCGCCGGCGGCGACTACGCCGATACTGTAATTATCTAACCCAAGCCCCGCAAGGCTGCCTACCTTAAAATGGCGCTTTAATGTCTCCTTGCAGCGCTCTTCATCAAAATGCCATGAGTCCACTGCAGATACAGCCACCCCAAGGCGCCCCTGCAGGTCTTCAAAATCAACCCCGGAAACAAGAAAAGAATCATTACAGATAATTTCAGACGGCAGCGTCTTTCCGATTTCATCCAACAGCTGGTTCGTTGATTCAAATTCTGCCAGAAAATAGTCACCCGTAGTGACATCTACATAGGAGACGCCATACGCATTTGTAGTGTAGACCACACACATAAGATAGTTATTCTTTGAAGCATCCAGCGCCTGCGTATTTAAATTTGTCCCAGGAGTAACAACTCTTGTCACCGCCCTCTTTACCAGCCCCTTCGCTTCCTTGGGGTCCTCCACCTGCTCACAGATGGCAACTTTGTAACCTTTTACAACTAATTTATTCAGATATCCGTCCACAGCATGAAACGGGACGCCGCACATAGGCGCCCGCTCTTCAAGGCCGCAGCTCTTCCCCGTCAGGGTAAGCTCCAGCTCCCTCGAGCAGATCTTGGCATCCTCAAAAAACATCTCATAAAAATCCCCTAAACGATAAAAAAGAATACAATCTTTGTATTCCTCCTTGGTTTCCATATATTTCTGCATCATTGGTGTGAGTGGCATAATCTAATTCCTCGCTTCTCTCCGCATGGCATCCGGCTGCACACACTTAACCTCCCCGTGGCTTAACCGGCGAAAGCCCCCTGTTTTAAGGCTTTCCTGCACATTCCGCTACTGTAAACCCATTAACTTTCTTGGCATATTTTAACACATTCATTTCAAAAAGTAAATGCGGGTTTTTGGCTTTGATTTGGAAACTACTTTTTAAATTATCCCACCGTCTGGAAGAGTATCCCAATTTTATCCCACAAGACAGACTGAAAAAAACAACTTCAGGCTTCAGCTATAACAGCCTTTTTGTAAATCATTGGGATAAATTTAGAGTTGTGTTGATCAGGCTAATGTCAATCCCACCGAATTCAATGCACCTTGATACTTTTACTATCGTTTAAAACATGCCAAAAATAAAAAAGCAATGAGTTTGAAAACCCACTGCTTTTTTATATAGTTTTTAGTCAGTTAAGAACACACAATTACCCATCTTTAAATTGTACCAACTCCCTGCTTAATCTTTAAAGGCTGCCATGTTCCTTAGTTTCTGCCTCTGAACTCCCCTCACCGCTTCCTCCTCAGTAATAATTGCCCTCACATCAGTTTCAAGAAGTTCCACAATCCTTAAACACTCCTGTGCATCTTCCTCGTTAACGGTGACAAAATTATCCCCGGGATATCTGGCATCAAAATAGAAATCCCCCAGCCATTTACAATCTTTGGAAGACACATTCATGTTGAATTTAGTTATGATTTTATTATACAAGGAGCGCAGGTTATGGCTATGTAGCAAATCCATAACATCCCCATCATCCACAAAACACTTCTCAATAACAGCCTTTAGGTATTTTTCCCCTGACTGCGCACAAAGTGCAGCTACCCCGTTGAAGTTACCTATTTCTTTTCCAGTACTCATTGCATTCTTCGCATAAAGATAATCATTTCTGGCTATCCCTAAATATGAGTTTAATTTTTCCATAAAAGCACACCTTCTTCCCGGATTCTCTCAGCAAGCAATGTATCCGAAGATTCAAAGTCAGAACTACGGTAAAAAATCAGATCAGAGTTCTTTTCTTCGAATTTAGAACACAGCTCCCCTTTGATTTCCCTTGATATATGCTGCGGGCTTAAAACTAATATATCAAAATCACTGGATACCGTCTGCTCTGCCCTTGCATAACTCCCAAACAGCACTATTTTCTCGCAGCCAATCCTGGCATCTATAAGCATCTGGACCAAATCATGCAGCTGCGCTTTTACCAAACCGCCAAACGGTAATTGTTCTACATATGAAATTCCCATTACAGCCTCCAATATTCTTAAACAGTAGTAACTTTTTGTAAATAACCTTTCCCCAATCAAAGCAAAAAGTTAAAGCATCTGTCCCTTTGCATGTGCCTAAGGTATATTTTAGCATATTGACCCAGCAAAGTAAAAGCTATCCACAAATAGTTGCCAATCAGTCATAATCTGCCACATTTAAATTACCGCTTATATCACAAATAGTCCCACTAATACAATCCCAACTGCACCCTATCCATTTCCTGCTTTTTGAATTCAGGCAAGATATGAACATATTTATCCATCGTAGTATTCAAAGTAGCATGCCCAAGGTATGACTGCAGTGTTTTTGGGGATATCCCACTTTCAAGGCATCTCGTGGCAAACGTATGCCGGAATGTATGTGCATGAAACTGTGGAATTTCTTCATCAGTAGCCCTCTGTGAATTAATTTCCCTGACAATACGTAATATTGCTTCACTGTAACATTTAGGTGATATGGGCCTGCCATACAGGTTGACAAATAAATATTGATTATCTGTGCCTCTTCTTTGCTTAACATTCTTTGATTGTTTAATCTGGGCAGTCAGGCAAGGTAACAGGTCATTTGAAATCGGGACATCCCTGATGCTGCTGTCCGTTTTTGGCGGGCCAACATGAATCTGTATCTTTTCATCACCTTCCAGTTTCTGGTAGATCAGGGTTTTAGTCACTTTAATGAAACCCCTGCTAAAATCAATATCATCCGGGACCAATGCGGTAAGCTCGCCGGGCCTCAGGCCAGTATAGATGGCTGTCCTAAACAACCCGTCATAAAATGTGCCGGCAGAGCACCTGAAAAAAGCTTCCTGCTCATCCAAAGATAATACTCTGGGTTCTTTTTTACTATTCTTACCCAGACTGGCACTCACTACGGGATTAGACTTTATTAGATTGTTGTCTAATGCCCTTTCAAACATATCTTTCAGTATTGACTTAACCGTGCATCTCGTGTTATAGGAATATCCTTTGCTTTCAAGCATATTAAGCAGCTTCTGAATATCTAGCGGCTTGACAGCGCCAATATTTTTCCCGCCTGCTTCCTCCCTTACCAATCTATTATAAGCACTGACGTAATATTTCTTTGTATCAAGCCGTATTTCTTTTGATTTGTATGTCTCCATCCATTCATCAAACCATTTATCAACCGTAAATGTCTCCGAACCTGCAAAATCATTATTCTGTTCTTTTGCCTTTTTTTCAGCCAGTTTTGTTTTAATCTCCCTCTCCGTTTTTCCATAAATGCATTGCCTTTTTCCGAATTTATCTGTATATCTTGCGCGATACCGGCCATCCTTCATTTGTGAGATTCCCTCACCGAGCTCCCTTCCATTCAGATTTTTTCCCATAAATGCCTCCTCTTAAAGCTGAACACGTGAATTTAAATAGTCTTCGAATTTCTCCCTTCCTATAATGTCAAGCCCTAAATTATTGTTTTTACAGGCTTTTCTTTAAATAATTACCTCATAAAACAGAGCCAACGGTGCATGACAGTCATTGTATCTTGTACTGAATAGTTAAAAGAGTGTGCAGTTTA
>RAYF01000069.1 GCA_003611745.1 bacterium D16-36 | reverse complement strand
GGTATGAATGTGGCAGAGCAGCAGGCAGGAAAAAGCTATGTGTTTGATTTGGATGAAAATGGGGATGTGCGGAACTGCACTGTTACCGGTCCCGGACGGATTACCGTTTCGTCATCTGAATTTGTAGAAGCACGCAAAAAGAGAGAAACAAAGCGCGCTGAATATGAGAAATTGGCGGAGGAAAGTGCTTTGAAACGGAAGATGTTGGAGCAGGAGATAGAAGAACGGTACTATAAGAGCAACTTGGTAAATCAGGCAGTGTTTAATGCGTATGAAAAGAGCATAGTGGAGTTATAAGGAACTTTGTTCCTGGAGAAATAGTAAAAATATGCCTGGACTTATTATTAAGAGGGCATAGCCGGTTCTGACTGACAGAGGAACCAGGGCAGAAAGTATTGATTGTAAAGGAGAGAATATACTATGAGCATTTTTGGAGTAAATGGAGCTTTGGCGGGTGCATATCAGTATGCGGACAAAACACGGAAAACTGCTACAAGTGAAACAGATTTTATGGAACAGTTAAAGAAATCAGGGGAGACGGAAGGCACATCAAGAGTAAATGTTTACCAAAAATATTTAGAAATGAAATATGGTCCTATTATGCTGCAGAATGTTGACAGTGACCAAAAGAGTATGGATTCATTGGGAATGGGAACATATGGGATGAATAATATTGTCATTGCACCTAATATTTTGGAGGAAATGGCAAACGATCCGGGAAAGGCCGCTCATTACGAAAAAATTATTGATGACTTTTTTGGCTCTCAGTCTATGGTAAAGGCACAGATGGCAGCAGGGGGATTTGAAATTCAGTCATATGGTGTGGTTATCCATCCGGACGGTACTGCAAATTATTATGTTTGTGGGGATGTGTCTCCCGAAAAGAAAGCAAAAATAGAGGCTCAGATGAAAGCAGAGGACGAGGCAAAGGCAAAAAGGAAAAGACAGTATCAGGAACGTAGCCAGAAAGCAGCAGAAGAACGGAAACAACAAATGGAACTGCTCTATAAGAAACAAAGTATGATGGGCTTTCTTGCTAATCATACTACAGATATGAGCAAGTTTACATATATAGGTACACCGAAGATACCAGAGATTATGAATGCGGTAGTTGCAGCTTATGAGAGAAATATCATGTAGGCAGTAGATACTTTACAGTAAGG
Organism: bacterium D16-36; assembly: GCA_003611745.1. Lineage (GTDB taxonomy): Bacteria > Bacillota > Clostridia > Lachnospirales > Lachnospiraceae > Butyribacter. The sequence continues at coordinate 25,510 of RAYF01000069.1, read as the reverse complement.
GATTATATGCCTGGACTTATTAAGAGGGCATAGCTGGTTCTGACTGACAGAGGAACCAGGACAGACAATATTGACGGTAAAGGAGAGGATTTATATGAGTATGTTAGGAATAAATAGTGCTTTAGTAGGCATGTATCAGTTTGTAGCGTCTAAGGGCATTGCCGAAACAGAAAGGGCAGATACAACCGAAACAAGTTTCATAAATCAGTTGAAAGAAACAGGGGGGACGGCAGGCACATCGAGGGTAGATGCTTACACAGAATATCTCCGTTCAAAGTATGGTAATGTGAGAATCCAGAATGTTGGGAAAGATCAGCAAAGCCTTGATAAAATCGGAAAAAGCATGAGTGGAAGTGATGTTGTGATTGCGCCGAACATTCTGGAACAGATGGCAAATGACACGAAAAAGGCAGTTTACTATGAGGGCAAGATAGATGATTTCTTTAATGCCACGCCAATGTTGAAGGCATCATTTGCGGCACAGGGGCTTGACTACCAGCCATGCGGCGTAGTTATACATGAGGATGGAAGTGTTACCTATATCGGTGGCTGCGCAGATTCCCCGGAGCGTGTGGCAGAAGTAAATGCCATCAATAAAGCAAAACGGGAGAAAGAGGCGGCACGGCGGAAAGCAAATATGGAACGCAGCAGAGAGGCAGCCGAGGAACAGAAACGGCAGATGGATATTGCTTATCAGAAAAAGAGTATGGCAGAGTTCTTTGCTAACCGTGCAATAGATATAAACAGGATTACATACACGGCTTCACCAGAGTTTATGGGTTCTGCTATTGCCGCTTATGAAAAGAATATTATGGAAGTGGCAGGTAGTCTGAACAGGTAAGCTACAAGGATTTATCTTAAGGGAATATAGGAGGCGCTTGTTTATAAAGGCGCCCCTATCGAAATAATATAAAAATTTTATCAAGGAGGACAAAATTATGGCAATTACAGGAGTAACGGATTACACAAACACTTATGCAACAAGTAGGACAAACGGGAGTAATGGCGTTTTCGGAAGTACACAGGAATATTTGAATGGATTGAAAGAAAAATATCCCGATGTGAATATAACAGTGGCAGATTTTAAGAATGGAAAACAGGAAGATGCCTATATGTTTGGTAGCAGTGGTGGAAATAACATAGTCATTGCCTCTAATATTATTGAGAAGATGGCATCTGATCCGGCGACAGCAGCAAAGTATGAAAAGTATATTGCGGAAGTTCCAGAGGCAGCGGGGATAATGAAAGATGGGATTGAAGCACATGGGAATGAGATGGTGGCTTGTGGTACAGCTATAGATAAAGATGGGAAAGTTACTTACTGGAGTGTTAGTAGGCATAAACCATCAAAAGAAAGCCAGTCTGTATCTTACAAAAAGATATTACAGGAACAGTTGGAAGAGAAACGTGCGAAGAAGAAAGAGGAAGAAAAATTAAAGGAAAAGCGGTTGGAGAAAGCAGAATCTTTAGATAAACTGTTAGAAAAGATAAAAGCAAAGAGGGCAGAAATGGAAATGAGTTTGTCTGAAAAATTGCAGGAAGATGGAAAGGGCGTGCAGATGGATTTAACAATATAGTTTAGTATTTAAGATATGTTTTAAGGAGGATAATACTATGTCAATAAATGTTAATCAGGATTACAGCCAGTTTTATATGGGAACGGAGCAGTTGAAAAGCTATGGCTCTAATTCAGCAGCAAGAAAAGATACCATAGTAAAATATCGGTTCAATACTACGGACGAAGATGGCAACAAGGTTATAGATAAAATGTCAAAAGAAGAAACCATGAAAGTCATGAATGACATTTCCTCACAGTATGGGGAAAATGTCATAGTACAGTTTTCTGGAGATGGTCTTGCGGCACTTGCAGATAGCAAGAAATTTATGCCTAATAGGGAAATGACAGCGGAAGAAGTGGCGGCGAAAGAAGCAAGAGATGCCGCTTTTCAGGCAGAGAATATAATACAACTTGAGAATACGCACAGAATCGTAATCCCAAACTTTGAAACAAATGGACAGTTATACAACAGCCTTTCAGGTGCAAACGATAGTGTGATTAGTTCCACAATGGGAATTATCTCAAATTACCTTATGCCAGGTGATGCTTCGGGAATGTCAGGAGAGGAAAGACAGGATATGATTGCTTTTGGATTAGAAACAGCAAAATATCTGGCAGAAAATTACCTTGATGAAACTCATGCAGCCGATTATATGTCGGCAATGGAAACGATTGCAAAGTACGGTCTGAACGGTTCTGTTTCAGCCAGTGGCAAGGTAGTATATAACACTCAGGAGGGGCAGGTGCGTATGTCTGGTGCGCCAAGTAGTTATGTGGATATGGAGAGCTGGCTGAGAGCAAATGATACCGATTTATATAATCAGATAAATGAATTAAACCAGAGCATTATAAACCACAAAGATGGTGAGAGCCATGCTGCTAAATTCATAGAGTTATATACGAAAGCCACAAAGGAGATACTGAACGGTTCTTCTAATACAAAAGCTGACGATGATTATGCTGACTGGAAAGAAACTGTGGAAAAGACAGAACTGCCGACTACATTTAAGAATGTGAAATATAATAATTTTCAATCATTTTTTGAAAGCCTGCAGAACCAGAGCAGCCTTTCGAATTCATGGATCAGTAACAACTTAAATCGGTTTATGAAATGGTTGATGGTTTGATGGTAATAGAAGGCAGTTAGATGTATAAAAGCAAGGATTAAAAATGAATCTGAATCTTTGAACTTACCAGTTCAAAAGATTCCTAAAGGAGGATATTATGGCGATTACAGGAGTAACGGATTACACAAACACATATGCAGCAAGCAAGACAAATGGGAGTAGTACCACCGGCAACGCACAAAACTACTTAAAGGAGTTAAAAGAAAAATATCCAGGTGTGAATATAACAGTAGCGGACTTTAACAGTGAGAAACAGTCGGATGCCTATATGCTTGGAACCAGAGGCTATAATAATATAGCAGTTTCTTCCAGTATCATTGAAAAGATGGCATCTGATCCGGCAGCAGCGGCAAAATATGAAAAGGTTTTTGCGGAAATGTCTGGAAATGCGGAGAGGGTGGAAAAATTCGCACGGGAGAATAATGATGAGATACTTGGTGCAGGAGCCGTTATTGACAAAAATGGGAAAGTGTCCTATTGGATGGTTGGCAGGAGTAAAGACAAAATGGAGAATCCTGGAACGGTATACAAGGAGAAAATACAGAAACAGATAGCGGAAAAGCGTGCGAAAAAGAAAGAGGAAGAGGCATTAAAGGAAGAGAAACTGGCAAAGGCAGAATCCTTAGAAAAAATGATGGAGAAGATGAAAGCAAAGCAGATGGAGACGGAAACAAGTCAGACTGTGAAGGTGCAGGAAGATGGAAAAGGCACGCAGATGGATTTATCCATATAACAGTTGGACGTAAGGAGGAATTATTATGAGGATAGTAAACAATAATCAAGGAATTTTACAGCTTTTTTCAAGGATGAATGGTAACAGAACAAACACAAATAAGCCATTTGGCAATACGGCTTTATCAAGACGGTCTAGTGCCGGCGGCAGGAATACACTGGAAGATTTGCTTTCCGGGCATTTTAAGAATTCATATGGTGTGGAGGGGATGTGTGTTACTGGTAGAAGTGATTATAAAAAAATCATTCCCGTATCGGATGAGATGAAACAGCATGTTTTGGAAGATGTAAAAATGGCTTATTACAAATACAATGGCATGTCAGGGGATAATGAGGCTGAATGGGATGCCTATTACCGTAAAAATAATGAATATTATAAGACACTGAAAAAGGAAGACCGTTTATCAGCATGTTGGACACTGAACCAACTGCATTTAGGAATATCAAAGAAGGTTACAGCTGCTATTAAAGCGGAAGTGCCTGGTTGGACTGCTGGAAAACCTATTCCGAAAGGATTGCTGGATAAGATTTTTGCGGATGAAAGCATTACTTCAATGGTGTCTGGAAACTCAGGTACGACAGAAGGTCTGGATATAAAAATTTGATATGGACGTTTGTGATGAGTAGATATGAATATCTCTTACGTCTTTATTAGGCAGAGGTACTTAAAAGAGTGCCTCTGTGGTCTGCTTGGACTTATTACAAGGGAGCAGTGGTGGCTCTGACTGACAAAGGAGTTGCAGAATAATTGACAATAATGGAGGATTTGAGGAATGAGTGTTAATGGAATTGGAACAGCAGGCTACCCGATGGCAGGGTACGGAACAAAACAAACAGAAAATAATGTGTCTGAAAATCAATTTATGGATACGTTAGTTGAAAAGGAAGATGCTGTTAAAAATGATCATGCCGAAAAAGCCTTTCGTTCTGTTGCACCAAACGCACCGGAAAAAGTAAAGACAGCATGGATGGAGGCGGCAGCAGAGGTTGGCATAGATGGTATGGGCAGAATGAAAAACGGAATGATGGGACATATATCCCAGATGATGGTGCAACGGTTCACCAATCAACTTAATGGCAAACCAAACTATAACGACATTTTGGGTAATTCTGTGCAATCGGCATTACAGACAACCAAAAAACTTCTTTATGATTTGGAAAACCCATTAGAACCAAACAGTCAGCGCAGTTTGAAAGTGCAGCAGCAGATTATGAAAGAAAAGCAGTTTTATCAGGCTTTTATAAATAGGCTTGAAAAGATATAGTGCAATATTACATAGGAATCAGATAAATAATCTCAAAATGTGGTTAGAGTGGCGGGAAATTTCTCGCTGCTTTTTTTGAAAGCAGGTGGATTTATGAGCAGAATACAATTCACTCATCTACAGAAAATGATGGGGAAAGTGCAGAGATAATATAATTTATGGTTCTTTTCCCGGAAAGGGAACGACATGGAACCGGAACCGTTGCATTGGAAACGGTGCAAAAAATGATGCAGACAAAAGAATAGCATACTTCTACATACCATAGTCCCCAAGGGGATTGTGGTATTTTTTATTTCGACAAATTCTTTCATTCTTCTATTTTATTTTCTAATATTCACCCTAAAAACTTTTTTTATGACAATCAGCGGACACCGGATTTTTCGGTGTCGTTCTCCGACAGCCTTCTGATTTTCTACTCAGACAAGGACAGGAAAGTAAGAAGATCAGGAGGTTAAAGTATGTATTATGATGTGCAGAAAAGCGCAGAGAGGATAAGGGATTTAAGGACAGGCAGTAATTTAACTCAGAGCGAGGCGGCAGAGAGAATGGGGTTTTCTCTCAGTGGGTATCGCAAGTTGGAACAGGGGCAGAATGGGGGAAGTATCGACAGTCTGATTATGGTAGAGGATTATTACCATATTTCCATTGATTATCTGGTATATGGAGAGGACCGGGATTACATAAGCAGCCTTTCAGAGGGGCTGACAGACAGCCAGAAACGTATTGTCCGTGCCACCACGGAAAATCTGATAAGGAACATAAAAAGGTATCAGCATCAGAGGTAACCGCCACACGGTTACAAGTAACCGAACTGTGGTCTCTGATTTTTGAAAAAAGATTATACAATGGTTATACAAATTGAATAGGACAAGCACACATTCCGATATATTTCCGCTTTGCCGTATGGTGGAGTGGCCGGAACCCATCTCGTGCCATGATAATCCTGCAAGGTGTCTCGCAGATTGTTTTGGAAGAAACGAAGTTTCTTCTTAGGCAATTCGCAGAATTGCCTTGTTGCCCGTGAAGGATTGGAGCAGAGGTTACGGCCTACCAGAGCAGCGTCTGGAGGTAATGGATTATACGGACACCACGATTGCAGAAGATGATCCTTTCGTGGGAGTGGCGTTCTGCACATGAAACCGGATGGGCTGGTGGAAGTGCAGTGTGCCAAGACAAACATTCTTGTAGAGGATGTGGCAGTGGAACATAACCTGATCGGGGATATGGATATAGACAGACCGGTGGTAAAGTCTGTTGTCAATGCCATTGTAAACAGGGGGTACGAGGTTCTGGTACTCCGAAACCAGTATGATGTGACAGAGGATGATTCTGATTGGGAAAAATTCGTGGGCGACATGGCAGATATGGATGTGTGGGTGTATCTGGCAGATGTTGGCGAATTTGCCGGCAATGCTTATGGAGAATGATAAGAAATACCGGATTATCCCTTACCCGTCAGAGCATGCGGTAGTGGATGGGGCAGGAAATAAAATAGTCTCCTGTCCTACGGAGCAGGAGGCAAGGGAGTATATTAAAGAAGTGTTGGAGGGGGAGGCAATGAGAACGGAAGAACCGTTCTCATAAGAAGAATGCTAAAAATCAGCATTCTTCCAATAATGATGTTTTGGGAGGAATTAGTAGTGAAGATTAAGAGAGGCGACATTATCATAGCGGATTTGGGGCAGCATGAAACATCCATCCAGTCGGGAATCCGACCCTGTGTTGTCATGAGCAACGACATGGCAAATAAGCACAGCCCGGTTATTACGGTTGTACCGCTTACGTCAAAGATACACAAAAAAGAATACCTGCCAACCCATGTATTTCTGAATGGGTACAGGAATACCGGACTGGACCGCCACGGTCTTGCCCTCTGCGAGCAAATTACTTCCGTTGCCTATTCGGATATTTTGGAAGTGGCAGGCAGGGTAAGTAAAAGAAAGCTGGCAGAGATTAGCCATGCTGATAAGGTGCAGTGTGGGCTAGTGGCATGAATATTGGAAAGTGGGTGTGACAGATTGGATGCTTATGAAATGAGAAATGTGGATGTGAGGACTGTTGACCGGAATCAGCTTGTGGATATTACAAAGATCAGTGTGAACAATGGGAATGACACAGAAAAAAGGCGTCAGGAGTTCATTGAAAAAGTAAAGAATCCATACTGCTTTCTGGTAGGCGGCGTGGTTGTAAAGGTTGCTTTTTCGGAAGATGGCAGCAGTTTTGAGAAACAGTCTGAAGATATGCTGTTAAAATTAGGATAAATTAGCGGTGGAATTTTCGGATGGTGTGCGTTATAATGGATGCAAGGACATCTAAATTAGTGCAGCATTCCGAAGATTTTATCAGGTAATCTGACTGAATAAATCAAAAGGAGTGGTTTGCATGAATCAGAATAAAATCTATAAGGCAGCCATCTATGTTAGATTATCTAAAGAGGATGGCGACATTTCCAGTGCGGAAAAGGCAGAGAGTAATAGTATTGCCAACCAGAAAGAATTGATCCGCAGTTTCCTAAAGGACAAACAGGATATAGAGGTGGTATCAGAGCGTGTGGATGACGGTTACAGCGGTGTCAGCTTTGTTGAGGTAAGATAACGATACCTTTTTTGCAGAGGGTGTTATCTTACCTCTTTTTGATGTATGTTAGATAGCATAACTCTTTACGTCGGCTCCTATCTGTCTGAAATAGGAGATACTTTCGGTAGGCTTGTCGCCTGTATCAACTCTGCCGACAAAGCTATAAAAGATTTCGATTTTGCGGGTGTTCGTTTCCTTATCCAGTTCGTGAATAAGAATACGGTCAATAAATTCATGGACGTTTTCGTAGGTCAGTTCTTCAATCGCTGTGTATCTGCGTACCAGTGCGACAAACCTTTTTACGTCCGCGCTGCGCTCGGTGGCGTTGTCGATTTCCTGTGACAGCTCCGCAATCCTCCGGGTCAGCGTCTTTTTTTCTTCATCATAGCCGGAAGTCAGAAAAGCAAATTGTTCATCTGAAAGTTTCCCTAAAGCGTTGTCCTCGTAGAGCTTGCGGAATAAGATGTTCAGCTCGTTAATACGGTTCTGCGCCTTGTCAAGTTCTTTCCGCTGCTGTGTCAGCGTCTTTTGTACTGCCTTTGCGCTGCACTCGTTGGCGGTTTCGATAAACTCCTGTTCATGCTCTTTCACATAAGACGTTACGCGCTGCAAGTCTGCAAGGACAAGTTCTTTCAATACGCTTTTGCGGATATAATGCGTAGTGCAGAGCATATCATTTCTTGCCCGGTTGCGGTAGTTGCCGCAAGTGTAGGCGTGTTTCCGTTCAAGCGTCCCGGCTCCGCGTACTGCGTACATTTTATAGCCGCAGTCCCCGCAAAAGAGCAGCCCGGAAAACAGGTCGATTTCATCAACCTTTGTCGGGCGTTGCCGGGTGGCAATCCGCTTCTGTGCAAGTTCAAAGGTTTCTTCATCAATCAAAGGTTCGTGAGTGTTGGGGAAGAAATACCGTTTTTCCTCCGGGTTCTTTTTTGTCTTTTTCGACTTATAAGATACCTTGTAGGTTTTCCCGGTTATGGTATGCCCTAAATACTCTTTCCTTGTCAGAATGTCGTACAGTGTCTTATCCGGCCAGTTGTACCATGCGTTGAGCTGTGGGCGGGGGTGGCGTTTGCTTCCTGTCCTGCGGTAGCGCAGTTCCCCGACGGTCAATATCTCATTGTCCCGCAGCCAGTTCTGGATTTCACACATACGGTCGCCCCGTACATACATTGCAAAAATCTGTTTTACGACGTGTGCCGTTTCCGGGTCGGGTATCAGATGATTGCGGTTATCCGGGTCGATAAGGTAGCCGTAAGGAGCTTCGCCGTTGACGCGCTCCCCTTTCTGCGCCTTTGCCTGTTTGACAGCCCGGATTTTCTTTGAGGTGTCGCGGGCGTAAAACTCGTTGAACCAGTTCCGCAGAGGGGTAAACTCGTTATCTTCCCTCGCTGTGTCTACACCGTCGTTAATGGCAATGTAGCGTACTTCGTATTCGGGAAAGACAATCTCTATCAGCTCCCCGGTTTTCAGATAATTACGTCCCAGACGGGAAAGGTCTTTTGTTATGACGGTCGCCACATTCCCGGCTTCAACCTCATGCAGCATGGCTTGAAGCCCCTCACGCTCAAAGCTCACGCCGGAAAATCCGTCGTCTACGAAAAAGCGCGTGTTGAAAAAGTGGTGTTCATCAGCGTACTTTTGTAAAATCAGCTTTTGGTTCTGTATGCTCTCGCTTTCCCCGGCTTGCATATCTTCCTGGCTCAATCTGCAATATAAAGCGGTAATCTTGTCTGTCTGTAACATTTTGTCCTCCTTTCCGACGACAGACAAGCATGGTATTTGTACTGTCTATATTATACCACATACCGCTGCCTGTGTCATGTATAAAATGTGAAGAAACGCCCTATTTCCGGGCGTTTGCGGGGTTCAGCTCCATGTCTTTGCGAATGAGCTTTTTTATCTTTTTATCCAGTGTGTCCGTCGCGTGTTCACTTGCAGACGAACATACAAGGTAAGTAACTTTTCCTATTTTATGCTCCGTTGTGGTAACGGGCGTTTGGTTTTGCGTCAAAGAAAATCCCCCTTTCTTTCGCAAACATATAATACAGTCTATGAATAGCAGCAAGTCCACTATTCAAGAAAACAAAGGCTTTAATCGGACGGTTATTAGCATAACCTCATGGGAATTTCACCCCGGCATGGTTCTCATGCAGCCCTACCCATTGCCTGCGACGCTCTTAACGCTCGGACTGTGGCTGTAAGGAAGTATTATTGTATATTCTGCGCTGTCGTCGCCCGCAAGCCGCTACACTTGCTTTCCGGCGCGGTGTTGGTCGCTCGGCTGTCCGGGCGGGGTAATCCCTCCCGGATAGCCTCATGGCGCACCCGCCGTATGGCTCGGCGCAAAAGGAACGTATCCGATTTGCCCTATGCTGCGCCGCCGTTATCTTGCGCCGCTTTCTTTTTCAAGGTTCAGAATGGCTGTGCTGCCCGCGTCAGCAACGGAACGGAAAAGGGGGTGAGAGAAAGCGTCCCGCCGCCGCTGCGGTTATTCCTCTGTCCTAAAGGTGAGGACAGCCATCATCAGTTTTGCTTGCAGCCGTTCCCGAATGTCGTGGTCTACGCCGAAATAGACGTTCCCGCGCTCGTCGTACAGCTTCCGCATGGAAAGGCGGGCTATGTAGCCGCTGAAATGCTGCAAGACAATCTTCATGGCGTCCGGGTCGCCCTTTGTCGCTGCCACAATGACAGGATAAGGAACAAGGGCTTTTTTCGGGTAGCCGGGTTCGTTACCATTCGTCCCATTCATCAGCATTTTCCTCCAGATATTTTCTTAATTTCTCAAAAGAGCTTGTCCGCCTGTACTGTATCGTGCTTCTCGACGTATTGAACAGCTCCGCAATCTCGGTGTCGTTCATTCCCTCGAAGTAATACAGCAATACGGCTTTGCGCTTTTCTTCCGGCAAAGTACGGATTGCTTCAAGAAGCAGCTTTGGCGTGATTTTCTTCCCGGCTTTCTCAAAGACGGTTTCGGCGGCTTCCCGTTTAAAATATTCGTCAAACGTATGAAGCTGCCGCGCTTCGTCTAAGGTCATGTCAGAAAAGGTCACTTCCTTTGCCTTGTGTCTGCGAAGCTCTCTATGAGTGTCGCACGCTTCATTGTGCAGTACCGTATTACAAAACTTCTGAAAAGCACACTGTTTGTAAAACTCCCTGCTATTAGGTTCCACATTCTCACCTCCTTTCTCGTTGGAAAGTTGGTGGTGCTTCCCCCTTTTCGCGGGGCAATACGGCGTTTTTCAAAAACGCCGAAGATTTTTTGAAATTTCTTCAAAAATTTTTTGAGCGTACAAAATGCGCCCGTCCGAAAAGCCCGGACGGGCGCATAGGTATTGTAAGCAGTATTTAGATGATTAGACAGTTCATATAGGTAAGCGTAGTTTCCCCCGGTGGTGGGCGGGCTTTTTTTGACAAGTCAATGATTGTCGGATTTTGTCGATAGGGTATGCGCTTCATGGCGGCTACCTCCTTTTAGCCGCCGCTTTTAACAGTGATACCGCGTCATTTCATTAGAAGCCAAAAAGAAACGGCGGTTTTGATTTCTCAAAAACCGCCGATAGATTAGATATTGCATAAAAAGGCATACAAAAACATCTGCTCCTCTAACGGTTTTTTTCTTTCCCCGTTAAGGGAGCAGATAATATTATTTAAGGATTGTGTACAGTTCAAAAAAACTTTCCTCTAAAGATACCTACTTCTTTAGTTGGTAGAAGTCATAAAATGCAGCGTGTTTAGTAATAAGTTCTTCAAATGTGCCATGTTCAATTATTTTTCCGTCTGCCATAAATACAATTTCGTCATAGAGTGTAAGAATATCGCTGCTCATATTATGAGTGACAGTAAGTAGCGTTAAATCAGATATTGCCAATAGCCTACTTTCAATATCATATGCAGTTTGCATATCAATAGCAGACGTACCCTCGTCTAAAATCAACAGTGGCTTCTTACGAATTAAAGCTCTTGCTACGGCAATTCTTTGTTTCTGTCCGCCGGAAAGGTTATCTCCATTTTCTCCAACGTGATATTTAAGTCCGTTTGGTACTTGCTCAATAAACTGTGATAAACCACTATCAGACAATATGGATTGCAATTCTTCTTTACTGAAATCTTCGTGTAGGCAAATATTGTCTAAAATGCTCTCATCAAACATATAAACATTCTGATGAATGACCGACGATAGCGCAGTTATTTTATCAATATCCAAAACGGAAAGACTGTCTGCGTCATATAGTACATCACCTTTGAAGTTAGAGTAATATCCGGCAATCAGCTTAATAAATGTAGACTTTCCACACCCACTCTTACCGACAAAAGCATATTTTTTCCCTTTATCAATGGATAGTGAAATACCGTTTATGACTTCGTTTTCCTTATCATAGGAAAAATGCAAATCATCTACATAAATCATTTTTTTGAAAGAGGGTGATTTTTTTGTATTTGTGTTCTGTTCCTTGTAATCTGAAAGGTTATTTAGCTTCTGTGTAATTGGTTTTATACTCTTGATTTTGGGAATATTGCTAAAAATAATCAATAATGGATTTGCAAGGTTACTGCTTACCTGTACCATGCCTAACAAGGCTCCTGCACTGATACGACCAATGATAATGAAGTATGCAGAAAGAAAAACAACAACCACTTGAACAAGAAGCGCAAGCACCATAGAAACCGCTTCATTTGCCGCAATCGCCTTGTCAACAGAATATTTTGCTTTTATAGTGGCCTCGTTACTTATTTCAAATCGTGAGAGGACATATTTTTTCATTTGATAAGACTTGATAACCTCAAAACCGGATAACAGGTCTTTTACATGGTTTGTAAAATCGGATAGCATATCAGAATATTTATCCTGTCGTTTGGAGAGTAGTCCTCCGAATAGACTGGGTACAACAAGCATGATAGCGATTGCGATAATCACGCAGACTGTAACGATAATGTCAAAGTAAATCATTACAGCAAGGGAAGCTATAAAAATAATCGTATACTGGATAACTTGCAACAGGGGAAGTAAATAGTTATCTTCAATCATTTTTACATCATTCGTAATTGCAGATAAATAATCAGCAGTATTATTTTTAGAGTAGTCCTCAATCGTGTGCCGTTCAATTCCTATAAAGGTTTTAGAACGGACAGCTTTCATAATTTTACAGACAAATTTTTTGCTAAACAAAGATTGTAGGTACATGAATACTCCCATAAGTGCAAAGTAGGCTAAAGAAAAGAGTAGTATTCTGATAAAGCCGTACATATCGCTCATGTCTACAATATCCATAACTTGTTGCAATAAGATAGCAATAAATACATAAGATAGGGAACTGATTGCAGTAAATAGTACAGTAAGGAAAAGCAAAAATTTGTATTGTTTTAAGTATCGTATCATATAGCAGTGTCCTCCTATTTTCTGTTAAAAAGTATATCGCAGACAAGTCCTACTGCCCCTAAACCAAACAGGCAGGTGGCGGCTGATTTATAGCCTTTTTCGGATAAATGTGCAGCCCCTATCATAAGTCCGATTTCTGCCGTAGCAGATATAGACTTAGATACAATGCGGAATGACCGCTTTTTCCATGCTTCATTTGCGGCAACTTCAATTTTGTTTGCAGCATTTTCAATTTTTTGGTCTAATTTTGACATACTATTCTCCTTTCATACATTAAGACGGTATGTATATGCTTAAAAAATAATACCTTACGAATGAATGTATAGTTTGAAAATAAAACTGCCTTTTGCAAGGCAATTTTATCTATTCGCCTATGTTTAAGTGCTCAAAGTAATTCTGTGCCATACCGAAAATTTCATCATCAATAATCGGCAAGTTCATACTATCTAACAAATATTTGATAAATGCAAACTTTGAAAGCAGTTCTTCCGGGGTTGCAGGATAGACAGAGGGAATTAACCAGAAATTTGTAAGTAATGGCAAAAGTTCAGATAGTTCTTTTGCATACCCGGTTTGGATAGAGCCGTCCGCTATTCCCTCTTGAATAAGTTGCAACCAAAGAGGGGCAATCAATTTCCTGTTTGTATCAGCCAGTTCAGCCAACAAGCGGGGATTTTTCAAAAGAGGTATACTCTGTTTTCCAAGTTCAATCCTATCATTATCTGCGTGGTTTAACTTAATGACTTCACGCATTTTTTCTAAACCATTTAGGTTCTTCTGATTTTGTACGGTAACAAATGGATTGTTGTCAAAAAAGAGTTTCCCCCCTAATGCGTCAATAATTTCCTCTTTTGACTTGAAATGATGATAAATTGCTCCTTTCGTCAGTCCGCCAAGTTCATTTACAATATCTTGAATAGTAGTATTGTCGTACCCCTTTTCCATGAATAACCGCTGTGACACTTCTAATATCTTCTCAACGGTTATTTCTGGATATTTATTACGCGCCATGTATCTACCACCTTCCATTTCATTCGTTTGGTATGTATTATATTCTTTTTGCGTCTGCTTGTCAAGATACATTCAGCCGGTATTTAATTGCACGGCAGAAAAATATGATTTATTTTGGCTAACTAATAGAACTGCGTAGACATATTCAAAAGCAAAGGTGAACAGTAAAATGTAATAGGGTGAATAACTATGGCAAAAAACCAGTACCGAAATACGACTTCAAGGCTTTTGGGGCAGCGATAAAGGCGGCGCGGACAGGGCGCAAGGAGAGCCGCAAGAAAGTAAGCGACGAAATGTTTATCTCGCCGCGTTACCTTGCGAACATTGAGAACAAGGGGCAGCACCCAAGTTTACAGATTTTCTTTGAGCTTATGCTCCGCTACAATATATCCGTAGACCAGTTCCTTTTGGAAACGCCGCCGGAGAAGAACACGCAGCGGCGGCAGCTCGACGCGCTTCTTGACGGTATGAGCGATACAGGCATACGGATTGTGACCGCAACGGCAAAAGAGATTTCCGAAGTCGAAAAAGAGGGCGAATAGGAATGTCCGGCTTAAAACTGAACAGGATTTAGAAAGCGTTGCAATCTTTTTTGAATTGCAGCGTTTTTCTTTTGCGGAAGTTTGGCAAAATAGCTTTTTCTCCGTAGTAAGGGATAAGGGCATAAGGGATAAAAACATTCGTAGCAAGCATAGGAAGCGGGTACCCACTTCCGTATTTTCGCCCTCCCGCGCTGCGGCGCGTCGGTTGAAAATGGCTTGTTGGGAAGTGTCCCAAACCCTCGGAACGGAAAGGAAAGGAGCGAAGCAATGGACGGACGGAAAAGGACGGTGCAAATCAAATTCAGAGTGACGGAAGCGGAACGGGATTTAATACTGGAAAAAATGAAGCTCGTACCCACCCGGAACATGGCGGCGTATCTGCGGAAGATTGCCATTGACGGGTATATCATTCAGATAGACCACGCCGATATAAAGGCAATGACCGCAGAGATACAGAAAATCGGTGTCAACGTCAACCAGATAGCCCGCCGCGTGAACGCGGCGGGGAACGCATACCAAGAGGACATAGAGGAAATAAAGGGGGTGCTTGCGGAGATATGGCGGTTACAAAGATTAAGCCTGTTAAAAGCACCCTAAGCAAAGCCCTTGACTATATCGAAAACCCGGACAAGACGGACGGGAAAATGCTTGTGTCCTCTTTCGGCTGCTCCTATGAAACGGCAGATATTGAATTTGAATATACCTTGTCCCAAGCACTCCAAAAGGGGAACAATTTAGCCTTTCATCTGATACAGTCCTTTGAGCCGGGGGAAGTCGATTATCAGAAAGCCCATGAAATCGGAAAGCAGCTTGCCGACGCGGTAACAAAGGGGCAGCATGAATATGTACTCACGACGCACATTGACAAAGGACACATCCATAACCATATCATTTTTTGCGCGGTGAATTTTGTAGACCACCACAAATACAATTCCAACAAAAGGAGCTATTACGGCATACGGAACATGAGCGACAAGCTGTGCCGGGAGAATGGCTTGTCCGTCGTCGTCCCCGGCAAGGGCAGCAAGGGAAAGAGCTATGCAGAGTACCAGGCAGAAAAGACGGGTACCAGTTGGAAAGGCAAGCTGAAAACCGCTGTTGACGCGCTTATCCCCCAAGTTTCCAGTTTTGAGGAATTGCTAACGCGATTACAGGCGGCGGGCTATGAGATAAAGCCGGGGAAATATGTATCATGCCGCGCACCCGGACAGGAACGCTTCACCCGCCTTAAAACCCTCGGCGCAGACTATACAGAGGAAGCCATAAGGGAACGGATAGCGGGCAAGCGCACACGAACCGTCAAAGCTCCCAAGCAGCAGCGCGGCGTTTCGTTGCTTATCGACATTGAGAACAGTATCAAGGCAGCGCAGAGCAAGGGCTATGAACAGTGGGCGAAAATCCATAATCTGAAACAGGCAGCTAAAACCATGAATTTCTTGACGGAACATAAGATTGAGCAGTACGCGGATTTAGTCAGCCGGATTGAGGAAATGGCAGCGGAAAGCGGACAGGCGGCAGACGCATTGAAGAACGCCGAAAAGCGGCTTGCGGATATGGCGGTACTTATCAAGAATGTTTCCACCTATCAAAAGACAAAGCCTGTCTATGACGCATACCGCAAGGCAAGGAACAGGGAGAAATACCGCGCCGGACAGGAACAGGTAATTATCCTCCATGAAGCCGCCGCAAGGTCGCTGAAAGCGTCGGGCATTGCAAAGCTCCCGAACCTTGCCGCGCTGCAATCGGAATATGAAGCCCTCCAAGCGCAGAAAGAAGCCCTTTACGCCGACTATGGGAAGCTGAAAAAGAAAGTCCGGGAATATGATATTATCAAGCAGAACATTGACAGTATTTTACAGGCAGACAGGCAGCCGGAACGGGAACGGGGAACAGAACGGGGATAATTCGGTATAACTATTGCAATTTGAATTTTGAAATCATATAATAGGAACTGGCAATTCGCTATTAGACAAATCGGTATTTAAGGAGCATATTATGAAGAAACAGCAACTTTCAGCGGAGCAAAAAAGATTAGAAACAGATATTTGGATTATAGCTTTGGTAACACTGGGAGTTTTCCTATTTTACGGTGCAACTGGGAAACAACTAATGAATTTTGTTACGAACAGCAATATTTCAGTTGTTCTAAGATTATTACTTAATGCAGGAGTACAATTTGGCGTAGCTGGATTGGGAATTACAATCGTTTGCATTTTGCGAAAAGAAAATTTCACGCATTTTGGATTGACACGAAAAAAACTTTTCAAAACAATCATCGGAACAATTATATGCTTTGTCCCGTCCATCTGTTATGTTTTTTTATCAGGTCAATTCATTGGTTATCAGCCTTTCAGTATTCTAATCACTAATGATGTGATTGCAAGTGGTATTCCATTTTCAATATTAGGAATGGCTCTTATCGTTCTTGTGTGGGGTTTTTTTGAAGGGTTTAATTATGTTGTTATTTGCGACAAAATCAATAGGAGGTATCCTACCACAAATCAATGGTTAGATTATGGAGCTATTATTTGTGCAATCGTGTGCATACTTTTTCACCCATTTAGTACTTCTTTTTGGGGAATTATAGAAATTATTACCACATTCATCGCAATTTACGGAATGTTAATTGTAAAAAAGAAAACTGGTAACGCATGGGGGTGTGTATTTGCCTTTTGTTTTATTTGGAATGCCATATAAATTCCAGTTTGTAGGGCAAAAGAAAGCCGGGACGCGGCAGCTATCACATAGCCACCGCGTCCCGGTTTTCTCATGGGTGCTGTTTTCGTGAATGTTACGCAGTAGAACGCCATTTTCGGGGGTAAAGGTATAAAGTATCACCTATCCGATTTTCACGCCCGGAAAGCCCTGTAAATCAAGGGATTTTATGCGCCTACTGCGTAACAGGGGCGCGTCTTTTCCTCATGCGCTCGGCGGCTTGTCTGCGGGTGATACGCTTCCGGCAGACGGGGCAGTATTTGACACTGTTAGAGGTTGACGCAAAGAACGCGCCGCACTCGGTACATTTCTTCTTATCCCCTGTCTGGTAAAGCTCCGCATAGAGTAGCCTGTCGGCGGGAAGCACCGCAGCCCGGAACCACTTGCAGAGAAGCGAATAGGAAATGAGCTGCGGACATACGCACTCGTCCCCGTCGTCCAGTAAGATACAGTTCCCATTATCATAATTGCAGCACGTCCGGCGCACAAGGGCGTTGACTTTCCGGCTCTGGGGCGGCGTCAGCCGCTTAACCCCGTTCATACTTCATCAGCGGCGTAAATGGGAAGCTCCGCAAATTCCGCTTCGGTCAAAGCGTCCACTTTGGAAAGGGTGCGCTTTGCAAGCTCCCGCATATCCGCGTCCATAAGCAGCTTCTTGATTTCCGGCTTCATAGCGATACCTCCCTGTCTTTGTTCTTGACCTTTGCCCGTTCCGCGTTCTTGCCCTGTGCAGCTTCTTTGAGGGGAGAGAGCAGCTTTCGGATTGAGGGCTTTTTCTCCTGTGTCAGCTTTTTTGCGGAAAATTCCTTAAAGGCGGCGGTCAGCACGTCCGCGTCCCGCCCCTTGAAGAAAACCAGATAGCGGGGCGGGCTTTCCGTCGCGTCCTTTTTCAGCGCAAAGTCGATACCGTACTTTTTCGCCGTACTCTCAAAGGCTTTGATATTGCCCTCGGTAATCTCAATGTTGGAAACGCCCGCGTTCTGCTTCATAAGCTGCTTTAAGCTCTGCTTGCCCTGTGGCGGTTTGGAAAGCTGCTTTTTGCCCTTTGAGAGAATGGCTTTCATTGCCTTTTGAGGCGTCTGCGCGGTCAGCTTCCCGGTCTTGATGTAAAGGGCTATGGTCTTTTCGTTTACTTCGTCCTGCAATTCCTCGCGTCCTCCTTTCGCGTTTCTTTATGGGGCGGCGGTCAGATACGCACCCGCAGCCCGTTCAAGTCCTCGGCTCTGATACCCACAAGATACCAGTTGTCGCCGTACTCAATCCGGGTCGGCTTCCACTTGCCCCGCACGAATACGTCAAAGCACTCGCCGCAATGCAAGCCCCCGTAGTAGCTGTTTAAGTCAAAGCGGATGTCGTAACGGTCGGTGCGCTCGTCAAATACCAATGCTCCTGTCATTTTCTGTGCCATAATAAAATCCTCCTTTTGTTGTTTTACAGGCTTTCGCCCGGTTTGAATGAATAATAGTCCGGGTCGCCGTACTGCGGCTTTTTCGGTGACAGTGCGCCGCTTGCCATGTCATGGGCGACAAGGGAAGTGTAGTAGTTGCCGATTGTGGACGGGGCATTGAAAAGGGCGGCTTTCAGATATTGCTTGATGTTGCGGATTTTGGTTGTGTTCTCCCGCATACAGTCAAGCACAAAGCGGATATGTTCGCCGTCCAGTTTCATAAACTTTGACTTCACAAGCTCTGCCGGGTAGTCGTCCCCCGCAATCCGTACCCGCTTTCTGGCGGTGCATACGGTTTCAAGCATGAGGTCTACAATCTCGTCCAGCCTGTCCCCGTCAAACTTCATGTCCTGTTTGAGAATGTGGTAGTCGATATTGTCCTTGATGATTTCCCGGTATATCTCTACTGCGCTCTGTGCTGCCGCTTCCGTTCCTTTCCGTTCCGGCGGCGTAGCCGCTTCACCGCAAGGAGAGGGGTTAGGGGAAAGGATAGGAATGGAATGGGTACTTGATAAATCTGTATTTGATTTTTCTTTTTTTGGTAAGTCAGTTCTTTGTATATCTTTATTTAATTGCGTTGGATTTTCCAACGTAGGTTTTTCCAATGTTGGTTTTTCCTGCGTTGGATTATCCAATGTTGGATTTTCCAATGTAGGTAAATCCGGCGTAGGCGGCTGCGGCTGCTCGAATATCACATAGTCCGCGCCCCGCAAGCGTCCTTTCTCGTCGCGCTCCCTTGACCGGACGATATACCCGGCGCGTTCAAGCTCCTTAATGGCTTCGCGGATAGCGTCTATCTTCTCCCGGTTGATAAGGGATAAGCCTTTCAAGGTGTAGTCCCAATCTTCGGGGAGTGACAGCATTTGCGACAACAGCCCCTTTGCCTTTAGGGAAAGCTCCTTGTTGCGTAGGTGGTGGTTGCTCATTACGGTGTAGCCCTTGTTCCGTTCCACTCTGAAAACTGCCATAGTTCATAGCTCCTTTGCTTTGGATTTGTTACGCAGTAGAAGCGCGGTTTCGGGGGATAAGGTATAAATCCCTTGCCGCGCCAGATACGCGCCCGCAAAACCGCTTGTAGCAAGGCTTTTTCTGCCCCTACTGCGTAACAAAGGGCATGAAAAAAGCGGCGTTCCTGTTCTCCCATGTAGAGAGTAAGAAACGCCGCTTCTGCGTCGTATTCAGTTTTTAGTACAATACCCTGCTTGTCCGTCGCTCGAAAAACCTTGATTTTCCAGTGTTTTCAAAAGTATCGTTATCTAACGTCAGCTTTTGAACGCCCGGCATTCCAGCTTATGCTGGAAGATATTAAGAAAGGAAAAGTTGACTGTGTTGTGGTTAAAGATCTGTCGCGGTTTGGCAGGAACTATATAGATTCCGGCAGGTATATTGAGAAGATTTTTCCCATGCTGGGAGTACGGTTTATTGCCATAAATGACAGTTACGACAGTCTGGATGGGAAATCGCAGACGGATGAAATCATAATCCCATTTAAGAACCTGATAAATGATGCTTACTGCAGGGATATATCCGTAAAAATCAGGAGCCATCTTGATATAAAACGGAAGAAAGGGGAATTTATCGCTTCCTTTGCGGTATATGGGTACAAAAAGGACTGTGCCAACCATAACAGGCTGGTAGTGGATGAGTATGCAGCCGGGGTTGTGAAAGACATTTTTGCATGGAAGATAGCGGGAATGAGCCAGCAGGCTATTGCTGACCGTCTGAATGACAGGGGGATTCTATCACCGGCAGAGTATAAGAAAAGCTGCGGCAGCAGATACAGGGCAAAATTCCAGAAAAAAGAAAAAGCCCTGTGGAGTGCAGTTGCCGTTACCCGTATACTGAAAAATGAGGTTTATCTGGGGAATCTGGTGCAGGGAAAGGTAACGACACCCAACTATAAAGTAAAGAAAACTGTCCAGAAGGAAGAAAGTGACTGGATAAAAATTGAGGATACCCATGAGGCTGTCATTGAGGCAGGAGATTTTGCCATTGTCCAGGAACTTTTGCAGCGGGATATGAGAACATCACCGGGCAGAAAGGAAGTTTATTTATTCTCAGGTATTCTTTTCTGTGGGGACTGCCATAATGCAATGACACGCAAGACAAGTGTGGTAAGCGGGAAAAAATATGCCTACTATATGTGTTCTGAAAATAAGCGTGGAGGGAAATGCGGCAGCCATAGAATTTCGGAAAAGGAACTGGAAAAAGCTATCATGGGGCTGTTAAAACTCCATATCGAGAAACTGCAGGATATGGAAAAAGAAATATCCATGATGGAAAACCTTCCGGAAAAGGAATATAATATCCGGCTCATTGAAACAAGAATTATAAAGCAGAAAGAGGAAATTGACAGAAATGACAGACTGAAACTCAGCCTGTATGAAGATTTGAAAGAAGGCATTCTGACGAAAGAGGAGTACCTTGCCTTAA
Organism: bacterium D16-36; assembly: GCA_003611745.1. GTDB lineage: Bacteria > Bacillota > Clostridia > Lachnospirales > Lachnospiraceae > Butyribacter. Next base: position 4,726 of record RAYF01000069.1, on the reverse strand, counting down.
AAAAGGAATTTGAGCAGAGGAAAAGGGATGCTTATCAAGCTGTCAGACAGGCGGAGACAGAGAAAAAAAGGATGCTGGAACAGCAGGGAAAGCACCATGAATGGATTGATGAGTTTCTGCAGTACAGGGGGATGAAATCATTAAACCGCACTGTTTTGGTGGAACTGGTTAAGAGGATTGAGGTATACGAGGATAAACGGATCAGCGTGTGTTTCCGCTATATGGAAGAATATCAGGAGTTATGCGGGCTGCTTTTAGAGCAGCAGGAAAAACAATTCTCCGGACGGAAGGAGGTTGTTTAGTATGGCAAGGACAAGCAGGCGGAATGCGGAAAACATTGTGGCACAGGAAACAGGCAGTATCTACCGTACAGCCATTTATGCCAGACTGTCTAACGAAGATGGGGATATGGATACCCTTGAGAATCAGCTGGACCTGTTGAAATCCTATGTAGGCGGACAGGATGATATGACACTGTCAAAAGTGTTTTTTGATAATGGGTACAGTGGCACGAATTTTGAACGTCCCCAGTTTATGCAGATGATGGAGGCGGTCAAACGTGGGGATGTCAACTGCATTGTGGTTAAGGATTTATCCCGGCTTGGCAGGAACTATATTGAGACAGGCGATTACATTGAAAAGGTATTCCCGTTCTTAAAGGTAAGATTTGTGGCAGTTACCGATGGTTTTGATACAGACAACGGCGATACGGCAGACGGAATGATCGTATCGGTTAAAAATCTGGTAAATGATGTATATGCAAAAGACATTTCAAGAAAAATCATTACGTCTTTCCGCACAAAACAGAAAAGAGGGGAGTATATAGGGCTGGTTGCCCCCTATGGTTATCTCAAGGATAAAGAGGATAAGCACCGCTTTGTTGTGGATGAGGCCACAGCGCCAAACGTAAGGCTGATATACCAGTTAAAAAAAGAGGGGTATGGAGATGACCGGATTGCAAGGGCATTGAATGAAAGGAATATCCCTTCACCCCGGCGGTACCGTTACCAGATCGGAGTGACAAAATCAGACCGTTATGCAGCTTCCCTGTGGGGAAGAAATGCAGTCCATACAATACTGACAAATCTCGCTTATCTGGGGCATATGGTTCAGGGGAAAGAAAGACAGGAATTGTGCAATAACATTCCGAAACATCTGACTAATAAAGAGGAATGGATTATTGTTGAAAACTGCCATGAGGCCATCATAGACCAGCAGACTTTTGACGAAGTGCAGGAGATTATAAAGGAAAAGTCCAGAGTCCAGAGGGAAAAAAGGGAAAAGAGCAGGGCAGGCACCATTAAGGAAGAAAATTATCTGAAAGGCTATCTGGAATGCGGGTGCTGTGGCACAGGCATTAACCTTTCGCAGGTTATCCGCAAAAAGCAGGCGGTAAGACATTATTACTGCCGGGGGTATCAGCAGTGGCGTGAGCCGTTTTGCAGCAATAAATACCGTGTGGATAAGCATGTGCTGGAGCAGGCGGTACTGGAGACCATTAAGCAGACCGTGTTTAATATGCAGGATATCGAACATGATAAGCTGATCTGCAGGGATAACAACGGCAGAGAAAAGAACAGCCGGAGGCTTGGTGAGCTGGCATTAAAAAAGAAACAGATAAATCGGTATATGGCAGACCTTTATGTTGATTATGAGGAGGGACTGTTAGACAGTCATGATTATTCTGTTATGAAAGATAAGTATCAGACAGAGTATGATAATGCTGATTTGGAAGAAAAAGCTATCATTTTCAACATGAAAGATGAGGATGCCCGTGCGGTGTCAGGGGATAAATTATCGGAGCTGTTGAAAAAGTACCGTAAAGTGAAGAAACTGAACCGGGGCATGGTGGAGTGTTTCATAGAGAAAGTCATTGTATATGACAGGGAACATTTCAAAATTATAATAAAAGGAACGGATGCCATATTTGAGTCCTTAAAGGGGGTGGCACAATGACAGATACACTGGCATTATATATCAGGCTCTCCCTTGCGGATGAGGAAACAAAGAGCGGCATTCAGGATGAAAGCGACAGCATTACGAACCAGAGGAACTTTATTGAGAAGTTTATTCAGAGCAATGAAGAACTGGCAGGATTCCGGCAGAAGGAATTTTATGATGATGGGTACAGCGGAAAGAATTTTGACCGCCCCGGATTCCAAAAAATGCTGGAGATGTGCAGGAAAGGGGAAATTCACTGCATTATTGTCAAGGATTTTTCAAGGCTGGGAAGAAATTATGTTGAGGTAGGCAATCTTATTGAGCAGGTGTTCCCTTTTTTGGGAGTCAGGGTTTTATCCATTAACGACCATTACGACAGCAGCCGGTTAATCGGCATGACGGGAGGTATGGACATTGCTTTTAAGAATCTTGTGTATAACCTCTACAGTAAGGATTTATCGCAGAAAGTAAAAAGCGCAGTAACAACAAGGATGAAGAAGGGGGAATATTGTGCCCCGTTTGCCCTGTTTGGCTACCGTAAGTCAAAAGAGGATATCCATAAGCTGGAGATTGATCCGGAGGCTGCGGAGATTGTCAGAAGGATTTTCCTCATGGTAATTGACGGAATACAGAGGCAGGCAATAGCAAACAGGCTGAACAGTGAGGGTGTCCCGACGCCTGCTGTTTATAAGCAGCAGAAAGGATGCAGGAGGGACTGGTATCCGGCAGGGAAAAAAGGGGGATGGAACTCATCCATGATTGCAAAAATTATCCGTGAAGAACGTTATGCAGGCCATATGGTGTCGCATAGAAAAGAGCGTGATGATTTTGAGTCAGGACATCAGGTGAGTGTTCCACGGAATGAGTGGATTATTGTAAGGAATACGCATGAAGGGATAATAACTGACGAGGAATTTGCAGAGGCAAATGCCCATATGGTAAACCGACATCAAAATAAAAAGGATAGTGCGTCTTCAAAGAAAAATTTCTCTGTCCTTATCTGTCCTCATTGCGGTCTGCGTCTCAGATACGGAAAGAGAAAAGACAGTTATATGTACTGTGCTACCGGCAGAACCAATCCGGACACTCCCTGCAATGGGATAAAAATCCGTGCGGATGTGGCAGAAGAAACACTGCTAATGTTGGTCAGAAACCAGGCGGAACTAATGCTTGAGGCAAAAAATCTTGCTATCAAAGCCAGTGCAGGAAAAATAAACAGGGTGCAGTTGGAAACAAGAAAAAAATCCGTGGAGCTGGAGATACGGAAAATGGAGAAAGACAAAATGGACCTGTATGAGAGTTACCGGGATAAAAGGACAGAGAAAACAACTTTTATTGAGGGAAAGAAAGTTTTGGATGCCAGAAGGGAAGAACTTCAAACTTTGGTGAAAGAAATAAGCCGGGAACTTGAAAACAGCAGGACAGAGGAAACTCTGGATAAACTGGATGTGATAACACGGTATGCCGGATTGCAGAGTTATGACAAAGAAGTGATGGCGTTTCTGATAGAAAAGGCAGAGGTGTTTAGTGAAGATACGATACAGGTTACATGGAAACATCAGGACATATACGATAAAGTTTTTTCCATAACCCGGTAATAATATGATATAATGGGCAGTGGTTATACTGCCCGGAAAGGAGATAAAGTGTTATGATTTATATTACAGGGGACACACATGGGGACTTCCGGCGCATATTTGACTTTTGCATGAGATTTGAAACATCTGTGGATGACATTATGATTATACTTGGGGATGCGGGTATCAACTTCAGCGGAGGTTTTAAGGATCAGGCGAAGAAAGATTACATAGCAGCAATGCCGATAACATTGTTCTGCATACACGGGAACCATGAACAAAGACCATATACCATTCCCTCATATGAGGAAACAGAGTGGCATGGCGGCACAGTCTATGTGGAAAAAGAATACCCAAACATACTGTTTGCAAAAGATGGGGAAATCTTTGATCTGGATGGGTTAAAGACGGTTGCCATCGGCGGGGCATACAGTATAGACAAGATGATGCGGATTGCTTACGGATGGGGCTGGTGGGAGGACGAACAGCCTTCGGAAGAAATTAAGCAGTATGTGGAGCAGAAGCTTACTGATAATAATTGGACGATGGATGTTGTATTGTCACACACGACACCACTGAAATATGAGCCAGTGGAAGTATTCCTGTCAGGGGTAGACCAGAGCCGGGTGGACAAGTCCACGGAGGAATGGCTGGATGGGATTGAGGACAGACTGGAATATAAGAAATGGTACTGTGGGCATTATCATACAGAAAAAAAGATTGATAAGCTGGAGATAATGTTTCAAAATTTTGATGAGTTTTGTTTAGGTGTGAGGACATAGGAGGAAAGGGCATGGAAAAAGTAGTATCAAAAATAGCAGCATTGGGAGTGCCGGGGTTGATTCTAATCATTGCAATGTCGGCAACAGGGCTATCAGGAGGGGCAGCTCTTACTACGGCATTGGCGGCAATAGGTCCTTTTGGTATGCTTGGTGGCATTGCAACTTTGGGCGTTGTGGTATTGTTATCACAAGGACTGACAGAGTTTGGATTTAATGCTATTTTCACAGCTGTTGTTAAAGAACTTTACAAGAAGGGTAAGGATAAAAAATCTATTTTAAGAAAAATAGAAAAATATCCTGTCTCAAAATCATTAAAGCGCAAGTTGAGGGAACAACTGGAAAATATATCATACTCAACTTTCCCACCCATGCAAATGGTGTAATTGTTTGAATTTTCAAGCAAAAATAACCTTATTAATGGTGTGT
>RAYF01000068.1 GCA_003611745.1 bacterium D16-36 | reverse complement strand
TGTGCCTCTTCTGTGCGTCAGCGAGATTTATATTACCACGCTTTCCACATCTTGTCAACAGCTTTTTTTACTTTTTTTATTCTTTTTTGCTGTGAAAATGTTACTTAACTTTTCGACAGCGAAAATCATAATATCATCTATTCCTCTTTTTGTCAACAATATTTTCTTTTTTTATTTTTCGTAGCTAGTATAACCCAATTTAATTAAATTGGGTTATACTAGTTATTTACACCATGATGTACCTCGTCTGTGCTTGCGGTTATAGGAAGGAATGTAAATCCCTGTTTCTTGCCATACTGTATCATTTTATCTAAGGCATCAATCGTCTTATCATTCTTATAATAATCATGCATTAACACTACATTGCCGCGCCCCTTTAAAATACCGTTTTTAAAATTACGGAACGTATCTGCAGCACTGCGGGCGCCGCCCGCATCACAGCTATCAACATTCCAGTCGAAGTAGTGATATCCCCAATCATGGAGTTTCCCAGTAAGCTTCGTCATAATGCCGGGATTATAACGGCTGCGGGTATTGGAACTCCCTCCCGGAAAACGGCTGACCGTGCACCAGACTCCAAACTTCTGGAAGAAAAGATTTCTAAGCTTATCCAGATTTTCATGGTAAACCTTCTGTGACTTATATACAATCTCATATTTATGCTGATAACCGTGAAGCGCCAGAGAATGCCCCTCTTCTATCACTCGCTTTGTCAGATCAAAATCCTTGACAGCTGGCTTTAACTCAAAAAACGTCGCCTTGACATTATTTTTTTTGAGAATATCCAGTATTTTCGTAGTGCTGTAGCGATTTGGCCCATCATCAAAAGTCAGATAAATAACATCCTTTATCCTCTTTGTCACCCTTAAATCGCAACGGTATTTTTTCCCATCCCCAGCCCGTGCAATTAATCTGGCTTGGCCTGTTTTTTCAGCAGTTACTTTTCCAGTTTTAGAAATCTTCGCAACTCTTGGATTCTTAGACTCCCATACAGCATCCGTATCAGCTATACTAAACTGCATGTCCAGATGCTCGCCTTTCATCATAGAAAAGACCGGATAAACCATGCCGCGTTTTTTCACCTTAACATGATAAACCGTTTTTACAGCACTATCATCTGCCTTAATCTTAACTGTCACTTTAGCCTTTCCCTGCTTTAAAGCGTGGAGCGTTCCTGTATCAGAAACAGAAACCACGTCCGGTTTATTACTTGTAAGAGAAATAATTTCCTCGCCAGCAAGCTCCAAATCACTAACTTCCCCCAGATTTAGCGAGTAATTTTTCTGCCCCCCGTCCGCGTCTACTGCTTCCCCTGCTATTGCATCAGAGACAGCAGATGCCTTATTTGCCTTAGAATTGTCCTTTTCCTGACATCCTGACAATAACAAAAATACTACAGGCATCAGGCACACCAGCATAATTATTCTGTAATTTCTTTTTTTCATCGTATTCTCACATCCTATAACATAATACCCTTTGCCCCGGCATCCCTACCCCTGAAAACTCTTTGAGGCAATCCTGTCTGTCAATTGGTTCATCTCTGCATTTTCTTCCCTGACTTTTTCCTCCGCATGAGCCAGCTTATTTTCCGATATTGTCAGCCTTTTCTCCTCCTCTGTCATATTGAAAAACCTTTCCCTGTCCTCTGTATTCAGTTTCTCAAGAAAATCTAACTCCTCCGGTATTGCTTTTTCCATTGTTTCACCCTGCCTTTCTTAATAAAATGCCCTCAAAATCAGGAACACAGATTGTTCCTTAGTTACTAGTAACCTGATATATCATAAAAAATCTGTATTTGAGGATATTATATGTAATCTGGCAGTTATTATGCAAATCAGGCTGCAGCTTTCCGGCATGCAGCCCAAGTCAAATACAGCGTTATACTAATTTACATCATCTTCATTAATCACCTCGCCAGTCATGGCGTCAACCCACATCGCAGTGCATCTCTTTCCATCCCAGGCTTCCTCCCAATACTCCACCATCCAACATGGCTCCAGAACATTACGGATTTTCCCCTCCGAAATATCAGAAAATGCACTGGCATAGCAGAGTTCTATATTATAAATAGTTGCTGGAAGTACTACTCCCTTTCCCATAAACCGCGCCTGCACATTTGTCAATACAGTTTCCAATGGGCAGATTTCCAGCTTTTTCTTATAAACGCCCTTATTTTCTATTATATTGGACAAACGCATCTCACGGATTCCTTTTTCATTATAAATAAACACCTGCTCTCCTTCTGACATAGAGCTTAAAGTACGTGATGTTACTTTTTTTGTCTGATTGTCTATCATCTCCGACTGAGTTCCTACATCATCTGCTATAGGTTCCTCTTTGACCGTTACCCTTCGTGAATTGTCAACCCAGCGCAAACCATTTACCATCGGATAAAAACGGTAATAGTAATAATCAGAATGAAATGGCCTTATTCTCTCAGATTTATTATCATATAATCTAGCTGTTAACATACGGTACGTATCTCTGGTGATAGGCATACAGTCATATTTATCAGATAACTCCAGTTTCAGCGTCTTTTCCGTTAAATCTTTTAACCGCCCGCCGATTTCCTCTTTCTTTCCAAATGATAAGTCATCCCTATCATAGTCCGGAAAGACTGATGTCATCCCTTCTCCAAAATCACATTCTCCCGCCAACGACTCGTCCTTATGGGCATCATCCTTTATTTGAAACAGCATGCTATCAATACCGCCAAGTGTATTTTTCCCTGTCAGATATCGCTGGAAAGAAAGCTCCCTTTTCACATTATCATCGTCACGGCAGGACACCGTTACCCTAATCCACCCATCTTCTTTACTGTAATTCACATCCCTTTTTTTCTCTAAGAATCCGCATTGCCCTGCATCAGCCAGTTCCTTCATAAACTTGCTAAGCGGCGTTCCATAGACATCCGGCTTTTTACAATACGAAGAAATACTGTCTCTCTTATCGTTGTTCATATAACCTATAAAATAAGAATCAAGGCCATCCTTGTACTGAGAAGGGTCTGTTACGTCTGCATCCACTATAATATTTTTAAAAAATTTCAAAGTAAGGTGCGTACTCTCTTTCTGCTCCTCCGAAAGATTCCCTGAATAATAGGCAGTTTCCTTATTTGATACATCATCCTGCTTCTTTTCCTTTTTATCATCCTCAGGATTAGAGCAGGATACAGCAAAAAATACCACAGCAGTTAGTAAAATTAGAAATCGTTTTTTCAGCATTAAATGCCTCCTCCCTCTTAAAAACAACCCCAACCTCTAATACTTCTACCATATTTCTAATATACACCATCCACACCAAAAATTCAAAGAATAATCATAGGGCAGCACAGAAATTAATTTTTAGTATATATATTCATTGCCGCTTCAAATTAATATGCTGCCATTCACAGCTTATTCGCCCCATTTGACTGCACATCCCACGGCCCTTTTCCAGCCAGCCACTCCAAGCTGCCGCTGTTCCTGCGTTATCTCCGGATAAAATATTTTACTGATTCTTAAGTTCTGCCTGATCTGATCTATACTGTCCCAGTACCCTACCGCCAGCCCTGCAAGGTATGCAGCCCCAGCGGCAGTGCTCTCCACGCATTCCGGCCTGAGTACCTGTGTCTGAACGATATCCGCCTGTGCCTGCATCAAAAAATCATTGGCACTGGCACCACCGTCTACTTTCAATGCGGCGAGATGAATACCGGAATCTGCTTCCATCGCCTGCAGGACATCATTAACCTGATAGGCAATAGATTCCAGAGCAGCCCGGATTATATGGTATTTATTGACACCTCTTGTCAACCCTACAATTGTCCCTCTGGCATACTGGTCCCAATACGGTGCCCCCAATCCGGTAAATGCCGGAACCACATAGCATCCATTTGTATCCGGTACTTTTCTCGCCATATAATCAGAATCCGCCGAAGAATCTATTAAGCGCATCTCGTCGCGAAGCCATTGGATTACCGCACCTGCGATAAAGATAGAACCCTCCAGCGCGTAGTTTACTTTACCGTCCAGCCCCCATGCAATTGTGGTAACAAGGCCGTTTTGTGAAAATACAGGCTGATTCCCCGTATTCATCAGAAGAAAACACCCCGTCCCATAAGTGTTCTTTGCCTCACCCTTGCCGAAACATGCCTGCCCAAAGAGTGCGGCCTGCTGGTCGCCCGCTGCACTGGCAATTGGAACCTCACCCCCAAAATACGTCTGGTCCGTCATTCCATAAATATGGCTGGACGGACAGACTTCCGGCAGCATAGATTCCGGAATATTCATTTCAGCCAGAATATCACAGTCCCACCGCAGTTCATTTATATTATACATCATTGTCCGTGAAGCATTGGAATAATCCGTTACATGCACCCGCCCTTTTGTTAATTTCCATATCAGCCATGTATCAACCGTGCCAAACAAAAGCTCTCCCTTTTCTGCACGCTCACGCGCTCCCTGCACATGGTCCAATATCCATTTTAGTTTTGTGGCAGAAAAATAGGCATCGACCACTAACCCCGTTTTCCTGCGGATAACTTCGGCCAGGCCTTTCTCCTTCAGGCTATCGCAGTATTCAGAAGTGCGCCGGCACTGCCACACAATCGCATTACAGACAGGTTTCCCTGTTTTCTTATCCCATACAACTGTCGTCTCCCTCTGGTTTGTAATGCCAATCCCTGCGATATCTCCCGCCGATGCCCCGATTTTTGACATCGCCTCCACCGCCACGCCAAGCTGTGTAGACCAGATTTCATTTGCATCGTGCTCCACCCAGCCAGGATTTGGGAATATCTGGGAAAACTCCTTCTGGGCGACTGAGACGATTTCACCTGTTCTGTTAAATAAAATACACCTATTGCTGGTAGTCCCAGCATCAAGAGCCATAATATATTTTGACATGCCTGTACTCCTTTTTATACGAAAAGCCCCGCCGCAAGCTGGCGGGGCAGTCTATCTGCATCCACTGCTATGATAACAGCCCGAGCAGTTCCTCCCTGCTGAAGCTGCCGCTGCCGATTCCCTCGCCCGACAAAACTTTATCTGACAATTCCTTTTTCTTTTCCTGTACTTCCATAATCTTCTCCTCTATCGTTCCCTTTGTGAGCAGGCGGTATACTGTGACAACCTTTTTCTGCCCAATGCGGTGTGCCCTGTCTGTTGCCTGGTTCTGTACCGCCTCATTCCACCATGGGTCATAGTGGATTACAATATCGGCGGATGTCAGGTTCAATCCGGTGCCGCCTGCTTTCAACGAAATGCAGAAAACCGGGGTCTCGTCTGCGTTAAATTTTTCTACCAGCCTTCTCCTCTTACTTTTATCTGTTGTGCCTGTCAATGTATAATATCCAATTTCCGCTTTGTCAAGCCGTGACTGGATGCGCTCTAACATCGAAGTAAATTGTGAAAACAAAAGTATCTTATGCCCTCCGTTTACAGCATTTTCAATCAGCTCCATGCACATATCCAGTTTAGCTGAACCCTTTTGATAATCATCATAAATCAAAGAAGGGTCGCAGCATATCTGGCGAAGCTTAGTAAGTTCCGCCAGCACCTGTATTTTTGTCTGCTTAAATTCCTGCTCGCTCTGCCCCTCCAAAAGCAGCTTCATCCTCATTACATGGGCATCGTAAAGCTTCTGCTGCTCCCCTTCTATATGGGCGAACACATTTTCTTCCAGCTTGTCCGGCAAATCCCGTAATACATCCTTTTTCAAACGGCGCATAATGAAAGGACGGACCATTTTTTGAAGCTGCTGCATCGCTGTCTCATCCTGATTCTGTATAATAGGAACTTCCAGCTTTTCCTTAAAACGCTTATAGTTGTATAGAAAGCCCGGCATTAAGTAATCAAAAATACTCCAAAGCTCGCTCAGGCGGTTTTCAATCGGTGTCCCTGTCATCGCAAGGCGGAAGCCTGACTGAATCTGCTTTACAGCCTTTGCCGCCTGCGTATTCTGGTTTTTAATATACTGTGCTTCGTCAATCACCTGACTGGCAAAAATAATGTTCTCGTACCGTTCAATATCCCTCTTTAACAAATCATAAGAAGTAACCAGAATATCTTCCGGCCCAGCCTCGGCAAGCAGTTCCTCCCTCTGCCCCTGGCTCCCGGCTATAATTTTAGCAGACAGCTGCGGGGCAAAATGTTCTATCTCACTCTGCCAGTTATATACCAGAGAAGCCGGGGTGACAATCAGCGCAAGGCAGTTTCTCCCTGCATCCTGATGCTCTTTCCAACCGCCCTCCTCCCACTCTGAAAGCAGAAATGCAATAACCTGCAATGTTTTCCCCAGCCCCATGTCATCCGCCAGAATACCGGAAAAACCATTGCCATGCAGCGTCTTAATCCACCGGAAACCACGCCTCTGATAGCTGCGCAGAATTTTCTGCAGGGAAAGCGGCTCTTCAAAATCATTTTCCTCAACCGTCTTCATATTTCGTATCAGCGCCTTAAAGGCACGGCTTCTAGCCAGGGATATTTCATCCGAATCCTGAAGCTGGCTGTCCAGATAAAGCGCCCTGTATTTCGGCAGGCTCACTTTCCCTTTCTTAAGCTGTGCATTTGTCAAATTCATCTGCTCTTTCATCTGTGCCAGACTCTGGATTCCATCGCCCTCTACATTGATAAAGCTTCCATTTTTAAGGCGGTAATATTTTTTCTTTGGAGAATATTTTGAAAGAATCTCAAATAACTGTTCATAATCCATATTCTCTGATATCATCGTCAGCTCCAAAGCCCCCTCTGTCACAGAAACACCGACAGATACCTTGGGTGAAGGTTCTACAGTAAGCTTTTTAAGCTTGTCTGATATATATACCTCAGATACTGTCTGCATCCATGGAATCCCCTCCACCAGAAGCTCATAAATCTTCGTCTCATCCTCAGAAAGATACATTTTCTTTTCCGCTTCGTCATATGCCGTAAAATACTGTGCAACTTTCTTCCCTATCTTCATTTCGGAAATAATATCCCTCTTGCCAGAATCTATTTTCAAATCAAATACAGAATACTTTTCGTCCCCATAGACTCCATATGCCCCGCAGCTAATCCAATCCTCCTGCGGCATATCCAGATAAATTTCAAACGAAACCTCTTCCCTTGCATATTTCGACTCCTCAAAATCTTCCAGCCGGTAGTCCAGCAAATCTTTTAATGCCGGCAATATTTCCTGACAAAATGCCGGCAAATCTTCCTCCTGAATATATGCCTCCTCATTTTCAAGCCCCCTGATGCAGAGAATAAAATCTTTTACAGATTCTATGTCAGCAATCGGAACCCTGACAACTTCATCCATAAAAACATAGTTAAAATAGCGGTTCCCATCCCAGAGAGCCGGCATGTCCAAACGTACCCTTGCACCGCTGCCTGTCCCCTTTATAGAGAAAACCCCCGGCATTCCGGCAGAGCCAGTTACCTTAGGGTAAATTTTTTTCTTAGCATCTTCTAACACCAGCCCGCACGAAGCCGCAGCATCAAAAAAATCATCTACAGAGACCCTGTTAAAATAAATGTCCCTGACCTTCTGGTACTGTATGTAATAGCTGCCATAGTAGTACCTGTCTACATATTGGCTCTTGTTCTGCGAAACCCAGTCCAAAATAAACTGTACCATCGGGCGGCTTTCCGGCGAAAAGATTTCCATAGTATGTATAAATTCCAGCTGCTTTCCATAACGGACATTTTCTTTGGCAGAAACTGCGTGCGCAAACGAAATCACATCTTTCAGCACATAAAGTTTTTCAGCCCCAATGCGGAATCTGACATACACTCCTTCATAACTGCTGTTTATCTGAGGCTCCAAATTTATTTTTCCGTATAGATTATCCTGCGAAAGAGGAAGCACTTTTTGCTGTGCCCTGCTGTCTAATAACTCCTTCAACTCTTGAGTGGTTTTCCTCTTTCTCCGCTCTAAAGGCGCTTTTGCTGCCCCCTGAATCTCCTGCAGGCTGTTCTGCAGCACCTCAAGTATATCTTCCTCTTGAAAATCCAAGCCTAAAACCTCTGCCATCTCCCTCTCATCCGCTTCAAGCAATACAGCCACACAATGTTTGCATAAACCGGGGTACTGAGCAAATGCGGGACAATCACACATACTGTATACTATGTCCATTTCCTCTAGGTTTAATGTTATGTTTACGATATAAACATCGTAACTGCCTTGCACCTGTGCCTGCATATAGATTATACTATCCCGGATATTCTGAAAACTGTAATCCAATACCCTGCCAGAGCGCCAGATTTCCATCCCTCTTTTATATATCGTTTTGTTTACTTTCTGCCTTATCCAGTCCCTATCCATCCTAATCCTCATTTCTGTATAACAATTTACTTTTACTATTGGTGTACCGCCACACACCGAGCAGTTTCCTATAAAGCAAAAAACAAGGTAAACAGCCAATACCTGTACAGGACTGTTTACCTCTCTGTAACCATTCTAAATAGGACGATATCTTTTATTAAATTTGTCCTCACCACAGCAGTGGCGTTCTCCCCCAACATCATATATAATATAATCTCCTTCATGCAGAAAAATAATTCCCCTGCGGTTCCTGATAAAAGGACAAACTACACTGCCATCCTCCCTTGTAATCTGCACAACCCCCTGCGCTGATACCCATCCATTTGTAATAACCTTTGTCCACGCCTCATACCCGTCTTCCATGCCTTTGCCAATTTCATACTTCTCAGCTTCCACCTCAAACGTAGTCCTAGTATACTTCTGTTTCATTTTTTACACCTCCATTTCTGCCAATATGCTGTCATGCATTAAACTTCTGCTTGCTGTCTCCTATATATTACCATATTGGGAAATTAAGTACAACAGCTATCACAAAAAAGATGATAATAGGTAGAGCATCTGTTACCGATTACAGATTGAACAGTAACGGCAGGCATAAGTCAGCGCATCTTGGCGACCCTCCGCACAAGAGGCTGCAGCCCGATGCCCAAAAGCGCATATACAACAAGTATAAACCAAATGTGCCCTGCCTTGAATTCCACTTTCCACACTTCGTAGTCACTTCCCCAGTAGGAAAGCCACGAGGCCAGCAAAACGCCAAAAAGAATACCCATACCGATTCCCATAACCAAATATAGAAATATCTGACGCCAAATAAGCTTTCTTGTCCGTTTCCCTGACATGCCGAGCTTTCTCAGAATCTGATAATCAGATGCCCTTGATAAAATCATATTTCTGGCAGAATGGAACCAGCCGGCCCCCGCAATCAGCGCCAAAACATGCAAAACAACTGCTGTCATGCCAAACCTCTGCGCAAATACCCTGTTTGACCATTCCACAATATAAGAATAGCTTTGCCAGTGCAGTTCCGGAAATCTCATCCTTAGGCTACGCAGCGCACCGCTCAATATTTCTGTCTCCCCTGAAGCAAACATGGTAACCGCAAGCCCCTCCGGCTCCGCCTTCCACTGCCGAACTAGCGGATTATTGATATCAAGAATCAAATCACCGTGAAGATGTGTGGGAAGCAGCCCTGCCACAAAAAACCGCTGCCTGCTCTCTGTTCCATCGGCATTACAGAATACCCCACTGTACTCTTTCCCTTCCTGCCATCCAAGGGCCTCTGCTGCCCTCCTGCTCAACACAATGGCATTCTCTTTATCCCCTACATCTATCGGAATAACATTCCTCTGGTACAATTTTTTCAGGTCTGATATAGCGCACCCTGTCACCCAGCTGTTTTTATTTCCTGAACCTGACAAAACCTCTATGCCGCCGCATTCCGCAAAATCTATTACAGGGAATACACTGCAGTCCACACTCCCCTCCAGTTCCTGATAGATCTGCCATACATCGTGCCCGCTCATGTCTTCCAGATACCCACCGTTCTCAATCATCACTTCATCCAGATACATTTTCCGATAATAATCGGAGTTATTAGCCTCAACATGCTGCATAAAATCATTTCCAACATATGAAAAGGTTGTAATCAGCAGTATTGTCAGCAGAAGAATCGCATTCTGTTTTATCTTAGGAACTGCCATCTTATAGCTTACCAGCCTGTCCCCCTTAAGAATCCTGCTAACCCATCTCGATAGCACCCCGTTCCCGGTATAAGTCCTGTCCCATCTCTTCTCCCTCACCGACTGCAGAGGGAGCCTTCGCACAAAGCGTTTAACGGAAAAGAATAGCAACAAATTTATAATCAGAAAAACCCCCAGCACAATCCCTGCAGAAACACCAGAATACACTTCCGTCGTATCAACGCTTAGCGACAGGTACTTTGCAAACACACTAAATATAAGTTTGCCAAATGGAATTGCCACTGCCAGTGCCGCTGCACATCCGGCTCCGACAACCCACATGCCAAGCAGCATAAAAATAATAATAACCTGCTCATTTGTCCCACCAAGTGTCCGCAGAACCATCATCTCCCTGCTGTATTTCTGCAAAAAGCTACGAAACACCCCTGCTATCAGTAAACCACAGATAGCTGCCGCAATAACTGCCAGCGCCATCATAAATACTTTAAAAGCCTTCATCTGGGTTTTATACTGTGCTATATCCTCCACAAGCGTTATTTCAAGCTTCCGGCTGCAAGCCCTCAAATCCGCTTCCAGCTCATTCATACGCTTTGATTTTTTGCACTTAATAAACAAATAGTTGGGCATGTTTTCAACTTCCGCCGCCTCACACAATACCCGCTGGGAAACAACGGCAAAAAATGAATTCTGCATCGTAAAAGCATCATCAGAAATAATTTCCGCCAGTTCAAGCTTCCTTGAACCAAAGGCAATCTGATCCCCTGTCTCTACATTTAGAGTATCTGCTAAAACCTTGTTAAATATAATTTTGTCATCTGATACTGCAGCAGTATACTGGTACCGTGCCCTGTTGCAGCTCCCATCAACCACCCCTGCCATATATACTGACAGATCCTGGATTTTGGAATAGCACTGGTAGCCGGACTCCATGGATTGGATTCCTGATAGCTTTTTAATTTTTTGCAGCAGACCCTCTTTAAAAATACTGCCTTCCGGAAGCATTACAATCATATCACAATCCCCCAGCGTGTCCCTCACACTCCGCTCATAGGTTTTTTGTGAATGTACAGTCAGATGGAACATCAGAATCAGCAGAAAAGCTGCTGTAAAAACACTGATAAAACAAGCTGCTGTAAGCTGTTTGCTCTTCCTCAAAAAAGTTATGCTAATCTGATTTAGCATTTTCATATAGTCCCTCCACCCTTCTGCCATCATGAAAATAAATCACCCTGTCCGCATAAGAAGCAATGGCAGGATCATGCGTCACCATAATAATACTCTGGTTTAACCTCTTCTGCAGGGAACAGATTAACTCCATAATGTCTCTCGAAGTATGGAAGTCCAGATTCCCCGTCGGCTCATCTGCCAGCAGAATCTTCGGCCTCGCTATAATAGCCCTTGCAATCGCAACGCGCTGCCTCTGCCCTCCCGAAAGTTCAGCAATCGCAGCATCCGCCTTTTCTGTCAGCATAACCTGCCTGAGAACCTCGTCGACCTCCTTCTTTATCTCTCTCTCCCTTTTCCCAGCAAGGATCAAGGGCATAGAAATATTTTCACGTACACTCAAATCCCAGAGCAGATTAAAATCCTGAAAGACAAAACCAATATTTTTCCTACGGATTTCCGTAGCATAAGGCTCTTTTGAATAGTTCTCCTCGTACACACCATTCAAATAAATCCTACCGCTGTCTGGCTCTTCCAACGCCCCGCAAATATTCAGCATCGTGCTCTTACCGGAGCCGCTGCTTCCCATCACAGCCAGCATCTCCCCCTGCCTTAATGAAAAAGAAATCCCATTAACCGCTTTCACTATACTGTCGCCATTTTGGAAATTTTTTACGATATTTTCTACCCGCAGCACAATATCATTTTTTTCCACCCGCTTACTGTCATTCATTCGATAACACTCCCTAACATTTGTTCCCAGCCTTATTGGATATATTACAACACGCACAGATAAGCCTATAATTTACTGATTCAGTCCATCCACAAAATCCGCAGGCTTTGCCGTCATTTCTACCCATGCCGGAGTAAAGCCGCTTTTTATTGCGTTGCGTACAGAACGGATATTAGACCATGCAGAACAATAAAAAGGCACTTTTCCACGTTTTAATATCTCTAGTGCAAGAGTACTGGTAAGTGCCGCTGCAATTCCCCGCCTTCTATACTCCGGCAGTACATCCACACCAATTTGCCACATAGTATCGCAATCAGCCGAACAGCCTGCCAGCCCAACCAGTGTTGAGCCGTCATATGCCCCAATTCCCAAAACATCTAATTCTTTCCTGTCTTCACACAAGGCATTGCTCCATTCCGGACAATATAGCGGCGCAAAATCCTGCTGTTTTAACAACTTAAGTTCATAGTCGCATGGCAGGGCAGTTAATTTCTCGACGTCAGGGAGATAGTATTCAGCCATAAAGCATACCTTCTGCCCTTTCTCTTCCAGCCGTTCATTCAGCCAATGAAAGTTTGGTGTTTCAAAGCAATGATAAAATTCAAATTTCTTTAGGTACTCTTCAACAATTTCTTTGTTCTCCTGTCTTACTAATGCCACAATATTATTCCCATAAGAAACAAGGTCACAGGCAATCGGTTCCTTATAATATTTCCTTGCCCCCTTCCCTATGCCTGAACAAATAATTACCGGACAGTCACGGAGAAAATCCTCAACAGCGCAATTAATCTCTAACGCATGCTGTTCCATAGCAATTTGATAAATTTCTTTATTAGTCATAAATAAACCATCTCTTTCATTTTTGTTTCCTATAATTGATTTGCGGCGCAAGATTATGCCCCTATGCTTTTTTAAGCCTTAAATTCTATCGCCATATGGCAAAGATTTAATGTAGTTCTCCATAAATATCCAATCTGGGACATAACCTTTATCTGAATACAAATGAGTTTCATCAATAAAAATGCTTCCATCAGGTTTTTGCAGTATTGGAAGTGATATAACAACTTCTTCGACACCTGAAGTACAATTTCTTCCGTAATTATATTTAAAAGTTTCCATGTTAATAATCGTGGCAATAAAAAACAGTACCTCTTTTTTTACTTTAGGTTTTATGACTAATGCTTTTACTCGTGTTCCAATATAAAAGTCCTTTGCTTGGACTGATGCATGAAAACACCCTCTGTCAGCTAAAGCAATTGTTTTATTTGAGTCAAATAACTGCTGTCCTACAATAGTATTGACAAGAGCACCAATGCCATTATTATCTGCCCTGTGGCTTGCAACAGGGATTGCTCCCTCCTCGACATCATTTAGAATTAAATCTCCTCCTGTAAATACTTTAAAAAGCCTACCGATACAAAAAGGTTTCCATTTATAAACATGCAGCTTATCACTATTTCCTACTTGATTTTTTGTAGATATCGGCTTGCAGTGGAGAGACTTTATATATTGCTCCATATATTTCCAGTCAGGTTTGCCTTCTTTCGTTTGAGGTAATTTAATCACTGTATTTCTAAGGTGGGTTTTCCATTTGCGGCCAAAAGAATATTTGGGGCGTTCCTGACACAATATCGTTGCAATAAAGAGTCCATTATACTTGTTAAGATTATCATTATATCCAGCAACAATATCCGTTGTACCAATAAAATCAACATCCATATAATTGGCATAGCCAACAGAACCTTGCCCATTGCAAATAAAAATAATGCAATTTCCTTTTTGTATGAGATCAGCATCATAAGCGCAGTGAATCATTACACCATTATCATCTTTCTTTGCCCCAACATAAAAACAATCGTTTCCATCGCTTAACATCCCTTGATTAGCCTTACCATTTTGAAGAACAGGGAACAAATCTTCTATTTTAAATGTCCCCCATATATCTGTGTTAAGATTCATATATATATCCCTCCTTAACAAGGTAAGCAAGATAGTCATTTATGGTTTGCTGAAAATCTTGTTCCGTCAGTTTTGTGTAATCCGTTTTCATATACGCTTCACAAAGCCATTCGTCATTGCCACTAACTCTATGTGTTGCAGAAGCTCCAGGTTCAGCTTGGCGGTTTCGATATAGCTCAATCCATCTTTTCTCAATTTCTAACCATTTACTTTTCCCGATTATAGCATCAATTTGTTCCACCCTCCCGAGATTCCTTTTTTTCTTAAAGCCGTCATCTCTACAATACCCAAAGAATGTGTCAGGATTCGAGATGTCACAATGTTTGGTTCCAATTTTGAACACCATACAGCATGCAGATGCACTTGCACCAGGATGGAAAATATCACTCGGCAAGGTAAATACTGCGTCAAGTGTATTTTCCTCAAGAATTTCTTTTTTTAGCCTTGCTATTTCGCCACTGGTTCCAATTGCACACGCCACCGGAAGTAAAATTGCTAATTTGGCTTGATGATTTATTGAATTTAAAGTATCCGCAATCCATTTAACAAAATATAATCCCTTAGAAGGATCTTCCTTTTTATTTCTCTGCCAAGTGCTAACATAAGCAGCAGGAAGATGTATTCTCTGTCCATTATACGGCGGATTCATTAAGATAATATTAGGTTTTGCCTCTTTAACCCAATCTGCCAATGCAAAGCAACTTCCTTGACGAATATTGGAATTGCCATCAGAATGAATGAGCATATTGGTGGTTGCAAGACCATAAACATTCTCATCAAATTCAATACCGAAAATTTGATGTTTCTTAATTTTCTCCTGCTCGGCAGCTGTTGCACAGTCATCTAACGCCTGTGTCATTGCACGCACCAAAAAAGAACCACTTCCACAACAGGGGTCAAGCACAATAGAATGCTTATTTACACCTGTAATTTTAGACATAAAATCACAGATGTGATCCGGGGTAAATGCCTGATTTTTATCTGATTTACCTACATACTTGTTAAAAGTCACGAAGAACAAATTCAGCAAATCCTGTCCGGAAGTGCTTTTGTCATTTATAAATGGCAGAATATTATCTTCAATAAATTTTAAGATTTCTCTAAAAGCGGCAATGCTGAGATGACGAACATACTGATCACCTAATACATTGCGGTTCAACAAAGCAAGTTTTTCTGCTTTGTTAATATCTGAATTAAGCAGGTCTTCAAGAACTTCTTTTATTCTTGTTCTTACCTGTGCGGCAGTCAACGAAGGGATTACATAATCCAGACCATTTTTTAACGCAAGAAGGCAAGTGCCAACAAATTGGCTTCGTAGTTTTTCTGGAATACTGTGGCGATGTAACATCTCATTCAGTTTGTATGTATTCTGCATTACCTTTTCTTTATCGTTAATTTTCGAGGTATAAAAATCAATATATTCATCCATTGTACGCAGAGCAGTTTCTTTTGGCATAAAGTCGCTGTCAGAAACAACACCACGCCATACTTTAATGTTGGCATTAGTGGTGTTAGCAAGAATGGCAATCGTTTTATTTCCAGTAAGTGCTTTTTCGTATTCCACATAAGCCGATAGCTGTTCCTCGTCTGCCTTTGTAAAACTTTGCTTTGTTTCAATTAGTACTGTAATATTCTCTTTGACAAAACGAATATCAAGTTTTTCAAAAGTACGCCCAGAACTATTGCGGATAGGCACAAATGTCAAAGATGCCTCTGAAAAAGCCTTTGGATAGCTATATTCGTCATTTTCTATATTGCTGGTAAGATATTCTCTTCCAACAGTAGTAATCATATCTGTTCTAATCATCTTTCATCCTTTCAATTCCCTATATTTGCCATAACAGACTTTTTCACAGTCAAATCAGCCCTGCCTGCCACCGAAGAAACACTAATTGCCTAATGCAAATATATTCTAAAGCAAAACACAGGGAGTTGCAAGCGTTATAAACATACATATTCGAATTCATATACCATCCTAACTTTGCCCTCGCACAAGTCAAATACCCCGCAAATATTCAACATCGTACTCTTACCAAAACCACTGTTTCCCATCACAGCCAGCATCTCCCTTATTGGATATATTGCAACACGCACAGATAAGTTAATATTTTACCGATAAAAGGCAGTTTTTTGCCGCAAATCGATTATAGGAAACTGTTTTTCGTTTCCTATAATATAGCTTATCGGAAGTTTAATTACAAGAGCCCTTTTGGTTACTGTAATATTTTTCAAAATCCTCTTTCATATACAAAAAGTTTTTCTTCTGGTCAGTAAAATAGAATTCATTCTTTACCGCATATTGCGTCATCCACTCCTCAAGATCCTTATCTTCCTGATATGAATACACCATCATTGCCAGCAAAGAATAATGATTTTCCTGATCTAAAAGTTTTGAGCCATCTTTTATAGTATCGTCCTTTAATTTTTCCAGCGATTCTTCATAAAAGTCAATATCTGACTGCACATCATCCGCATCCATTTTAAGATTTTCAGCGATAAAAGATACCAATCGGTCCATCTCCTCAAACTCTCCGTAAAAAAAGTTATTCATTAATGTTTCAAGATAATTTACCTTTTTCACAACCAGGCTCTTATCTTTTGTATGGCGGTTATTATCAATACTGTCCCAATCTTCACCATTAACCTTTTTAAATTTAAGGTTCTTAGTAAATGCTTTTAAAAATTCGCTGAAATTATCATCTGGTATATGCATTTTGGAAAACTTATCAAAAATCTTCATCCAAATAAAAAGATTTTTCGATGTAAATAATTCTGCAGTTTTAGTATTCTTCAGCTTATCAGAATATGGAATTAATCTGTTAAAGTACGACTCTATATTTTTGTATTCCTCCTTTGAAGAATGCTGGTTTAAGTAACTGGACATATCCTTTGGAACCTTTTTCCAGTATTCAAAATGATAAACCGCCATTACACTTTCAGAAATAACCCGTTCCCATATCCCCTTTCTCTTCTCGTTTTCTGTCAGGACAGTGCAGTCCATTAAAAACCGGCTGGTATCCTTGATTCTTTTTATCTCATCCGCATACTTCCCGACATATGTAAGAGACTTTTGCGAAACATTCATTCCAACATGGTTATTATAAAGCATCACCAATTCCGATGTCTGTTCCGTGGTACAATCCTGATAAACCACAGTCGTTAATGGGCATCCATCAAACTTATTCTTAAGTTCATCCGGCAAATCATCATACGTTTTCCTTCTGATATCAAATTCATCCATCTCATACTGGATATTTCCATACTCATCGCGCAGGATATTGCCATTTTCATCCATCTTCTTTTTTCTGTATGGAATCATATATGTCCTAAGATTATTTGTAATTTTGTATCCACAGTACTTAAATTGGTATAACGATTCTGTCCTTTGCCCGCCATCTACAACATAAGTTTGTTTCGTGCCATCCTCCCTTTTTTCCTCAGCAAGAATCAGATTAGGAATATATATTTTCCGGGACAATGCGCTATAAATAAGTGAATTCATCATTTCTTTATTCCAGCAAAAACTCCTCTGTACAGCCTGGTCAATTTTTGTATCTTCGTTATTTATTCCGTCTAAATACTGGCCTACGCTTAATGGTTCAATTCTATATTCATCTAACATTTCCACCCCTCCTAACTAAACTTGCAATACATTTCGTGTTTCTATATGACTTAATTGCAGCAATGCAATCCGAGTACAATCTGGAATCTATATTCAGCGCTTTCTTTATTTCCCCGGAAGTATAGCCATCTGCAATAAGTTCTAAAACCCTGATTTGGATTTTAGACAAACTGCTTAAATATTTCCTCATTTTGGGAGAATACTCTTCTTTCTGTTCCGTTTCAGCCAATCTTTCTTCCATGTTAAAATCAGATTGCAAAACATCAGCTATCGTAAGCCCTTCTTCTTCCTCAATAGGAGTATCTATTGAAATATTTTGCACATATTCTTTCTTCCTGATAAGGTTTCCATTTTCATCTATCTCTTCCTTTTCCACAATATTCTGCCTTTTTTGCCGGTTTCGTGCAGTCATTTCTTTCTGGATTGAAAACCGTATCACGCCAGATAAGTACTCCATAAAAGTTTTATCATATGATGAATGATATTTTTCCTTTGCAAGAGTAATCTCATACCCTGCCCTTGAGTAAAAATCATCATAATCTTTCTGTGAAATTCCACCAAACTTAGCCATCTCGCTTTGGCACATCTGATGAAGTTTACTCCCTTGATTCGCATAAAGCTCCCTAATTACTGTTTCCATTTGATTCATATTCCGTTTCCTCCTCCGCAATTCTAAATCCTAAATCCCATCACAAAGCTAGTAATTTTACCGTTTGAAACTACATGGAACCGTTAAGAACTACCTGTAATGCGCAAAAATCCAAACATACGTTTCTTTTCTGTTGTTCTAATTATAGTATACGCGTTCTGTTTTGTCAATATCCTTTTCAGAACAGTTGTTCTTTAATGTATGTCCAGCAAAATACATTTTTTCAATATTTTGTTTTTAGAAAAAGAGAATAAGAAAGTAAGGGGTCGCTCTAGTCTGTAACGAAAACATGAAATGGAAAGGAGAATACTATATTAATTATGACAAACAAAAACACAAACTATTTTTATGACAATCCAAATTCTCATTTTGGGGGCATTATCAGGCTTTCCGATTTTTGTACAAACCACCCATGCAACCGTGATATTGCCAGACGTATTGCATCTGACCATAACTTTGATGAACAATGCAGAAGAAACGAGGAAGCAAGAGACAGAAGAAGAAAGGAGCGTGATTAACCATGGCAAAACAGAAATCATGCCATAAGTTTATTTACAAACTGTCAAGCAAACGTCTAAAACAGGCACGTTGGAATCTTACCCTTCCACTTGAAACTGCTATAAAAAATAAAAATGATGTGGTAGCCTTAAATGACAGCCAAATCCTGCGATGGATTTGCGAATTAAATGGACTTGGCAATCTGGACATGGAAGTTGCAAAAATCAAAAAAGAAATAAAATATGTCAAAAAACTACCGGGAAGCAAAGAGAACCGGAATGCCATTAAGAAATTATACGAAAAACTTTATTCCCTGCAATACCAGAAAGACTACTTTTGTCTGATCATGGATTCTAATCAGGATTATGACAGGGCAAACAAGGGTTTTAAAATCAATGGCTATCAGTACCATAGGCTCCTTGGAACTAATGGTGGTATTAAAAAATCTACTATAATCTATATAGGGGACAATGTGTACAAGGAAATTGCGAAGCGGATGGATAATGGAAGGGATAAAAACAAGCCCATAATCCCAGCTAAGCTTGAGGCATATCAGGCATTAATATGCAGTGGTTCCATTCCGGTGACAATGCCAAGAATCCTGATTGTAAAGGACTGTTATGTACAATTTAAGGAAGACGTAATAAAAATATCGGATGAAAATGATGGTGAACCAGAATTAGAAGTCGCAAAAGACGAATTGATTCAATATTGCGATTCTGACGGTTACGGACTTATGTCACCTGAATATTCCCGCATAATTAACAGGGATTTATATGGAACAGAATTCGAGGGACAGACGATTCCCGGTGTAAATACAAGATATGCCTGGACAAAGGGAATGCTGTTTACCTTTGATTTTGTAGAGTTTGCCAGACAGAAAAACCATGGGGAATACATGGTAAAAGACGCATGGGATAATTGGAGGGATGTAAGGGATTATGATGTTATCCTTACTACATCCATGGTTAAATTATGGGATTCCTATCAAAGCCTTGAACATTTTATTGATTGCTGCAATGAAAACCATTATCAATTTTCTGTCACAAAAACAACACCGCATAAATTGGAAAATGCACGAAATGCAAACTATCAATTTTTGCAGACATATGATTTATCGGAAAGCGAACTACAGGAATTGTGCAGGCCAACAGTCGATGAAATCACTGGTGTATTGGGAAATGATTGGCGCAAAGCCATTGTTTTTCTAAAAGGCATGTTCTTAAGCGAAGAAAATATCGACTATATAGACAACGATTTTATAAAAGCGATTATGATTGACAGGCAAATGCTTGACGACCCCTTTGTTTTCAGGAAAATACACAATATGATAAAGAAACGAATCGAAATGGCATCAAAAGGTTCCATAAAATTGTCCGGCAATTTTGCTATAGTATCCGGAGATTTGTATTCCCTTGCCCAGTCTGTCTTTGGCCTGCCAATTACAGGGTTACTAAAAGCAGGGCAAGTTTACCACAAATACTGGATTGACAAAAACGTGGAAGATATCGCCCTTTTCCGGGCACCTATGACCTGCCATAATAATATCCGAAGAAGAAAGGTCGTACATAATCAGGATATGGATTTCTGGTATCAATATAATACGACAGGAATTATTTTAAACTCATGGGACACAACCTGTGATGCACTAAATGGAGCTGATAAAGATTCCGATGCCTTTTTTACCACAGATAATGAAATCATCGTAAATAATACCTTAAATCCCCTCACAATAGAATGCATGCAGCGCAAAGCGAAAAAAATAATTCCTCAGGAAGATGACATGGTACAGGCAAACAAACTTGCATTTGGCGATGAAATCGGAACCACTACAAACCGTATAACTGCCATGTTGGAAAGGCAGGCTGCTTTTGCCAAAGAAAGCGAGGAATACAAAGTTCTGGATTACCGCATAAAATGTGGGCAGCATTATCAGCAGTGCAGCATCGACAAAGCGAAGGGAATCATCTCAAAGCCTATGCCAAAATACTGGTACAACCTGAGTGCCTGCAAAAAACTACCAGAAGAAACAAAAGAGCAAAAACAGTTCAAAGAGTTGTGTATGCGCATTGTTGCTGATAACAAGCCTTATTTTTTAAAATATGTTTATCCCGATCTATCTGCAAAATGGA
Source organism: bacterium D16-36 (assembly GCA_003611745.1). GTDB lineage: Bacteria > Bacillota > Clostridia > Lachnospirales > Lachnospiraceae > Butyribacter. The sequence goes on along the minus strand of RAYF01000068.1, from coordinate 4,279 downwards.
ATAAATATGTAAAAGACGCAAACAGCAAATGCATCCGCGAATTTCAAATAAAGCTCAAAGAGTTATTGGAAAAACCGGACAAAACTACTCAGGAAAAAGAATTTATAAAATATTACGAGGATTTTAAACCTGCAGGTGACAATCCCTGTACTGTCAACCGTATAGCTTGGTTTATTGAAAATACTTTTGACAACTTCGTAGCTGCCAAAAAGCAAAAAAATAAATTTGACTACAGCATCTTAAAATCAGGCACAGGTTACAGCAAAAATGATTTTCAAAAAATAAAAAAAGTAAAGACAGAATATGATGCATGCGTTAAGTATTTCCAGCAGCTTGCAAATAAGCAGCGCCTTGACAAAGAAGAAGCTGCGGTGAACAGGGACATGCTGAAGCTGCAGTTTATATCAGCGTGTGAAGCAATATGCCCAAATGAGAAGGAACTTTGTGATATCGTCATTGACCTGTGTTATTCGTCCGAAAAGTCAAAACAGTTTGCATGGGATATCTGTGGAAAAACAATCCTTAACAATTTATTAGAAAAAAATAACTATATGATTCATTATCCAGTCCTCGCAGATGGTGAAGGTGAATTTGAATTTGGCGGAGAACAATTTGTTATGTGCAAAAAAACGATGAAAGGGGATAGTAATATATGATTATCTTAAATGAAAAGGAGTATGTCTTAGATATTCTCCAAAATGAAAATGCAGATATTCCTAAAATACATAGCTTTTTGGGTCTGTATGCAAGATACCTGTTCCATGAAAAGAAATTGCAAAAAGAAGATCTGGCCAAGGAACTAAACCAGTTTATGCAGTCCCGCTGCCCGGCATACCGCCCGGCTGACTGGTCAGCATCCATCGAAAAATATGCAGCAGGGGCAGACAAATACCCGCTGTGCGAATGTGATGGCATCTGGATTGCAGAAAGTGAATTAAAAACGATAGCTAAAATAGATAACAAAGTACTGGAACGTTTAGCGTTTACACTTTTGTGCCTTGCCAAGTTCAGAAATTTTAGAAATCCAGATAATGATGGCTGGATTAATTATAGCAATGGCGAAATATACAAAATGGCATGTATCAATACCACTGCCCTAGAAAAAGATTTGAAGCTTAACCAGTTGAGAAAGTTAGGGCTAATTGAATTTGCTAAAAAAGTCAGCAATTTAAGTATCAGGGTTTTATTCCTTAATAATAAGGAAGACGAGGGGAAATTGTTTGTATCTGACTTTAGAAAACTTGGTTATGAATGGAAAGTTTACAATGGGGAGAAGTATATCCGGTGCGCCGGCTGCGGAATACTTGCCAAGAATACAAATGGGAAAAGGCGGTACTGCAAAGACTGTGCTGACATAAATAAGAAGAAACTTGACAGGACGAGAATGCAGTATTTTAGAAAAGTCGAATTTGCCCAAAAAGAAAAAACTCTGGAAACCCCTTGATTTATAAGGATTCTCACAGTTACCTTTTTGAAATTGAGATTTTCTTATATGGATACAGAATATATTCTAAAATCTTTCTCCAATTTCTAATGCAGATGGCGGTGTTTCTGTTCTGAAAACACCGTCATTTGTTTCTTTATTCCCACGTACACAGCGAGCCGGGCGGGCAGACATGCCTGCATGAGCATGCGGCTTAGCGGTGCGTAAGGGTGCAAGCGAAGTTTAACTATAAATCGTTCTTTAGAAAGGATTTTAACGGAAGCATGGAAAGCAAAAAAAGCTGGCTTAATTTAGCATCTGTTGATATCATTCCTGATTTATTTGTAAGAATACCAACAGTAGGGGAGATACTGGATAATGAATCTTCTTATTACAGCCTTATATCGTCGCTAACTGCAAGCCCGTTCCAGTATATGGTCCAGTTAGACGATATGGGCATTGATTACACAAAACTTAATGACTATGATTTATTTAAAATGCTATTCCCGATTTATGCGAAATCTGATTTATCCATATTGATTGGGGAAATGGATACATCTGACTTTGACATTTACATAGATAAGGATACAGGACAGCAGGTAATTTACAGCCCCCAAAATAACATTATGATTGATGAATTGGTTTACAATGATTTAACTGACACAATCCGGAAAATTAATTTGTTGGAAAAAGTACAGTCAAAGCCAGGAAATGAATCTGCTCGTAAATACCTGCTGGAAAAGGAACGAAGAAAACAGAAACGGAATGCAGAGAAAAAACAGGAACCTTATTTGGAAAGATTAGTAATCGCCCTTGTAAATACAAGCGAGTTTCCATATAATTACGATTCCTGCATGGAGTTATCCATATACAGGTTTAACCAGAGCCTGAAACAGATACGGCACAAAATTGCATTTGATAATACCATGACAGGCGTATATGCCGGAACGGTTGACACATCAAAATTAAGCAATAAGGACTGTTTAACATGGATTCCACAAAATTAGATTATACTGAGCGTCAGATAAATCTTCCTCTCAGTATAATATGATGCGCACAGCCACATAAGGAAATATACCGCTTTGCGGTTGCGGCTGGCGCGATACTCACAGCAGATTTCATCGGCCGCGAGGATAATTAAATGGGGCTGCCGCGCTAAGATTAAAAATTTAAAACATAGTATTTTAGTGATATAAAATTCTCTATATACTGTATCGCTTTTTCTTAATGCAACAGCCCCACTTAATAATATAACAAACTATCTATATCAAGGAGGACACATTATGAACATTGACAAATTTACAATCACATCCTACGACCAGCTTACGGGTTTTGACAGGGCAAATGGAAGCCTTGAATTGATTCTTGACGAATTAAGCGATTTTTCGCTTGCGCAGGAAGAGGAAAAGACAGATATCACAGGCAGGGGCGGCAGGACAATCGGCTCCCTTAAGAAAAACAAAAAAGTGACGGGAAGCGGTACAAACGGTATGCTTTCAGGAGGCGCCATTGCAGCCATGACTGGCTCAGATGTTGAAAATGGCGAATATGTAATCCGCTATACTGATACGATTACAGTCCAGTCCAATGGAGGTACTACAACAGAGACTGCCATTGGGACAGCCGGAAATGAAATCGGCACAATCTATGTAAGGGATACAAACAATGCATATGTATCCGGCGGAAAGAAATTAGTGCAGACAGGCGCAACACCTGCAGCCGGAGAATTTTCATATGATCCCGCTAACAAAACGATCACATTCTTTGCCGGCGATGTACCTGACGGCACAGAAGTTATCGCTTTCTATGATACAAAAGTTACCGGAAAGAAGGTTGCGAATGATTCTGATAAATACAGCAAGACATTGCAGGTATTTGTTGATGTAACGTGTGAGGATGGCTGCGACAACGCATTCCATGGCCAGTTTATTATTAACAGGGCAGACTTTAGCGGTACATTTAACATTCAGGGCGGCGCTGATCCGGCAACCCAGAGCTTTGAGTTCACTTCTTTGCCTGACCTGTGCACTGGAAATAACCAGCTTTGGGATTTCGTAGTATTTGACTAACGATTTACATTCGGGGCTGCACAGGATTATACTGCAGTCCCTGTCCGGGAGGCAGTTATGGCAGCAAAAAAAATACCTTGCCGCGTATGCGGAAAACTTTTCGAACCCTGTGCATATTGCAAATCGCACGGGGATGTTTTCCGCTGGCGCAATTTTGCCTGCTCAAGAGAATGCGCGGCAAAATATATTGAAGACACTACAGCATACCGTGAATCTTTGCATGTAACGAAAGACACGGAGTAATAAGACATATTGTGATGCCTGCTTTTGATTCCGGCATCATATTATAGGGGCTATGGTTAAGGCACAATACAGCCAGCAATCATAGCCCTATTTTTTGCTGGTGCACCGGCTTGGCTTTTGCTCTAGCAAAAATGCTAAAGGACCAAAGTTCTTTGAATTAATGTTGATGCACTGCCACGCATCGACAACTTTCCTATAGATCAAACACAGAAAGGAAACATCTGATAATGAAGGAAATTGTAAACCTGCTCCCAGTTCTTTTTACCGCCATGCTGATGAATATTATGGCAGGCACATATTTTAACATCGGAAAACAAAATATTGTATTTAACTGGAAAAAGTTAGCATCCGGGATTATTAAAGCAGGAATTGTCGGCGGCATATTTATTGGCACAGCATACTGTTTTGACACAATTGATTTGTCATCCATCGGCGTAACCCCCGCCTCTGTTATGCTGTCAGCCATTTCACTATATACAGGAAAAGCCCTTATAACACTGGGCAGGATTTTAGGTATTGACATAAAAAAGATATAGGAGTGGTG
>RAYF01000067.1 GCA_003611745.1 bacterium D16-36 | reverse complement strand
TCACACGCAAATTTGTGTCTGCGCACACTTGCCACAAATTTGTTATGCACAAAGAACGTGTGCAGAAATGAGGATTAGTATGAAAATTGCATTAACAGTTGGCCACTCTTTATTAAAGAATGGATGCTATACCAGTGCTGACGGGAAAACATACGGCGGCTGTAATGAATATAAATGGTGCAAGGCATTTTCGAAACAACTGGCATCCGCCCTAAAAAAGAATGGACATAAGGTGAAGAGAATCGTATGCCCTGAAAAAAAGTTTACCTGCAGCACACAGGAAAAAAATTATAAGTTGAATTTAATTAATCGCAGCAATTATAACCTTGTAATAGAACTGCATCTAAATGCAGCTTCCCCATCTGGCAGAGGGACGGAGGTGCTTTATAAATCTCCTGCCGGCAAAAGATTTGCAGAAAAGGTACAGAAACAGCTATCTTCTGTATTTCAGGACAGAGGTACGAAGGAACGCACGGATTTATATATCCTCAATGGTTCCAAACCTCCTGCAATTTTAATTGAAACATTTTTCTGTACTAATAAAAACGACTATGCAAAAGCAAAAGGCAAGGCAAACAGGAAGAAGCTTGCTAAACTGATTGCAGATGGGATTTGAAAACACAATTTAAGAAAGGAGCCAGAGATGGACAGTATAACAGCATTAACCGGAATTGATTATGCTTCTGTTTTGATTTCTGCCTTCGCGATATTGCTTGGAATGAAAGCAATCATTTCCCTCTTTGAATGGTTTGTTGAAAGACTCGGCCTCGAAACAAAGCAAATGAGGAAACAGAGGGAAGGGCATGAGCTTCTGCTGCAGACATCCCAGAATCTGGCTGCTTTGCAGGAAAAACAGATGCATGATATGTATCAATCCGATAGACGTGACGAAGAAATTTCCTCTGATATTAAAAAACTCACCAGAATGTTTGTAGATAAAGAAATTGACGACATGCGCTGGGAAATTAATCATTTTGCCGCAAAAGTATCGGAAGGGAAACCATGTAATAAGGACAGTTTTAAACACTGCATCCATATATATGAGAAATATGAAAAAATATTGGAAGAAAACGGACTCGAAAATGGCGAGGTGGAAATATCAATGGAGCTTATCAATGATGTGTATAAACAGAAGTTAAAAGAAGGGTTTTAGCAAACGGATGGAAAAAATTTTTTAAGTATATACATTTCTTCTCTAAAGTTTCCGTTAATGAAACTTTTATTCTTGGATGAATTCAAGCGATATGCTATATTTTAGATACAAAAAGGAAACAACCGCCCAAAAAGTAGTTGTTCTCCAAGTTTGACAATAGGCCTACCTTTCAGATACCATATCGGTCAAATAATAAGGTAGGCTTATTTATTTTCTCTTTTTATTTCTATGTATGGGCACGCACTACAACATATTTCTTCTTTCTTTGAAGAAAGAAATCCATCAAAAGTTAAGTCCATAATCATTTATAAACACGTTACATATTAATTATATACTATTGCATCTGAAACAATACAAGATATATCATAATCATTTGAATAACATTCAATAGTCAATAACGAGCATTTATTAATTGGAATATCCTTTTTTATAAATGGTTTGGATTTTTTATCCATCATCGGTGATGTATACACAATCTTATCATCAGCTTTAATGGTAATTGAAGCTTTTCCCTCTATATTTGCATCAGAATTAATTGATAATTTACATTGTAATAATGAATAGTCTTTATTTACATTGAAAATTATTTTACTATCTCTGTATTTAAATTCATATGCATCAATCAACTCATTTCCATATGAATCTGTAATCGTATCTGGGGTATCAACACTCGATGAATCAACAACCCAATTATCTGCTAAATTTGCTTGTTCTTGTATGACCTTTCCAATATACGCATTTTCATCTTTTATTGTAAAAGTTTTTTTATCCCCTATAATTTCTTCTATAAACGTTTTATCTATATAATCCCTACCATCAATGCTTACAAACGCTTTGTTAGAGTCAATAGCTGCATTTTTCCCTTCGATTGTCAATCCCAGATTTTTAAATTTAAATACTGGCGTATCGCCCATCTGATTTTTTAATTCTTTAAGTTCGTTAGATGTTTCATTCAACTGTTCTGCATAACGTTCATTAGCCTGAATTATTCACGGCAGTATAAACTCACATAAAATTCGCCGTAGTTACCATTACAACCAATGCCGATACCTCA
>RAYF01000066.1 GCA_003611745.1 bacterium D16-36 | reverse complement strand
GGTGTAAAAAACTGGCATCAGAAAACTAGGTGCCAGTTTTTTACAGCATCCATATACCCAAAGTTCAGAAAGAACCCTTGGGCGGGCGGTTGCTTTTTTGTTTTCTATCTTTAATGATATCATATATCAATCGCACTAATAAAACCATTGTGCGAATTATAGTGGTAATGATATCAACAATACTTACTATCCTTTCGTTGTATTTTCCCCATTGACATCACCTCCAAAATGTAGGGAAGCCTGTATGTACTCATACTTTGAAAGGCAGAACCGCCACCTGTTGCTACAATTGCACCCAAAAGCATTCTATCATATGATACAAAACAATGCAATGGTCTATTTTTTGCATCATCTAATATGGCAATATGCCTGCATAATCATCTCCCTCATCCTTCTTCCGGAGCGGCTTCTTTGAAGCGGACTTCTGGGCAACTGCAGGGGATGTTTTTTTTGCAGCGCGCAAGGAGGGCACAGACTTAATAGAAAAAGAGGCACTTCCCATAATACACGGGCAATGCCTCTTTTTCGCTGCAGCGCAGCTATTCCAAATACCATGAACACCACAGCATTCTTTCTGTCCCAAAGCTAAACTTTTAACCACAAAGAAAGATACTATTCCTTATAAGTATCTCTCTGCTTAGAGCGCAGAAATTATTTAAGTGTAACCTTAGCGCCTTCAGCCTCAAGCTTAGTCTTGATTTCCTCAGCCTCTTCCTTAGCTGCTGCTTCCTTAACAACCTTAGGAGCACCATCAACAACTTCCTTAGCTTCCTTAAGGCCTAAACCAGTTACCTCACGGACAACCTTGATAACCTTAACCTTGTTTGGACCAACTTCTGTAAGCTCTACATCGAACTCATCCTTCTCAGCGCCGCCTTCTGCTGCACCGCCTGCTGCTGCCACAACAACACCTGCTGCTGCAGAAACACCGAACTCTTCCTCACAAGCCTTTACTAAATCATTTAACTCTAACACTGTCATGCCTTTGATAGCATCAATAAATTCCTGAGTAGTCATTTTATTATACCTCCATAAATTCTAAATAATCTGTGCGGCTGCCTCCCGGCATCCGCAGTTTCCTATGCCTCTGCTGCTGCACCGTCGCCCTTCTCAGCAATCTGGTTAAGAACACGGGCAAGATTTGTAATAGGTGACTGCAGAGAACCAAGCAATTTGGAAATAAGCTCTTCTCTTGAAGGAATACTTGCAAGTGTCTTAATTCCATCCACATCATAGAAAGTACCTTCTACAATAGCACCCTTAAATTCAAGTGCCTCAGCCTCTTTTGCCATATCGTTCAAAATACGGATAGGGGCTGTAGCATCTTCCTTAGAAATAGCAATAGCGGATGGCCCGTCCAGCAATTCATCCAACTGGGCAAAATCAGTTCCTTCAAACGCACGCTTCATCAGTGTGTTTTTGTAAACCTTATACTCACATCCTGCTTCCCTAAGGTTCTTACGAAGTCTGGTATCCTGCTCAACAGTCAGCCCGCGGTAATCCACCAGCACAACTGTAGCCACGCCATCTACCTTTGCTTTAATTTCTTCGACAATCGGCTGTTTTAATTCAATTTTTGCCATGAGTGAATCTCCTTTCCTGGGTAAAACCCATAATATAACTTATCGGAAGTATGTTTTTGACTTCCGATAAAAGGCGCATGCTCTTGCGCCGCAAATCGATTATAGGAAACTGGTTTTGTTTCCTATAATATCACTTATCAGAACTTGCATTTTAGTTCTGATAAAAGGTGCGTTTTTTTCACCGCCAATTGATTATAGGAAACTGGTTTTGTTTCCTATAGTATCACTGCACGCAAGAAGCTTCTATTGCTGAAAGATACGACCGCACCAGCAAAATACCGCATTGCGGAAAATATCTTATAAAACAGAAAACCTCCCTGCACATAAACAGAGAGGTGTAAAATTCTAATAAATTCTATCTTCCTCGGTAGGCGCTTGTCCTTACGTCGGTTCCCCGACACCTACTGTCTACGGCAGTGTAGTTTCGCTTTCACAAAACCTACGATAGCATATCACAGAATGATGCCATTGTCAAGAAAAAATCACAGCTCACGGAAATCAATTTTCAGTATATATATTCATTACTGCCCCAAATCAATCTGTCACCCTGACCGTTACTACTGCAGTTTTTCCATTATATGTCTCTGCGGTAATCCTGCATGTCCCAGCCTTCCTTGCCCTGATTACCCCTGTTTTTGAGACTTTTGCAATTTCCGGGCTGCTGCTTTTGTACACAATCTTTTTCGCAAAACAGCCTGACGGTACCTTACACCTTAACTTCTTTGCCCCGCCCGCTTTTAATGATATGCTTTGCGGCATTGCCTTGATCCGGTATGGAGCCTTGCGGATATGTACCACCGCCTTTCCCTTATATCCATTATTGCCCACCACAGTTATCGTGACATCTCCTGCTCTTTTGGCACGCACCACGCCTTTGGAAGAAACCACAGCAAGCTTCTTATTTGATGACTTCCATTTCTTAATAGGGGCCTTATTAATACCTTTTACATAAGATGCTTTTAGTTTTATCCTCTCACCAGCCCCCAGACGTATACCGCTTCTTGGTGTTATAGCAAGCTGTGTCACTATTACTTTGGCAGAGACTTTCTCTCCATTACCAATAGATGCCGTGATAACAGCCTCCCCGGCCCCATTCCCAATCACCCTGCCATCCGAGGCCACCATCGCAACGGCCATATTAGACGTGGTATATATAATCCTCTCATTGGCATTTTCCGGCTCCAGTTTTGCCCCAAGTGAAACACTCTCGCCATATGCCAGTTCTAACGTTTCATTTTCCAGCAATATCCTGTCCGCCCTCCCTGCTTCTGCAGTGTATGCCTCTTTCTCAACCTCCACTGCATCAATACGCAGAATATCCTCATTCACAAGTTCCACCTGGATTATGTGTTCTCCCATTTCCAGACCGCTTAACTGATAAAATGCAGACCTGTGTTCCGTCGCTTTCACGGCATAACGGCTGTCTATTTCTTTGCCGTCCAATGTAACCTTTATCTTTGCCCCGGCCAGATTATTTCCCAGAATGCTGATTCCTGTCCCTGTAAAAGTATAAGAAAATGATTCTGACTTTTCTGCCAGCACAGAAACCGTTCCGTTATAATATCTGCTGCTCTGGCTCTGCAGACGGCTGACAGAACTGCTAAACTGCAGTGCAGAATCCAAATCATCCACTCTTGCCACATGCGTGGCGCCATTTTGAACCGGAATCACTTTGACATTATCAAAATAGTTTTTATAATAAGCACTCGCCAATGCTGCACGCCCGGAATTTACCGGCGATTCCTTAATTGTCTTTCTAACCGCCAATTCATTATTAATATAGGCACTTACTTTATTTCCAAGAACCTTAAGCTTTAAATTAACCAGCCTGCCCTCCCTCATTCCAGAGACAGTGCCCTTCGCTATCTTTCCCTGATTGCTGTAGAGCGCCCATGAACCCCCTCTGTAGATTCTGAGCTGGTACCCATTTTCCACGGCAGAATGCGATGCATTATAGCGGGCAATAATGGCTGCATAGTTTTTTTCGTTCTCACTGGAATCCAGCATAACGTCTGCTGATAAAATGTAATCCTTCCATCTATCATCACCAAAGGAAGTAAGCGGCTTTACCGGAGCGCCATCAGAGCCAGTCCCAAGATGGTCTTTGTTAATCTGCTGGCACAGGACGTGATTGCTATTCCCCTGGCTCACCACCTCAAAAGCACCATTTACATCACAAGTGTAGCGCGGTGTCCTGCCCCTCCGTTTCAAATAAGCACTCTTATACTCAAAATCATCTGTGTAAGGAAGAGAAAGCCCTGCCTCTTTTTGCAGGCCCATTCCGGCCTTCGCCTTTCTCTTGGCATATTCTGCCTGGCCTGTTGTTGTCGTCAATGTCATCATGGTATACGGTTTTACTGTGACTTCATAAACATAGGCATTCCCTATCTTCGTGGGATGCAGCGTACCGATTTTTTCCAGCCAATGGGCATCATATTGCTCGTCCGTGTCATTACTCTTTGTTTCCCAGACAATTACCTTAGAAGACGCCTTCTTTAAATTTGATACCGCAACCTCATATGTTTTCGCAGTATCACTGTCATTTATAAGCACTGTAGAGTAATCCCCTGTAGACTTTTTTGCAGCCGTCAGATAATTATTCTTTATCCCCTCCGCAGATTGCCCTGCCTGTCCCCCATAACAGCCGCTGTCTACAAACTTCCATCCCTTTTTTATAAAGTTCGTAAAATGCATTGCCATAACTAGCCCATTAGAAATTGAATAACCGCCTGACCATGGCGTATCAGCTTTGATAAGCCTGCCGCGAGAAGCATCCGGGGCGTCATAGTTTGAAATAACTGCCGGCTGAAATTCATACATTGTCATATCTGACTGCGACATGCAGGTAATAATGCGGTTTGCAATATCAAGCATCCCTTTCCGGCCCGACGTATTCCTGCCATCCACAGTATTGTTCGCACCAAAAATAGAATCTGTTGCTATAGATGCCCCCTCGCTAAGCCAGATTTCCTTCTTATAAACAGAGTGAAGCTTCCTCACCGTTTCATCCGCATAGGCATTATCATGGCAGCCAATCACATCAACCGCATTGCGGTATTCACTGTCCTTCAACATCTCCTGCGCTGCACCTGCCGCGTCTGCCGCCACTATTTTTATTTTACTATAATCATAACGCTGAATCTTTTCCGTATTAAGAGACTTCCGCAGATATTTTGTCCACTCCTTCTCCACCATCTTTTCATTGCGGTTTGCACTTACATAAGAAAAGGTAATATCCCATTTGTCATAAGCGGCATCTATCGTTTCTTTATACCAGCGGTATCTCGCCTGATAGCCTGCCTGCCCACTTTTCTCATATGCCTGTTCTACCCATGCCGGCATTCCCCTGCAAATCAAATCTACTGAAATATCCGGATTAATCGTCAGGGCATCATGTGCAAACATAAAGCCTGCCCCACGCCGCACATTTGCCTTCTGCCCCGCAGAACGCTTTGTAGCCGGCTCCGCGCCAGAAGAAGAATCTAAGTCATTTCCAAGTTCTATTTTAATATGGGAAAGCCCTGCCCCCGTCTTCGTATGAAACAGCCACTTCATAATCTCCCAGTATTCATCACTATGCTCCTCTTTATAATCCATCAAAAGCCTTGACGAATTACTGCAGGACACGGCACCAAGCCCCCGGAAAGAACTGTTCTCCCCTGTATCCAGAGTATTGCCGTCTATCGTAAGCGTTGCCAGCTTTTGTGCCGCCTCCACTGTATTTTTCTCCGTCCCATCCATTCCGCCGGCAGGCCCTGCCACACCAAAAAGAATGCTTCCTGCTAAAATCCATGAAATCCCTTTTTTCCATATTTTTTTCATATAACACCCCATCTTTCTCAAGCCAATTGGACATGCAAGCATATCCGCTTGGCCCGTTGCTTCGCGGGAATAAACAACCTATTCCTGTGCTTTCCTGTTAATATATTCCGCCTTATATTTGGAATATACAATTGTCTGGTCATGATACAGCCCATAATAGCCTGACATCAGATAACTCACGCTGACAGCAATCATAAAATACGGCACCGCTTCATACCCAAATAGCTCAAACGCAATCAACAGCGAAGAAACCGGGCAGTTTGTAACACCGCAAAATACAGATACCATTCCTACCGCTGCACAAAGCGACGGAGAAATTCCCAAAAGCTGCCCAAAAAGGCAGCCAAATGTTGCCCCTACATAAAAGGAAGGAACTATTTCTCCCCCTTTAAAGCCCGCCTCAATTGTCAATGCGGTAAAGATTATCTTTAAGACAAAAGCCTCCGGCCTAACTTCCCCTCTGATAGCATTTTCGATAACCGGGACACCTGCACCCATATAATCAGAAGTATGCAGTATTATCGTCAGCAGAACAATAATGCCGCTGGAAACGATGATTCTAATATAAGAATTCTTAAGCTTTGCCCTGTACAAATCACCCAGGGAGTGGAGCGCCATACAAAATATCACGCTGAGCGCCGCACAACAGAGTGCCAGCAAAATCACTTTAACGCTTGGAAGAAGATGGAATTCCGGTATGTGGCTTATTGCAAAAAGTTCCGGGTTGATTCCCATATCTATTGCTACCTTTGACGCAATCAGCGAGGCAAAGACACATGGAACTAAAGCCGCATAATACATAACACCAACACTGACAACTTCCATTGCAAAAATAGACGCTGCAAGCGACGTTCCAAAAATTGCAGAAAATGCAGCGCTCATACCACACATTACCACAATACGCCTGTCCCTGTCATCAAAGCGGAACCACCTGCCAAGCTGGTTTCCAATACTCCCTCCCAACTGCAGGGCTGCACCCTCGCGCCCCGCCGAGCCGCCAAAAAGATGCGTAACAACGGTAGAAACAAAAATCAGCGGTGCCATACGGAACGGCAGCTCCGTCTCTGCATGGATGGTAGATAATACCATATTTGTCCCCTTATCATTTTTATATTGAAAAACCCCATATAAAAATACAATAAAAACACCTGCTGCCGGAAGGAATAAAATCATTTCGGGATGAACCGTCCGAAAATCCGTAACTTTGCGCAGACAGTAAGCAAAAAGCGTGCTGAATCCCCCCACAACCAATCCCACAATTGCTGCAAACACGCACCATTTCAAAAACGTACCTAAATGGCGGTAAACCCTCCTAATATAAAATTTAAACATTTCTTTTTGTTTCATATCAATCCCCCATACCGCTTTCAGCGGTTCATCTAAAAGCACAATCCTCCGTTGTGTATCCGATTAAAAGGATAAAATCTGTTTCCTATGCAAGAGACATGCTACAAATAATATATATCAATTTAGTAATTTTTGCAAAGTGAAGGCACACATGTTGACATTTTCCCAAATTTCGATATAATAAGAATGATTACTATTAATAGGAGGTGTACCATGGCAACTTCCAGACGAAGCAAACAACGCGATGCCATAAAGTCTTATCTAATGTCTACCACGGCACATCCCACCGCAGAAACCATATATGGCAATATAAAGAAGGAATTTCCAAATATCAGCCTCGGCACCGTTTACCGCAATCTTAATTTTCTGGTAGAGCACGGCGAAGCACTCCGCATTAGCTGCGGAGACGGTTCTGAACACTTTGATGGAAAAACGGAGCCCCATAACCACTTTCTTTGCCGGAGCTGCGGACGTATTATAGATTTGGAGATGGATGGAATCGACCATATTGATATCATTGCGAATGCAGGATTTAATGGAAAAATTGAGGATCATGTCATATATTTCCGCGGATTATGCGGGGATTGCCAGAAATACCGCTAAAGCTTTGGCAACGGCTTTGCTGCTGAAAGGAAATAATAAGAAAAAATTTTTTTTAAATATCTATTGACATTCAATGAAAACATGATATAATACTCACTAATCAGTAACAATTACTGATTAGGTGATAGTAATAAAACATATTATATAAAGAAAAGGAGAATTCAATTATGGCAAAATTTGTATGTACTGTATGTGGTTATGTTCACGAAGGAGATTCTGCACCGGAGAAATGTCCTCAGTGTGGTGTTGGCGCTGATAAGTTCAAAGAGCAGTCTGGCGAGATGTCATGGGCCGCTGAGCATGTAGTCGGCGTTGCACAGGGTGTAGATGAGGAGATTCTTCAGGGGCTCCGCGATAACTTTAACGGTGAATGTTCAGAAGTTGGTATGTATCTTGCAATGGCAAGAGTAGCGCACCGCGAAGGTTATCCTGAAATCGGCCTTTACTGGGAAAAAGCTGCCTATGAAGAAGCTGAGCATGCTGCAAAATTCGCAGAATTACTTGGCGAAGTTGTTACAGACAGTACAAAGAAAAATCTTGAAATGCGCGTAGAAGCTGAATGCGGTGCAACAGCAGGAAAGTTTGAGTTAGCTAAGAAAGCAAAGGCTGCAAATCTGGATGCTATTCACGATACCGTACATGAGATGGCAAGGGATGAGGCAAGGCATGGAAAGGCATTTGAAGGCCTCTTAAAGAGATATTTCGGATAAGAAGAACACCAGATTTTAAAGGATTTTGAAGATTAAGGGAATGAATCAGAAATGGTTTGTTCCCTTTTTGCTTGCCATCTAATATGAAATTGATGCAGAAACTGGTGATATTTTGGACTTTGAAAAGGAATCAATTCATAATTAGGAAAGATTTTTCAACAGCTCCTTAATCATTAGGAACTGCTGGATTTATAAATTCAAATAAAGCAAGGTTCCGGAAGGGGTTAGTTTTTGCCAGTCCAATTTGGACGGCAGTTCCGGTAAATATGCCAAAGCTTTCCTGCAATACCTGAAACGCTGCCCGCATCTGTTCTTTTTCTAAAGTTTTTCCAATAGTAGTATGCGGCATCCAATGCATTGGATAGTAGCAGGGGTGGACATTTGTGTTGCCAGCCTGTTGGATGCTTTCATAAGCAGCAACGGAAAGTTCCTGCAGGTATTGGTTTAGCACTGGCGCAAGATAGATAACATGCGGCAGGAAAGCTCCTACAGATACCCATTGTACAGTACCTTGCTCCCAAGCAGCAAATGTTTTTTCCAGACTTTTGATGATTTCTTTTTCATTTTTAGATGCAAAGGCGGAAATTGTAATATGAGGCGGCACATTTTGGTCAGACATAAATGTATTGCCGCTTTTTTTGGCTGTCTGATTTATATAATCTTGTAACCGATTCGTTGTTTTCTGGTCAAAATAAATAGATATATAATACATAGTTATGCCTCGTTTTTTAGCTGTGCGTTTTGGAAAAAACACACAGCCAGTTAAATTTAAACGACAGATACATATGCTGCGCTTTCTCCTGACATAGAGAGCACATTACTTTCCAGTTTTATAGTATCACCAAGGGTATAGATGATTTCTTTTAACTTATATGGGCATTTGCAGGAAACATTTTCTCTGGAAGGGTTCAGGGCTACTAAAATCTTATCATTTCCATCGGAATGCAGATAAACGAGGGGATATTTATTTGGCTCGCAATATACAAACTCTATTGCTCCGGATGCGCATAAAGCAGGGAAATCCCTGCGGATTTTTATTAGCTTCTGTATCTCGCACCAAAGGGAATCCGGTGTCTTCATCTGTTCTGAGACAACAGGTGCATCTTCAGATGAATCTTGTGCTGTATAGAGTTTTTTCTGCAGGTGCGTCTGAGAATCCGTAATTGTTTTCTGTGTTCCATTGCATAGGCGTTCTTGCTCCGGTGCGGCCATATCCGCCTTCCACAGAAGAGAGCTTTAGATGGCGCATGCCGATTTCATCCCCATAATAAAGAAATGGTGCGCCCGGCATGGATAGCAGGAAGGCGTATACAAGCTTGAGCTCATCATAATCCAGATATTCCCTGATACGTTCCATATCATGGTTGCCAGAAGGGATGCAGATTAGCCCCTTCTTATTGGTCAGATGGTAGTTTTTCATATAGGTCTCTACAAAAGGAAAAGCGTTTCCCTTTCCTTCCCGGCTGAAAAATGGATGTTCACACCGAAATAAATCTATATAATGGGAAGGTCCAAAGTGAAGAAGAAAATCCATAGTTTAATGCCGGCTGGTTTGAAAAGAAATTAACAGCAACGCTTCCATTTCTAGGATAAAGTCCGCGCAGGGAACCAGAAATCCCTTCGTAATTTGCTACATCTACCCAGATATTGTCACTCCAGATATATCTGCCCCAATATTCGTTTGGCCCTGCCTTGCAAGATTCTTTAAACCACGAATGTTCTGTTGAGGTGTGCCCTGGCACATCATAACCGGCGTCGCCAAATGGGGATAGATAGCAGGGGTTCAGCCAAATAGCGTTACATCCAAGTCCCTTTATATAGTCAAGTTTTTCCAGAATACCCGGAATATCTCCGATGCCATCTCCGTTACTGTCATTAAAACTCTGTGGGTAAATTTCATAAAAAATACTTTCTTCTAACCAATGTTTCATCCTATAGCCCTCCATTATTTCGTTCGTTGATGATTGAAGTATATCCTGTTAAAATAAAAAAATGTTGAAAAATATCCATGATTTGTATTAAAATATCCATATCAGAGAGGAGGAAAGGGAATTGAAGAAAGACCTTCAGGAAACAAGGAAGCAGGGAACGCCAATGCATCCTTTAAAAATACACTATATGCAGGCTCTCAACGGGAAAATTGACGTTCCTTACCATTGGCAGGAAGATGTAGAAATTTTGTGGATACAAAAAGGACAATTATCCCTTATGATAAAAGAGAACTTATATATGGGAAATCATGGGGATATTTTTTATATTAACCCGAGCGAACTTCATGGGATGCAGTCAATGACACAGGATTGCCTATATTTGGCGTTTGTATTTCCATTTTCATGGCTTCAATTTGAACGGGCCGATGAAGTTAGTGAAAAATATTTAAAACCGCTTGCAACGCAGAGCTCATATGTTGTAAATTGCCTGCCACATAAGACTGCAAAGGATGCAGCTTCTTTCTTTCAGGAGATTGCATCTTTGTATGAGGGCAATATTGAGGGAGGCTGGCTTGGAATCAAGGCCAGACTGTTGTTTTTCTATTATATCCTGTATAAAGATGGATTGGTTCACCGCAGGAAGGAAGATTCTGTGCAGATGGATAGGCTTCTGGAAATTTCTAAGTATATGCAGGAACATTGTTCAGAATCCCTTACTCTAAATAAGCTGGGAAAAGAATTCCATATGTCGCCTAAATATTTTAGCGTTTATTTCCAAAAGCATTTTGCAAGGAATTTTTCAGATTACCTAATGGCAATCCGATTGGAAAATGCAAAGAGACTGTTGCTTGAGACGGAAGCCGGTATGGAACTAGTTGCACAACAGTCAGGATTTTCCAGCAGCAGCTATTTTATACGTATTTTCCGTGAGACATTGGGAATGACGCCAGGACAATATCGGAAGGAGTTTTGGGAGACATGAATAAAACCTGCCGGTTGAAATTCATTTTGTCTTATGGTATGTTGTAAAAATTTCAATAGAAAAAAGGCGATACCATGAACGATACCGCCAGATTCATGCGGAAGAAGGGACTTGAACCCTCACGTCGTCGCCAACACTAGATCCTTAGTCTAGCCTGTCTGCCAATTCCAGCACTTCCGCAAATTGCCATTATTGTTAAACAACATAACGAACGATATACATATTAACATCTTCTTACAGAGATGTCAAGTACTTTCTCGCTTTTTGTAAAAAATTAATTTCTAGATTAATTTCTAGTGAGACTGAAATGATAACCATCAAAGGCTCTGTTCACTCCGTCCATTAACAAGCGCAAAGAATTATTGTATTCCAAATATAATTCTATTATAATAAACTTGTGCGTACCATTGGATAAGCATACAACATGAAAATAATGGAGAGGAGATTATAACAGATGAAAATAGCAAATTTATATAGGAAGGGAAAAACTGTGTTATCTTTCGAAATTTTTCCTCCAAAAAGAGACAGTGAACTGAAAAATATCGATGCAACACTGGAGATTCTTTGTGAACTAAAACCTGATTTTATCAGCGTAACTTTTGGTGCTGGCGGAAGTTCAAATTGCAACCGCACGATAGAGCTTGCAAAAAAAATTAAATATACGTATCAGGTAGAACCTGTAGTACATTTAACATGTTTAAGCTATGACAAAGCGGAGATTGATAATTTTTCTGCTTTATTAAAAAGCGAAGGGATCGAGAACATCCTTGCCCTCAGGGGGGACCGAAATCCGGACATCCCAGAAAAAGAAGATTTCCGCCATGCCTCTGATTTGATATCTTACCTAAAACAAACAGAGGAGTTCTGCATTGCAGGCGCCTGCTACCCAGAATGCCATCCAGAATCGTTGGACAGGGTTAGCGAATTTAAATTTTTGAAAAAGAAAGTAGACGCTGGGGCAGAAGTATTGCTTTCCCAGTTATTTTTTGACAATGAAATATTTTACCGTTTTAGGGAGGACTGCCGTATTGCAGGCATAGAAGTCCCTGTTATCCCGGGTATTATGCCGGTAATCAACGCAGCACAGATTAAAAGGATGGTAACGTTGTGCGGGGCATCTTTTCCTGAGCGTTTTCAGAAAATAATACATAAATTTGAGGGCTGCCGGGATGCACTTTTTGACGCAGGAATGTCGTACGCATTAAGCCAGATTATAGATTTGCTGGCGAACGATATTCAGGGAATCCATTTGTACACCATGAATAACCCTGCTGTTGCCAGAAAAATCTGTGAAGGAATCAAGAATATTGTAGTACCTAATTAATATTGAAGACGCAAGAACAGGGCATGATTTAGCTTCCCTAAAGGAACCTTTGGCTCGTTGCGTACTCAAGAATAAACACCGGGGAATGATGATTGATACATTGTCATTCCCCGGTGCCCATTTCTATCTTTTAAGCATTTGAAAGCCCACAAGTGCTTTGTTCAGATAGTCGTTAAAAGGTTTCATGATTTGAAAAAGTTCTACTGCTTTTACAAGGAATATTTCTACATTTTTCACTTCTTCATCTTTGAACGGGTATTCCAGATACCAACTCTTAAATTTTAGATAGTCTGCTTGAGGGTGTTCTTTCTCATATCCCGCAGGGACATTCTTTAATGCCGTCCCCTGTACTGTAAAATATTTTTCAAAATCCGGCTGGTGGATAATCTCTTCCCATTCTTTTCCGTTCTGGGAAATATAATCTCGTATCATCTTTGTTGCGTCCTTAAACATATCTGCAAACAGTCCGCCGCCCAAAAAGGATTGATTCCCCGGCTTTATCATAAGATAATAGCCGACAGGGACAGGCAATTTCCCTTTCTGGGAGATATGGGCACGGAACGCAGGATTATACGGTGATTTATCATGGCTAAACCGGGTATCCCTTACTATTTTAAAAGTAAGGTCTTTTGGGACATTATGTAAAATGCTACTGTCAAATTTACCGATTTCAAGTATCAATGCCTGTAATAATTTTTCAAATTCCGCATTTGCTTTTTTATAATCATCCTTGTTTGCATGATACCATTCACGGTTGTTATTCATGCTCAATGCCGATAAGTAGTCAATAATAAATTGAGTATTCATAATCTGTCATCTCCTTTACGATTTCTGGACAATAGAAAGCTGCTTGGAATCCAAAAACTCCTGTATCAGATGCCTTGTGCGTTCGGGAGACTGATAGGGTTTGCAGAATGAAAAATCCTGCGATAAACCGTCAATATCTTCCATAGCATTTTTCACATCTATCATGGTCTGAATCGGGATTTCAGTAGCCTTCATATAATCCAGCTGCAACGGATTTATCCTGTGGCTCTGTATTGCATAGTTTACCCTTTCTTTGCATTTACATCTGCCTCTGCCATACTCCCCGCAATATTCCCCTAAAAAGTCTGCCATTTTTTTGCGTATGCGGGAAAGCCGTTGCCGGTATGCTTCCGGTGTCATTTCCAGAATATCCCCCGCAATCCGGCTGTCAATTTTAAACATTGTACCCAATATGAAAATACATCTGCTCTCCATATCAAGGCATTGGAGCATTACATTAGTACAAGACATTTTTAGTTCTTCCGCTAATATATCTTTCTCCACATTCTGTGTTAAATCCGGCACATCCTCTATTTTTCCGTTCTCTATGTCGTTTCCATAATATTCAAAACTCAACGGATGGTGGGCGAACATATGCTTTTTGTAATTTTTCAGATGGTTAACCGCAATACGGAATACCCATGTCGTAAATGCACTGTCACCCCTGAAAGAAGAAAGATGTGTAATCATTTTCAATAGAATATCCTGTGTTGCATCCTCTGCGTCTGCAAATGTACCAAGCATCCGCAGAGATAAATTAAATACAATATCCTGCACACTTGCAATAAGCGTTTCAAGGGCGTTTTTATCCCCCGCTGTGGCTTTATCAACTAAAGCCTTTAGTTCTTCATTCTCTTTTTTATTCATAAATTTTTACCTCCTGTTTAATTAGACAACGCCCCCGTGCCTTTGTGACAAAAAAACAGAATTCATTTTATGATATGCGCAGTAAACAAGGGCACAGACTTCGCTTGTGCCCTAGCAAAAATGCTAAAGAACTAAAGTTCTTTGCATTTATTCTCGCGTACGCAACGAGCCAAACGCAAGCTTGCTTGCACTTGGCGACTGCGCGTGGGTCAAATACCCCGTTGCTCTGCAGCGAGGTATTTGACTGTTGGTGCACCACCACACACCGAGAACTTTCCTAATATATAAAAATTGGCGGTTCCATGAACCTGCCGTCTTTCGCAGAATTAATTATTTCTGAAAACTATCATAAAGTTTAAGCATGTCATCACAATAGTCCCTGTCACATTCATAATACTTTCCGTCAATTATAATATCTTGAAATAGCGTCAACTGATTTTTATTACTATTTTTTTGGTATATAACTATCGAAAAAACGAACCCATCTGATTCCGACCGCAATTTTTTCTTTAGCTTCATTGAACCAAGTATGTCAGTAAACTCTTTAATATCCCTATTTTCCGTCAACGTGACACAATCATCGTTTAGCCATAATTCAACTTTAGTTATCATATCATAATCAATAATGTCCGCCACACGTACAACTCTATTCCTCCATACCAAAAATGATATGCAAAGAACAACGACAACAACAATACATAACCAACTTAATTTCTTTTTCATACTAATCCTCCCATGCCGCCTTTGGCGGCGCAAATAGCAAAGCAAACAAGCTCTTCTAATGTTGCTTCTGATTCCCAAATATTCTCACAATCTCTGCATCCATTTCTTTCTTCTGAAGATAGCCAATGAAATTATCACACGTACGCACTCTTCCATAGACAAAACGAAATAGACTGCCGCTATAGGCAAATGGAAAATAAAAGCCGTTAACAATCCAAGCGGCACACCAAATATCCACGTACCAATCATGTCAATTATCATTACAAATGTTGTCTTTCCTCCACTCCTTAAAATCCCGCCTAAAATCATATTCTGTACTTTTACAGGTGCGACCAAAGCGTATGCTGTAAGTACGTACCTTGTCATCTGCTTTACGTCATCTTCCACATGAAAAATCGATACATAATATTTGTTAAATGCCACTACCAATACAGATAACAGAATGGAACAGGCAAGCCCTGTATACAACAGCCTTTTGGAGTCCTGATAAGCGCTCCCCCTATCATCAGCGCCCAATCTCTTTCCTATCATCACTCCGGCCGCCTGTGATACGCCGCTTAATGCTCCCATAACCAATGCCTGCAAAGGATTCGTTAACGTCATGGCAGCAAAGGCTTTCGTTCCCACATGCCCATATATAGACGCATACACATTTTCCCCAAGGCTCCATAAAAATTCACACAAAAGCAGTGGCATTAAGATGACTAAATACTGTTTCATATGAACTTTGTCCATTCTAATCTCAAATGGAATTTTCCATGAGTTTTTCCGATGCAAAATGAAAAAGAATATAACTGTCAGTATACAACCTGATAGCTGTGCTATCACAGATGCCCATGCAGCACCTTTCACACCCATTACTGGAAAACCCGCTTTTCCGAATATCAGTAAATAATTTAAAACGGTATTTGCTACACTTGCAAAAATGCCTGCATATAACGGTACTTTTGCTGCACAGGCACATCTAAGGTATGCCGAAAAAATTGATGCAAACTTTCCTCCCAGTCCAATGCCTGCGATACTGGTACTTCCAAGCTGCCCTGTCATAATCTGGTCTACTACAGAAAAAGAAGACTGCAACAGGCATTGCAATGTCACTGGAACCGCAATTTGAAGCAGTTCCCTCTGATATTCTTTCTTCCCAGCTATCATTTCTTTCATTTTATCATTCCTCCAATCTACCTCATAGCAGTTGTAATAATAATAAAATGAACCATGGCAAATATCAAAGGTTAAACGCATAACCCTTAACAAAATTCAGCCTCATTCTTTGTGCATTTTTACGTCACACACACTGTCACGCTCTATGAGAGTTACAGGCAGCATCACATTTTTATCACTACATTCTCCATTTCTTAACTGATTCAACATTTTAACTGCCAAAGCTGCCCTTTGCCTGTTATCCTGTTTTATCGTGGTCAATGCTGGTACAAACTTTTCACTTTCCCTCACATTGTCAAACCCGACTACCGATATATCCTCTGGAACAGATACGCCCACACTTTTCAAGAATTGAATAAAATCCATTGCATAATAATCGGACACTGCAAAAACCGCTGAATATTTTTTTATTTCCCTTAAATGTTCCATGTAAAAAATGGTACGCGCTTCCTGCTCCATAGGAATAACCATAAGTTCTGCATTTGGAATTTCACTTTTTAATCCCATAAATCTTTCCATATCCATGTAAGTATTATTATCCGATATACAAAGCACATCTCTATGCCCCCTACTTCTCAGATAACGTCCAGCCTGTACCCCACCATCAAAATGATTGACCTCAATATTAACAAGATTTCCAAAGCTTTCCATATATCCGTCATAGACCACAAACGGGATATGCATCTGTTCCCTCAATTTTTTATAATCCTGTTCACAATAGCCAATTAACACCATTCCCTCCATATTCCACATGGAAGCAAACTTGGGAATTTCATCCCATTTATCAGTCACTTTAAGCATGAAGAATTTTCCTGCCTGCTCTATCTCTTTTGCCAATGCATTCACCGATGCGGAAATAAACTGGTCCTCCAATGTATGTCCTTCGTATTTTTCATGGTCATTGATAACTACCCCGATGATTTTAGAATTATTTTGTGCCAAAAGTATCCCTGCCATACTCGGAATGTATTGTCTCTCTTCCAAAAGCTGCTGCACACGTTTCACCGTTTCGTCTGATATTTTCTTTGTTTTCCCATGAATAACATTCGATACGGTAGCCGTACTCACCCCCAGTTCGTCGGCAATATCGACAATTCTGATTCTTCCACTCTCCATATGCATTAATCCTCTCTTTATCACGGAAATCTATAACATCATACATTTGAAACAGCTTCTTTTTTTGAAAAACGGCGGGTTGGACAATAACAAATCAATGCAATGCTCTTTAAATTTTGACAATCTCAGTATAATACCAGTTATTAAAAATAGAAAATACTTACATTACATGGTTTATATAAAATTTACTACTCCATATACCAAATGACAAATTGTAAAAATTGAAATAGGAATTAAGGCTATTCCATTTTTTCTATCAATCGCGAAGAACAAAAATGCTAAACAAGGCGGAATAGTCAATCCTAATATTACAATCACATTTGCCATTCCATTATAGTAAGCTATCCAACTTGCCACATACAGTAAATAGCAAATTGCTACCATAATAATATGAGGGGTTATACACAACTTTTTGCTCTCTCTGTTTCTAAAAATGCATATAGCAACAATCATCAATATTTGACATACAGAAGCTACTGTATCAACCGTTTCTGTAATTGATTTTGTCCTTAATATATCATTTGGCGCAGGAATAGCAAACCAAATAAAATTAGGTATCATAACAATCAAAAATAGCAGTAATCCACAAATCTCAAAACTTAACTTGTATCTTTTT
Organism: bacterium D16-36; assembly: GCA_003611745.1. Taxonomy (GTDB): domain Bacteria; phylum Bacillota; class Clostridia; order Lachnospirales; family Lachnospiraceae; genus Butyribacter. Next base: position 10,399 of record RAYF01000066.1, on the reverse strand, counting down.
AACATCTAATCCCTCCCTAAAAATCCCAATTGTGACAACAAAATCATATAAAACATTATAACACAAAATATACTGGCTTGTGAAATGGAGATTGTGAATAAGAAAATCATTTCACAATTGATTTTTCAAAATTTATTTAGTATAATTGTTCTATATAGAAATGTTCTAACAGGAATCGAGGTGATGCATTTGGAAACGAAGGGAGGATTTTATATTACACAAATCAAACAACTTCAAGATAGGATTTTTGAACGGTTACTACTTGAAAATGGCATTGAAATAAGCGGTGGGCAGGGACGAATTTTATTTATTCTATGGAAAACAGATAATCTTACGATTAGCGAAATTAGTAAAAAAACCTCTCTTGCAAAAAATACAGTATCTGTTGTAATAAATGGAATGGTAAATAAGGGAATTGTGGAGAGGAATATCAACCCAAACAACCGCCGACAAACGATTGTATCACTTACTGAGTATGCAAAATCTTTACAGGAAAAATATGAAATGGTATCTCAGCAGATGAATGTATTATTTTATCAAGGCTTTTCAGAAAAAGAGCAAAAACAATTTGAACAGTATCTTGCCCGAATACTAGAAACCTTAACTGAAAATCTGCATATAAACTAATTTTTTATAAGGAGGATAATTTCCAATGAAAACAAGAGAACATATTATTGAATTTATTAAAAAACAAAAAGTGTCAGTTATTGCTTCCATAGATGAAGAAGGTTTCCCCAATATAAAAGCAATGTTTGTACCGCGCAAGATTGAGGGAAATTGTTTTTATTTTTCAACGAACACATCCTCTATGCGTTCACAACAGTTTATAAAAAATCCAAAGGCAAGTATTTATTTTTATAGCAAGGGACGCTTCAAATATGAAGGCATTATGCTAATCGGTACAATGGAAGTCTTGCAGGATGATAAAACAAAGCGAGAAATCTGGCGTACCGGGGATACCATGTTTTATAAGAAAGGCGTAACTGACCCAGATTACTGTGTATTGAAATTTACTGCAATAAAGGGAAGATATTATTGCGATTTGAAAACAGAAAGTTTTGATATTGAGGACTTAAAATAATAAAATAAAATGAATACGCTGCCCTCAAAATGGAAACAGAATACACAGTTCGTTGTTACTACGGCAAATATCTCCGCCTGTGAGACCTCACGGGATAAGATAGCCAAGCTGCTTTTTGCCGCCATATCCTCATTCCTCTTTGAATTGCTTTTCAAAAGTATCAATCCATTCCAAAAGAGCAGTATAGAGAAGTTGCTGTTGGTCGAAAATTGTTTTGCCAACAAGCGGCAAATGAGAATAGTATTCATCAGCGTATTCGTTCTTTGCCTGTTTTGAAGCAGTAATACTGCTCCGCAACTGTGTTACTAATTCCAAAGCTTTTGATTTATTCATTTTGTTTGGGTTTGTAATTACTACATTAAAATCAAACAATAGGGGAACCTGCTGATTTGCATAATCTTTTATTTGACAATCTACCTCCAGAAACTTATAATATCTATTACACCAGTAAGAATTAAGGAGGTACTTACTACTATGAGTGCGTTGCCGCAAATTTCCGAGGCAGAATATGAAGTAATGAAAATTGTATGGAAATATGCTCCAATTAGTACAAATGAAATAACAGAAAAGCTTTTAGAAACATCATCATGGAGTCCTAAAACCATACAAACCCTAATCAAACGTCTAGTAAACAAAGGCGTACTTACTTATGAAAAAGAAAGTCGAGTATTTGTATATACACCTTTGATACAGGAATGTGACTACATTGGTCAGGAAAGTAAATCTTTCCTAGATCGTTTTTACGGTGGAAACATTACTACTATGTTATCCTCGTTTATCGAAAACGATAGACTGTCTGAATCAGAAATCAATGGTCTGCGTTCACTGCTTTCTGAGAGTTTCCATAAGGAGGAAAATTGAATGATTGACTTTGTGATATATTTTTTTATATGCAATCTCTTTATTAGTGGCATGATTGGCATCCTTTTAACTGCAAAAAAGGCATTTAGAAATACATTGTCCAGTCGGATGCAATATCACCTTTGGTTTGTTTTATTTGTGCTTTTAGCGTTTCCTTTTATTCCGATTCGTATATTCAATATATTTCCCCTGTTAAAAACGCTAACTGGCACTCACGCAGATTATACGAATCCTGCCACAAATGAGGCAACCTACCTCTACCTGACTGATACTTCAAAGCAAGTCAACGACTTTGCAATATCAGTCAGCCATAAAGCACCGTCAGTAGTTGGATATCTATTATGTTGTCTATGGTTTGCCGGAATCTGTATGATGATATTTTTGGCGGCGAGATCATTATTTCATTTACACAAAATAATCAAATCCTCACTTCCTCTGCAAAATAATGAAGTCAGAAAACTATATTATGAATGTTTAAAGGAAATGGGAATCAACTTAGACATTCCAATCTATAGTACGGCATTTCTAAAGTGCCCTGTTATTGTTGGTTTCCTAAAGCCACACATTTACCTGCCAATCCATACAATATCTGATTATAATGCTGCCAGTATGCGATTTATGTTATTGCATGAATTACAGCACTTCAAACATAAAGACATAGTTGCAAATTATCTAATCAATATAGCAGGGATATTGTACTGGTTCAACCCTTTTGTTTGGTATGCTTTGAAAGAAATGAGATGCGAGCGTGAAATTGCTTGTGATTCTTCAGTTTTACAAATGTTGCAGGAAACAGAGTATGAAAATTATGGCAATACCCTTATCAACTTTGCAGAAAAAATTTCCAGAGAAAATTTCTCTTTTTCCCCCTTCCCGTTTGTTACAGGAATCGGTGGAAATATGAAACAAATACAAAAAAGAATCTTGAATATATCAAAATATAAGAAAGAAAGTCGTCGACAAAAAATACAAAGCCGCCTTGCCTGTATTTTAATCATAGCTATCTTTCTTATGCTTTTACCTACCCTTCCAACCTATGCAAGAGGACAGGAGAGATATGATTTTCACGAAAAAGACAAGGATATCACCTATATTGACTTAAGTTCTGAATTTAATGAATATAAAGGCAGCTTTGTATTATATGACAGCAACAACGATGCTTGGACAATTTACAACAAAGATGCTGCCTTAGAGCAAATAACGCCTAATTCCACTTACAAAATTTATGATGCCCTGCTCGGTTTGGAATCCGGCATTATTACACCAGAACATTCTAGGATGACATGGAACGGAGAAGATTATCCTTTCGATGCTTGGGAATCCGATCAAGATTTAAATTCAGCAATGCATTCTTCTGTTAATTGGTATTTTCAGAATATTGACAATATAATAGGAATGGACAATGTAAAATTATATTTACAAAATATAGGTTATGGAAATCAACAAACCAGCAATGACACAGATTTATACTGGACTGATTTTTCTCTGAGAATATCTCCCATGGAGCAAGTCGAACTGCTGAAAAAATTTTACCATAACACTTTCGGGTTTAGTGATAAAAATATAAACACTGTAAAAGATGCGATTCTCATAGCAAGTACACCAGATGGTGCGCTCTCTGGCAAAACAGGGACTGGCAGAGTAGACGGGCAAGATACAAATGGTTGGTTTATCGGATATATTGAAAAATCCGGTCATGTTTACTATTTTGCCACAAACATCCAGAGCACCTCTAACACTACAGGAAGTATAGCAACCGAAATCTCCCTATCCATTTTATCAGATATGGGACTTTGGAAAAACAGAGGGTAGAGAGCTAACATCTCTACCTGTTTCCCCCTAATTCGCATCTTCTAATTGCTTAACTTCCTTTTTTCCATCAAAAAATAACCGTACTTGTAGATCTAACTGCTCCTCTCCCATAAGAGTACTTTCTACATATTCATCATACCAGAAAACATTCCAACAATTTCCAGTAATACAACCACCATCATTATGCAAGACAAAATCCATTGTCGAAATTTTAGTTTTACCTTTTTTAAGTACCAACCTCCCTTCAGATGCTCCAAAAGGAAAATCTGGTTCTCCAATAGACTGAAGTGTTAATTGATATACTCCATCCGGGGAAACAGAAGTATCACAAGTTATCACTTTATAGTTTGTTACATATAAAAAGCAAAGCCAAAACACCAGACAAAATAAGAAAAAACTCCCCACACACCATAGAAAAGATTTTAAGACTTTTTTCATTTTTCTAAAATCCCTTTCATCTTAAATGTTGCATATTTCCTTCATCTACTACTTTTTATCAACGAACCGATACTGATACTCTGGTATATCCTTAATGCCCCCATTCAAAATTTTATTGCCTAAATATTGAAAACTGCCATCTTCTGCGAAACGTACTGTTAATTCATGCGTAATTACCGCCTCATCACACAGTACCATTTCACATACAGCATCTACAGTCAATGTAATCGTTCCATCCGGATTATCCTTTATCTTAGTCACTTCCGGTATAGATGTCCCAAAAAAATCAGGGGCATAATTAAAACATCCTAACCTTTTCCACAAATACGTCCCTTTCTTTTTATCAAAAAAAGCATACTTTTGTATTACCTCAGAAGTAACCGGAAGATATTCCATAATCAAGTTCTCAAACTTATCTTTTGGTATTCCATCCGGATATTTTTTGCTATTATATTTTTTCTTATATTTCATCTTATATAAATATTCATAAAGACCATTGTAATCTATCTTTTCCATGTGGTTTTCATCCCAATTAGAGCATAAAATATTTTCCCCCTGATATCCCAAACCTTGAACACATTGTTTCGAGAGCCTGCGTTTCCTTCTGCTCATTGGCTTAACCCGAATTAAGCAGCTCCCATCAACCATTTCCGTTACTTCCGGATACTCTGGCACACACATTTCATAGCAAAACCAACCCTTATCCGAATATTTCCATTCCTTTAGTCTTGTATAAGAAATATATGCCATATATGGCTTATTGTCATCATCCCATACAGTACTAGACGCTAAAAGAAACATATCATTACCATCATAAACATATTTATCCCTGCCAATCCCGCCATCCGAATGCACCTCATAAATAATAACAGAACCCTCTTTCCCTGATTCCGCATTTATTAAAAAACTTTCAACTTCTTCATAATTTTCCATATTGGAATATGTCTCTGAACTTATTACCGAATACCCCTGTTCCTTTATTTTCATTGTCATTTTCTTTATTGTGTTACTACCCAAAACAACATTGGAAGAATTCCCCTTATCTGCATTTTTATAAATACCAGTAAGCAATGCCATTAACCGACAAGAATCTTGTTCTGCCTCAACTCTGTCCTGATCAGGTACAGGCAAATCATACCCTTTTTCAGATTCAAAATCCACAGCCTCCTCCTGCTCTACGCTTTCTTCTGTTTCTTCTATTACTGCTTTGTTCGTTTCCTGAACGGTTACATTCCTTTTTCCCTTAGTGTTAGCACCTTCTTTACTGCAAGAACAAAAAACAATACTACATATAACAATGCAAACGATAAAACACTTACCCTGTTTCATATTATATTCGTCCCCTTTCATTCTGGATTTTCATTAAACCATTTTTCTAAAACTGGTTTGTCCTTCCCTATAACATAGCCACTCCCCCCTCTTTCCTTTACATCTTCAACCATACTCACAACAAGAATCGGTTTCTTCTCATTTTTATTTGGAGTAAGCACAGCAAACCAGCCTAATTCTGTACCAGATGTATCCTCTTTCGATGCTTTAATTTCTGCTGTTCCCGTCTTTCCTGCTAACGTCAAATCTTTACGATGTATTGAATATCCCGTGCCATGCGGATCATTTACTACTTTAGTTATTCCATCCAGTACCCGTTTGGAAGTCTTTTTAGAAAACACACCTGAAATCCAATATTCCGTTTTTGCGTCATTCTTATATATCAAATATGGTTTTATCATATCGCCCTGATTGCAAAACGAGGTGTAAATACATGCCATATGCAATGGATTTACTAAAACCTGCCCCTGACCATAGCCACTATCTGCCAATTGTATCTCACCTTCTATATGTTCTGTATTAGAATAACTGGATTCCCCCATTTTTATTTCAAATGGTATCTCTCCATGAAACCCAATCCCAGACAATGCATTTTCCATTTCTTCCACACCTATTTTCAATGCCGCTTTCGCAAAATAAATGTTATCTGAATAAATCAATGCATTCTCCAAGATCACAGGCTTGTATGTATGAAGTGTGGTAACGTGATAAGTACCCCACGACTTATCCTTTTGCCAGCTAAGCCCTTCACTTCCAAAATCTTCTGCCGGGTTAATTGCTCCAGACTCCAATCCAATCGCTGATGTAATCGGTTTAAAGGTAGAACCGGGGCACCATACCTGCCTGAAACGATTATATAACGGTTTCCTGTCATCTTCGTTTAATAACTTCCACTGCTTTTCAGACATTCCCATAATAAAAGTATTATTGTCATAAGACGGAGTGCTGACTAATGCTAAGACTTCTCCCGTATAAGGATTGATAGAAACTGAACAGCTTTTATCCTTTTTGAAACTTTCATACAGCCATGATTGGAGGTCGGCATCAATCGTCAACTTAATATCTTTACCATTTTGCACAGTAATACAGGCTAATTCCTCTTTTTCCCTTCCCTCTGAATCGGTAATATAAATCCTGCATCCATTTTCCCCTTTTAACTCCTTTTCAAACAGCCCTTCCATCCCGGTTTTTCCAATAACACTGTTGCTTGTGTATCCTTCGCCTGCATGTTCCTCCAAGTCTTCTGCCGTCACGTTCTGCACATAACCTACCAAATGTGCCGCAGCCTCTTTCAACGGATACTGTCTAACTTCCGTATCTGAAATCGTTACACCTGTAATATTCAATAACTTTTCCTGTCGTTCGTGTTCTCTTAATACTTCTTTATCTGGATCAATCACAAGCAATTCTATATCTCTTATTTTCGGAAGTATTTTTATCGGTACAAAAGAATCATCCTTTACCCATTTTGCTGATAACTGTTTTTCAATATCTTCTGGTTTTATCCCCAGCAATTTTGCAATTTTTTTAATCGCTTTCTCTTTATCTATCAACTTCCCCGGAATAATTCCAACAGAAGATGCAACTCCTTTTCCGGCAAGCATTCTCCCATTCCTGTCCAGTATTTCTCCCCTCTTTGCCTGTATCGTAGTAATCCTAACTCTATCAGATGCCCCAAGTTCAGGAAAAATCATAGAATCATTCCATACCAGCTTGTATGTATCATCCTCCTCTAAAAAACTCGCCTCATTCTCAAAGCTCACATAGCCTGCAACTGTATCAAAAGAAGTGTTATACTTGACCGTTAAGTTTTCCTTATCATAACCGGTAATATCTATCATCATATTCTCCATTTCAATACCTTCATAGATTGCAGAATTTCTGACAGCAAAATCCTTCTCACTAATCGCTTTAATACTCCCCTCTGTCAGCATTCCATACATATCCCCATATCTTTTTTCAGAAATACAATCCATATATGTAAGCAAGGTTTGCTGCAAAATCTGTTCCGGACTTCTCCGTTCCCTCCAGTCAATAAATTTGTTTGCTAATAAAATCAAGCTTAATGCAACCACCCCACTAACGAGCATAGTCATTAAAAAAACATGAACTGGCTTTTTCCTTTTTCTTCGGTTGACTTTCCGTTTCATAATGCTTCACATTCCTTTCCTTTTGTTTAGACACAAATTGTCATGTCAAAATTTATGAATTTTAACTCCCCTCTTTTTATAGGAGTTAATTGCCTTTTCTGTCACTGGAATTATACACATCCGCACACTTTCACCATAAGCAAAGTATGGATAAACCCCTACTTCATCCCTATAATATAAGTCACTCGGAAGATTATCACTGTGAAATCCCTGCTCATTTTGAAATATATTAGCATACGCTTTTTTATTTAGTTTCTTATATAGCTTTGTTAATTCCTTCTCATCCATATCTGGAAAAAAGACTTTCAAAGTATAGAAACACATTTCTTCGTATTGCTTATACATTTTTTCTGTGTAACTATGATCGTCAAAATCAACGGTAAGTTCTTTAATAATAGTTTCATCTTGAGGTGTATACGCTGTAATTGTCGGAAGTGTCCATATTTTCTTGTCTGCCGTAAATTCATAATGCATATCCCCCTTATATCTTCCAAAATCCTGCACATAAGAATACCACTCTGAATACGGCTGTATATAGACTTCCCCCTTATCCTTGTAATAATAATCATTATAACAATCAATAAAATCCTCAAGAGAATTTGCAAAATATAACCCTCCATCTTTCTGAAATACTCCACTAATTCTAGTTATGCTATCCTTGTGTTCTTCATTAAGTTTAACAGGCATTTCTGATGTACGCTCAACAGTAACAGGCTTATCTGCCTTACCACAGGCAGATAATAGTACAAAACATAACATCAGACATAGAATAAATATCTTTCTTATCATAGTAATCTCCATTCCGAAGCGTTAGCAAAGGAAGCACGGACAAAAAGCAACGTAGCCGTTTTTGCTCTGTGTATCAATACTATTTGTGACGCTTCGACACAAATAGTGGTATGAAAAATAAGCTATCGAGCTTATTTTCACACTATCTTACTCTCCCCTCATTCTCCATTCAATTATTACTTTTGTAAGATTTGACAGCAAAAAAATATCTCCCTTACCATAATATTACACTTGTAGGATTTGTGTGTCAAGAAGTTTTTTAGGCACTGTATGATAGCCAGCGAAATAAATACCGAAAAATTTATAAATATAAGGAGAATGAACAAAAGTATTTCTATGCATCCATCCATATTTTATAAAACAAACGTTCTCGCATCCAGAAAGCATTGAAAATATTCTTCTCTGTTCTGCATTCTTTATAGTTCTCATACAACCTACAAGAATATATCCATCCTCTAAACCATTTTCTCTACGCAATAATCTTGGCTGTTCGGTGTAATCATTAATCAAACGAGTTTTTACCAATTATCTAAACCATCCTTGGCCAATTTTTCTAAAGATAGGCATTTTTCATAATCAAAACTGTCATTATCTTTTACATATAAATTAAAGTTGATATTAATAAACCATTCTTTATATTATGACTTAAATGTTTCAACAAAGTTTTTCTTTGAGAGTCCAGCATGTCCACCCGGAATTTTAAATGCATAATACTCTTCATTTATATCTCGAGTAGGCAACTTTACAATAGCTTCCCACTTTGTCTCTTTTACTTCATATAGTGCAATAGTCACCAAAAACAAACATGGCTCTTCACTATATATATAAATTAATTCTTCAAATAAACTCCCGCATCGCTTTCGCAACTGTCTTATTTCTTCTCTAGTTGGCTTTTCTTTTTCCCATAATTTTTTTGCATCAATAATAATTCTTTTATACTCTCCGCTCCAGTATGCAGTATATTGCTTTTTTCCACCAGAATAATACTTCCTTTCAAATTCTTCATATTTTTCCTTTGATTCACAAATACTAGAATACGCTACAAACCACCGCCTTAACATCTTTTTGTATTTTTCGACTTTATCATTTAGTATCATATAAAAATATCGAATGCCTTTTCTAAGATTCCACATTATTGCTTATATTTTCATCATCTTTAATCGCACTTTCAATATTTTCACTCGCTTGCACAATATCTTTTCCCTTACTACGTGCATTACATATAGTAAGCACTGTTGTAATAATAACAACTGTTAACAAATAAACAACACCAGTCAAATACCCCGCAGCAAGCTACGGGGCATGCCTTAGCTTCTCTTTAGCATGTCCGCCCCAAGGGGCGGGGTATTTGGTCTACGCTCCGCTTCGGTCGTTGCTAAACGAACATCCACTGGATGTTCAGCAACCCGCGCGCAGTCGCCAAGTACAAGCAAGCTTGCGTTACCTGTGTAATATCATTACAACAACTGCGCCTAAGACAGATAATAAAAAATGACTATCTGCCCACTCAAACTTCTTGTTCTCATTTTTTTCTGTATACTGATTATTTTTATCGTTCATTTGTAATCTCCCATGTCATATTTTTTATCGCACTATATTTCTAGGATGACCTTCTACAAATGATAAAATATTATTTACACAAATATCTAATTGACGCATTTCAGATTCAAAAGTGTTATATGCTATATGTAATGCGAAAAATATCTGTTCCTTAAATCGCTCCAATCCTAATGATATCTTAGAATCGCCCTCAACTGCCGCATCAAAAGAAATAGACGAGACGATATCTTTATTTAACAAATCAGGAATTATAGAATCATCAATTATTCCCCATGTAGAACCGATAATCACTGCACCTTTTTTAATCTTATTAACTCAACTTTCCCAGCATAAGTCACGGAACAATGCCTGAATAAATAAAGGCTGAGATGCTATCCAG
>RAYF01000065.1 GCA_003611745.1 bacterium D16-36 | reverse complement strand
TGAAGAAAGGCTCGGATTGAAAGTAAATGCGGAGAAAAGCAGGGTGGATAAGCCCAAAGGAATTAAGTATCTGGGATTTGGATTTTACTATGACTCATTTGCCAAAGGGTACAAAGCCAGACCACATCCGAAAGCGGCAGCAAAGTTCAAGGCGCAGATGAAGAAATACACCTGCAGGAGCTGGGGAGTGAGCAACGGCTATAAGGTCAAGAAGCTTAACCAGCTTATCCGAGGGTGGATTAACTATTTCGGAATCGGCAGTATGAAAGGGTTATGCAAACGATTAGACAGTCAAATTCGCTATCGGCTCCGTATGTGTATATGGAAACACTGGAAAACGCCAAAGAACAAAGAAAAGAACCTTGTAAAGCTGGGAGTGCCCAGATGGGCGGCACATAAAGTGGCAAATACAGGAAACAGGATAGCCCACATGTGCCATAACGGCTGGGTACAAAAGGCAATAAGCAACAAGAGATTAGCCGAATATGGGCTAATCTCTATGCTGGACTATTACAGCGAAAGGTGTGTTACTTGTTAAGTTGATTGAACCGCCGTGTACCGAACGGTACGCACGGTGGTGTGAGAGGTCGGAAATTTCTCAATTAGAGAAATTTCCTCCTACTCGATTGATTTCACACGCCATTCACATTAGACTGATACCCCACTCACACCAGAGGTATAAAATTTAAGCGAAACAAACGAAAGGAGGAAAATTTTTTGAGCAGCTTGAAACGGGCATTTCTTTATGATGTACGGAAGAAAGGAAAAAGTCTGACGCTTTTTTTGTTATTGCTTTTGTTGACTATTTCCGTCATGGTCGGCGTTTCTATCCGAAGCGGAACAGAAAAAGCAGCCAGAGCTTTACGGGAAACGATAGGGGCATCCTTTACGATGAGTGGTAGTATCAATCATCTGGAATTTGACGGAAGCGAAACGGGATATACCGCTGATAAAATCCCTATCCCATATGAAACAGTGAAACAGATATTAGGCGTTGGCGGGATAAAGGCGTACAATGCCGAGCAAAGTCTTCCCATTTCTGCGGTGGGGCTGAAGTTTCTCTCTGGAATGGAAAGCGGTAATCTTTCTGCTAATACGGAAACCGCTTATCAGGCAGATTTTGTAAGCGGAATACTGGAACTGACGGAGGGAAGGCATATTACGGCAGAGGATACGGATGCGGCTGTTATCAGTGCTAAACTGGCAGAAGAAAATAATTTAGGGATTGGCAGTGAGTTGATATTGAAATCTGTTTCTGATGGCAGCGGGGAACAGGCAAGAGTTTTCGTCGCAGGAATCTATGCCAGTGACATCAAAATGGAGTATGACGATGACACCATTTTTACGACGCATGATATTTTCTGGAAGCTGTCTAACCAGAAAGCATCTGCGTATTCTGGAAACGTGACTTTTTTTGTGACCGACCCAGAGGAATTGACGCACATTGTCAAGCAGGTAAAACAGATTTCATCTATTTCGTGGGAGGACTATTTTATCCGAATCAATGAATCGGAATACCAGTCAGTTGCATACCAAATCCAGACCTTAGAACAGCTTACGGGAATCATGCTTTTGGCGGTTATGCTTATCGGTATCATTGTGATTTTCCTTGTGCTTGCCATGCGGATAAGGAACAGAATACATGAAGCGGGGATATTGCTTTCCATAGGCACATCCGTTTCACAGATTACAATGCAGTTCATTTATGAAATTTTAATGGTGGCTGTATTGGTGTTTCTGGTATCTTTTCCACTAGGCAGTTTTGTCACAGGGCAGGCAGAGGAAGCCTTAAAAGGTATGGAAACAATCATCCATATGCCGCTTTCTCTGCAAAACATATTGTTGCAATTTCTGACAGAAACATTCGTTATCATATTCACGGTAATTATGGCATCCCTGCCAGTTGCCCGTATGAAGCCAAAAGATATTTTATCAAAAATGAGCTGACAGGAGGATAAAAATTATGAGTACATGGAAAAGAGCATTTTTATATACGGTTCGGAAAAAAGTAAAAACGGTTATTTTATTTTTTTTGCTGCTTGCAATGTCCACATTTACCTTAACTGGACTGTCTATCTATAAGGCAGCGGACAATTCAGCATACAGCCTGCGGCAATCCATAGGCGGGAGCATCCGCCTTGAATTAGATGAAAATAACCGTGCGAACTGGCAGTATCAGCAGGCGGCGGGAGGAACGATGGTCGCTTATACGGGAACTCCCATCACTGACAAGGATATTCAAGAGATACTGTCAGTAGATGGAATCAAGTCATACAATGGCTTGGGAGATGGCAGTGTTTTTGCAAAGGATTTTGAGTTTATATCGGGTTTCAGCTTTGGGGAGGGAAGCGATTACAGCAGGCTTCCATCCGTAACAAATTCAGAGTATTTCAACTTTTTTACCCGCAAGGCATTTCGGTTGGTGGAGGGGCGGCACATCAAAGAGGACGACGACCATGTTGTTTTAATCAGTACGGCAGTTGCAGAGAACAACAAGTTAAAGCTAGGCGATACCATTACCGTACAGTGCTGTTACGACAGTGGGGATTATCCCGATGTAACGCTGACAATCATCGGCATTTATGAGTATATGGGGGACTCTGAATCTTTTCATACGACCTCAACGGACAAGCGTAACCGTCTGGTTATCGACCATAAGGCAATGCGTGAAATTATGCAGAGAGATGAAATCCAGTATGACAATGGCGTTGATTTTTATGTAGACGACCCCAGAGAAATTGACGGCATCGCAAAACAGATACAAGCTCTTGATTTGGACTGGGACTGCTTTAAGCTCACGGTAGATAATTCTGCTTATGAAGCGGTCGCTTCGTCTTTGACAGCGATGCAGAAACTGATTATCTGGATGATTGTAGGATGCGTTTTGGTAAGCGTAGGTATTTTAACATTGATTTTGTCTATGTGGATAAAACAGCGGCGGCATGAAACGGGCATATTGCTTGCTGTCGGGATAACGAAAGGCAGGATTGTCTTTCAGTATATTATAGAAATCCTTATGATAGCAATTCTGGCATTTGGATTGTCTTATGTTGCAAGCAGTTTTGTTTCGCAGGGAATCAGCGATTTGATTTTCCATCGGGTAGCCGAATCGCAGGAGGCACCAGAAATAGAAGTTCCAGACGATGGTTCAGAGTATCTTGACATAACAGGGCAATATATCCCCTATGATACTTCTGAACTGGAAACGGTGGAGAGTGTTCGGGTAAATGTCAGACCAAGTGATTTGCTCTACATCTACATCTTTGGGGCATTACTTATTGCTGTTTCCGTTTCAGTTGCATCTATCACGGTCATACAGATGAAACCAAGAAAGATTTTATCACAAATGGATTAGGAGGATTTTACAATGAGCGTTTTGGAAATGAACAACATCCGTTATTCCTATGACAATAAGCAGAATGTATTAAACGGTATCAATATGGCATTAGATGAGGGGAAAATGTACGCTATCCTCGGACAGTCGGGATGTGGAAAGACCACGCTTCTGTCACTGTTGGGAGGTCTGGACAGCCCCGTAGACGGACAGATTTTATACGATGGACAGGACATTGAAAAGTTAGGGCTTGCCAATCACAGAAAAAATAATGTGGCATTTATCTTCCAGAGCTACAATCTGATTGATTATCTAACACCAAAAGAAAATGTCGCTTTGACAGCAAAGCTTTCACCGCAGCCAATTTTAGAGCGTGTCGGGCTGACCGAGGAAGAATGTAAACGAAATGTCTTAAAACTCTCAGGCGGTCAGCAGCAGCGTGTGGCGATTGCCCGTGCATTGGCTTCCGATACGAAAGTGATACTTGCGGACGAGCCAACTGGAAATTTAGACGAAGATACAGCGGCAGAGATTATCTCCATCTTGAAAGGATGCGCCCATGAAATGAATAAATGCGTGATTATTGTTACCCACTCGAATGACCTTGCAAAACAGGCGGACACCATTTTTCGGGTAAAGAAAGGGAAGTTGATTCAAGCATGATAGTGAGTGGTAATTGAAACATAAAAAATTGTAATTTCTAAAATCAAATTGTTGTAATCTCAAGTTATGTGAGATGAAAAGTCTGAAAATTTCATAAAAATAGGATTTGACAAACTGCTGGTTTTCATGCTAAAATAATTTGCACTAATTTTAAAGGAGAACAGTTTCATGAGCTTTTACATCACAAACGAACTTCCGCCTAAAAAGAAAATCAGCTCTGTACAATCAAATCCGATGAAACATTGTACAGAGTATAGCGTAATATAACACGTTAGGATTTCATCGGGAAATGCAGCAGTACATGAGAGGGATTTTATGTCTTTTTCATATATTGTTTCTTTTTCCGTACAAATTTGTGTGCAGCAGGCTATGGACAGTGTTTTGTCCGTAGCCTTTTGTTGTATATGGGCTGTTTCCTGCAAGCGGTTTGCGATGGAACGGATATAGCAGAAGGCATGATACCAAGAGTATCTGACTTCTGCTATTTTTTTGCCCATTTTGAAAAATCAGACAGTAAAAAGAGAGGACAATGATTATGAGTTTATTAGAAGTTACGGGATTAACGCATTCTTTTGGAGAAAATTATCTGTTTAAAAACGCAGATTTTACATTGAACAAAGGGGAGCATATCGGGATTGTCGGTCAGAACGGGGCGGGAAAAAGCACGTTCATAAAAATTTGCACGGAGCAGCTTATCCCCGACTCTGGCAGGATAGTATGGCAGCCGAACACAAAAATAGGGTATCTCGACCAGTACGCCCAAATTGAAAAAAGCGTGGCGATGAGGGAGTTCCTGCAATCCGCATTTTCTGGGCTGTATGAGATAGAAAACAGGATGAATGAGCTGTACTGCCAGTCTGCGAATGGGGATATGGCAAAGCTAGGCATGGCGGCAAGGTATCAGGAAGAATTAGAACGCAAAGAGTTTTATTTGATTGACACAAAGATAGAACAGGTAGCGACAGGTCTGGGCTTAACGGCAGTCGGGTTAGACAGACCGATTGAGCAGATGAGCGGCGGGCAGAGGGCAAAGGTCATACTGGCGAAGCTGCTGCTTGAGAAGCCAGATATTTTGCTTTTGGACGAGCCGACGAACTTTTTGGACAAGGAGCATGTTACATGGCTTGCCGAATATCTTTCCAGCCTGCCAAACGCTTTTCTGGTAGTATCGCATGACTATGACTTTTTAGAGAAAATATCCACAAGGATATGCGACATTGACAACGAGAAGATTACAAAATATTTTGGCACTTATTCAGAGTTCACGAGAAAAAAGGCACTGCTCCGTGAGGATTATATCAGACAGTATGCCGCACAGCAGAAAACCATCAAAAAGACGGAAGAATTTATCCGCAGGAATATTGCAGGGAGAAAGTCAAAAATGGCTCGTGGCAGGCAGAAACAGCTTGACCGAATGGATAAGATGGAAGCTCTGGAACAGAAAGAAATCAAGCCGCATTTTCGGTTTGAAGCTCTCCCGCTGACTACGACAGAGCATCTAAGAGTAAAACATCTGGATGTTGGCTACCACTATCCTGTTTTGTCAGACATCAGCTTTTCCATAAAAGGGGGAGAAAAAATTGTTATGACGGGATTTAACGGCATCGGCAAATCCACACTGCTAAAAACGCTTATCAGCCAAATACCCTCATTAAGCGGGAGTTTCCGTTTTTCGGAGCAGGTAAAGATTGGGTATTTTGAGCAGGAGTTGGCATGGGCGGATATAGAAAAAACGCCCATTCAGATTGTTTCCGATGCTTACCCGTCGCTTGCGATAAAAGACGTGAGAAAGCGTCTTGCAGACTGCGGCATCTCAAGCAAACACGCCATGCAGGAAATCGGGACTTTGAGCGGAGGGGAACAGGCAAAGGTTAAAATGTGCCTGCTTATGATGAAGCCGTGCAATTTCCTTATCATGGACGAGCCGACAAACCACCTTGATGCACTGGCAAAAGAATCATTGAAAACCGCACTGGAAGAATTTGAGGGGACAGTGCTATTGGTGTCACATGAAGAAGCGTTTTACCGTGAGTGGACGCAGAAAGTGATAAATATAGAGAAGAAAATATAGGTCAAAAGCACATTTTGTAAATAGTGCCAGAGGTAAGGGGAAGCCCGCCAAATAAAAAAGACAGCGTTTGGTGGGCTGCTTTGCCATGCCAAAAATAAAAGTCCTTCCAAACCTGCTTTAGTTTGGAGGGATTTTTATTGCCTGCAAATAGCAATTTCAATTTACATATATCATATCGGGGATGGGTGGACAGCCTGTTAAAAAAATCCTTGTCAGCGCAAGGGGGCTTTCTACCCAAGAAGTAGAAGTCAAATCTCTACATATAAGAACCAAAATATCTATAAACCGTGAGGGCGTGACAGCCTTTGCGGTTTTTCTTTTGTCGTTTTTTGTTAGAACATGCCGCAGGGCTGTTTTTAACGTGGGATGCCGTTCTCCGCCTTTCAATCTGGATTTTCAAAAAAATTCAGATTGATTGGAGGAAATTACAATGCTTGAAAAGCATCCAAACCGAAAAAAGGACAAGTATAATCCGTACACTTTGACAATAACCGAGGGGCATTATTACCTCTCTTTTAAGGACGGGCGTGGAAAGCAGCAGAATATTGAGATTGATGAAATGCTCTACCAGACGTTTGACAGATTTGAGCTTGAGGACATATCCCATCTGAACAGGGTGAGCAGGCACATTGAACACTCCGAGCTGACCGAAGAAACGCTGAATGACAGAGCTTTTTATAAGGCAGAACGGATTGAGGATATTGTTTCAGAGAGCATCGAATACGAGCAGCTACATAGGGCGGTTTCCGAACTTCCAGAAGTGCAGCGGCGCAGGCTGAAGCTGTACTTTTTCGGGGAGCTGACCTATGAGCAGATTGCAAAGCTGGAGGGCTGCACGAAAAGGGCGGTAAAATTCAGCGTGGATATTGCGGTTGAAAAGCTGAAAAAGAATTTTAAGATTTTTTAAAATTTACACTACACGCAGCCTTTGGTGAGTGAGCAAACAGGTGAAGGGGCTTAAAAGCCCTTTCACCTGTTTCGCCTTATGGCGAAAACGGGACGGTTCTTTGACAACCGAATACCCATTCACCAAATACATTCTCTTTGTGGCTGTAATAAGCGTAAGCGTGTGCAGCGGTACGCCATGACCCGCCGAAAGACGGCAAGCGAAAAAATACCGACTGAAAATATCGGGCAGCTCCCGATTCCGCCATGACCCACAAAGAGGACAATGATACTCCCGTCCAGCCACAGTCCGAGCGGCAACCAGTCCGTCGCAGGCAATGGGGGCGGCTCTGTCAGACCGACAGTTGGGGTGCAACTCCCGTGGTGTCAGTTCGCTGCTGACCGTTTGGTGACTTCCCTTGCGTTGTAACGCATCAGCATTTTCGGGGTGTCGGGGACAAATAGAAAATGCTTTCTATCATAAAGCCAGATGCAGGGCGGTCAATGGAACAGAGTTTGTTTTATATTCTCCCGACCTTAAATGCTTCCTTGCGTCTGGCTGTTACATAGGCAGGGTATTCCTGCCTAAATCAAAATAGGAGGTCAGACACTATGGACAGAACTATTAAGCGTGGCGACATTTTCTACGCAGAGCTTAATCCCGTTGTCGGTTCAGAACAGGGCGGAACAAGACCCGTACTTATCATATCCAATGATATAGGCAACAGCCACAGCCCGACAGTCATTATTGCGGCAATCACAGGCAGGACGCAGACAAAGGCAAAACTGCCGACACATACCGAGGTAAAAGATGTTGAGGGGCTTGACAGGGATTCTATTATCCTGCTTGAACAGATACGGACGATTGATAAGCAAAGGCTTAAAAACCATATGGGTACAATGCCCGATAATATAATGGCAAGAGTCGACAAGGCTCTTGCCATTAGCCTTGCTATGACAAAGAAATAAGGGGGGTGTATCGGAATATGCTCATTGACGATGAGTGGAACGGCTTAGCTGACCTGCTGGCAAATCTGATAGCGAAATATGCTTCTGAACTGGGCATAGACGGTATGCCTGATGCCAGTCATAACAAAGAATATAGCAGCGACTCTAATATTCACCAAAATCGCACATTTGTTGTTTCAGAGAATCGCTGATACAATTTTAAGTGCAGAAAATAAATATCACGGTTTTGGTAAAAAAGGAGTTGCTGTTACTATGAACAAAGAAAGAATAAAGGTTTACACTTATAAGAGGGTTTCCACCGCCATGCAGATTGACGGCTATTCACTGGACGCACAGAGGTCAAGGATGAAAGCGTATGCAGATTTCAATGACTATGAAATTGTAGGCGAGTATGAGGATGCAGGGAAATCGGGTAAATCCATTGAGGGGCGTATGCAATTCAGACAGATGATGGAGGATGTGAAGTCGGGAAAAGACAACATCTCATATGTCTTGGTATTCAAGTTATCCCGTTTTGGGAGAAATGCGGCAGACGTCCTTTCCACTTTGCAGGTCATGCAGGACTTCGGCGTGAACCTAATCTGCGTGGAGGATAGGATTGACTCGTCCAAAGATGCGGGCAAGCTGATGATTTCCGTTTTGTCGGCGGTAGCTGAAATTGAGCGTGAGAATATCCGTGTCCAGACAATGGAGGGCAGAATCCAGAAAGCCAGAGAGGGGAAATGGAACGGCGGATTTGCGCCATATGGATACCAGCTCGTAAATGGCAAGTTGGAAATCAACGAGGAAGAAGCGGTTGCAATCCGAACCATCTATGACCAGTATGTGAATACGGATATTGGCTCAAACGGGATTTCAAAATATCTGGAAAACCACGGCATCCGCAAGATACAGCGTCAGAATGGGAAGAACCCTCTTTTTGATGCCCACTTAGTCCGACTGATATTGAAAAATCCAGTCTATTGTGGTAAAATTGCTTATGGACGCAGGAAAACAGAAAAAGTCCACGGGACACGGAATGAATACCATCTTGTGGAGCAGGAAAATTTTCTTTTGGTAGACGGACTGCATGAAGCGATTATCCCAGAAGATGTCTGGAATGCGGCGCAGGCAAAACTGATTGCACAGGCGAAGAAGTATGAACACGTCAATAAGGGGAAAAACGAGCGGACGCACCTGCTTTCTGGGATTGTGAAGTGTCCCATATGCGGAGCGGGGATGTATGGGAACAAGAGCATCAAATACAAAAAGGACGGAACGAAATACAAGGATTTCTTCTATTATGGGTGTAAACACCGTGGTATGCAGCGGGGGCATAAATGCGATTACAGAAAGCAGATAAGGGAAGAACTTCTGGACGATGCCATAGCCGAAGTGATAGTAAAGCTGGTCAGCAATCCCCATTTTGCGGCAATGATGCAGGAAAAAATCAACATGAAAGTTGATACGACCGCCATAGACCAAGAAATAACCAATTATGAAAAACAGCTCCGTCAAGATTACACCATCAAATCGAAGCTGATTGAGGAAATTGATAACCTCAATCCTGACGACAGACATTATATTAGGAGAAAAGCAGACCTTGATGACAGGCTTTATCGGATGTATGATAAAATAGAAGAACTGGAATCGCAGTTGATGGACGCCAGAGCGAAAAAGACATCCATTGAAGCCGAGAAAATCACAGGGGATAATATTTACAAGGTATTGATTTATTTTGACAAATTGTATTTCGCTATGAACGATGTGGAACGGCGACAGCTTATCGAAGCGTTGATTGCAGAAATACAGATTTATGAGGAACGCAAACCCAATGGTCAGTGGCTTAAATCAATTCGGTTTAAGCTGCCGATTATTGAAAATGATTTAAGTATAGGTTTGGACAATGGTGAACATGTTGAGACTATTGTGTTGATACAAAAGAAAAACTCGTAGAAGTCCTTTATTTTAGGCACTTTGCGAAGCATTTCATGTTCACTTCGGAGGGTGAAAAAATCCGAAATAAGCACCTCAAAAACTACTTTGATGTTTCGGTGGTAGTTGATATCGGGTGTGGGAACACAAACGGAAAATAAAGGGTTTCCGCAATTAACGTGTCTATGTAGTGTACACCCTGCTGATAAAATATAGGCAACAAGCTCTAAGAAATTGAATGGGATAGGCGTATCATTAGAGATAGTGGTACGCTTTTCTTGAAATAATTTGTTTGAAGTAGTAATATAAAAATATTCAGATATATTTGAGGAGGAAAATAAAATGAATTGTATAATAGAAATAACAAAACGTGACATTTTGGATTTATTTTGAAATGGATTGAAAATAGATGATTTTTTTCAAAGATATTTTGGTCGGCTTGAAGAATTAAATTTTCTTAAAAGGCTATATGATTTGAAAGGTATGCTAAGCAATGATTCAAGGTACGAAAATGCAGAACGGGATATTTGGCAGAATACAGTTAATAACGATGATTACCCTGACTGTTGGTTTTTTGGAGATGAGAGGTTTTATTATAAAAATGGCGATAATTGATAAATATTTGAAATTTCTATGTGAAGTGTTCCATTCTGTTGTCAGATATGAAAAAAGATTACTGGAAAGAGTTTTTGACAGAAATCAATATGGAATAATATTGTAAAATATTTTTTCTAAAGAAATTTATGTTTATATGAATAATGAGCGGAGGATAAAATGATGTATAATTCTAAGATTGCTAAAGAAAAGTATGTTTCATTTGTAAAACTTTTTAATGAAATTATTTCAAGTACTGTTGTATGGGAAAATGATATGCCCATGTTTGTTTTATTTGCAGGTGCAGGGTGTTCGGCATCGTCGGAAGTTGCCTTAGGTGGAAGAATGGTGCAAATTATACAAAAATATTCTTTTTTAAAGGAAAACGAAGATGGTATTTATCTTCTTGCAAAATGGAAAAGAAATGAGGAAACTTTAGAAGCGTTTATTCAAAAATATGAAAATGAGATTGATGAAGAGCAATTTAACAGTTATGTTAATCGAAAGAGGAAACAGTTTGCTGAAAAATATGATAATAAAGAACTGAAGGTAGAACTTTTAAAATCATTACCCTTATCATTTCAAAAATTGATAAAGGAGGAGAAAAATTGTACTGAGCTAGCGAGTCTTGAAGGAATTGATTTGGAAGAAATATGGGGAAAATATAAAGATAAGTTATTAGGAGATTTGGAGTATGGGTTTTGGATGCAGGAGTATTCGCCAGAAAGCAATAAGATTCAAGAGTTGATGGAAGAGTTTATCGAAAATAAGACTCCAGCATTTGAATATTACTTGTTAGCAGATTTAATCAATCAGGGAATGCTTTTTAATGTTTTTACAACAAATTTTGATAATTTTATTCATGAAGCAATGAGTTTTTTGGGAACAAGGGCTAGAGTATGTATTTATGATGATAAGGCTAGTAGTATATCCTACAATAGAAAGAAACCTAACATTATAAAATTGCATGGCGAATATTTATATAATAATACTAAAAATTACATAAATGAAACACATGATTTAGGAGAATGTTTGAATGAAAAATTTAAAGAAGCTTTGCAGCGATTCGGCATGATTGTTGTTGGATATCAAGGAAATGATTATTCAATCATGCATATCTTAGAAGAATTAAAAAAAGAGAGACCATATCCATTATATTGGTGTATAAGGGAAGTGGATTTAGAAAAAATTTCTTGGAGAGTTGTGGAGTTAATAAATAATACACCTATGAGTTATATTGTTCCTATAAAAGATTTTAGAACTTTTGTTGTTGAATTATGGAATTATTGGAGTCGAACACATAATGTAGAACAAAGTAGTATTAAAAATGTGGTGAAAAAAGCTGAAAACATACAGATGGAATTATCAAAAGTTATTCGGGAACAAAGTCATAGAAAGAAATTCGTAGCTGATGTTAGTGGAATTGGGTTTGCAGAATATTTTAAAGATCAGTTTGGTTTGGTAAAGTCACCATTTACATTATGGAAGAATGAAGGGATTAATTCGTTTAATATAGATTATGATTATACATCCTATTATCCAATAGAAAAAGCTAGAATGTTTATTGCAGAGATGCCTTCATATAAACAAAAAGTAGTAGACTGCATTATTAATTTATTAGCTGAACACATTTATATGACAACAAAGCAGATTTATTTACTGCTTTTTCTAAAAGGATTTTTTTATGGTGATAGAGATGATTTGTTAAAGTTGCTTAAAAACTTAAAAGATAATAGAATATTGGCTATGTATCAGTTTAAGTCAACTTTGTCTAAAAAGGATAGTTTTCTAATTATTTCTTTGGATTATTTAGGTGCTAAAATATATAAGGCAAAAAATAAGCGTAATGCGAATTGGAATTTGTCTACAGTAACAAATACTACGGTATATGATATGAAACGCATTTTGTCTGCTAATCAGCTTATTACGGAAGCAGAAAAATGGGCAGATATTTTGTTTGAAATCAAACCAAAGCTAGGTGGGACAAAGAATGGGTTAAACGCTGTACGACCAACTGCAAAAGTTCTGTTTTCTTTGAATGAAGATGAATATTTTGGTATGGTTGAATGCATTCGTGAATTTTCTGGATGGCAGGATGAGTTAGAAAGAAAGTTAAAGAGATATGATATTTTCCTGTCGAGTTACCGTGGGTATAAGAATCCAGTGCTAATATTATGTGGAGAGTGTGTAGAGCAGGTAAGGGAAATATATTTAGTGTTGGATAACTATTTTCAAGTAGAATTAAGTAATTATAGAGAAAGTAATTTAAATTATAGTAATGTATGGTTTACTTTTGATAGGAACTTACTAAATAAGAAATTTGAATATTCTTTTTTTAGATTATATACTCAAAACGAACAAATATATGTTACAGATATAGATATTAGCAATTTTGTAACACATGATTATACTGATGTATTGCCTATTCAATTTTTTAAAGATAAAAAACAAAATATAGAACAAAGAGAAAAAATAATTTTTTTACTTAAGGAGTTTTTTAAGGAATTAGAAACTTCATACAAACTAATTAGATTTAGTCGTATGGGTGAGTTTAGTGTTTTTTTAAGTAAAAATAATTTAACATTACAAGAATTTGGATATACCAAAATCTATGATTTGTTGAATCATCTTAGTGAGAACTATTATAAATTTTCTATTGAAGAAGATGGCGACAATTTTTTAGAATGTTTTATAACTATTGAAGAACAAAAAAGTGATGAAGAAAGTATTTTTTTGGAGGAGATTTGTAAGAGTGAAGAGCGAAAATTAAGATTAGAGAGTATTATGTCCTTGGTTTATAAAGAAAGTAAGCAGGAGAGTTTAGATGTAAATACTTTAAAGCAAGTATTATTTAATGTAGAAAGCAATATTGAAATATATGGGGAAATCGAAGAATATTTGCATAAATTACCCATGATATTCCATACTTTTGTTTATGGAGATAAGGAATATGTTAAATTGACATTAGATATGGAAGAAGATAAAGAAAAAACGGAAGAAGATAAAGAAAAAACGGAAGAAGATAAAGAAAAAACGGAAGAAACTTTCGTGGATATTTTGAAAAGTTTGATGGTTAATCAAAAAAAAGGTGCAAGGCTATTTTATTTAACCGAATTAGGTCAATACATTCATAGGGCGGGTATTAATATAGCAAAATATGGCTTTAAGAAATTAGGAGATGCCGTTGCTTCTTGTAAAAATATTTTTGATGTTTATCAACTAAATGAAACAATAGAAATGGTTCAGTTTCATCAGTCATATGTAGATATTCTTTTGCCATATGAGATAGTAAGAAATCAAGAAAAAATTGAGAATAATGATAGTGAATGTTTTGCGTTGCAAATTTATAAACCTAATTATTTATCACAGTATATTGAAAAAATAATTTTTAATAGAGAGGATTTATTAGGTAATGACATGGACAGCGAGGCAAGAAAGTATGAGATGGTAAGTAACCAAGAGGGAATTGAGAATAATAACAGTGAATGTTTTGCATTGCAAATTTATAGACCTAATTATT
This sequence comes from bacterium D16-36, assembly GCA_003611745.1. Classification (GTDB taxonomy): domain Bacteria; phylum Bacillota; class Clostridia; order Lachnospirales; family Lachnospiraceae; genus Butyribacter. Next base: position 15,751 of record RAYF01000065.1, on the reverse strand, counting down.
TATTACAACACATCAAAAACGTGAATTACGATAGAGAGGATATATTAAGTAATGATATGGGCGGGAAACCAAGAAAAAATGTTAAAAAGTATAAGGTTAGTAATGTTAAAGAATTGTTAAATATTATGATAAAAATAATTTTTAAATATGACCCGACAAATAAACGGATTAATTTAGTACAAATGGAACAACTTCTTTTGGAAAATAATATAAATATTAAAGAACTTGGGTTTTCAGATTTAAAACAATTTGCCGAGTTGGTTCATAATACGATTTACTGTTATTCATTTGGTAACAATGAATTTTTGAGAATAAATACAGAAGACAAGAAGAGGGCATATAATATGAAAAAGAAACGATATAGACGTAACTTTTGATATTTGCTCTAAATCTGAATTATTTTTTAATGAATTGTATGGGAAATTTTTATCGGTTTGAGAAAAATTAAGTTGTTCAAATGTTTGAAAGAATACATTGTAATTGAAATGTGGTAGATATGTTTGGGTGAAGTGTGCATGTGGAGACGGTATGTTTATTGTCCAAACTTCACTCAGACCAACATATCGAGGTGGAGCTTCAGATGGACGAGCTTGATTTGACGTCTGCGGAAAGCAAGGCAACCTATGAGGAAATCAAGGATTATGTGTTGGAACATACTGGATTGAAAGTCAGCAGTTTGTATATCGCACAGGTAAAAGAGAAATGTGGGATTATCGAGAGGGTGAACTACAATCTGCCAAAATCGGAAAATTCCAGACAGCCGAAATGTCCGCCAGAGAAAGAAGTGGCTATAAGAGAGGCGTTGGAATATTTTCGTATGATTTGATGGTAGTTCAGAAAGAATGTTTTATCATAAAATATTAGATAGCATAAATGATATAAAAGTTGAGTTGGTAAGACATAAATATACTATCCGAAATAACAAATTAGCTTCAAAATGATTTAGGAGAAAATGGAAGCATTAGAGGATGCCTGAAACATTTTTGTGTGTTATAATTAGTGGAAATACTAAGAAATTGGAGATATGATATGGATATCAGAGAATGGATTTTTGATAATATTCCAGATTACAATAATAAAGTAAAAACGGAAGAAGATGTAAAGATTAAAGTGATTGTACCTTTTCTAGAGCAATTGGGATATGATGAAAGTGATATGGGATATGAAACCCCAATATCTGTTCAGGTAGGGACTAGAAAATTACCAGATATAAGAGCTGATATTACAATAAAAGTTGATGGAAATGTGCAACTTATTATTGATACTAAGAGACCAAGTATTACGCTTTCAGAAAAGGAAATTTTACAATGTACAAGTTATGCAAAGTTAGTCTCTACTCCGCCAGCAGTATACGCTATCACAACAAATGGACTGGATTGTGTGGTAACTAATATATATACTGGAAAAAGGACATCAGAAATACCTAGTAAAAATCAGCTGGTTATAGATGTTAATAAAACTCGTAAAAGAGAACTATCTTCTATACAGTTAAGAGAAATACGAAGTGTTTTACTGACATTATATAGCGAACAAGAATTATATAGGATTATTAATAAATGTAAAGATATTATTGAGAAAAGAGCCTTAGTTCGTACTGACCAATCATTTAAGGAAATGACAAAAATTCTTTTGGTAAAAATGAACGAAGAACGCCGTGCTAAAGATGATGAAGATAATCGTTTTTTAATTGAATATATCAAGAAATGGGCAAAGATTGAAGAGACAGATGAATTAGAGATATTTAAAAATCTATTTTTAGAAGCCAAAAGTCAATATCCCGTGTATAGTGACCCAGAAGAAGCATTAAAAATAAATGATAATGCAAGTATTGTTGAAATAATTAAAATGCTAGAACCTTGGTCTTTTTTAGGAACAGGTGATGACATTAAAGGTGCTGTATATGAGATTTTTTTAAAGTCAACATTAAGAGGGGATTTTGATCAGTATTTTACGCCTAGAGAAATTGTTGATTATATGGTTCAGTATGCAGACCCTAGTATTGGTGACAAAATTCTTGACCCAGCATGTGGTTCAGGTGGTTTTTTGATTCAAGCATTTAGGTATATTAATCAAAAAATTATTGATAGTCCTTTTTCTGAAGTCGAAAGTAAAAAGAAATTTAAGAATTTAATTGATAAGTGTTTGTGGGGACATGAGGCAGATGAGGATTTACATGTACTTGCAAAAATAAATCTTATCATGCATGGAGATGGATATAATAATATTTACCAAGGAGATACTTTGAGGTCTTGTAAGTTGCCAGATAGCTCATTTGATGTAGTTTTTACTAATCCACCATTTACTATACCATATGCATTCTCTGATGTCCTTTCCCAGTATGAGATGGGTATCGGGAGAGATAATCAAGAATTAGATATTTTGTTTGTTGAGAGATGTATAAAGGCATTGGATGCGAAAAGAGGTGGTGAATTATATATTGTATTGCCCGAAGGATTATTAAATGTAAAAACATACCAGAGCTTTAGAGAGTGGTTGCTTTCTAAATGTTATTTGGTTACTGTAGTAAGTTTGCCAGAAGGGGCATTTATACCGTTCGGAAAATCTGTTTCAAAGACAACTATTTTGGGAGTGCGAAAAAGGGATGGAAGTAGGCAAGAAAAAAATAAGCCGCATAAAGTTTTTTTGGCAACAGCAAAGGAAGTTGGATATGAGGTTGGAAAAAAAGATTATAGACCGCATAATAAATCAGATTTAAAAATATTTCTAGAGAAATCAAGAATGTATTTTGATGGAATTTATCAGACTGAAAATGGTGGAGAATGTGGTTGGGTTGAACAAGATGAAATATCTTCTCGTCGGATAGATGCTAGTTTTTTATTAAATATTCAAGACAGAAGTGTTATTAGTGAAAAATTCAATATGGTAGTTCCATTAAATGAGATTTGTGAAGTGAAAAATGTTTCTAAAAATCCATTATTCACAGAAATGTATTATTATTTAGAAATTCCAGATATTTCTCCAAATACAGGGGCAATATCAAATATTCGTTATGTAAAAGGAATAAATATTAATTCATCAATGCATATTTTTCATGGAGGGGATGTTATTTTTTCAAGGATTAATCCACGGAAAAATAGGGTGACGGTAATTCCGCAAGAAATTAAGGAGGGTCTTGTTTCAAAGGAAGCATATATATTAAAACTCAAGAAAAATGAGTTTGTAAAGAGCGAATATGTTTTGTGTGCTTTATTACAGTCGGAACATGTTTGCAAGCAAATAATAAGGTTAGCAACGGGTTCATCATCTTCAAGAGCAAGGGTATATGAAGATGATTTATTAGAATATGTGTATGTACCAGTTCCAGATAGCAATTTGCAAGAACAAATAGCGGAACGTCAGAAAAGTATTTATTCTGAATACTGGCATGCCTCTCAAAAATTTTTAAAAGGATTTGTTGAAACCCATAATCAACTTTTATCTTCATTTGAAAAAGAAGAAATGAATGGAGTTTAAAGATATTTATTTTATATTATCCCAATATGCGTATCATTAGAAGTAGTGGTACGCTTATTTTTTGTATGAATCGTACTTTTGATTGGTTTGGTATTTCTCTATATAATGAAATCAAAAAAGGTTGGTGTTGATTATGAGAGAAAAGAAAAACCATTTATATGTAGACAGCCAAGAACGGAGCATTTTATTACATAGCCTTGTGGAGCTGAAAAATCAGCTCATACAACAGGGCAGATATACGGACTGCGTTGATGAGTTAATATTCAAAGTCGTAAACGCACCGATTAAGAGAATGAAAATTGAATATGTCTAAGGCACATCACAGAGCCGCTTATTCTTATTTATTTTTAAGAGTAGGCGGCTTTTTTGCGTTCTGTCGTTCTCTGATATTGTTACATAGCCACCTTGACAAAGTGGCTAAATCTATGCGAAAGGAGGACGCATCTATGTCAAATTGCAAAGTAATCGCTCTGACAAACCAGAAAGGCGGTGTCGGCAAGACCACTACGGCGGTCAATCTGGGAGTAACTCTGGCACAGCAGGGTAAGAAAGTCCTGCTCATTGATGCCGATGCACAGGCAAATTTAACTATGTCGCTCGGTTACAGCCGACCAGATGATTTACCCAATACACTCTCAACCATTATGCAGGATATTATTGATGATAAACCTGTCGATGTTTCCAGAAGCATCCTGCACCATGACGAGGGCGTTGACCTGCTCCCATCCAACATTGAACTGTCGGGGCTGGAAGTAAGGCTCATTAACGCCATAAGCCGTGAAAGCGTACTGAAAACCTGCATCAATGAGGTAAAAAAGAATTATGATGTGGTTCTTGTGGATTGTATGCCAAGCTTGGGTATGCTCACAATAAACGCACTTGCAGCGGCTGACAGCGTGGTTATCCCGACACAGCCCCATTATCTTTCTGCCAAAGGCTTAGAGCTGTTGCTTCGCTCCGTGTCTAAGGTCAAACGGCAAATCAACCCCCATCTGCGGATTGACGGTATTTTAATGACGATGGTTATGCCACGCACAAATATTTCAAAAGAAATTACTGCTACGGTAAAAAGTGCCTATGGGCAGAGGATAAAGGTATTTGATACCCAGATACCCCATTCCATCCGTGCGGTAGAAGCCACCGCAGAGGGAAAGAGTATTTTTGCCTACGACAAAGGCGGCAAGGTAGCCGCAGCTTATGAACAATTTGCAAAGGAGGTGGCAGAGATTGGCGAGAAACAAAAGAACAGGAATCGAGCTGACCGCATACGATGACCTCTTTGAAACAGACGAGAGCCGAGCAGAAGCGAATCTAAGCAAGATAAGGGAGATACCCATTTCCGAAATTGATGAGTTCCCAGACCACCCATTCAAGGTTTTGATGAATGAGGATATGGAGCAGCTTGTGGAAAGTGTCAGTCGGAGCGGCGTAATGACCCCTGCGACAGTTCGGCAAAAAGAGGACGGACGGTACGAGCTTATCAGCGGTCACAGGCGGAAAAAGGCTTGTGAGCTTGCAGGGATTGAAACGCTGAAATGTGAGGTTAAGGAGCTGACCCATGATGAAGCGATTATTGTCATGGTTGAAAGTAATCTCCAACGCTCTGTTATCTTGCCAAGTGAGAAAGCCTTTGCGTATAAGATGCGGTTAGAAGCAATGAAACGTCAAGGTGAACGGAGCGACTTAACTTCTCGACCAGTGGGCGAGAAGTTGTTTAGCGTTGATAAAATGAGCCAAGATGTTGCAGATAGCGGTAGGCAAATACACCGCTATATTCGTTTGACCGAGCTTGTACCCGAAATCCTGCAAATGGTTGATGAACGCCAGATAGCGTTCCGCCCTGCGGTAGAGATTTCTTATCTTTCCGAGGAACAGCAGTACACGCTTTTAGAAGCGATGGGCTACAACGATGCCACGCCCTCACTTGCACAGGCTATCAAGATGAAAAAGTTTATGCAGGAGGGAAAACTCACGGACGAGGTTATCCAGTCCATCATGCAGGAGGATAAGCCAAACCAGAAAGAGAAGCCTGCCTTTAAGGACGAGCGGATAACCAAGCTCATACCGAAATCCATCCCCAGAGGGCAGGAAACGGATTTTGTCGTAAAGGCGTTGGAGTTTTATAACCGCCATTTGCAGCGGAACAAAGCCCACGAGAGGTAAGGCAGGCAAAATAGGGACTTTGGCATGGAACGCCGAGGGAGTAGTCTGCCCCTTTGAGGGACAGCAAATTTTTTTCCGCTTCCCCCTCTCCACACCTCTCCCCCTAGATACTGCCAGTAACTATCCGAGAAAAGAATTATTAAAGCTGTCCACAAGGGCGGCTTTTTTTCTGCCAGAAAGTCAACTATCAACATGAGAACGAACAGGAGGTAACGAATGAAGATTCGTAAATTATTCAAGAGGGCTGCGGCGTTTGCTTTGGCTGCGGTCACGGCATTGTCCGCCGTCCCTGCCACGACAGCGTTCGCAGCGGGTGACATCGGAACGATTAGCTTTACCCACACCTACGACGGTGCAGGGAATGCCATCCGATATAATTCCAGTGCCAACATTGGAGGTCATACCGCAGGAGGAACAGGCGAATACAAGTACCGTATGTATGTGGACGGGGAAACGGCGTTCTGCCTTCAGCCGGGTGTGCCTTTAAAAACAGGCAACACGCTTGCAAAGGCATCTTCTAACGCTTGGAACGCCCTCTCCGCAGAACAGAGAAAGGCGGTAGGGCTTGCCCTGCTCTATGGGTATCAGGGAAACAGCGGGAATTTATCTGGGAGCGATGATGAGAAATGGCTTGCCACCCAGACCCTTGTGTGGGAGTTCGTCACGGGATGCCGCAACACCACAAGCCCGTACAGCCAGACAAGCACGACCGTTTACAGTCTGCACTTTGGCTCTAATTATGCGAACAGTGGGGCAAGGGCGGCTTACGACCAGATTGTGTCGCTGATGACAAGGCACAGCACGATTCCGAGCTTCATGTCGGCAGGGAAGAAAGACATCACAAAGGAGCTTGCCTATAAGGATGGCAAATACAGCCTTACGCTGACCGACAGCAACTGCGTTTTATCCGAGTATTCCCTTACCAGCTCTGACAGCAATGTAAAGGTGTCCAAGTCTGGGAACAAACTGACCATCACATCATCAAAGGCGGTTGACGGAACGGCAAGGATTACGGCAACGAGGAACAACACGCCGACCGTCAGCAGCGGTGCAATGATGATTGCTTACGGCGACCCCAACTTGCAGGATGTAATCACAGGTGTGGAAAATGTGGATACCATGATGGCGTATATCAACGTGGAAACGCCGACAGGCACGGTTGCACTCAAAAAGACTTCCGAGGACGGCGTTGTTGAGGGGATTTCCTTTACCATCAAAGGCGACGGATTCAATAAGACCGTAAAAACCGATAAGAATGGAAATATCACAGTGGAGGGCTTATTCCCTGGCACTTATACGGTCACGGAACAGTCCATTGACCGCTACGAGCCGCAGAAGACCCAGACCGTGACGATTATCGGAGGAAAGACCTCTACGGTCACATTCAGCAATACTTTAAAACGTGGCAGTCTGGAAGTTGTAAAAACATCCGAGGATAATCTTGTGGAGGGCGTGAAGTTCCACCTTTACGGCACTTCTTTGAGCGGCTTGGCTGTTGATGAATATGCCATAACCGATAAGAACGGACTGGCGAAGTTTGAAAATGTCCTTATCAGCGGCAGCACGCCTTATACCCTTGAGGAAGTGGATACGGCAGTCCGCTACGTTGTCCCTGCATCCCAGACCGCCCCGATTGAGTGGAAGAAAGTCACAAACCGCAGCTTCCACAACATTTTGAAGAAATTCAATGTCACGGTATTAAAGACCGACGTGGAAACGGGAAAGAAGCCGCAGGGTGACGCTTCCCTTGCAGGTGCGGTTTACGGCATTTATAAGGGCGAGGAACTGGTTGACACCTACACCACCGATGAAAACGGGCAGTTCACAACAAAATATTATATCTGCGGCGATGACTGGAGCATCCGTGAGATTACCCCGTCCGAGGGCTATCTTCTGGACACGACCGTACACCATGTAGGGGCAGAGCCGCAGCTTTACACCGTGGAATATAATTCTGCAAAGAATGACGTAAACGAGCAGGTCATTAAGGGAAATATCGCTATCATCAAGCATACCGATAACGGCGAAACCCAGATTGAAACCCCAGAGGAGGGGGCTGTTTTTGAGGTATATTTAAAATCCGCAGGCAGCTTTGATGCGGCGGAGGAAACGGAACGTGACACGCTTATCTGCGATGAGAACGGATTTGCCCAGACAAAGGATATGCCGTATGGCATCTATACGGTTCACCAGACTTCTGGATGGGACGGGCGTGAGCTGATGAAAGATTTTGACGTATTTATCTGTAAGGACAGCCAGACTTACCGCTACCTTATCAACAACGCCAATTTTGAGAGCTATATCAAAATCGTTAAGAAAGACGTGGAAACAGGCAAGGTTATCCCATATGCAGGCGTTGGCTTCCAGATTTACGACCCGAACGGGGAGCTTGTGACAATGACGTTCACTTATCCCGAAGTGACAACGATTGACACATTCTACACTACCGCAGACGGAGAGCTTATCACGCCGCAGACTCTGGAATACGGCAAAGGATATTCTCTGGTTGAGGTGCAGGCTCCGTATGGATATGTACTGGATTCTGAACCTGTTTATTTTGACGTGGAGCAGGAAAACTCCGAGGAAGAAAGCGGCATCACGATTGTCAAAGTGGAACGCTCCAACGTGGCACAGAAAGGGAAAATCACGGTAGAAAAGTCTGGCGAAGTATTCAGCAGGGTATCAGGAAACAAAGGGCTGTATCAGCCGATTTTTGCAGTGGACAGCCTTGAGGGTGCGGTCTATGAGATTACCGCAGCCGAGGATATTATTACGACAGACGGAACGGTAAGAGCCGAGAAAGGCGAGGTTGTAGATACGCTCACTACGGGCGAGGACGGCACGGCAGAATCCAAAGAACTGTATCTGGGAAGATATGAAGTCAAAGAAGTGACCGCCCCGTATGGCATGGTGTTAAGTGAGGAAGTCCATGCCGTGGAGCTTGTGTATGCGGGACAGGAAATCGAAGTGACGGAAACAGGCACGGATTTTTACAACGAGCGTCAGCGTGTGGAAATTGATTTAATCAAGAGCCTTGAGGTTGACGAAGCATACGGCGTAGGCAATAACGGAGAGATTAAAGATGTTACGTTCGGTCTGTATGCCACAGAGGAACTGACCGCCGCAGACGGTTCTTCTATCCCTGCAGACGAATTGTTAGAGGTTATCTTCCTTGATGAAAACGGTCACGGAAAGGCGGTCAGCGATTTACCGATAGGCAGCTACTATGTGCAGGAAATCAGCACAAACTCCGCTTATCTTATAAGTGACGAGAAATATCCTGTTGATTTTGAGTACGCAGGACAGGAAACCGCCGTTGTGCATATCACAGCCAACGAGGGAGAAGCCATTGAAAACGAACTGATTTACGGCTCTGTCAGCGGTAAGAAGTCCAATGAGGACGGCGAGGATTTAGGCGGTGCTGTTATCGGCATTTTTAAGACAGGCACAACAGAATATACAAAGGAAAATGCGATTGCGACTGCCACATCCGAGGATGACGGCAGTTTTTGTTTTGAGGAAGTTCCGTATGGCACATGGGTAATCCGTGAAATCGAAAGCCCGAAAGGTTATGTACTTTCCGAGGAAGAAATCAGCGTGACAATCAGTGAAGTTGACGAGATTGTGGAGATTGAGCTTGTCAATTACTTTATTACGGGAAATATCGCTCTGACTAAAGTAGACAAGGACTACCCAGAAAACAAGCTGACAGGTGCGGTATTTGAGGTTTACTCGGATACAAACGAAGATGGAAAACTGGATAAGAAAGACGAGCTGCTTGGCGAGATGGGCGAGGTGGAGAAAGGCGTGTACCAGATGGACGACCTGCGTTACGGCAAGTACCTTGTCCGTGAGAAAACCGCCCCGACAGGCTTCGTGCTTGATGAAAACGTCTATCCCGTATCCATCGAGGAAAACGGCAAGACCTACAACGTGGAGAATGAAGCGGGCAAAGGATTCTTAAATGAAGCACAGAAAGGCAGCCTTAAAATCGTCAAGACTTCCTCTGACGGCAAGGTGGAGGGCTTCTCTTTCCGTGTGACTGGCAAAGATTATGACCAGACATTTACGACAGACAAGAAAGGTGAGATTACTGTTGAGGGGCTGCGTATCGGAGAATATACCGTTTCCGAGGTCAGCGACAAGGCATCCTCTGGCTATATCCTGCCTGCCGACCAGAAAGTGACCATCAAGACAGATGAAACAGCGACTGTTACCATGCACAACGAACTCCGTGACACGCCGAAAACAGGCGATGATTTCAGCTTAGGCTTGTGGGTGAGCCTTGCGGCGGCATTTACAATCGGTGCAGGAATCTTCGGATTTGCAGGCTACAAATGCGGAAGAAAGAAAAAGGAGGATAAAGCAGAATGAGAGAAAAAAATAGGATTGCTATTGTGCTTGCAGCGTTTATTGGCGTTGCGGCTGTATGGCTGCATATCCGCAGGAAGAAATAAATCAAAGCAGATATAATGTGGATTGGGGCGGTTCAGAATGACCGCCCTCTTTCCATGTATGGAGGTGGATATGGACAATCTGAAAACCATTGAGGGCAAAGTCAGAACCGTCCTGCAAGAGAATGAGGACGCAAGAAATGACGACATGGTGCTGTACCTTGCCCTCTGCAACCTTTATCTGAAAGATGCGGGAGCTATGCCGCTTGCCCGAATACTTTTGAACCATAAGGAGCTTGGCTTGCCGAGCTTTGAGAGCGTGGGCAGGACACGCCGCAAATTGCAGGAGAAATACCCAGAACTTTTAGGGAGTGTGCGGATGCAGAAAATCAGAGCCAAAGGCGAAAAGGCATACCGTAGATATGCGAAAGAATCGTGAGGTGAAAGGTGCAGGATAAGTCTTTTGAATACGGAGGGCATCATTTTATCCCAGAGCGGCGGTTCACAAAGCGGGAAGATGATTTTTTCAAGATTACCCGCAGGCTTCGGAGTGATACGGAGTTAGGATTTTTTGCCGCTGACTATTACGGCAGGGGAAGCCAGAAATTCCCTTATTCTTATGATGATTTTTATGCTGCATCCACGGATAAGAAATGCGATGTTTTCCGCTGCGTGGAGAACGGCAGGCTGTACGTCCCCTGCCAGTATGAATTGCAGCAATATATGGACGAGAAACAAAAAGAGAGGAGGAACGCCTATGAACGGTGAAACACGCTCCAATCAGGGCTATGAAATCATAGAGGGCTGCACTATCGGGAACACGGAGCTTGTCATCGGGCATCACCCGAAAGCCCCGAACCCGTATGTATGCTGGTACTGCAAGGGCGGCGACAACTATTACTGGGGCTGTTACTGCAATACCCTTGAAGCGGCGAGGGAGAAGCTGAACGAACGCTACCAGTCAGAGTGCCAGATGCCATACAATCAACAGCCAGATAAAAAAGTGAAGCAGCACGATGGGCGTGAGCGGTAGCATGAGCAGCAATGAAAACCATAAGAAATATGACTGCACGACCTGTCCTTATCCCCGATATAAGGACAGCCGTACTATTTTCTGCGATGTCTGCATCCAAAAGATTTTAGATGAGCAGAGGGAGAAAAAGCGAAGAAAGGAGAAGTCCGATGGAGAATGAAGAAAAACGGATGATTAGCTCTTATGAGGTTATACAGAGCATCCATATCGGTAAAAAAGAAGTGGTGTTCGGCATAGATGAAAAAGAGGAATATCCTTTTTTAGTCTGCGACTGCACTTATGACAATCCGCTGTCCGCAGAGTGGGTGACGGATGCGGTCGGCTCAGACGACTATCTGGAAGCCATGCAGATTTTTACTGACAGGGTGCAGGAGCAGATAGGGCTTGTGAGAGCCGAGCAGGAACAATTCAAGTTCGACATGACGCCGTTTACCATAGACGACTGCATCCCAGACAATAAAAATGGCAGCATTGTGGGAAAGGTCGTCGCTATCAATGCCGAGGTCAACCGTTATGAGTACCGGCATTCCGCCTATCAGCTTGTATTGGTGGACGGCGGACACGGTGCGAGGGGCGGCAGGGGGCAGGCGGTGTTTGGGACTTCGCTTGCAGACGGCAAGCACGCCCGATGGGAAAGGTACGATGTGCTTGGCGAAATCAAGCCAGAAAAAATGCCCGATTGGGCAAAGGAAGCTCTTTCTAAAATCAAGGAACAGGAAAAGGCGAAAAAAACAAAGAGCAGGGAGGAACGCTGATGGAGATACGAGCTTTGACGCAGCCCGAACAGAAATACACCTACGCCCAGAGTATGCAGCTTGAGGGGCAGACAGGGTGCATCGGGCATCTGCGTGGGGATTTTGCAGCTTCTGGATATGGTTTCTATACCGCTTGGTTTGATACAAGGGAGCAGTGGAAAACCGATGAATTTAAGTCGGAGCTTGATGATGTGATCAATGATTTGCGTGAGGATAAGGGGCTTTTGCATAACCGTTATGATATGACGGCATTTACAAAGGCGAATCCCGAAAGTTCCTTTAAGGGTAACTATTGCACAGAGTACGGCTTCCGTGTGGATACGGAGAAACACGCCTTCCTGTTCCGCTGCAACCCGACTAAAGGTGATTACAACTTTTACTGTTACTGCTATGTGAAAGAATGGCTTGATAAGCATATGGCAAAAGCAGAACAGGGAATCCGCTTTATTGACCCGCATTACAAAGAATTATTCCGTATCCCAGACTGCGGCAAAATTACCATTACTTCCGCTTGGGGAGAGAAAACGGAGCTTGCCTGCCGCTATATTGATGAAACCCATACCGAGGTGGGCAGTAATCTTCTCCATATATGTGAATTTGCCGAGCGTATGGAGAAAAACGGTGCGACTTATGAGCCGAAGCCAGAGATATGCAGGCGGCGAAAGCCCCGAAAAAGAAAGAGTATGAGCGATAGGAGGGATATGGAATGGCTGTAAACCAGAAAGCGGTTAAGGTTTTGAATAAGATTTTTGAAGCAGGCTTTACCGAGGAAAAGGCGATTGCCGCCATGACGATGGATGATATTCTCTCCATGCAGGGAATCACGGTTGCGGACATCACGCTCATCAATGAGCTACAAAAGAGCATCAAAGGGAACAAGGTCATCTCTTTTCTGGGAGGCGGCACGGAATGAGCGGAGGACGGAAAATCTGCATGACGGACAGCGTAGGCAGGATGCTTTTTTCTATCCCCGATGGCGGCGTCATCCGTATGCTTTATGGGAACGGGGAGGATTATTTTGCTGTCTGCCATTATTTAGATGAAACCCATGCAGAGATTGACGGCGTAAGGTACGCCGTTCGGGAGTTTGCAAAGAGGATGGAACGAAACAAAATCAGCTATGCCCCTGCCTAAAGGCGGGGCATGGACAACAGGAGGATTGATATTTTATGGAACAGATTGTTTTATCGGGCGGTGATAGGGATTGAGTACCGAGCTTATCAACCGCATTACGGTAAAGAAAGACGGCGTGTATGTATCTTCCCACAGCTCGAATGACACCTCTCCCTACCATTCATGGAGGTGCAAGGGCTTGTCGGAAATCTATGCCGCCGAGGGGCAGAAAGGGCTTGACCGTGAGGTCATCCGTATGCTCTATGAGTATGCCGAGCTTCGTGGCTCGCATAAAAGCCTTGACCGCTACCGATACGCAAAGGATGCCCCCGCCGCCCGTGCCATCTATCAGAGATATATGGATAAAATAGACGACCGCTATGGGCAGATGGACGAAGCCGACCAGAAAAGCGTCTGGTACAAGCCCACGGAAAAGGCAAAGGAATACCGAGCCTATGAGCGGGATATGAGGGAAAAGATGTATTCCGAAATCGCCGAACGGTGCGGGGAATACGATAAGAAGCAGAAAAACAAAGATTTGGAACGATAAGGAGGTGTGAGCCTATGGCTGCAAAGTACCAGCTTATCACAGAACTGTACCGCCGCACAGGGAGGGACGTCACGAGAAACCCGCAGGCGTGGCAGGGCTTTTTATCCTCTGCCTGCCGCAATTACAAGTGCCGCTTTGACGAGCAGCTCTTAATCTATGCACAACGCCCAGACGCCACCGCCGTTGCCGAGATTGGCACTTGGAACAGGCTCTTTAAGCGTTGGGTAAATAAGGACAGCAAAGGCATAGCGGTCTTTGACCCGAAAGGACGCAGGAACACGCTGAAATATTATTTTGACGTTTCCGACACCCATGAGGGCTATTATGGCAGCCGACCCGTCCCGATATGGCAGATGGATAAGCGGTACGGGCAGCCTGTCATGGAACGGCTTGCGGACAGGTTCGGCGGCACGGAGGGCGGCGACCTTGCCGATTTCTTAATGCAGACGGCGGAGAACGCCGTGGAGGATAACCTGCCCGATTACCTTTCACAGCTTAAGGACTGTACGGAAAACAGCTTTTTAGAAGAACTGGATGGCTTTAATATAGAAGTGATTTACAAACGGCTTGCCGCAAATAGCGTTGCTTATATGCTGTTGAGCCGCTGCGGGCTGGATGTGGACGGCTATTTTGAGCGTGAGGATTTTGTTGACATCACAAATTTCAACACGCCTGCCACCTTGAACGCCATCGGCATTGCCACAAGCGACATCTCCGAGATGGCGTTGCGGGAAATCTCTGCGGCAATCCGAAATGTGCAAATCGAAGCTAGAGGTCAGAACCGCACATTTGCAAGGGACACTATAAGCCAGTATGATAAAGGCAGGAAACAACCCGAAAGGAGCGAATACAATGAGCGAAATCACTTACACGAAACAGGCGGATTATCTTATTCCCGACCTAACATTACCGACAGAGCCAGAGCTTCCGCTTGGCAGATACGCTTTGATGCACAGGGATTATCTGGAGCAGCACAAGAGGGTGACCTACTTCAACCTGCTGACGTCGGGCAGGCTGAACGCACACCTGCACCAGACCGAGCAGACAGCTCTTTCCAGACTGGAACTACTGACGAAGCGGCTCGCAGCCGAGCAGGGCGTGACGGAGGAACTGAAAGAGAAAGCACCGATGCAGTGGGTACAGGCGATGAACGCCATCCGCAGCCAAGCGGAAGAAGTGATACTGGAAGAACTGATTTACAGTTAGAAAAATCAGAGCCAGAATCGGACGGCGGCCAGGAAGAAAAAACGGCTGCGGCACAGACAGCAGAGCCAGAAAAACAGGCAGGAACTGAAACAGGCAGCGTTGCCAATGAGGAAGAGGTTGCCGCCAATCTCCCGACCATAGATGAACAGATTGAAATGATTGCTGAAGCAGAGGACGAAAAATCCTCTGCTTTTGCCGTTTCACAGGAGGATATTGATGCCGTCCTTGTAAAAGGAAGCAGCTATGCGGATGGTAAATACCGCATCTACCATCAGTTCCAGAAGCGGGAAGATAAAAAGAGCAATATTGAATTTCTGAAAAAAGAATATGGTGTCAGCGGCGGCACTCCCGTTACTTTTTCAGACGGGACAAAAGGTTATGCATGGCATAACAGTAAAGGCATTTCCATTGACCGTAACGGTATTTCCACCGAACACGACCTTGTGCTTAGTTGGGGGAAAATAGAAAAACGCCTGCGTGAGCTGATTAAGGATAACCGCTATCTCAACCCCAAAGAGAAAGACCATTATGCCGATTATCTGGAAAGCATATCTGCCCCACAGTATGAAATCGACACCCAAAGGAAGCTAAAAAGGCAGCGGTTTATCGAAGAAAAAAGGGAGCTGCCGCCTGCCGACAAGAGGGATACGCTCGCCCTGCGGCTCTCTGATTTTATCCGAGATTTGGACGGATATGAGAAAGATTTGTTGGGCGTGGTTGGCTGCAAGGATTTTGCGGATATGCCTGCTGACCTTATGGAGCAGGCATTGCAGCATCCAGATAACGTGCAGGAAATACTTGATTTTTTAGCTTTAGTGCAGAAAAAGACTACAAGCGTTTACAGCCGAAGCAATGCGTGGCGTTTTTCACAGGAGCTTACGGAGCTGTACCCTCTCCACTACCTCTACCATGAGGGCGATGTGGTATATATCGGTGCGGATAAATATGAAATCATAGCCTTTGATGAAAACGCCGTGTCTTTGCGTAATGCTGTTAATAACTTCATGAGCTGTCACAGATTTAACCTCATTCACTGTCTCAAACTTTCCCATTTTCCTGACAT
>RAYF01000008.1 GCA_003611745.1 bacterium D16-36 | reverse complement strand
CACAGCCGGACGCAGGCACATTGGAAAATGACGGATAACAGGGAGTTATCGTTAAATAAACATCGTCTGTAAATGGTAACATATTGATTTGGGGCAGTAATGAATATATATACTGAAAATTGATTTCCATGGATAAAAAATATTTATATTGCCGAAACCGAAAAACTTATGCTATAATAATTTTATTATTGTATTTTTCGTTGTTATAACTGCATTACTTCGGAAGTTTGTGCCTGCACTGCCGCGCAAACTTCATCTATTACTTCGGAAGTTAAATATCTTTACCAAGGCAGTGCAGAAATGAGGATGGCAATGAAAGGAATTATTCTTGCCGGCGGCTCCGGCACCAGATTATATCCGCTGACAATGGTTACATCAAAGCAGCTTCTTCCTGTTTATGACAAACCAATGATCTATTATCCACTGTCAACACTTATGCTGGCAGGAATCAAAGATATCTTAATTATTTCTACACCGACAGACCTGCCAAATTTTGAACGCCTTCTTGGCGACGGCAGCCAGTTAGGAATCCATCTGCAGTACAAAGTCCAGCCGTCACCAGATGGACTTGCCCAAGCATTCCTGCTTGGCGAAGAATTTATATGTGGTGACTCCTGCGCTATGATTCTCGGTGACAATATTTTTTATGGCAGCGGCCTTTCAAAACATTTAAAAAATGCCGCAAAGAAGGAAAAAGGCGCAACCGTATTTGGCTACTATGTAGAAGACCCGGAACGCTTCGGCATTGTCGAGTTTGACCAAAACGGCAAAGCGATTTCTATCGAAGAAAAACCGAAACAGCCAAAGTCAAATTACTGTGTTACCGGACTATATTTTTACGACAGCGAAGTTGTAAAAAAGGCAAAGCAGGTAAAGCCGTCTGCCCGCGGTGAATTAGAAATCACTGATTTGAATAAAATGTACCTTGAGGATGGAACACTTGATGTTATAACGCTTGGACGCGGGTATGCCTGGCTGGATACAGGCACTATGGATGCCCTGGCAGACGCCACTGAATTTGTCCGTGTTATTGAAAACCGTCAGGGAATCAAGATATCTGCTGTAGAAGAAATAGCATACAAGAATGGATGGATTGACAAAGAAAAACTTTTGGTTTCTGCAAACCAGTATGGCAAATCCAATTACGGCAAGCATTTAAAGCAGGTTGCAGAAGGTAAAATATTATATTAAACGCTTCTTACGAACTGTTAGTAAATTACTCATGGCAAATAATTCCTTAACAGTTCCTTATTGTTAGAAATGGAGGGGAACGATATGAATATCATCGTAACAGGCGGAGCCGGCTTTATTGGCGGCAACTTCTGCCACTATATGACAAAAAAATACCCAGAGGACACTATTCTCTGTATTGACAAGCTGACCTATGCCGGCAATCTGGAAACACTGGCGCCAATTATGGACAAGCCCAATTTTAAATTCTTTCAGGCAGACATCGCCGACAGGGAGGCAATCTATAAAATATTTCAGGAAGAAAAACCAGACATTGTAGTAAACTTTGCGGCAGAAAGCCATGTTGACCGTTCTATCACAGACCCGGAAGTTTTCCTGCGCACAAATATTATTGGCACAAGCGTTATGTTAGATGCCTGCCGCGAATATGGCATTACACGCTACCATCAGGTATCTACCGATGAAGTTTACGGTGACCTGCCGCTTGACCGCCCGGATTTATTCTTCACAGAGGATACGCCAATCCATACCTCCAGCCCTTATTCTGCCTCCAAGGCATCTGCAGATTTGCTGGTACAGGCTTATGCAAGGACTTATAAGCTTCCTTGTACTATCTCACGCTGCTCAAACAATTACGGGCCATATCATTTCCCAGAGAAATTGATTCCGCTGATTATTTCCAACGTCCTGAACGATAAGAAAGTCCCTGTCTATGGCAAAGGGGAGAATGTGCGTGACTGGCTCTACGTAGAAGACCACTGCATCGCTATTGATTTGATCATCCGCAAAGGCACTGTAGGTGAGGTCTATAATATTGGAGGACATAACGAAAAAACAAATCTCGAAGTAGTAAAAACTGTCCTTGATAAACTTGGAAAATCTGAGGAGCTTATCTCCTACGTATCAGACCGCCCGGGACACGACCGCCGCTATGCCATTGACCCGGCAAAGATTCACAAAGAACTCGGATGGCTTCCTGAGACAACTTTTGAAACAGGAATCCAGAAAACAGTAGACTGGTATCTGGACAACCGCACCTGGTGGGAAAATATCATTTCCGGGGAATACAAAAATTATTACGAAAAAATGTATGGAAACCGGGGATAATCTGGTAAAAAAGGGCACCGACTTCGCTTGTGCACCAGCAAAGTCGGTGCCCTTTTTTGTCCTACCTGCCCTGCACCTGGTGCCGGCAATAGCACCTCCTGCCAAGCAGCACAAGTATGCCCCCCAGAATAAGGTACAAAATTGGTGCAAACTGCCATGATGTCAGCTTTACCCCAAAAATATTAACAAGCCTTACATCCAGAAACCCCTGATCTATCTTTAACAGGTTCATCGGAAAATAATTCCAAATCTGTGACATCACACGGAATTCCCTTGGAATCACAATGATTCTAGCGACCCCTACTGTCAGGACTGCCGCCGCCATCCCTGCCATGCTGCTGCGGAACTTCTCTGAAACCACCATAATAAAAATACTTGTAAACAGCACAGATATCAGGCACAGCCCGAGCATAACCAAAAGAATCTGCCCTACCGTCAGGGGATAGGAATACCACCCTGCAATTAACTGGACGGCCGCTGAAAATCCCTCTGTCCCATAGCAGATAAACGTAACTGCCGTAATAATGCCTGCCATAATGAATACAGCAAAGAACGCAAACAAAATTCCTGCAAGAACCTTAACAAAGTAAAGCTGCCCCCTTCCAAAACGGCTGCATAAAATAATCTGGTCCAAGCCGCGCTGGTGTTCCTCTGCAAAAATCCGGCTAACAACTACCGCAAGCAGGAAGGTCGCAAACATTACAACCATATAAATACCATTCATACTGATCATCTGGCAAAAACCTTCCGCATATTGATAAGTAAACGGTTTGGCAAGTGATTTTTCCTTCTCCTGCCAATAGCTCTCCTCCCCTTCCGTCAGCCCAAATGACGCCCGATGTTTCTCTGCTGCAGCGTCCCGTATCGCATACAATTTCTCAGCAGTCAACCTGTCAGGTCCCTGCGCATCATACAACTGCGGCAAAAGCTCCGATGTTCCGGAAACAGCATCCAAAGTCCCCTCTAATAATGAAAAACGCTCCATCTCCCTTGTAAAAAGCTCATCATCCCCTGTTTTATCTGCCGTTTCCTCTGCTTTCCGATATCCATTGTAAATATCTGCAAGTAAATTATCATCTATTTTCCTGCCTGACCAGAAAATACCGTTTTTCCGCTCCCTCGCCTTTCTCTTGGCATACGTATCATGCCATTCCCTGCTTTTCACCTGCCCTGTGCTATTTTCCTGTACCTCTACAACATGTGTATAGGACATGCCCCAGGTAAGCGCAACAGAGGCCAGAAAAGCGAAAACCAGCGCGGCAATTGTGATCCATGTACTCTTCCTGCAGCATATCTTTTTCATCTCATATCCTAACAAGGTCCTATACTGCTTCATTCTGCCCACTCCTCTCCTCATCCTCAAACTGTTCCATATAAAATTCTTCCAAATCCCCCGGGATCTCTTCCCTCTTTCCGTGAAAAATCAGCTGGCCGTCCTTCATCAGCAAAATAGCATCTGCAATCTTATCCACATCGGAAACAATATGGGTTGACAGCACAACAATCGTATCCTTCCCCAATCCCTCTAACAGATTGCGGAAACGTACACGCTCCTTAGGGTCAAGCCCCGCCGTCGGTTCATCCAGTATCAGTATTTTGGGGTCGTTCAAAAGTGCCTGTGCAATCCCCAGCCGCTGCTTCATCCCGCCGGAATATGTTTTTATCTTCTTCTTTGCCATATCCTCCAAAGAAACAAAGGAAAGCAGCTCCTTTGCCTTTTTCTTTGAATGGCCCCGTCCAAGTCCCTTAAGCGCAGCCATATAAAGAAGAAAATCGTAGCCTGTAAATCCCGGGTAATACCCAAAGTCCTGCGGCAGATAGCCCAAGGCGGCACGGTACTCCTCCGTTGCCACACTGGTCCCATTAAAAGAAACTTCCCCGCCGGTCGGTTCCAGAATCCCGCAAAGCATCCGCATAAGAGTAGTCTTTCCAGCCCCATTCGCCCCCAGCAGGCCATATATCCCTTCCCTAAATATATAAGAAATCCGGTCAACCGCAATCTTATTTTTATATTGTTTTGTCAGACGGTTTACATTTAGCTCCATATCAATCCCCCATTCCCATAAAGCATCTTCCTGCCTTCATAAAATGTTAATCCTCCTAGTAACATAGCAACACCCACCCATGCCGACAGATAATTTTCTTCATAAATCCACCAGAAATTTGTTGTACTGCAGAATGCCAGCCCGCTGACCAGCAATATAAATCCAGTACAGACATATATATTCTCCTTTGCATTAAAATTCCTGACAATCCAGAGGCTCCCGGACGCAGCCAGCAGGTACGGGACAAACAAATAAATCATTGTCCTGCCAAAATATCCCTGCCCTGTGAACCTTCCATATTCATCGCCCACGATCCACGCAAAAAACACCGCCAGCACAATATCTTCAATTCCCACAATCACCATACGTGCCAGCAATATGCTCTTCAAGGAAAATCTGGAAGACTGCTCAAGCTCCTCCATGCCATACGTGGAAGAACGGACACACTCTGAAATCCCAGCCAAAACCAGAAGAGGCATCATCGAAAGAACTGCGCTTAGCATCCCCTGCTTATTGAAACGGCTGAGATATACCATCACTCCAAGCATCCCAAATGCTGCCGCCCATGACCATCTGGAAATATAAGAAAACTGTATCGCCAGATGATGCCACATCCCTGCCGGCCTCAGGTCAATATTCCTAAAAAACTTTCTCTTGCCAACCGGTTTTGGAGCCTCATAGAGCTTTTCAAGCTGCTTCCTCCTAACTTTATCCATCTGCCATCCTCCTCTCTAATTTCTTTAAAATCTGCTTTATCTCACGATAAATTGCAAATCTTGATTTCGCATAAAGCTTTGCCAGATCAGCAACCGGAACCCCATTGACATACCGCAGCAAAACCAACTCCCTCTCCCGGCTGTCCAGCTCATGAAGCGCCTGCCTCAGCATAATGGAATCCAACACACTATCCTCCTGATTCTCCCCCGGCAGATCTTCCGGCAGCGATTCCATCTTTCTGCTTCGCATCTCGTCAATGCAGAGATTTCTGGCAACAGTATATAGGAATGCCAGCGGCCGCCCGATATCCCTATAACTGTCACTCTCCAGATACCGAAGAAAGGTCTCCTGCGTAATATCTTCTGCTTTGCCTGCATCCCGCAGGCGGAAATAACAGTACCGGTAAATATGATCATACTGCTCTTCTAATTCCATTGACATACAAGATTCCTCCCTTCTACTATGTTTAACGGATCAGAAACGGAAATGTGCGGAAAAATTAATATAAAATCAAAATACCTATAGCCAAATTCTGTAAACCTAAAAAAGTGTCCGCCAACGCGGACACTTTTTTAGGTTTAAAATCGTCTGAACCGGCCTTGCAGCCAGAATCTCAGGAACTGTAAATTATTGGGGGCAATTCCTTATCTTTTTACCTTAAATTTAATATCGGCCAATTTCCTTCCATCTACGTTTTTGTTTGTCACTACTAATCTATAGTCCTCTCCCCCGTCATCAAGCAGTGTCACATACATAACAGAACTTCCGTCTTTGTTCATCTTTATATAATTGCTGAGCCACCGGACAGATTTTCCATCCTTGCCCAAAAACGCCTCATCCGGGTCATTATACTTGTCATTAAACGGCTCTGCTGCAAAATTCGGAAGCTCCAGTTCAAGGTTTAACGCTGCCTTTGTCCTAACTGCCTTTACTATTTTTACGCCATTGCTCTCTTTGTCTATCTTCCTTTCAACATTTTGGGAAGTATCTACCACTGCCTCAAATGAAAGGCCCCAATTGCCTTCAACTATCTCTGTGTGTACATATTCCCCACTTTTGTCATGCTTATCATAATCATAGCCGAGAAACTGTTTCATATCTAACTTTACCGGAATCGTATCCCCATTCTGATACTCCTTTGGATTTTCTACAGTATAGCAGTTATAGCTCTGTACAGATGTAAATGTCCCATCTGACTGCTTCTTGAAGTTAATCGGAAATGACTCATCATTTCCGTCAATCTCAATCTGGCATGCCTCGTAGTCTTTTGCACCATCAAACGTAGAAATCCCGTCAACGCCCTTCTTTGTAAGCTCAGGATGGTCTGTCTTAACCTCAAGAGTATAATACAACATATATCCATCACAGTAAATATCAGATACACGCACCGTTACTCCGGAATCTTCCGCCATCAAAACGCTTTTCTGCCCTTTCGCCTTTGCAGGCACGGACTCTTCGCCAATCTTTGTATAGATTTCCTTTAATTCATCACCATCCTTCTCCCCCTCTGTCCCTGAAATAATTTTCTGGAATGTCTGGCTAAACAGCTCTCTTGCCGCAACCGGATTGCTCCCTACTGCCACAACAGAAACTGCCATACATGCAGCTGCAGCGATGCCTGCAACCTTCCAGCCCTTCTTCACCCTATTTGTCTTTCTATTCTTATCCATCTGCCTTACCTCCCATAATACTCTTTTTTTCAGCCTCTTTTTCTCAAGCGGCGGCAATTCCTCTGCCTCATATTTGCCAAAATCCATTTCCACATCATTCAATAATTCACAAATCTTTTTTTCCATCCCTTCATGCCTCCATTTCCTTCAGATACTGCTTTCTGATACGCCGTTTCCCACGGGACAGCCGGTTATAAATTACTTCCTTTTTCAACCCTGTCTCCCGGCTGACTTCTTCCATCGGCTCCTCCTCCACATACAGCTTCCAGAAAAGAATACGGTCCTTCTCATTCAGGCAGCTTAACATACCCTCCATCTCTTCAGATATCTCCCCGTCAATCAGCCGGCCAAACATCCTGTCTTCTTCTGATACCAGAGTATCTTCTATCTCAACCTGCTGCAGTTCCCGTTTATATTTCCTCAGATAATCAATTGCCTGATACCTTGCAATCGCAGCCGCCCAGTTTTTAAAGGAATTGCGCTTCCCATCATACGATGAAATATTCTCCCAGATGCTAAGCAGCACATCATTTAAACACTCCTCTACCCTGTCCGGCATAACAAAAAGATGTTTTGATATTACTGATTTTAACAGCCCTCCATACGTGTCGATGACATAAATCAGAGCCGCTTCATTGTGTAAAGATAATTGCTCAATATAGTTGTTCTCTCCTATTCTCATATATCATCCCGCTTTCTTGATTAAGGAACTATTACTACTTCATCCGTTAAATTCTGCTCAATTAAACTTGAAACAATACTCCAGATACAGTTCCTGATTTTTCGGCCCGAGCCCCGCGCTGATGCACCAGCATTTTGTATATACACCTATTATTACGCAATCAAAACAGAATTTCTATCACTTATTAAGAAATCTTAATATTTTTCGCCTAAATTATTTCATATTTTTGCGTTATACTGAAACTATTGAAGGAATTCCACAAAAATGCACAGAAATGAGGTTTACTATGAAAAAAATTATCAGATACGGATTCTTTATCTTATTCTCAATCCTTTTTTGCAATGGTATCTGTACAGGTCCAGAAGCCCATGCTGCGCCAAAATACAAGGATATGCACTGCGAAAAGGAAGTCACCACAAAAACAGATGTAAAAATTAAATGGAGAAAGCAGAAAAACACCTCAGGTTATCTAGTATACCGCTCTCTACAGCTAAAGGAGGATACATGGTCAAAGGCAAAGAAAATTGCCACACTGCCATCAGACAAGACATCCTTATCCGACAAAACGGAATATAAGAAAACCTACAAATATGAAATCATATCTTACACAAAAAAGGGAAAGAAGATAAAAAAAGAATTTACAGACTACTTCTTCGTGTATATGGGAGTCGGCCAGGCAGACTGGACAGAATATTTCAGCTGTGAGGCTGTTACCACGCCAGACTCCATCGAGCTGCAGTACGCCGGGAATTATTACGGCATGATGCCTGACACTTATGAGATTTACCGCAGCAAAACAAAAAAGAACTTCAAAAAAATAGCCTCCGTCAAAGCCAAAAAGCAATACTGGGGAGGCGAATACACTGATAAAGGCGTATCCCACAGGGCATCCTACTACTATAAAGTAAGGGCGTCCAAAACAATGGACGGCAAAAAAATATATGGAAAATATTCCAGGCCTATCCTTCTGTCGGCAGTTAATTCAAAGGGAAAAGTCCAGACAGAAATACTGACACCACAGGCAGAAGCTGTAACTTCCCTTGATGTCCTGCTTACAAGCAAGGAAGGGAATGCGGATATTATCTTAGATTCAAAACATATATGGGATGCATCCTGCTGGTCAAAGAAAGAAGGCAGCGTACAATTAAGATGCTCCTACAGCCTTGATGGAAAAGAATGGAAAACATTCTCAGAAGAAGCAGTTACGATAAAACCGGAAGAGAAAATTTATCTTCACTTCGAAAGCGAAAGCGGCAAATCATTTCCTCATCCGGCTAATCTTAAAGAAGATTATAAGTTATATCTTTATGATTTAAGTTATAATAATCTGACCTGTTACCTATTAATTGATTTTAGCATAAACATTGGAACTGTCCTTGTCAATCTGGAATATTACCATTAGAATACTGTGCCTGATTTTCGTTTGGCAGCACCGGACAAAAATCAGGCACTTCCCATCTTACTCCTACAGCACAATATCAATCGGGTTGTATCTTTCAGCCATGGACAAAGCAGAATCCGTTTCATCCTTTGAAATATTTTCTGCCCCAGAAACACTTTCATCCTTTGTCCCCTCTGCCTGATTCACCTGATGTCCAGAAGCCTCTTCTGCCTCCCCGGCTGCTGCCTCTTTCATTTCATGCACTGCGCTGTTAAGGCTGCTTGCCTGTGAGGCAGATGCCTGCATCGCCCTCTGCTCAATAGCTGCCAGCTCCTCACGCTTCTTCTCGGCACTGGAGCCACGCGACGCATCCTGTTCAATCTCCGTTTTAAGTATCCCAGCCCTGCCTTTTAAGCTCTTGGCAACGCTTCCCTGCACTTTAGCCTGACCAAGTGCGGAGCCTGCCGAAATCATCGCCTGCATTCCTGCATCCGAAAAGCTGACGCTTACGCCCTCCTCCTCGGCTGCCTCTTCCTGCCTGCCTCCTCCCAGCATATCTTCCATGGAAACATTGCTCTCCTGTTTTGCCTCCTGACGCTTCTCAATTTCATGCTGCCTCAGCTGGTTCTGCAGTTCCATAATCTGCTGTTTCAGCTCCTGACGCTTCTTCATCTTCTCTTCCACGCCCATTTCCTTGTTAGCAGAAAGCTCCTGCATCTGGTTCTGCAGGGCCGTAATCTGGTTCCTTATATTTTTACTCACAGAATCTGCCGCCTGCGCCGCCTTTGCCTGCCCTGCTCCGGCATTTTGTCCCTGAATTCCATTAATCTGCATATGTTACCTCCATTTCCGAAAAAGGGAACCAATTCCCCATAAGCTTTGCTTCATAGTTTCACTTAATATTTCGGTGCCTATACTTTGCAGGTAAAGGCAGATGTTGTGGAACGCCTTTTTTTTGCTGTAAACCCGCATATCAAACCGATTCTGGCTGCTGCAGGACAAAACTTCAACAGCAATCAATTACCCCAACATAAGCAGGATAGTGAGCTTAAACTTCTCCCCTGTCTGCTCTATCTCAATATCCCCATAATATTTCTGCGCAGCTTCCCTGATATTTGCCAGTCCAAACCCGTGCCCTTCCCCGTCCTCCTTTGTTGTCTCCGGAAGCCCGCTTCCCTCCTCTATCTCCACCCTCCCCCTGATACTATTCATAACCTCTATCAGAAAAGCATTTTTCCTGCGGTAAGACAGAATATGGACATATGGATGACGGCACCCGGCGGCACCTTCCAGCGCATTCGCCAATGCATTATTTAAAATAACGCTTACATCAAATGCATCCACCCTGATTTCTTTCGGATAAAGAAATTCACAGCAAAAATCAATGCCCCTCTCCAGCGCCTCCTTTTGCTTTTCCAGCAATATCACATCCGTAACAGGATTACCGCTTTTTATCCCTGCCGCCGTATCATAAAACCGCTGCTTTAGCTGCATCATATATTCCTGTGCTGCACCATATTCCTTCTTTTCATTGAGCCTCTCCAGAGTCATAATATGATTTCCCATATCATGTTTCAGGCTGCGTATATCACGGTACAGCTTCTCTACTTCGGCAATATGCATCTTCATACTCTCAATCTGCCCTGCCAGAATTTCCCGCCGTTTCTCCTCTTTCTGCCTTCTCTTATTATCCTGAAATGCAATCACTGCCGCCACAATTGCCACAAAGGATACCAACTGATACAGGGCATGCAGGCATTGGTACAGATAATTTTCGCCAAGCATCTCCCCCGTATCCGCCTCGTACACCGCCTCACAGAACACAAATATAATATACCCCAACAACACTGAGCAGGTCGGCAGCAGGAAGAAAAACATTTCCCGCCATGGCATATGGTCTTTTTTGAAGAGATATGCTTTTAAGATACTCTTTACGGCTGCTGCAATCAGAAGCCAGTCTAATAAAACTAAAAACACTGAAGTAACTACATAGCTGGCAAACCACTGTTCCTGATTTGCACCAGTTTTTGCTTGAAGATAAGATAGCCCATCCGTGATAGGAAGATAAATTGAAACCGCAATCCCTCTTGTAATCCAGCGCAATACCAAAAATGTAACAGCCAGATATATTTTCTGCGCTATATTCCTGTAGTCTATCAGAAACAGTACCACAAAAACAACTGCAAGCTCTGCCCCATAAATGATAACCCTGTTGAGATAAGGCGGCACCTTTATGGGAATCAGCATCACAACAAAATAAGTCACACCGCAGAGCCATGTATATTTCCTATCCTTCAAAAACGGTTTTACCAGACAGGTTAAATAATAACTTACAATCACGCTATCGGCTAAACTACTGAGAATTGAAATCACTTTCCAATAAATTTCATCCATAGCAAAATGTTTTTCCTCCAATATAGCAAAGTGGGTACACTGCAAAACGATTTCTTAGGTATTTTTATGCATCACATTTGTTTTAGAAACCCCTGCAGAATCTTAGATACCGCCTGACAAAATCTTTATATTTCCCCTTAGACATCAGCGCCATTCCCTTTTCCAGATAAATTGTTGATGCATCATACCTTTCTACATACTTAAGATGGACAAGATATGCCCTATGCGAACGAAAAAAATCCTCCCCAGCCTGCCTCTCCAGTTCTGACATTCTTCCATAATACTCGATATCACCATCTATTTTATGAATCGTAATCTTTCTGTTAAAGACTTCTGCATAAACTATATCTTTAACAAGTACCTTTGTACAGACCCCCCCTGTTTTTATCATAAGATATTTTTCTTCCAAATCATGCTTTCCCGCACCACATGCATTCTCCTGTTCCCGATACCACGAAACAGCATTCTCAAGCACCGATATAAATTTCTCGTCAGTAACAGGTTTTACCAGATAGTGGAACGCACCCACATCAAATGCCTGAAACACATACTCTTCTATCGCTGTCACAAAAATAATAGCTGTCTTTTTATTTTTGCCGCGAAACTCCCTCGCCGTCTCCATTCCGTCTTTCCCCGGCATCTGGATATCCAAAAAAAGAATATCCAGCTTTTGCGTCCCCCTCAACAGTTCCTCGCCAGACCGAAAAAGAACCACCCCGGCATCCGGATAGGCCCTGCGGATTTTGCCTGCAAGCAGTTCCCTCACATCCTCTTCATCATCACATACCGCAATCAGCATTATCTTTTTCCCTTCTATTCTGATATAATCCCTGATATCATATTTATCGGAACCTAAGAGGTGTATCATAAAGGCTATGTTGTGAAACACTATTATTTTGCTGTGAATTGATTTCCATGGCCAAACGATAACCTTATTCATTTATTTTTACTTGGCCGATATTCTGAAACAATGTCTTATATTCCGTCAGTTCCTTTGGCAAGCTGGGCGCATTGACATAACTGGTACGGTATAAAAAACAATTTTCCAGCTGGCTGGTCTCTATCATAACTTTCCGTATGGAATAAGATGCCCCTGTCCCATTGCTGGCAAGCAGCTTATCCAGTTCAGCGCTATCCTGCGCCATAATGATATCCGCTTCCCCCTGAAGCATATCTTCGACCATCTCCTGCGGTTTCTCATACTCCCTGCGGAGAACATAAACTTTTTCTACTTCCGCCTTTTTTACAAAACAGCCTGGATTCCTGCGGAGCACAATATGCTTTTTTCCCATGCTGACACTGTAAAAAGCCCCCGTCCCACTAAATTTCTGATAAGATTTCTCCAAAACAGCGTCTGCCTCCCCTTTCCTAAATCCAAAACGTGTTACCCCGTCAAACAGACTGCCATCACCATATTCTTCCAACGGAAGCAGCCACATGTCACAAAACTTATCGGCATTTTCCTTTCCCCCGGCAATCTGCACCTCCACTGTCATATCATCCTTCTTACAGACCCCCGAAATCTGTGGAACCGTATCATTCCCCTGCTCCTTTAACAAGACAGACAGAGCAAGCCTGCTGGCTTTTTCTGTATAATTTTCGTTCGTAACTTTAGAAAGCCTTGTATAATCCCAACCATACTGCTCTAATATATCAGAAAATACCTGCTGCTCTGTCCTGTTCTTTGAAGAATATTTCGTCTGATAAGAATAGTAATAGGCAAACAAATCCTTTGCCTCTGTATATTTCTCACTGATAAAATCATACGAAACATCTTCATAAAGCCCCTTGACCCATTCCCATTCCTGCTGCAGCTCCTGCTCCACAATCTCCTCCCGCAGCAGCTGCTTAAGCTCATCAGATGGATTTTTGAGCATACCCTGCAGCTCCTTTTTCCTTCCTTCAATATCCTTAGCCCCATAGACATACTCCTCCTGCCCTAAAATACGGACGCCCCCGAAAGGGGCAGTGTCATTAGCAGTAATACTGCATCTAAGATAGATATTAAACAATAAATCTTTCGCATCCACTTTCTTTCCCAAGGGAGTTTCTGCCTCATGATTAAGCCTAATCGTCACAACCGAAATATCCTTCCATGCATCCTCTGAGACAGAAATATGTGCAAGCTGTTTATCTTCACTGCCCCATGCCGCATCGACCGGTTTATTATTCCTTCTGCCCTCACTATCTCTGGAGAGAAGATTAGAAAAACACATAGCAAATACATTCTCTTCCCCCTTTGTCTGATAATCCAGAGGAGAAAACTTCTCCTGCAGTACACCGGAATAAACAGTCAGCCCGTCACTGCACTGCTGCCCACTCTTTCCCGTCCCTCTATCCCATTCTCCCTGCCCCCTGCTAAGAAACTTTCCAAAAAATCCCAAAAAAAGCGCAAGAAAAAAACAGGCAATCAGCCCCTCCGTCAATAATAGTTTCTTCATGCTCTGCCCCCTATCTGCGATACCTTTTGGCCATATTTCAAGATTAGGTACTATGGCATCTATTATGATATTAGGTGAATTTTCCAGAGCATTCAAGGGTCAGGGCGCGCCAAATTACGACAGTTTCCTTCCGATTCGACAGGAAATACATACCCAAAAAAGGGCACAGACTTCGCTTGTGCCCTAGCAAAAATGCTAAAGCATTTTTGTTGGTGCACCACCACACACTGAAAACTTTCCTAATATACAAAAAAGGGAATGCTTACGCATTCCCCCAGATAACAAAAATCTTTAATATTTACTATATACATCATCTTCCAATGAAATAATCTGTTCATTCTGTGCTGTGTCACTCATGCCTGCAAAATCTGATGCATCTGGAATAGCACTGGCGATACTGCCGCCCCCTGTAAAGGAATCTGTGTGGTATGCACTGCTGCCCTCCGATGCCTGCTGGCTGTTGTAACCAATGGAAGGCGTGAATGAATCTGTCGATGAACTGCTGCGGCTTATCCTGCCGCCTGCTGTATTGCGCAGACTGTATTTTCCAATCAACTGCTCCAGATTTCTGGCCTGATTTGAAAGCTCTTCACTGGCTGCCGCACATTCCTCACTGGTAGCAGAATTCTGCTGAACTACCTGCGATACCTGATTGATTGCCTGCTCAATCTGTATCAGTACA
The DNA here is from genome assembly GCA_003611745.1 of bacterium D16-36. GTDB lineage: Bacteria > Bacillota > Clostridia > Lachnospirales > Lachnospiraceae > Butyribacter. The sequence goes on along the minus strand of RAYF01000008.1, from coordinate 124,285 downwards.
CTGGCCTGCTCATTGGAAGCGCCCGCAATATCCTGAATCAAAGATACGATCGCATCTACCGCAGACACAATTTCATCCAGCATTTTAGCAGTTCTCTCTGCCAATGCAGAACCATTCTGTACCTTCTGGATAGAATCCTCAATCATATCTGCTGTTTCACTGGCCGCCTCTGCACTCTTCGCAGCGAGGCTCCTCACTTCCTCCGCAACAACAGCAAATCCTTTTCCATGCTCCCCGGCACGGGCTGCCTCAACTGCTGCATTCAAGGCAAGGATATTCGTCTGGAATGCAATATCATCAATCGTCTTTATAATCTTGTAGATATTTTCAGAAGACTCATTTATATCCTTCATGGCATCAACCATATGTGCCATCTCCTGATTTCCAGCCTCCGCATTTTCCTTTGTTTCACGCACCAGCTGGTCAGCCTTTGTCGCATCCTCTGCATTACGTTTGGTCTTCTCGGTTATATCATCAATAGATGCCGTAACCTGCTCAATAGCACTGGCCTGCTCTGTAGAACCCTGTGCAAGAGTCTGGCTGGCTGCAGCCACCTGCTTGGAACCGTCACCAACCTGAACAGACGCTTCATGAATGCCTGTCATATTAATGTTATTCTCATCCACCAGAAGTTTTAAGGCATTGCCAAGCTCATCTTGAGGTGTTTCCGGATTAACGACCATCGTCAGATCACCATTGGCAACTCTTTTCGCAATGCCAACTGCCCTCTGCTGCTTTGCTACCAGCGCATTAATCGCATCAGTCAAAGCGCCAAACTCATCCTCTTTGCGCTTCTGAATAGAAACATTGACATCACCCTTAGAAAGCTTCTGAACTGCATCCATCACATTTTTTAATGGAATACGCATATCCCTGACGGTCGAAACAGATGCAATAATCTGAAAGAGCAGCACCAGTAAAATAAATACTACAGAAATAATTTCATTCCTCACGCGGCTCTGATATGCACTAGCTGCTTCCTCATGCGCCAAATCCAGACATTCGTCACCCATTGTCTTTACTTCATCATCAATCTGGTTGGCATATGGCAGAAACTCAGAATCACATAATGCCCTTGCTTTTTCCAATTCTCCCGCCTTGGCAAGCCCCATCATATTATTGCCGCTTTCCAGTGCGCCATCAACTATTTTATCCAAATCATCCAGCTTACTCTTTAAATCTCCTGTCGTAATAACCTTTTTTACATAATTCATGTAACCGTCAATCTCTTCCGTAATATCACTGATATCATTAATTACGGAATCACAATCAGAAGCGGACACACTATCACTTTTAACCAGATTACCTGCCAGTGAGGCAATCCTTAAGTAACATGCGTTGACCTTTGCCAGATTCGCCCCTGCCGCATCATAGGATTCGATAACAGATTCATATCTGGAAAAAACATCTTTATTCGAGATTCTGCTAAAAATGACAAAAGCCAGAATACCGATGGCAATAATTCCGAATGTAAGGTAAAATTTAACAATAATTTTCATGTTCTTCTTCATAACAATTACTCAGCCTCCTTTACTTCCATCTACTCTTCTTCCTGCTCTTCATATTCTTCCTCTTCAGCATCATGAATTAATTTATCCGGATCCAAAAGTAGCTTTACTTCGGAATTAACCTTACCAATCCCATAAACATATTTCTGCGACTGTGCCCTTAAATTGCTGACACTTGGCGGCGGCAGAATATCATCCGTACAGATATCAGCCACCCCTTCAATACCGTCTACAATTAATCCAATAATAGTTTCCTTAACCTGAATGACAATTACACTGGTCCGGTCATTATATTCTAATGCTTCCTTCCCAAAGCGGATGCGGACATCAATGACAGGAATGACCTTACCGCGCAGATTGATCAGGCCCATAATGTAATCTTCCGTCTCCGGTATGCTTGTATACTGTGTCAGGCCGATTATCTCGCTCACATTTTCCAATGAAATACCATAAATTTCATTGCAGCAGCGGAATGTCATAAACTGCTTCTTTGGCACTTCCTTTTCCCTTGCCTGCGCATCAAGTATTTCCTCTCCCATAATGAACCTCCTTCTTTGCCTTTATTCTCAAAGCAATCCACCAGTATCCAGAATCAGGCTGATGCTGCCATCCCCCAACTGGGTACATCCTGAAATTCCTTTTACCTTTTTAATATAATTTGGTATCGGTTTTACAACAATCTCCTGCTCGCCCTCCAGCTCATCAGCAAAAATAGCAATTTTCCTATCCTCATGATTTAGGATAATAACGATGCCATCCTCTATATTTTCCTTACCATTCTTGATAGAATAGAATTGATTCAGGCGTATCAGAGGATAACAGGAATCACCGCGTATCATGATATACTCCTCACCGTCCGGCTCCACAATCAACTGATCCGCCGTCACACGGATAAATTCTGTAACTGCATTAGTAGGTGTCACAAAATTTGTTCCCGCTACAGAGAAAATAATTCCATCAATAATTGCCAGTGTCAGAGGAATCTTCATTGTCATCGTAGAACCGTGTCCCTCTTCACTCTCAATATCCAGCACACCGCCGACACCCTGAATATTCTTTACGACAACATCCATGCCGACACCACGCCCGGAGTACTCTGTAACCTGTTTCTTCGTCGAAAATCCCGGAAGTGTAATAAAATTATATACCTCCTTATCGGTATAATCCTTCTCAGAACGATTATCCAGTAAACCATTTGCCCTCGCTTTCGCCAGAATTTCGTCCCTTTTCAAACCTTTTCCGTTATCAGATACACTAATCCATACCTGACCGCCTTCATTCTTGGCCTCCAGAACAATCTTGCCCTTCTCTTTCTTTCCTAACTCCTGACGCTTCTCATTGCTCTCAATACCATGGTCAACAGAATTTCGGATTAAATGCATCAGCGGGTCAGAGATATGTTCAATAATATTTTTGTCCACCTCAGTATCCTCGCCGATAACCTCAAGCTCAATATCCTTTCCAAGCTTTTTGGAAGTATCATATACAATTCGGTTCATCTTCTGGAATGTATTCTTCAGAGGCATCATCCTCATTGCCATAATGGCATCTTGCAATTCCGAGGTAATTTTGGAAAGCTGTACCGCAGATTTATTAAAATTCGACAGCTCCAGTCCCGGAACCTTTAAATCAGGATTCTGCAAGACAACCGCCTGCGCAATAACAAGCTCACCAATCAAATCCATTAATAAATCCATCTTTTTGATATTTACACTGATAAAGCTCTGTGTCTCGCTCTTCTTTGCAGCTGCCTTTTTCTTCGCAGGGGCTTTCTTCGCAGGAGTTTCCTTTGCTGGCGTTTCCTGTTTAGCAGAATCACCTTTCGGCTTTTCTGATGAAGCATTTGCTTGCGGTTTCTGCGATTCCACCAGAATTGTAGGCTGCTCTATCGGTGCCATCAAAACTTCCCCAGCACTGGAAATAGGGGCCTCTGCCTCCGCACAAAATGCAATAAACTCGTCACTGGTACATTCATTAATCTCTACATGTTCAATCCCGGAACTTCCACTGACAAGCTCCATAATCGGATCTGGTCCCTCCGTAGTCTGCAGTGCAATCTTAAAACCAAATTCCAGCACAACATTTGCACTTTCCGGATTTGATATAATATCCGCAGGAGTAAATAAAATATCTTCAGCAATGCGCTTTAATGAGTTGACTGCGATATATGCCTTGATATTTGCCATCTCTGTGTCTTTAGCATAAGTAATATAAATAGTATAAAAACGGCTTGCCTCCGAAGCAACTGGTGCAATATAAAAATGTGGTTTCTCTGCAGGTGCAGATGCCGGAGCCGCCGCTGGTTTTTCCGACGCATTGCCAGAGCCCGTGTCCCCCTTGATTTTTTTCAGATAGGCATCAAGCTGTTCTATCAAATCATCCGCATTACCGTCTGATTCATTTCCCTCTTTGATTTTTTCCAATTCACCACTTATAAAATCAGATACCTCAAATATATAATCCAAAAGCTCTGCATGTGGAATATTTTCCGGCTGGCTCTCACGTATGTAATAAAATACATCCTCCAGCTTGTGGGACAATGTAGCAATGTTCTGATACATCATTACAGCAGATGCCCCTTTTATTGTGTGCATAATACGAAAGATTTCGTTGACATGATCATCATCAAATTCACCGACATCTTTGCTGTCAAGACAGATATTTTCAAGATTTTCCAAACCCTGTTCGGTCTCAAAAATAAACATGTCTAACATACCTTCCGTAATCATATCATCTCCCATAATGACCTCCCTTCCAAAATTTTTCAAACAGCAGCTGTTCCGCTGCATTTTTCAAAAGTCTATCCAGTTACATAATCTCTTTTAGGAAATTAATCCCAGTTTGCGCAGTACATTCTCAAATTTAGACTGCTCAATCGGCTTACCTGCATAGGCAACACAGCCCAGGTCAAATGCCTTGTTTACATTGGCCCCTTCATTCAATGCTGTTGTCATTATGATTTTTGCCCGCTCTTCCTCCGGAAGCTTTCTATCTTCTTCGATATCACGGATAGCTTTCAGAGCCTGATACCCATCCAGATTAGGCATCATAATGTCCAAACACACTAAATCATAAGGCACGTCAGCTTCCAAAGCCATTAGATAGGCATCTACTGCCTCCATTCCGTCTACAGTAACATCACACTCTCCAAATTTTGACAAAAACTTAAGCATAAACTTCCTGCTCGCAAAATCATCTTCCGCAATTAAGATCCTCATAATATCTCCTCCACTTCATTTGATAAAAATTTCAATTGATTACGGCATCGAGTTAAATACATTGTACACCTTATTCGCAATATTTTCCAGTGATGCCTGCTGGATAACTGCTCCTATGTCAAATGCCACTTTCGGCATGCCATATACAACACAACTTTTTTCATCCTGCCCTATCGTCTGTGCCCCTGCACGGCGCATTGCCAGAAGCCCCTCAGCTCCATCAGCCCCCATTCCGGTCAAAATAACCCCCACTGCATTCTTTCCTGCAGCCGTGGCAACCGAATGGAACAGGACATCGACAGAAGGGCAATGCCCACTGACTCTTTCCCCCGGCTTTACTTCCACCCTGTATACTCCGCCGGTTTTTGTCAGGCGCATCTGCTTATCCCCTGGTGCAAGCAGTATCTTTCCCTGCTCAACCAGATCGCCATTCTCCGCCTCTTTTGCCTCTATCCGGCACTGTTTGTTCAGGCGGTCAGCATACATTTTTGTAAACCCCGGCGGCATGTGCTGTACAATCACCGTCCCGGGTATATCTGTGTTAAAATTTTTCACTACATTAAATATAGCTTCCGTCCCCCCGGTAGAAGCCCCAATTGCCAGAACTTTTCCCTGATACTTCCCTTTTGCCGGGACAACCTGTGACTCCGGCCTGCCCTGCGGCTCCCCCGGGGTTACGGTAGCTGCAATCTTAATCTTGGCCGCCAATTCCTGCCTGATCCATACCCCCAGTTCCTCCGGCCCGCTTTCTGATGGTTTATGTACAAACTCAACTGCCCCTGCCGCCATCGCATCAAAAACTGAACCATCAAGGGAACTTATCACAACCGTTGGAACCGGATGCTGCGGCATCAGCTTCCGCAGGAAATCTATTCCATTCATCCGCGGCATCTCCACATCAAGAGTCATCACATCCGGCTCAAACCGAAGAATCATATCCCTCGCCTGAAACGGGTCGCCCGCTGTCGCAACAACTGTAATGTCCGGATCCTGATTCAGGCCTACGGAAATCAACTGGCGGAACAGCATCGAATCATCAACTACTAACACTTTTATCGGTTTCATAGCATTCCCCCCATTAAGTCGCTATACTTTTCGATAAATTGACGGCTGTACATACTGAAACCTGACTGCCGACTTATCAACGCTCTCTGTGGTACCAATAAACAGATAGCCTCCTTCCGCCATATGTTCGTAAATGCGGTTCAGCAAATCTCTCTTGGTCTCCTCTTCAAAATATATCATGACATTGCGCAGAAATACCACATGAAACATCCCCCGGAAAGGAATCTCCTGCATCAAGTTAAACTGACGGAAGACAATTTTCTTTCTGATTTCCTCATTTACCTGATACTGCTCCGAATCAACCGCATGGAAATATCTCTTCCTCCATTTGTCTGGTACAGGCTGTAGCTGCTCAGCCAAATAAATACCGCTTTTTGCCTTCTTTAATACTTCTGTAGAAATATCTGTTGCTAGAATCTGGGTATCCCACCCCTGTTCCATCTGAAAGTAATCATGGAGCACCATCTGAATCATATATGGCTCTTCCCCTGTCGAAGAAGCTGCAGACCAAATCCGGACATCCTTTTTCTTGTTTTTTTGTGTTTCCTGAATCCACGGAAGAATATATTTCTGCATAAATTCAAAATGGATAAATTCCCGCATAAAATAAGTATGATTCGTTGTCAGCACATTAATCAGGTTCGCAGCTTCCGCCCCACCGGGATTCTGCTCCACACGCTGAAAATACTCCCCATAACTGCTATATCCATTGCGAAGCAGGTAATTTTCCAGCCTTCCAGAAATCAATGTCCGTTTCTGGCTTAAATTAATGCCATATTTTCCTTTCACATAACTGACAATATTCTGAAATTCATTATCTGACAGCAGCAAGAAAACACACCTCCATTAAAATTTTTCCCTTTATCCGGTTCCCTCATACTCAAGTTAATTTTTCCCATCACATCGTGACAATCGCAAACTCCATCATTCCATCTTCTTTCACCGTTATCACAAGATAAGTCGGACGGTGCCCTTCCTGCCTTGGCTGTGAAATACTCCCCGGATTCATAATCTTCATATCCTGATAATTTTCAAGAAGCGGCATATGCGTATGGCCAAAAAGCACCATGCCTGCCCCATTCGCTTCTGCCAATTCCTTCATCGTGCCAGTCCCCATTTTACACCCGTATCGGTGCCCATGGGTAATCAGCGCCTTCTCACTGCCAATCGAAATAATTTTTGTTCCGGGCAGCCCGGGAATAAAGTCACAATTCCCACTCACCGCTTCCACCGGACAGTCTACCAGACGCTCAATTCCCTCCAAGGATCCCTGAATATCACCCAGATGAATCAACATCTCAAGCTGTTCGCCCCTTGGCCCAAACGCCCTGACTGCCTTTTTTAAATTTGTATTGTTCCCATGCGAATCGCTAACAACCAGAATTTTTTTCGCCATCTTACAGTATTTTCTCCTTTAACAACTCGTCATACATTGCCGCCAGAGCTTTTCCCCTGTGGCTTATTTTATTTTTCTCTTCTGGCTCCAGCTCCGATGTGGTACAGCCAAACTCCGGCACATAAAAAATCGGGTCATAGCCAAAACCATTTGTACCTTTTTCCTCATAACCGATTCGACCCTCTATCGTCCCTCTTGTTGTTATCGTATGCCCGTCAGGGAATGCGCAGGCAATCGCACATACAAAACGCGCTGTCCTCTTTTCATCCTCCACACCGTCCAGCAAATCTATAATATGCTGGTTCTTAACAGAATATGGTGTATCTTCCCCCATATATCTGGCAGAATAAATTCCCGGCGCCTTGTCCAGATAATCCACTTCCAGCCCGGAATCGTCTGCCAAAACCATCTGGCCTGTGATATCACTTATCTTTCTCGCCTTTATAATGGCATTCTCCTCAAAAGTATTTCCATCCTCTATAATCGGAACATCCTGTAGATTTTCATCCCTCAGGGAAGAAAAAACAATACTGCCATCTCCAAGAATCTGGCGTATTTCTTTCATTTTCCCTTCATTGCCAGTCGCTACGATTATTTTCTTTACCAGAGTGCCCATGCCTATTTTTCCTCCAATGCCTGCATAATCCCCTCATAAATCCCTTTGGCGATTTTTTGCCTGCCGCTCTCTTTCATAATATAATTTAAGTCTTTCTTATTCGACATATAAGCAATTTCCACAATGACTGTCGGTACCTCCGCGTGGTTCAGCAGATACAGGTTTTCCCTGCAGATAATCCCCCTCATGCGGAGCCCTGTCTCTTCCCCCAGCTTATTTAACATAACCTGTGCCAGACGTTTATTTGTCAGCTCCTCCTTTGTTTTCTTTTTCTTGGAATAAAGCGTCTCCATGCCATATGCCGTGCTGTCCCCCACAGAGGAAGCATTGCAATGGACACTGACAAGCACATCTGCATTTAGCCGGTTAGCAAGCTTTACCCTGTCCTTCTTAGAAACCTCTTTATCCTCCATACGTGTATAATAGACCTTGATATCCTCTTTTTCCAAAAGCCCCTGTAGCTGCTTTACAACCAGCAGGGTATAGTCCTTCTCCACATGACGCCCATCTTTTGAAGAAGTTCCTTCGTCCATACCGCCATGCCCGGCATCCACCACGACAATTTTATCGTATTCATTTTTCGGCTCTACCAGAGAGATATAATAAGCATCCTCCGCCTCAAACAAAGCCGGCTCATAAAGCCTGTCTGTCACCATCTCTACCTGTATAATATTCTTTTCAGCAGACTCATTCTTCTGGTCATTGATAACTAGTTTATTAAGCAGGGAATCTTCCCTTGCATTTACTTTCCCTTTGCTCACCTGAAATCCGTGAATCCGTAAAACAGAATCTTTGGTCAGGCTTCCCGCAGCAATACCGCGGAATGTCACCTGTATCTTCGATTCCATATATTCATTCTGGATGTAGACTTCTGATACCTGCCCGATACCTTCTTTCGGTATGCGTATATATGTATCTGACCTGTCCTCTACTTCCGATTTCGTTACATTTTCTGCCTTCTGGACTTCTGTCTCTTCCTCCGTTTTCTGGTCTGGGGAAGGCTGCGGTGTTTTCTTTTCCGCAAGGACAGTAGTTTCCGTTTTTCCCTGTATGCGCCCTTCAAAGCATACACAGCAGCTAAAAACAACGAAAAACAATGCCATGCTTTGAATCGCAAGAGATCTCCATTCTTTTATCTCCATGCTCTATTCTGTACCTTTCTGAATGATTGTACCTACTTTACTCTATAGGAAACTGTTCGCTGTGTGTTGGCCACCAACAAGAATTTTCGCAGAAAATTCTTGCTAGGGCACAAGCGAAGTCTGTGCCCTTTTTTATTTCTAAAAAATAGTTTAAATTATGCGATTTTACATAACCACATAAAAGTATACAATAATCCAAGGTGTTATGCAAGAACTAAAAACTCACGAAAGCCCTTATGGGATTAATTTCCAAGTATGTATTTCTCAATGACATGTGCCACGCCGTCCTCATCATTTGAAAACGTCACATAATCTGCTGCCTCTTTCAACTCTTCCTGCGCATTTGCCATAGCAACTCCAAGGCCTGCATATTCCACCATACTGATATCGTTAAAGCCGTCACCGCATGCTATTACATACTCCCTGCCAAGGCCCACCATGGCACTCAGCCTCCCAAGAGATACCGCCTTGTCAATGCCAAGCGGCATCAGTTCAATAAAAAACGGTTCGGAACGGCCAACACTGATATAGCCCTGAAACTCTTTCTGAAATATTTTGACATACTTTAGCGCTTCCTCCGGCGGCGCTGTCCCAAGGCACTTATTGACCGGCCCCGAAATCTGCCCTATCGGATTTTCATAATGCACGATATCCATATGGTTAATAAATGCCTCCAATTCCATAAACTCATCATTATGCATATTAGCTATAATGCTTTTCTGTCCATAAGTCATCATGCCAATTCCAAGTTCATCTGCAAGGCTGAAAATTTCTGTGACAATTTTCTCCGGAAGATACTGTGCATAAAGCACTTCGCCCGTACTGCACCTTATAACCTGCCCTCCATTGTACGACAAGACATATCCGTCATATTTATGCAAATCAATGCTCTCAGCCACACGAAGCACGCCGGGAGCAGGCCTGCCGGATGCAAGCACAACGGTGTGCCCCCTCTTCATAGTCTCTATCAGCGCCCTCCTTGTACGGGGTGTAATCTCTTTCTTGCTGTTCGTCAGTGTCCCATCTAAATCTAATGCCAACAACATCTTACTCATTTTCCCAAATCCTCCTTTCTTGTATTTCCTGCAAAAGCACGCTCTAATCTGCTGCAAACTGGCTCATATAAAGATTTGTGTAAAATCCCTTCTTTGCCAGAAGCTCCTCGTGGTTTCCCTGCTCGATAATTTTCCCATCCTTCATCACTAAAATAATATCGGCATTTTTTATGGTAGAAAGCCGATGCGCAACGATAAAACTCGTCCGATTTGCCATAAGCTTCTGGAATGCACTCTGTATCTGCATTTCTGTACGCGTATCTATAGAAGATGTTGCCTCATCCAGAATCAATATGGACGGCCTGCACAAAATCACACGGGCGATGCACAGAAGCTGCCGCTGCCCCTGGGATAAGTTTTCCCCGTTTTCTTTTACAATAGTATCATATCCCTGCGGCAGACGCTTAATAAAGCTGTGGGCATGGGATAATTTAGCCGCTTCTACCGCTTCCTCCCTCGAAGCATCTTTTCTGCCAAACAATATATTTTCCAAAACAGTCCCATCTTTAAGCCATGTCTCCTGAAGCACCATGCCATACTGGCTGCGCAGGTTTTCCCTTGATAGATCCCTGATATCCCTGCCATCCATTTTGATGGAGCCGCGGTTTACATCATAAAAACGCATGATTAAATTTATAATCGTTGTCTTCCCACACCCTGTAGGACCTACAATCGCCACCCGCTGCCCCGGCTTTACAGAGAGGTTCAAGTCCTGAATCAGCGGTTTATCCTCCACATAGGAAAAATCTACATGCTCAATCTCCATTGCACCTGTGGCAGTCCCTATCTGCTCTCTTGGCGGAATTTTCTCCACCTCCTCCCTTTCATCCATCAGGGCAAACACCCTTCCGGCACAGGTGACTGCATTCTGCAGTTCTGTCAATACGCCTGATATTTCATTAAACGGCTTCGTATACTGATTCGCATAGCTCAGAAACCTTGAAAGCTTTCCAATGCTAAGATATCCGTTAATCGCAAAAAACGCGCCGGATATCCCTACGCCGGCATAGACCAGATTGTTGACAAATCTTGTTGCAGGGTTTGTGATGGAGGAAAAAAATGTGGCCCGCAGGGAATATTTTTCCAGACGTTTATTAATCACGTCAAAACGCGCCAATGCCTTCTCCTCATGGCTGTACGCCTGCACGACCTGCTGATTCCCAACCATCTCATCTATCAGCCCCGTCTGCTCCCCTCTGGCTTCAGACTGTTTCTGAAACATAGAATGTGTCTTTCTGGCAATAAACGCAGCCACAAACAATGACAGCGGCGTAACAAGAACCACTACCAAGGTAATCCATACATTTGTCATAAGCATAAAAAATAGCGTTCCCACAATTGTCAGGATACCGGTAAATGCCTGCGTAAACCCCATCAAAAGCCCGTCTGCAAACTGGTCGACATCTGCTATGATGCGGCTCACCACATCACCGGAAGAATGGCTGTCCAGATATTTAAGCGGCAGCCTTTGAATCTTGTAGAATGCATCCCGCCTGATATCCCTTACTACCATATACGTAATTTTGTTATTTGCAGTATTCATAAGCCATTGGGCGATTCCTGTGATAACAATGATAACAGACATTTTAACCAACAGCTCCTTTAGCACCCGGAAATCAACTCTCCCCTCTTCCACCATAGCATCCACAGCATCTCCCGTCAAAATCGGAAGATAAAGCGTAAGAACCACGGTTATGGCTGCAAAAAACAAGGAAACAAGAATCAGCCACCAGTACTTCCTAATATAATTTAATATCTTACGAATCGTTTTTTTCTGGTTATCTGTTTTCACTCTCTTCCTCCTTTCCGGATGCCGCACCCTTATCCTTCTGATATTGTGAGTAATGAATCTCCGCATAAACCTGACAGTTTTCCAATAGTTCATCATGTGTGCCAATTCCAATCACTTCGCCATCTTCTAAGACAATAATTTTATCGGCATGGCGGATGGAAGAGGTTCTCTGTGAAACCATAAAAATAGTTGGACGGTATGATAATCTCTTAAGCCCACCCCTCAGCCTTGCATCTGTTGCATAGTCCAAAGCGGAAGTGCTGTCATCAAATATTAAAATCTCCGGCTTTCTGACTAATGCCCTTGCAATAGTCAGCCTCTGCCTCTGCCCGCCAGATAGATTTCTGCCGCCCTGCTCTACAAACGAATCAATCCCATCCTCTTTCTTTTCTACAAACTCAATAGACTGGGATAATTCCAGAGCCTCCATTAACTCCTCCTCGCCTGCATTCTCATTTCCCCAGAGAAGATTTTCCCTAATCGTCCCCTTGAACAAAACGGCTTTCTGCATTACAATGCCAATCCGCTCCCTAAGCTCCTTTATCGGATAGCTGCGGACATCCTGTCCGTCTACTTTTACGCATCCCTCTGTCACATCATAAAAACGAGGGATTAAATTCACCAATGTACTTTTTCCCGAACCGGTTCCGCCGATAATTCCAATCGTCTCCCCCGGCTCTGCCGTAAAATCAACCATGGTAACCGAAGGCTCCTGTGAGCCCTGATAGCACATCGAAACATTTTCAAAAACAACCTGCCCCCTCTTGCCGACCGCTGTTTCCGACTGTCCTGCTTCCCTGACGGCGAGGGAGGATTGGACAGACATCACACTCTCAATGCGTGCTGCACAGGCAAGCGCTTTATTTGACAGGACGATTGTATTGGCAAGCTTAATCAGCTCAACCAATATTTGCGATAAATAGTTTATTAATGCAATCACTTCACCGGACGTAAGGGAACCCGCATGGACCCTTATGCCGCTAATCCACAACAGGACGACCAAGGCTCCATTTATCATCACATATGTGACGGGATTGGTCAGCGCGGCAATCCTCCCAACAAAAAGCTGTGATTTTGCGAGAAAATTATTTTCCCTGCAAAACTGCTCTTCCTCTTCCGCCTCCCTGTGAAACGCACGTATCACACGTATTCCCGTGAGGTTTTCGCGGGTGCTTCCAAGCACTTTGTCCAGTGCCCCCTGCACTTTTTTGTACAGAGGCATACTGATTCCCATTATGCCGAAGATGACAAGGGCCAGCAGCGGAATCACAATGGCAAAGACAAGAGCCGCCTGAATATCAATAAAAAACGCCAGAATCATTGCGCCAAAGACAATAAACGGCGAGCGCAGGAACAGCCGCAGCGCCATATTTACTCCCGACTGGACCTGATTAATATCGCTAGTCATCCGCGTAATCAATGTAGAAGTCCCAATCTGATCTATCTCTGAAAAAGATAACTTTTCTATATGGCTAAACAGGGCATGGCGCAGGTTAGCCGCAAACCCCACAGCAGCTTTTGCCGCAAAATACTGTGCCGTGATGGAACAGGCTAAGCCGATTAATGCTAAAAGCAGCAAAATCCCGCCATATTTCATGATATAGCCTTTGTCCTCATTTGCAATGCCATAATCAATAATAGCTGCAGTTACTAAAGGTACTGTTAAATCAAATCCCGCTTCCAGCAGCTTAAAAAGCGGGCCAAGCACACATTCTTTTTTATAATCCTTAATATAAACAAGTAAATTTTTCATTGCCTTCTCAATTCTCCATTCATAATGTCTATATTTACCATAAAAATCCTACACTATTCTGGCATACCCGTCAAGTATTGCAAAAGTTGCGCCGCAGCTGCCGATACGCTATAATACATTTAAACTAGAATGCAAACATAAGGAGGAATATTTTGGCTAAATATGAATTTATCGCCCCATGCCATTTCGGCTTGGAAGCTGTATTAAAAAAGGAAATCCTTCGTCTGGGATATGAAATTATAAAAGTAGAAGATGGAAAAATCACCTTTTCCGGTGACAGCGATGCCATCTGCCGAGCGAATATTTTTTTAAGGACAACGGAGCGCATTCTGCTGAAGGTCGGGAGCTTCCACGCCTCTACCTTTGATGAATTGTTTGAAGGCACGAAATCCCTCCCATGGGAACAATATATTCCGAAAGACGGCAGGTTCTGGGTTACAAAAGCCACTTCTATCAAGAGTGCCCTCTTTAGCCCGTCTGACATCCAGTCTATTATGAAAAAGGCAATGGTTGAGCGGATGAAAAAAAAATATAATATTGGCTGGTTCAGCGAAGACGGCGCTGAATTTCCAGTGCGCGTTACAATTATGAAAGATGAAGTAGTGGTGGGGCTTGACACTTCCGGCAATTCCCTCCACAAGAGGGGCTACCGCCAATCTGCTGTCAAGGCCCCGATAACGGAAACACTTGCGGCTGCCCTAATCCTTCTGACACCATGGAACAAAGACCGCATTCTGGTTGACCCGTTCTGCGGAAGCGGTACATTCCCAATCGAAGCTGCTATGATTGGCGCAAATATTGCCCCGGGGATGAACCGTTCCTTTACCGCAGAAACATGGACACATTTGATTCCGAGGAAGAAATGGTATGATGCCGTGAATGAAGCGGAAGATTTAATCATCAGGGACTGTGATATGGATATACAGGGATATGATATCAGCCGCAATGCCATCAAGGCTGCCATGGAAAATGCACGGCTGGCAGATACGGAACATCTGATCCATTTCCAGCAGCGCCCGGTAAAAGACTTGAGCCATCGCAAAAAATATGGTTTTATCATTACCAATCCGCCTTATGGGCATCGGCTGGAGGGCACTGACGACATGCCCGCACTTTACCGTGAAATCGGCGAAGCATACCGGAACCTTGACTGCTGGTCTATGTACTTAATTACGGCTTACGAGGACGCGGAGCGCTATATAGGGAAAAAGGCAGATAAGAACCGAAAGATATACAATGGCATGATAAAAACCTATTTCTACCAGTATATGGGGCCAAAACCGCCCAAACGCCAAAAAAATGCTCCGCATCCCTTGCCCACCACATACTGAGAACTTTCCTTATAAACCAAAAAATAGAAGGCACCGCCTGATACGCAGTGCCTTCTGTAACTTATTCCTCTGTCATTGCATATAAAAACTCTACAATCTGCTTAATACTCTCCATGGTATCTCTCTGGTAAATCGTCTCCTTCTCCAACTCATGTGATACATTATTAACTGTAAATGCAGTATTTAATAACTCTTGCAGCAGTTTTTTGATGATCTCCATAATATACTCGCGGTCTGATTCCGCACAACCCACCATTTCTTCTGCACACTGCCTGATTTCGTCAATACCGGTTACAAGCTTATCTGTAATATTAATGGAATCCAACGACATCTGTTCGAGGGAATCTAAGGAATTCTCCATACGCTTTAAAACTGTTACTGTTGCCTGCTCTGTTTGTCTTAGTTCCAATTACAACACCCCCAATATTTCGTGAATCGTCTGAATACCGATTAACTGCATTCCATTCAGCATTCCGGCCGAAATCCCTAACTGCCTCTTATTTACCTGTGGCAAAATACAGCGGCCAAATCCCAGCTTAGCGGCTTCTAACACTCTCTGTTCAGCCATGTTCACGGCCCTTACCTCCCCAACCAGGCCAACCTCCCCAAAACAGATGGTTCCGCTGTCCAGTGCCAGATTCCTGTAACTGGACAAAATTGCCGCAATAATCCCCAAATCCAGTGCTGGCTCGTTGATACGCATCCCCCCGGCAACATTGATGTAAGCATCACAATCCCCAAGCCGGATGCCCAGACGCTTCTCAATCACCGCCATCAGCAAATTGACACGGTTGTAGTCCGTTCCTGCGGCAGTACGCCTCGGCATATTAAAGTTTGTCTGACAGACAAGCGCCTGTACTTCCACCAGAATAGGGCGTGTCCCTTCCATGGAACAGGCAACCACAGAACCCGGTTCATTTTCCGGCTTGCCCTGCAGCATATACTCTGAAGGATTTGCGACTTCTGTGAGACCGTTTCCCCGCATCTCAAAGACACCTATTTCATTCGTAGAGCCAAAACGGTTCTTCACACCCCGGAGAAAACGGTAAGAAGCACTTCCGTCCCCTTCAAAATAAAGTACCGTATCTACCATGTGCTCCAAAACCCTCGGCCCTGCCACTACACCCTCTTTGGTAACATGCCCCACGACAAAAATGGATACCGCCAGCTCTTTTGCCAGCCGCATCAGGGCACTTGTCGTTTCCCTTACCTGGCCGACACTCCCCGGGGCAGAACCAAGCTCCTCCCTGTACATCGTCTGTATGGAATCAATAATTACAACATCCGGTTTTAACTCTGTCACAGTCTCTACCACTAAATCCAAATCCGTCTCACTTAAGAGCAGCAGTTCCTGTTCAAAATCCCCCAGACGGTCAGCACGCATTTTAATCTGTTTGACAGACTCTTCACCAGACACATAAAGCACATTCCTGCCCATTGCAGACAATTTCTGGCACATCTGCAGAAGCAGCGTGGATTTTCCAATGCCCGGATCCCCGCCTACAAGCACCAGCGAACCAGTCACAATCCCTCCGCCCAGCACTCTGTCAAGCTCCCCGATTCCCGTCAGGGTTCTCTCTTCTTCGGTAATGCTGACTTCTGAAAGCCTTGACGGTTCTTTTCTTCTAATTGCCGTCCTCTCTCTTCCGGCTGCGGATTTCACTACCGGTTCTTCCACAAAAGTATTCCATTCATGGCAACCGGGGCACTGTCCCAGCCACTTTACACTTTCAAACCCGCAGTCCTTACAGAAAAACACGGTCTTACTCTTTCCCTTAGCCATAAACTACAGTGTCACCACACGAATCTGATATGTTTGTCCCGGATTAATCTCAATACTAAGTACCAGTTTACCGCCAAGGTTGGTTTTCATCTTTCCTATATTTGTGCCATCCACATAAACTTTGTATTCTGTCTCCGGCTCAAGCTCCAATGTAATAGAAGCATCCTCCAAGCCCTCCACAGAAAATACAATTTCTTCATCTGTCACCTTTAAACCGGTTACAACCGTTCCCGGCACAGATTCATACACAAACAGGCCATTTCTTTCAAGCTTCGTTATTTCTTTAAACGTCTTGACTTTATAAAGATCTCCCTCAAACTCAAAATCAGATAACTTCTGTTTGGTATCAAACTCGTAATTACCAAAGCTTAATGTTCCATCATCCTCCTTACGGATTAACTCTTTAATGACTGCCATAACTTGATCCTCCTGTGTTTTTTATACTGGTAAATGCAACGCTGAAACGGAACACGAACCTGATACCCTTTGAACCACCTCAGGGTATCAGGCCAGATTCCGATATTTCTTTTTCTATCCTTGTGTCTTTAAAAATTATATCATATTTTTGACAAATTTTCCAGCATTACAAACTCCTAAATGTCATCTTTTCATCTACACAGTCTACTGCTATTTTTGCCCCTGGCTTAATCTCCCCAAAAAGGACACGGTCAGCCAGTTCATCTTCTATTTTTGCCTGAATGCTGCGGCGGATTGGCCGTGCCCCATAATTCTTGTCAAATCCGCTCTTGGCCAAATATTCCACCGCCTCCTTTGACACATCCAGTGTGATGCTCATCTGTGCCTCCAGCCGCTTATTCAACGTCCCAATCATCAGTCTGACAATATCCTCAATATTTTCCTGTGTCAATGTATGGAAGACCAGCATCTCGTCAATACGGTTGATAAACTCCGGCTTAAAGATCTTCTTAACCTCTTCCAGCACATTTTCTTTCATCTGCTTATAATCCGCTTCCGCATCCTCGTTAGTGCCAAACCCAAGATGCTTCGGAGATACAATCTGCTGCGCCCCCGCATTGGAAGTCATAATAATAATTGTATTTTTAAAGCTTACCTTCCTTCCCTGGGCATCTGTCACATGCCCGTCTTCCAGAATCTGAAGCAGAATATTAAACACATCCAGATGGGCCTTCTCAATTTCATCAAATAAAATAACAGAATATGGATGACGGCGCACCTTTTCACTGAGCTGCCCCCCATCCTCATAACCGACATATCCCGGCGGAGAACCGATCATCTTTGAAACACTATGCTTTTCCATATATTCTGACATATCAACGCGTATCATCTCATTTTCTTTTCCAAAGACAGCATCAGCAAGTGCCTTGGAAAGCTCCGTTTTTCCAACACCAGTAGGGCCAAGAAAAAGAAACGAGCCAATCGGCCGGTTCGGGTCCTTCAATCCTACCCTGCCGCGGCGCACTGCCTTGGCTACAGCCGTCACAGCCTCCTCCTGGCCAATCACACGCCTATGAAGCTCCTCCTCGAGATGGCGCAGCCTCTCTGTCTCCTCCTCCTGCAGCTTCTGAACCGGAATCTTCGTCCAGTCAGCGATGACATTTGCAACATCCACATCTGTCACCTGCAACGCCTTCTTCTGGCGGCCTTTTTCAAGCTCCTGCCGCATGTGCTGGATTTTCTCCTGACATTCTGCCTGCTTTCTTTTCATCTCACCGGCAAGGGCAAAATCTTCCTGACAAATGGCATCCTCTTTCTTCTTCTCATAAGAAGCAGCTTCCTCTTCCATGCTGCGAAGCTCCGGCGATGGCAGGTACTGGCTTAACCCCGCCCTTGCAGCCGCCTCGTCAATTGCGTCAATCGCCTTATCCGGCAAAAAACGGTCATTTACATATCTCTCGGACATTTTTACAGCAGCCACAATCGCACTATCTGTAATCTCCACATGATGGTGCTCCTCATAACGCTCCCTAAGCCCTTTTAATATCGCCATCGTCTCCTCTTCGTCGGGCTCTTCCACCATTACAGGCTGAAACCTCCGCTCCAGGGCAGCATCCTTCTCAATATATTTCCGATATTCTTCCCTCGTAGTGGCGCCGATAATCTGAATCTCTCCCCTTGCAAGCGCCGGCTTTAAGATATTGGCGGCATCAATTGCCCCCTCGGCGCCCCCTGCACCGATAATCGTATGGATTTCATCAATAAAAAGCAGGATATTGCCGGACTGCCCAACTTCCCGGAGCGAACGCTTAATGCGCTCCTCAAATTCCCCACGGTATTTAGAACCGGCAACCATCCCAGATAAATCCAGTACCAGAACCCTCCGGTCCTGCAGGACTTCCGGAATATCCCCCTGAATAATTTTCTGTGCAAGCCCCTCGACTACAGCAGTCTTACCTACACCCGGTTCACCAATCAGGCACGGATTGTTCTTCGTCCTGCGGCTCAGAATCTGTACAAGCCGTCTGGTCTCTATCTCCCTGCCAATCACAGGGTCAAGCCGCCCTTCTTTTGCCAGCGCAGTCAAATCCCTGCTGTACTGGTCAAGCATAGGGGTTGCCGACTTGCTTTTCTTGCTCTTCTGCATCATATATTCATTCTTTGCACTGGTGATATCCTGACCGGTTGAAGTCAATACATCAACATATAGCTTCTGCACATTGATTCCCTTTGTATTTAGAAGGCGGACAGCAATACAGTCCTGCTCCTTGAGCATGGCAATCAGAATATGCTCCGTCCCTGCACTTGGCGCACCAAGCCTGTCAGCTTCACTGATAGCATTATTCACTATCTTCTGTGCCCTTGGCGTAAACTCTGCATTTCCTGTTGTCAGTACATTTGTATCTGTCGTCAGATTATCCTCTATCAATTCCTTTATCTTATCATACGAAACCCCATTTTCCTTTAATACCTCACTGGCAACACCTTTCGTTCCCAGCAGTGCAAGGAGCAGATGTTCCGTTCCTATAAAACTGTGCCCCAGTGAAACTGCCTGTTTATTTGCATTATCCAATACTTTTTGGGCACTTTTCGTGTAGCGTTTCTGCATTCTTTTATATCCTCCAAGATTTATTAGGAACTGTGAGACAGGCTATTGCCACAAGTTTACTCTAAACAGTCCCTTAACGGCGGTGCGCGCGAATAGAAGCAGCAATTGTAATAAGCAGCAGCAAACCGCAAAATGCAGCCATAATACCAATCACATACTTCAAGCTCTGAATCATTCGTTCCTCGTCTGTTATCATCGAAACGGAACCGCCATTCAGGCTGCGATACCATGATTTTACTTTCTCATACGGCATGATCGTGCTGTTCTCTTTATCATAGAGATACAGCTCCTCTTTGTTCCCTTTCCCGTATACCAATACAAAACTACTCTCTCCGCCGCCTTTTAAAGCATACGACGTAATCTCTTTTCCGTCAATAGTTGTTTGCGTTTTTTCAAACCCATCTGGAACAATCCCTTCTTCTTTCAGAGAAAGCACCTCTATCTGCGTGCTTCCCTTTAAATATGTTTTCCCTTTTTTCTGTATAACAGCCACACGGTTTGCCTGATTTTTATTATTGGTATGCTGTATGGTGAGTGACAAACGGTATACCGTCCTCTCCCCCGTTGTACCATTGACAATTACCTTTACCGTATTCTTTCCCTCGGCCAGATTTTTATTACCCTTTACCACTACCTCCGCCTGACTGTCCTTTGGCTGGTAATCTATCTTCAGTTCTTTCTTATCCGTTGTAATAAGGGCACTATACTTCTTTATGCCCGGTTCAAAATCCGGCACAAAATCAACACCCTCTATAGACAATTTCCGAAGCCTGGAAGAACCCGGCACATCATTTTTCCGGGGCGAAGGTGCAGCAGATTCCTGCGGCCTTCCTGACTCTTCTGGCCTGCCTGTCTCAACGGGCTTTGCTGACGGAGAAGGTTTCGGCGTCCGTGAAGTGCCTACCGGCTTATCATTTGAGGATAATTTATTTTTTACCAGTATATTCAATGTATTGTAAGAAACTGACATCTCAGACGAACCATCATCGTCTGCATAGACATGGTATGGCTTGCGCATAGTAACAGAAGCGCTTCCGGCCTTTCTAGCGATAAACTTTACAGAATAAGTTATTTTAGAAACACCTGCTGCCCTCTGTGTGTCATTTATCCGAAATGAGTCATCATTTCCATGGGTAATATTCCCTCCTGTCACAAACTGGAGAACTCTGCTGTTATACGTAAAATGGCCTTCAAATCCCCTGATAGCCTCGCTGGAACTTACCTTAACCACGATATAAACGGTATCCCCTTTTTCGACCGTACTATTTTTTGTTGAAATAGTAATAGAAGCGCCTGCTGCCATCACAGTTTTCGCCCTGCCCCATCCGGCAAAACAAAAAAAACAGACAAACAAAATCCCCAAAAACACTCTGCCGCTTCCTGCCATCCAGCCTATTTTTATTTCGGATATTCTGCCTGTCTGCCTCATCTCTATACCCAGCCTTTCCTAACTTTGTATACTCCCTCAGAATCGGGAAAACTCAAGCACCCTCTAGTGCCTTCCTTTTAATTTATGCTGATTTTCTAGTTATTTTAATATTATATTTGCGTTCTGCCCCACTTTCAGAAGTTACCTTAACCGTATAAGTTTTTGTCCCCACGCCAAGCTGTTTTGTTCCGGTTCCTGTAACAGCCGCTTTAGAAGACACGGCCTTCGCATTAATCTTCACGGAGGTAACATTATTTGCTACCGTCAGGGTATATGTCTTACTTCCGTCATCACCGAGTACAAATTTTGAACTAAATGCATGGTCTGCTACAGACAATGACTTCAGATAATTGTTCGGGTTCTTTCCCCCGGAAGGTACGCTGCATGGCGTCTCCGGCATATTATTATATACAGGGATAGAAAATACAATTGTCATGTCATCTTTTTCTGCCCCATATGCAGAACTGGTCTTTGTTGCCTCACTGTTTGGTGCCTCCACATTCGCCATATACTGATGGGAGTAACGATTCTTGCCTGTAACATTAAATTTCTGTAAATATAATGTATTCTGCCCTACATTTATATAATTTTTCCCTATATAGGAGGCCCCTCCTACAATAGATTTGTATGGGCTGTTCCATGGCCTCAGGTACGTTGTGCCGGTACTTGCCCAACTGAGCCCATTTGCAATGGCCCCTCCAGAGGCTGTGCTGTGATACGCACCGATATTATAGAAATTATAGATTCCCTCATATCCGGCTACCTTTCCTGAAACAGAACTGCTCATCAAGGTCGGGCTGACTACTACTTCCTGCTTTACCCTTGATGCCAAATGATACGGACTTACTCCGGATTCTGACGCTGCTGCCATAAAAGCATCCGAATATTTTACCGTCTTTGAATTTGAGGAATCGTCCTTATATGTAAATGTACTATCATGCATCGGCGTATTATTTAATATATTTTCCACTCCGGACTGATTATGGTCATCCTCCTGATACGCCAGGTTCTCGAACTGAAAGATACCGCGCTCATCGAGAAAATTACGCGGATCCATATAATACTTTACTGCTTTTTTCGATGCAGTCACCCATGTGGAACCGTCAAAAGGAATATACTTATCCTTCTTCCAGTCGTAAGCCCCCTCCTCTGTAGATTTCCACGCAGGCGATTTGCTGTTTGGAATCAGATTCAAGCCGACCTTGCTTTCCTTGGAAATCACAGTGCTCCATTTCAAACCAGTCTTATATGGAGTAAAAATCCAATTCGGATATTTTTTATGCAATGCCAGCAGGCTTGCAGTATAAGATTGAGGGAAACCATCATTCTCGAGTTTTTTCTTATATTCCCCATCCGGCATGGTAGCCGGGGCGGCAGTCGGCTTTGGCGTTGCAGAAGGCTTCGGCGAAGCTGACGTATCAGCAGAAGCAGATGGCAGTGGTGTTTTCTTGGCATCCGCTGTCGGTAACGCTGCCACCTTCTCTTCGGTAACAATCTGCAGAAAACCATACTGCTCTGGCAGATATCCCTTTACCACAGCATTATTATATGTCATTTTCACATATAAATATGTTTTATCAGAAACCGTTTTCTGGCTAAGAATTGTCATCTGTTTGCCATTTTTTACGGAAACTTTTTTCCCATTTGCCTGCACAACAGTATTTTTCCCTGCTGTCTGATATAATGAAACTGCCGAAGAAGCCTTTACCACCCCCGGAAGTCCCTTATCACATGTAATAGTGATATATTTTTCTAAAACATACCCTTTATATGTTTTAGAAGATTCAGAAAAAGAAATTTTGCACCATTTCTCATCTTTTACCACAGATTCCGAAAGTATCCTGACTTTTTTCTGCTTTTTCAGTGAAATCTCTTTTTTTCCGGCTTTTACCGCTTCCGCGCCTGTGGCCGCCTTTGACAGAACCTTTACAGAACTGGCATTCACTATACCATATACCTTTGTGCGGACACTTCCTGTCCTCACTTTTACATAATCCGAAGAAACATATCCCTCAATTTTCTTGCTGTTCTGTGTGAACTTAACATGATACCACTTTCCATTTACACCTATAATGGTCACTTTGGCGCCATCTGTAAGCGTTACTCCTGTCCCGCCAGATCTCACCAGCTCATAAGTTGTCCCAGGCCCGGAACGGACATTTAGCATCCCGGGTACCTGCACCGTCCCAATCGCTGCAGCCCCTACCCCTTTCTGTGCTGTTCCTTTTGTTATCAGGAAAAAAGAAAATGCAGCCATAAACACCAGCACAGCAGACAAAAAAACTTCTTTCTTTCGTTTCATTCCAACACACTCCTCTTTTATATTAAAAATCCCCTTAGCTCATCGGTTGTAAAGTAATAGTGGGAACCACAAAAATGACAATTGACTTCAATCGTTTCACCGGAATCAATCATCTCCTGCAAATCCGCCCTCCCTATACTTGCTATTGCTCCGGATACCCGCTCTTTAGAACAGTTGCAGACATAACCTGCCGGTATCTTATCCAGAATATCAATATCCAGATCCCCCATTAAATGACGGATAATATCTTCCGGCAGCATCCCCTTCTCTAACAAATCTGTCACAGAATGCACATGTTTTAAAGAGGCTTCAACTTTATCAATAACAGAATCCTCCGCAAAGGGCATAACCTGAATAATAAAACCGCCTGCCTGCTTTACATGGTTCTCTTTATCCAGCAATACACCCAGCCCAACCGAAGAAGGTACCTGTTCAGATGTAGCATAATAATATGTCAAATCCTCGGCAATCTCCCCAGAAACTAAATGTGTCTGCCCGTTATACGGCTCTTTCAGGCCAATATCCCGGATGACATTAAGAAAGCCCGGCCCGATAGCTCCGGAAACATCTAATTTCCCCTGTGCATTTGGCGGAAGAATCACCACCGGCTGCTTTACATATCCCTTGACATTTGCCTTAGAATCTGCCGTTACTGTCAGCCCTCCAATCGGGCCCCCACACTGAATTTGGAGTGTAAGGATATCCTTATCCCCCTTCATCATGCTCCCCATCATGCTTCCTGCAGTCAAAAGCCTCCCTAATGCTGCTGTCGCAACCGGGCTTGTCCCATGTATCTGCCTTGCCCTCTCTACCAAATTCTTTGAAGAAGCTGCGAAAATACGCAGTTGATGGTTTGCGGCCATCGCCCTGACAATATAATCCTGATTCATATTGATACCCCTTTTTAGTTTATTCTTCCAAAAGCAGGAAAGCAATCTACCCTTGCTTTTTGTCTTCATTTCTGTGCGATAAAGTAGACTCTCTCCGCATCTTTATCTGGTTCAATTTCTGTAAACGCCCCAAATACCTCAACGCTTCCAAATCCCTGCTCCCTCAGGCATCTGCACACTGTCTCCGCATCATATGCCTTCTGGCGGTGCAGTTCATCCGTCCGCACAAACAGATCCTGTTCATCATCCTCCAGCGCATAGACCGTCAGCAGATACTCATTCACCTTCTCCTTGGCATCATACATATTTTCCCAGATATAACTCGCATTCTCCCTGTTATCCGCCAAAACACGGTTTCCCAAAACTTCTCTATAATAATACTCTGTCTTCATGTCAAAAATAAGGACACCCTGTTTTTCCAGAAAAGTGTATGCCCTTCCAAAAACCTGCTGCAACTCCTCTTCCGTACAGATATAATTCATCCCATCACAGACACAAACCATGGCAGAGGCTGAACCGTATAAATCCAACTCCCTGATATCCTGATGGAGAAGCAATACCTTATCACTACATTTTTCTCTGGCGGCTGCGAGCATTTCCTCTGATAAGTCTACCCCTATCACATCATAACCTGCCCCGCAAAGCCTCTCTGCCATCTCTCCGGTTCCACAGGCAAGCTCCACCACAATCCCCCTATCAATCCCCTTCTTCTCCAGAAGCATCTTCACATACCGAAACCAGTCATCATAAGGGATATTGTCCATAAACAAATCATAAACCGAGGCAAAACCTCCATAAATATCGTATTCTCTTTCCATCAGGGATTACCACCTTATTAATTTTTCTCGTTTATTATAAAGTAAGATACCAAAAATGACAATAGGCTGCCAAAAGGCAGCCATATGATAACTTTTTTATTTAAAGATTTCTTAGGAACGCTGCACTAAAAATGCCACCTGTTCCACCACTTCCACAGAAGGCTCCTTCAAATCAGGAACACAGATCACCTCACAACCTGCCCGGAGCGCAGCCCTGACACCATTTTCAGAATCCTCCAACACAACACAGTCCTGCGTCTCCTCCCCCAGCTTGCCGCAGGCAAGCAGAAAGATATCTGGATCCGGTTTCGACCGATTGACCATTTCCCCGCCTATAATATGCGCAAAATAAGGAAACAGCCCGGCTTTAACGAGATACTGCCTGACCATATCACTGCGTGTGGACGACGCAACGGCACAGGGAATATTTTTCCCCCTTAAAAACTCAAGCACTTCCGGTATCTCCTGTTTCATGCCAAACCCCACTGTATCCGCCACGATATTGACACGTCTGGCAGCTTCATGGCTGATTTCCCGAAAAGGATACTCCTCCCCGTAATGGGACTGCATAATAGAAACCAGCCTCTGTCCGCCAACCCCCAATGTTTCACAATAGATTTCCTTTGTAAGAGTATAGCCCCGCTCTCCCATCACTACCGCAAGCTGCTCCATAAATACCCTTTCCGAATCAAAAATCAGCCCATCCATATCGAAAAGAAATGCCTTCTTTCCTTCAAAATATTCTGCCGCTTTTTGCAGGCTCTTCTCCACTGTCATCCGCCTTCTGCCTCCATATTTTCCTCTCTTGCGGTCATGCTGCGGCCATTGGGAGCAGCTAATCTGCCTTTATTCCAAATTCAAATGATAATTTAATCTCCGCAGAATAATTACTACCAAAACGACTGCAATTACAAGATTAATTCCAAGTGCCATCCCGACAACACCCTGAATATATGATACCACCGCTTCCCCTGTATTATTATTCATATTATCCATAAACATCTCCATCCGCTCCAAAAAACCTGCCCGCAGTGGATTTCCAAATGTAAATACAAGATAGAGCATAAGAGCAATCAGCCCTACTATCTGTTGAATCATATACAAAATAACATAGGAAGCTATAGAAAGCAAGTCACGGTTGATATGGCTATTGGAATTTACCTTCCATGTATATCCAATCGTCAGGGCAGAATAAAACTGGCACAGCGTAAAAGGCACTAGCAGGAAAAATGTCAAAAGTACCAGAACAGTTGCCTTTGCCTCCAGTATACCGCTTTCCCTCAAAAGGTTCATAAACACCTCCAGATAATCCCACCGCCTTGTCCCGATACAGGCACACAGACAGCCAGCGATTATGGAAAGGTAAACACAGATTGAACCGGTTATTAGCTTACTAAAAAACAGCTGCGGCTCCGTTACCGGAAGCGTATGCATTAAGTATCCCTCATCACGGAATAGATTTTTCCGAAAATGAAGCACAACATAAACAATATTAGCAAATACCATCGCAAAAATTGCCAATATGCTAAAGCCCAGGGCTAACGTACTAAACATACTAAGCACCATTATTTGGGGATATGCCTCATGCAGCCAGCCCATCATCCCCGCAAACAGGCTTACCACAGCAGAAACAATAAATAAACTGCATAAAAACTTTAACTGAATCTTACCATCATATCGAATTAATTTCCCTAACATGCAAACACCTCCCGAAACAGAGCATCTACCGATTTTTTCTCTTCCATGCGAATCTCGTCCACTGACTTGTACAATGCCATTTTCCCCTGCTTAATAAAAATAACTTCATCCAATATCTTCTCCACATCGCTAATCAAATGGGTAGAAATCAAAACACTGGCATCTTCATTGTAATTTGTCAGTATTGTTTTCAATATAAAATCTCTTGCTGCCGGGTCGACACCACCCATCGGTTCATCTAACAGATATACTTTTGCTTTTCTGCTCATAACCAGTACAAGCTGTACCTTTTCACGCGTCCCCTTAGAAAGCGAACCGATTTTACTGTTTGTGTCTATCTGCAGCGTCTTAAGCATCTCTTCCGCTGTTTTGCGCTGAAAATCCCCATAAAAATCTTCAAAAAAACATAGTGTATCCTTTACTCTCAGAGCACTGGAAAAATACGGCCTCTCTGGAAGATACGAAACTATCTTTTTGGTTTCTGTCCCAATCTCTTTTCCCGCAATCTCCATCTTCCCTGCATCCGGCATTAAAATTCCGCTTAAAGATTTAATCAGCGTTGTCTTTCCGCTTCCATTCGGACCAAGAAGCCCTATAATCTTCCCTGCCGGAATCTCCACCGAAAAATTCCACAATGCAGCATTCTTTCCGTACCTTTTTGTCAACCCTTCGCATTTAATTAAATTGTCCATCTTTCTCCTCCCCCTTTTCATGCTTCAGAATTATCTCCACGACCTCTTCCACCGTATAACCAAGCTTAGCCATATTTTTTAAAAATGTTTCAATATATCCCATGAGCAATTCCTCCTGTAGACCCTTTTTGATTTCTTCCTGTTCTGCGACAAAACGCCCTGCAGTGCGCTTTGAATACAGAAGCCCCTCCCTCTCTAATTCTGCCAATGCTTTCTGCATTGTGTTAGGATTTACGCCTGCCGCCAGTGCCATTTCCCTGACCGACGGCAGTTTTTCGCCCACTGCAAGCTCTCCGCTTGCAATCTGCTGCTTTATGATATCCATAATCTGCTGGTAGATCGGAATATCATCCGTAAATTTCCACTCCATGCCGCCCCTCCCTTCTGTATTATTGTATTACTATAGTAATACAATAATACATTTTTACTGATATGTCAACTCTTTTTTATCAAAAGCCACTTTTTTCTCCCAATACGGACTAAAAAAATCATTCCCCTAAAGCAAAGTTCCACACACATGGCAATCCATACACCTGTCAGCCCATATGATTTTGACAGCCAAAAGGAAAGCGGAAGGCGCACCACCCACATGCTGACAAAATTCATAATACTTGGAACCAGCGTATCACCTGCCCCACGAAGCACGCCCGTTGCTACAATGGACGCCCCGTACAATGGTTCCGCAAACGCTTCTATCCTAAGGATACGTGCACCCAAAGCCTGTACTTCCGGATCCGGCGTCAAAATCCCTATCATAAATGGTGCGGCAAAAAACATCACTGTACCTGTACATGCCATCATAGCCATCCCGCACCCAACCGTTATCCGCCCAAAAGAAAGTGCCAGCTTGTCCCTGACAGCGCCCACACTCTGGCCTACCAATGTCGTTGCCGCGTCTGCAATCCCATGTCCCGGCATATAGCATAAGCTCTCGGCTGTAACGGCAAACGAATTTGCCGCAATAGAAATAATCCCCAAAGGTGCAACAATCTTTGTTGCAGCAATCATTGCCCCACAGACGACACAATGCTCAAAAGCAATCGGTGCCGAGATACGGACAGCCCTTTTGATACATTCCGCCTGTATCTTTGTATGTTCCCCTCTCTGCAGCCGGAGAATCGGGGAACGGAAACACAAAAAATACAGCATCAGGCACGCAGTAACAAACTGTGCCAATGCTGTACCCAAAGCTGCTCCGAGTACCCCAAGACCTGCTCCGGGAACCACTACATGGATTCCCAGAAAAGAAAAATCAAAGCCCTGAAAGATAAGGAATGCATTAAAAACCACATCAAGTACACACATTAGGGAATTCAGTATACCCGGTATCTTCATATTACCGCTGCACTGCAGCATGCTTCCTGCAAGACGGTTCATCCCCATTACCGGCAGGGAACAGGCGTACACTAAAAAATAAACAGACGCATCCCTGCGGATCTCCTTCATGCCGCCAAGCCACACTGGCAGAAAAAAACTAATTGCAATTCCGGCTGCAGCAAGCAGGAACGAAAACAAGAGGAGTGCTGCGACAGCCTGACGCAGCACTTCCCTTGCTTTCTCATATTTTTTTGCTCCGATATACTGGGCTGCCTGAATAGAAAAACCGGCTGCCCCGGAAGAACAGATACCCCCAAAAAGCCATACCGTTGTTGACACCAGCCCTATCGATGCCGATGCCCCGGCTCCCATTCTGCCTACCATTGATGCATCAATATACTGCATCATGATAGATGTGATCTGTGCCAGAACTGCCGGGGTACTGAGTTTTATAACCAGACTGAATTTTTGTTTTGCAGATAGCTCCTGCCCATTTCTTATGTAAGACAGTAAATCTACTTTATTTCCTTTTCTACGCAAATCTCTGTATCCTCTCGTCTCATTTCCTTATTGTCAAAAATAATCTCACCAATTTCCTTTGCCCTTATCCTGCCGGAATACGGATTCTTAACACTAATTACCGAACTGTCAATCTCTGCATCTACTGTGGAGTATTCAAATGCCAGATTTGTATTTAAAAGCTTACAGTTTTTCATCACGATATGATCCATATAACACATCCCCTGTTCGCTCTCAACCGTACAGCCTATCAGGGTAACATTTTTGGAATTCCACCCAAAATATTCACCTGATATAAAAGAATCATATACCGTAATATCCTCACAATTCCAGAAAGCATCTTTTGAGAGGAGCTTTGCATTCCGGAGCGTAATATTTTTTGCACCGTCAAAAGAGTAGTTCCCCACCAGCGTAAAATCCTCAATCTCTACATTAGTACAGCCCATGCCAAAATAATCACCCTTTGCCGTAACATGCTTCATCGAAACCTGATTACAGTTCCAGAGAGTCTCCGATGCATTTGGCATGTTGACATTTTCCAGCACCAGATTACTGCAGCGCCTGAAATTCTTTGGCGCCTCTATCGTAGAATTTTTAACACTGATATGGTCTGTATACCATACCCCAGCCCTCGCCATCTCAAACCAGACAGAATCCTCCACCGTAACATTCTGGCAGTACCAAAGCGGGTACTTCCACTGAAAAAGGCTGTCATGAATCACGAGGTTCTTACTCTCCTTCAGAGGTGATTCCCCATCTGCAAAAGTACAATAAGAAAGCTCCAGCCCGTCGCTCTGGAACAGTGCCCTCTCTCCTGTAAATCTCTGTTCTATATAATGTTCCATTCCAAAACCCTCCTGCCATTTCCTGCTTTACACACTTGTCAACTGCATTATATACACTTTTCCCAATATTGGCAAATCATACCCAAAACCAATCGGTAAGTTATTTTCCATAAAGCCATAAAAGGGCCTTCTGCATACGCTCCTCCTCCTGAAAAAAATGATTGCCGGGATTCTTCTCAAAAACACAGTCGATTCCAATACTGCACAGATAGTCCATTGCTTTCTCCGTACGACTCTCTACCTCTGCCATGCGCACATTCTTTGTGTTTTTCTCCTTAAGCCCCAAAGACAAATATACCTTATGCGGCTTACCAAGCGGTTCCCTTTCTACCATATATTCTATAAAGCCGTCATACCAAAGAGAACCAGACACAGACGCAATATCAGTAAAAAAATCCGTCTGGTACATTGCATAAAGCGCAAAAAGCCCTGCCAGGGAATATCCCATTAACCCGCGCCTTACAACATGCAGGCCCAGCTTTTCCTCTGTCAGCGGAATTACATTTTCACACAAAAAAGAAAGGTGCCTTCCGGCCCCTCCTGAAAAATCACCGCCCTTCCTAAAAACGGCAGGTGCTGCCCACGGCGATAAATCCCTGTTCCAATCCTCCCCGGAAACCGCCAGCAGCCCTACCCTGCTGCTAAAGGGCTTTGCGGCAAGTTTCCCTGCCATTTCCTTTGTCCCATGAAAATAGCAGACACAGTCTGCATTTTCCGGTACAATATAATACACGTTAATATTGCTATATACAAAATAACCTTCCATCAGGCCCCCCCTATTCCTTTACCCAGTTCCCCTCCGCTTTTTTATGCTTCCACTGATCCTCTTTTTCATCATACCCCTTCACCAGCAGATACTGCCATGCACTGGCCGTTTTCAGCGATTTGTATATCTTGCGCAGCGAAACCCTGTGCCCATTATGCTCCGGATCCCCGGAGTCCGCCAGAAAAACCTTCTCATTTTCCCCGTCATACAAAAAGATGGTAACATAATGCCCCGGCGTGTCTTTCCAATAGCATTTAGAATCTGCGCTGCTCACCAGCACAATGGCACTCTGCCCCTCTGCAATATCCGCCCGGAATGCCTCATAGGAGTCCGGCTTTTTTGCAACCCCGCAGTCAAACCCAAGGGAAGTCAGCGACTGGCGCATATGCCCCCAGCCAATCGCCCCTCCCCCCTGATAATCTGTCTTTCTTTTTGCATACCGGTAAGCATCTAAAGGTGTACACTGATATTTTGTAAGGGAAGAATAAACATTTGCTATGCAGCAAAGCCCGCAGCCAAATCCGCCAAACGAGCCGCCGTCATAAAAATTTACACCCCATTCGCCTGACCACTTTAACCGTTTCCCCCACGATTTTGGACCTTGAAGAAAGGTATAAATCTCTTTTTCCGGCACTGCCGTGCTCTCCAGCTTGTCCGTCACAGTAGGTTCCTTGGTACTGGCATTATGTACAACTGCCTTATTCGAAAAAGTCTCTGTACTCTTCCCCTTTCTGCTTCCCACCTGCACCCCGAGAAAAAAGGCGCAGACAGCAACAACAGCGAACAAAACCCCCATAGCTATTTTTCTATAATGTAACCGCAGAAAGCCGGTAATACTATCCAAAGCACCACGAACCGTCCTCTGCTTTCTATTTTCCATTCTTTTCATTTTAACTCTCCCCCCCTCAATATCCCCTGACAATTCTGTCTATTTTGCCCCATCTTTGCCAAATCCCATTATCCCTCCCCCTCACATAATGCAGAAAACATCTGCCCAATCCCATACAATGGTATATTAACCATCCAGTCCTGAATCCTGTAATCCGACATAGATGTCCTCACGGCTATATCCGGCTGATATTTTTGATAAAACATCTTCAAACTTTTTGCCTGCAGGTTTTCTTCCGCCTTTACTTCCATCGGAATAATCTTATCATCATTTTGAATCAAAAAATCAAGTTCTGCTTTTGCAGTATCTGATGACCAGTAAAAAATATCATGTTCCGGATTCAACACCAGCTGCTGCAAAACATATTGCTCTGTAAGCGCACCTTTGAACTCCTCAAACAAGGCATTTCCCTCCAATATCACTTTGGCACTGAGTTTTGTCATCGCCCCAAGCAGCCCCACATCCAGTACAAATAATTTAAATGCCTGAAAATCCTGATATGCCCGCAAAGGAAAATCGGGCTTCTTTACACGGTTAACCTTATATACCAGACCACAGTCAATAAGCCATGTCATAGCAACCTCATACTCCCGTGCCCTTGCCCCCTCGCGGATCAGGCCATAGATAAACTTTTTATTTTCCTTCGCAAGCTGGGCAGGAATGGAATTCCACAACATCTTAATCCTTGTAACAATGCCCGAAGGGGCATGTTTTGAAAAGTCATTTTCATATGCTGCCAGCAATTTTTCCTGAATATCCCTGACAGCCCTCAAATCCCATGTTTCCCGATAAACAGAAACCACCTCCGGCATCCCGCCCACATAATAATAATATTTCAGATAATCAATGAAACGGTTTTTATAATTACTAATAAGGCTGTAGTCTCCTGATGCTAACAACCTGATAAGCTGTTCCTCCTGACATGCTGCCAGAAATTCTTCATAATCCAGCGGATACAAATCGCAAAAATCCACTTTCCCCACTGGAAATGATGTCCCTTCATGCAGTGCAACACCCAGAAGTGAGCCTGCAGCAACGATATGATATTCCGGAGCATTTTCATAAAAGTATTTTAGTGACTTTAATGCCCTTGGGATTTCCTGTACCTCATCAAATATAATCAGGGTATCCTCTGGATTAATCTTAAATCCCGCCTCTATCTCCAATGATGCAATAATCCTCTTAATGTCAAAAGCATCCCGGAAAACCCCCTCCATAATCTCGTTTTCATCCATAGAAATATATACGCTGTGCTGATAGCAGGTCCGCCCAAATTCCTTCATAAGCCATGTTTTCCCGACCTGCCTTGCCCCTCGTATAATCATGGGTTTCCTGTTTTTGCTATTTTTCCATCTTTTTAATTGTTCAATCAGTTTCCGGTACATAAAATGTGCTTCCCCCTAATCCATTTACTCTATCATAGCCTATTTTATGCATTCCGGCAAGGATTATACACATTTTCGTCATGACTTTTCGCCCATATATACACATTTTCGTCATGACTTTTTACCCATTCATACACATTTTCGTCATGACTTTTGCAATGCCTGCACATTTTAAACACCTAATCCTGCTTATTGTGAAAATCCTGCCCCTTTACCAAACATTTTTCACAAACTCCGTAAAACATAGTTCTATGAGGATTTACATTAAAGTGATGTTCTTCCAGCACGTGGGAATACAGCTCTTTCATATGTCCACAGTCCATATTCATAATGTCGCCGCAATCTTCACATTTTAATAGAAACTGACTGCCATCCTCTTCCTCTTTCCTGACATACTGATAACAGGCGCCGCTATTACCATCCAGAACTATTTTTCGGACAATGCCTTCCTTTTGAAAACGTTCCAGATGCCGGTAGACAGTAGTAAGCCCTACTGCCTCCCCCTGATTTTTTAAATACTCTGCAATCTGGCCTGCTGTGATGTACCCTGACTCCATCTGTTCCATACATTTCAGAATCACTTTCTGCTGCCTTGTATGATATGTCTTTGCATGATTCATGATAAAATGCTCCATGTTGTCCCCTCACGGGTATCCTTAATCTCGACACCTTTCTGTAACAGCTCGTCACGAATGGCATCTGCTCTCGCAAAATCCTTTTCCCTGCGTGCTGCCTTCCTCTTCTCTATCATTTCTTCCACATAGGCAGCTAAGTCCGCATCAACTTCGCCTGCTTCTACCTCCTTTGTCAAATCCAGAGACAGCACACAATCAAATTCCTCCAGCAGCGCCCTCTTGCTGGCATCATTCAAATCCGCTTTTAACACATCATAAACTACAGTCAGTGCCTGAGATGTGTTAATGTCACTGCCCAGAGACTCTGCAAATGCCGTCCGGAATACTTCCATTTTATCCTGCTCCAGTTCCCCATCCCTCCCAAGGGAAGCAATCTTCTTAATGAGTTTATCATATGCCGCCTTAACATTGTCCAGCACATCATAACTAAATACCAGAGGTTTCCGATAATGCGACTGCAGGCAGAACATTCTGTATACCAAAGGATTATAGCCTTTACTCTCCAGAAGGGAGACCGTCAGAAAATCCCCCTTTGATTTGCTCATCTTTCCTGAATTGTCATTCAGATGAAGAATATGGAACCAATAGTTACACCACTTGTGCCCAAGATAGGTTTCACTCTGGGCAATCTCGTTTGTATGGTGCGGAAATACATTGTC
The DNA here is from genome assembly GCA_003611745.1 of bacterium D16-36. Lineage (GTDB taxonomy): Bacteria > Bacillota > Clostridia > Lachnospirales > Lachnospiraceae > Butyribacter. The sequence continues at coordinate 89,757 of RAYF01000008.1, read as the reverse complement.
AATACCGCCGCAATGGATATCCAGTTTTTCTCCAAGATGCTTGATGCTGATTGCTGAGCACTCAATATGCCACCCCGGATATCCCGTACCCCACGGACTTTCCCACTTTAATTCCTGATCATCAAACTTTGATTTGGTAAACCACAGCACAAAGTCTGTTTTATTCTTTTTATTGACATCCTCCTCAACATCCTCCCTGGCACCAACCATCAGTTCTTCCTCATTCTGGTTCGAAAGAACATAATAGTTCTCTAACTTTCCTGTATCAAAATAGACATTCCCGCCTGCCTCATACGCATATCCCTTGTCTATCAATTTGGAAATCATTTCTATAAACTCCGGGATGCAGTTTGTCGCAGGCTCCACCACATCCGGTGTCTTGATATTAAGCTTTCTGCAGTCATCAAAAAATGCATTACGGTAAAAGGCAGCAATCTCCATAACTGATTTATGTTCACGCTTTGCCCCCATTAACATCTTATCCTCACCGCTGTCTGCATCGCTCGAAAGATGCCCCACATCTGTAATATTCATTACGCGTTTCACATCATATCCTGCGTAGCGGAATGCTTTCTCCAGCACATCCTCCATAATATAACTTCTAAGATTCCCAATATGTGCAAAATGATATACCGTTGGCCCGCAGGTATACATTTTCACTTTCCCTTCCTCATTCGGCACAAATAATTCAATTTTCTTCGTCAATGTATTATACAAACTAATTTCTCTCATCTCAGCCCTCCATCCGCCGCCATTTTATTCTCGCGTACGCAACGAGCCAAACGCAAGCTTGCTTGCACTTGGCGACTGCGCGCGGGGTATTTGACTACCATCATACATTAGGCTACCTCTCCAGATGGCGGCAATCTTCTTAAAAACTGCCCTCAGATTAATGAAACAGTCTTTCCCTAATTACTTTACAGGATTTCCGGGCATTTCGCAAGCACTCTTTACAACAACTCACGGAAATCAATTTTCAGTATATATATTCATTACTGCCCCAAATCAATATGTCACCATTCACAACCGATGTTTACTTAACGCTTTTTCCCACTTCTGGATGAAATAATTCCGCCAATCCTGCCGCTTTCCCTTGCGGTAAGGGATTTCCAGCCATTTTCCACCACTTTATCAAACAGCCCCAGCTCCAAAGCGATTTCCCACTTGGCACGCTCCTCTTCCTTTACTTTTTCAATATCATCCGGCGTCTTAACCTCTATCTTTTTCTTCAAAATACACCTCCCATTCCGGTATCACTGACCCTTTTGTATTTCTACATTTATGTAATGAATAGTTTTTCCTTATGTTCTCAAATTATTATCTAAAATTCAGAAAAAATAATGAAAGATATCACACTCATACTTGAAAGAATGACAAAAATTCGGTATACTATTAAAAGGTGAATATTGATTTCTGTCCGTTCGCGGCAAAAATAAAAAAATAAAATATTCCGGATGTTTTAATAATCTCCGGTAGCAAGGAGGTATATGATGAGTAAAGATAAAAATACAAGTTTTTCACTTTTGAACCAGCGGGAAATCGACACATTAGTAAAATTCCTTACCGAATCAAAAAATGCAGTAAACAGCGATGTTATGAGCCAGAACAGCATTGACAAATTGATTCGGCTGTTTAAGACAGATAAGGACCGGCTTTCCTTAAGCTCTTTTCTGTCTTTTCAGGATTCTGAAGCAATCGTTTTAAAAAATCTTCAGTTTAGGTCAAACAGCGATGAAGCATGTGAACTCCGCTGCAGTATCAATTCTGAGACGAATTTTATCGAATTATCTATCTATAACACAACTACAGAAGAGATTCATATCCTGACACCAAATTCATTTGATCAGGATAGCACTGCAGAGTGGGGCTTCTCCATTCCGCCTTCCTATTTCAGCCAGATTGCACACTCTCTTTCGCTGAAATATACACAGGCTACATATGATTTTGTGTGCAGTACCTTTGCAAAACATAATTTTGGTTCCGAAAACCATATTATTCCTGAAATTTACCTTCCTGAGAATAAGGTTTTGGTAGATTCTATCATTTAAAAGATTCATATAATATTTTACCCCCGGACACTACCATTTGTAGTACCGGGGGTATTTTTTAATATTACTACGGCGGTTAAATGTAGACAGATTTTACGCAGAATAAATTTTTATCCTGCTACCTTCCCAGAGCCTCCAGCTCTTCTTCCACCTTCGCCATCATGCTCTCATATCTGGCAAGCTTTTCTTTCTCCTCTGCAATCTTAGCTTCCGGCGCTTTGCTCATAAACTTCTCATTGCCAAGCATCCCATTGACACGCTTTAATTCACCCTCAAGCCTCTTCTTCTCTTTTGTCAGACGCTCACGCTCCTTCTCAAAATCAATCAGGTCAGCAAGCGGCATATAAATGGTTGCCTTGTCAATTACAACAGATACTGCGTTATCCTCAATGCCTGTTTTATCCATCCGCACAACCACCTCAGAAGCTGATATCATATGACGGTACGCATCCTCCAGCTGTTTCAATGTATCACAGGCTGTTTCATCATCTGCCACAAGGTACACTTTCGCCTTCCTTGAAGGCGCTACATTCATTTCTGTGCGCAGGTTACGGATTCCACGAATAAGATTCTTCATCAACTCCACCGACTGCTCTGCCTCTTCATCATTCCATCCCGCCTTATATTCCGGCCAGTTAGAAATCATTATAGATTCTTCCTCTGACTGTAGTGTACAGAAAATTTCTTCCGTAATAAACGGCATAAATGGATGGAGCAGTTTTAGGGAATCAATCAGTACTGTTTTCAATGTCCAGAATGCTGCATTTGCAGATGCCTTGTTCTCCTCTTTCTGGAAAAGCCTTGGCTTGACAAGCTCAATATACCAATCGCAGAATTCTGTCCAGATAAAGTCATTAATCTTCTGCACGGCAATCCCTAACTCATATTTTTCCATATTATCTGTTACTTCTTCTGCCAGCGTATTGACAGCCGACAAAATCCACCTGTCAATCACCTCCAGTTCGCCCTCTGCCGGTTCTGTAATTTCCGCATCGCCCAGATGCATCATAATAAAGCGCGACGCATTCCAGACTTTATTTGCAAAGTTGCGGCTTGCCTCCACACGCTCCCAGTAAAAACGCATGTCATTTCCCGGCGCATTGCCTGTCACCAGAGTAAAACGCAGCGCATCTGCACCATATTTATCAATTACCTCCAACGGGTCAATGCCATTGCCAAGCGACTTGCTCATCTTGCGCCCCTGCGAATCACGTACCAGGCCATGTATCAGAACAGTATCAAACGGAACACTGCCTGTATGCTCCAGACCTGAAAACATCATGCGGATTACCCAGAAGAAAATAATATCATAACCAGTCACCAGCGTACTGGTTGGGTAAAAATAATCTAATTCCTCTGTCTTGTCCGGCCAGCCAAGCGTCGAGAACGGCCACAATGCAGATGAGAACCATGTGTCCAGAGTATCCGGATCCTGACGCATCGGCTTTCCACATTTCGGGCAGACAGCATTTTCCTCCTTTGTCACTATCATCTCGCCACAATCATCACAATAAAATGCCGGAATCTGATGCCCCCACCAGAGCTGTCTGGAAATACACCAGTCACGGATTCCCTCCAGCCAATGGTAATAGGTTTTATCAAAATGAGGCGGCACAAATTTCGTATCTCCCTTTTTCACTGCCTCAATCGCAGGCTTGGCCAAATCCTCCATTTTTACAAACCACTGCTTTGATACGCGAGGCTCCACTGTCGTCCCACAGCGGTAACAAGTCCCAACGTTATGGTTATGCGGTTCGACTTTAAGCAGCGCCCCCTCCGCCTCCAAATCTGCGACAATAGCTTTACGCGCTTCATAACGGTCCATCCCCGCATATTTTGGATAATCCTCCACGATTTTTGCATCTTCCGTCAGTACATTGATAATCTCCAGATTATGGCGGAGCCCTACCTCAAAGTCATTTGGGTCATGTGCCGGGGTGATTTTTACAACACCGGTACCAAACTCCATATCAACATAATCATCCGCAACAATTGGGATATGGCGGTGTACAAGTGGAAGATCCAACGTCTTTCCTACCATATCTTTATAACGTTCATCTTTAGGGTTTACAGCCACCGCAGTATCCCCTAAGAGCGTCTCCGGCCGCGTGGTTGCCAGATCAATATAACCTGTACCATCCGTAGTCTTATAGCGCAAGTGCCAGAAAGAACCGGCCTGATCCTCATACTCAACCTCGGCGTCGGAAATCGAAGTCAGGCAGTGCGGGCACCAGTTGATAATCCGTTCGCCCCTATATATTAAGTCTTTGTTGTATAATTTGACAAAGACCTCTTTTACGGCCCTATTACAGCCCTCGTCCATCGTAAAGCGCTCCCTGTCCCAATCACAGGAGGAGCCGATTTTCTTTAACTGCTCCACAATACGTCCGCCGTACTGCTTTTTCCAGTCCCAGACATGTTCCAGAAACTTCTCCCTGCCAATCTCCTCTTTAGAAATCCCCTCTTCTTTTAATTTCTCCACAACTTTTGCTTCCGTTGCAATCGAAGCATGGTCTGTCCCAGGTACCCAGAGTGCCTCATACCCCTGCATTCTCTTGAAACGTATTAAAATATCCTGCAGCGTATTGTCCAACGCATGCCCCATGTGGAGTTGCCCGGTAATATTAGGTGGCGGCATAACAATCGTAAACGGTTTTTTCTCCCGGTTTACTTCTGCATGGAAATACTTCCTCTCCTGCCACTTGTCATACGTCCTCTTTTCTATGTCCGCAGGATTATAATTTTTTTCTAATTCCTTTGCCATAAACATCTTCCTTTCTACATTGCCGGCAGCCGTATCTGCCGATTTTTGTGCCATATAATCAGGAAAGCCTCATACCGCCCACGGCTGCCGGCTCTTCCTGTAATACAAAAAGCCCTCTGCCTTACGGCAAAGGGCGAATAAACGCGGTACCACCTTTGATTCCGACAGCTTGTACAAGCCATCTCTCTATCATCGATAACGGGATGAACCGATATTTCTCAGAAGCTACCTTCCACGCCAAACTACTTAGGCGGCCTTACAGCCTGCGAACCGCCCTCTCTGCAAGATTTGTGCATGTACTCCTCTTCGTCATAGAACTATGCAATCTTGGATTTTGCCGTTTCTACTAATGATGCGAATCCTTCCGGATCACTGATTGCCATCTCTGAAAGCATCTTTCTATTGATATCAATCTCAGCTAATTTTAATCCATGCATAAATTTACTGTAAGAAAGCCCATTGAGCCTGGCTGCAGCGTTAATACGTGCAATCCACAGACTCCTGAACTGTCTCTTTCTTTCCTTTCTTCCTGAAAAGGAAGAAGCAAGAGCCCTCATTACAGACTGTTTTGCTACTCTATACTGCTTAGATCTTGCTCCTCTGTAACCCTTCGCAAGCTTCAATACTCTATTGTGTTTCTTTTTTGCATTCAAACCGCCTTTAACACGTGCCATCTTTACTTTCCTCCTTTATTATTTATATGGTATTAACTTTCTTGCAACCTTGACATTTGTTGCATCCATCTCTCTCTGCTTTCTCAGATTCCTTTTCCTCTTGGTAGATTTCTTATTTAAAATGTGGCTCTTATTTGCCTTCATTCTCATAATCTTACCTGTTCCTGTAACCTTATAACGCTTTGCTGCCGCACGTTTTGTCTTCAATTTTGGCATAATATTTTCCTCCTTAATGTTTTGCTTATATATCAGGAATAAACATCCCTCTGAAAGACTCGCCTGTCAGAACAGGCAAAACTTTACTAACGCTTTTCTGATAAGAACATTACCATACTTCTGCCTTCCATTTTTGGCTTTTTATCCACTACCGCAACATCCTCAAGCATCTCGCAGAAGCTGTCTAAAATCTGCTTGCTGTAATTTACATGGGCCATCTCACGCCCCCGGAAACGAAGTGTGACTTTGACCTTGTCTCCCTTCGTAAGAAATTTCCTTGCCTGATTCGCTTTTGTATTCAAATCATTTTTGTCGATATTTGGAGAAAGACGTACTTCCTTGACTTCCATCGTCCTCTGCTTTTTCTTTGCCTCTTTTTCCTTACGTGCAAGTTCATAACGGTACTTGCCGTAATCAATAATTTTACATACCGGCGGCTTTGCAGTCGGAGCAATTTTAACCAAGTCAAGCTCTGCTTCCCTCGCAAGTTTCATAGCATCTCTGGACGACATAATGCCTAACTGCTCTCCATCCTGACCAATCACACGAACCTCTTTGTCCCTAATCCTCTCATTAATCATTAACTCGCTAATGGTAGTACACCTCCAAATTTTTTATCATTTTTATACTCCTTCTTTCCTGATCTTAGTCCTCTTAAAACCAAGAAAGCACTGCGGAAACCTGCCAGAAATCTCCCTAAAAACGAAAGAAAACGCGGATCACAGAAAAATCCACGTTTATCGAAATTACATTTATACAAATATACTTTATCAATAAAACCCAAGTCACTTACTCGTGCTAAGGTGAGAGTGGATAACTCTGCTTTGCTCTGGCTGCTCACGCAACAATGATTACAATACCACAGATACAGCACTGTGTCAAGTCTAATTTTCAAATTTCCATATCAGGCTATTCCTCTCCCCCTATTTGATAGCTTTCCACAATTTTAAGGATTTCTTCTTTGTTTTCCGGATTTTCTTTTATTATCGCGTCAATGCCCTGAACATAATCCTTCTTTACATTCTCATTATACTCAATGCGGTCGCGGAGAATCTGGCGCTGGGCATTGAGTTTATGGCGGATTTCAACCATCTCACGTTTATCAGCAATAGCTAACACCTGGCCAATCCAGATATCGCAGTCACGCACTTCCTGCGCCTTTAACATAGCAACTAATTCATCACAACAGTAATTTAACTGCTCTGTATTCTCACGGAACCGCCTCTCATACTCCTTCGCCCTGACATACTCATTCCAATACCGCTCAAACTCTGCGGCATCTGCCACGCCGAATTTCTGCCTGTTATACCCCAGAAGATTCAGGTTATTGACACATTTTATCTTCACCCTGTTTAACAGGCTGATGGCCTTATCCATCTTTCGCTCCGAGAGTGCCATATCCCTGCGGTTCCTGTTTGATTCCAGAAAAATAATGGTCGATGAGACTGCCGCCAGAAGAATGGTGCCAAGATAGGGAAATGTCATATCCACATCCAGTGCATAATAAATCACCATAAAAAGCACAAACAATGAAAGTATTAGGACAATCAATACCTTTGCCATCCCCTTTAATGCATTCTGCTTCTCTAGAATTTCCTGTTTCTCCACACGCAATTTTTTCTTTTCCTCATGCAGCTTGTCCAAATCGCCGTCAAGGGCATTCTGATAGGCCTCCGCATCATACATTTTCTTTATTTCATCTACCAAGTCATTTTCGTAAGGCTCAAAGCGGCGGATTACTGCATCAGATATCGTGAGGTTGCGGTTCTTATACTGGCTGCGCTCCTTTGTCAGCTTCACAATGCTTCTGGCAGTATTCAGCAGTGCCCGGTGCTCCTCCCCTTCCATCCTGTCAATCTTCTGAATGTCCATCAGGGAATTCGTCACTTCCTGATATTCCTCCCTGATTCCCACAATCTGACGATCCACTTCCTGTATTGCCTGGCAGCACTCCTTCACATAACGCTTCTGATCCTCTTTATGTGCCGGCTTGACAACCTCCGGCTGGTATTCCGCAGCAGCCTTATCCGTATCCCCGGTCTGAAATAAATCTCCGGTTTTCTGTAAATCCTTATTTTTAGCCGCCCTCTTCTGCTCCCTTAGCTCGTCTAACCGCCTTCTGGCTTCCTGTTCCAGTCTCTCATTCTCTTCCTGCAGCCTCTTTTTTCTTCTATTCCAAAATGCCATATTCTCCACCTTTTCATTATTTCTGATTAAGACCTTCAAAAAGGGCACAGACTTCGCTTGTGCCCTAGAGCGTGCACCGCCACACACCAAGAACTTTCCTAATATACCTTATACGCTGATTTGCCTGCGGTACTCATTTTTCCATTCTACAATGTAACCGCGCACCTTATCGTAATACTCCTCGACTGAACCGTTCCTAGCCAGTTCCCTAAGCCTTTCAATCTGCTTTGAGGCTTTGCTGAGCGTACTGTTCTCCACTGCCCTCTGGTATTCTTTCTCCCAAATGCCCTGCTTTTCTTCCGATATCTCCAAATCCCGGATAAGCTTTTTAAATGTCTCCACATCTTTACAGAGGCGGAGCGCAAAAAGGCACTGTGCCAGAGAACCATCCCTGCCGTTTTTTTCATATGCTTTTAAAAACAATTCCGACGCCTTATGAAATTCCCCCATATTCACATAGGCAACCCCCATATTATGGAACAAGTCGCCATAAACTTTAATATCCGCCTGCAGAATCTCATCGCTCTCAAAAATCTTTTCATACTCCTCAAGCGCTTTTTCATATGATTTACACCGAAGGTAATTATCCCCCTTCAGTTTCCGCCTGGCATACTTCGGCAGCTGTGTTGTCTCGTCCATTATCTGTATCAGATCATGAATCTCCTCTTCCTCATAATAATCACAGCTACAGCAGATTGTCACGACAATATCTTTAATATTGTGATGGTCCTGTATCAAGCGGTCCAGCTTATCCGCCGTCTTGTCCATATGAAGCTCCGAACGTATCCACATGGCAAATTCCCTGTCAAACACCTCTTCCTGCATCATATAAATATTATGCCTGATATAATAACAGACCTCCTCTATCGAATAGACATTTGTCTTTGTCAGCCGGAAATGATAGGGTTTCTTTGCAATCGGGCTGCTGCACTGAATTAATTTTCCCATGGTAACCCTCCATGCCGCATATTACACGGCCCCAAATAGTCAAAACTACATTAAACAGTAATATATCTCTCCCATACGCGGTTGCTGGACGGACAGAACTCGCCAAATCCATTATCCTTCAGCGTCACAATACAGGTATGGCTGTCTGCAAAACGAATCCTAATGGTAAAGCGGGTCATTTTATTCTCCCTGCCCGCAAAACCGCTGAGTGAAAGCATATGTGCCTTAGTTTCATGCTTCAGCACATCCTGTATCGTAATCTGCATCTCATCCTCATCATCCGGAATCACATCCACGCTGCTGTCAATCTCACTCCAAAGGCTTCCCGCCTTGGCAAGCACCACCTCCTGCATGGAAGCATCTCCATACAGCCGGATTGTGACATTGCATGCAATCATCTCCTCGTCCAAAAGAAGGCAATGGTCTAACTTGCCCTCCCCAGACAATTCCCTCGCTGCATAACAGGCTCCCTTTGTAAAAAGATTCTGCCCGCGGAATACCCTTCTGCCGGCACATAATTCCTGCAGCGCATGGTTTGCCCACGATTTTTCAAAGCCCTTTCCCGTTACATAGACTGTAGTTACTAATTGCTTATGGAGCGCTGTATTTGCCGCATTGATAAAAGCATATGAGATATGCGAATCCCCATCCCGCTCTAACCCCTCCCAGTCTATGCCGTCTGATATATCCCTGCTTGCCGCACCGATAATATAAGGAATCGTTTTGCGGTCAATATTAATCTGAGTATAGATAAGCGTATTCTGATTCAGTTCAAACAAACCCACATTGTTATTCCAAAGCTCTTTCGGCTGGCTTATGGCATAATACATATAACTCTGGCGGTAATTCTGCACCACCATCCCATTCTTAGGAATACCTATCTCCTCACAGATCCTGATAAGATACCCTGTCAGCCTGTCCTCCTTCTTTGATACCGTAATCACAAGCTTCCGGATCATCTCTGCCGGATAATATTCTTTTAGAAGGCTTAGTACCTTTACAATAAAACGCTTGAGCACCTGATAACTTTCTACGGAATACCGCCCCACTGTAATGATTTCCTCCCTCATTACATCTGCCAGAAGATAATGCAGGCAGATTACGCCATCCCTCTTTGCATATTCTTCATCAACCCAGTACCATTCCCCCCTCTCGGGATTAACAGCCAGAGCAGTTGGAATCTCATATACACGCTCTCCCTGCACTTTTCTGCCTATTGGAACAGGCTCATAGGATGTAAAATCAAAGCAATGCATCTGCGTGACTTCTTTTCCCAAATCGATTCCCACCAACAGCTTTCTATCTTCTTCCACCGTCTGTCCTCCTGTATCGTCAAGTTCCATGCCTTTTCGTGAATAAATTATCCCCGCAGCCTGTTATCAGTTATCCAGCGGTCCAAAAAGCATTTTGACACTTTCGTTCGTCTCCACATATTCTTTCATCAAGTCAATCAGCGTACTCTCATCATTCATTTCCTGGGCAATCATCATAAGGTTCAACAGATGGTAACGGCTGCTGATTCTTTCATTATCCATCGTCTCATCAAACCTGACGCTTACACTTTTTGTAATCACTTCGCCTTCCGGACGCAGCTCCGAAATATAGTACTGCAGAATCTCGTCCTGAAAAAGCACAAATTCCTTGACACGTATTCCATAAAAAATATCACGCATCGTCTCTGTCACAAACTCTCCCCCCTCATAACCTGAAGAAATTAGATAATGAATCCTTACTTCATACTCCGGATTCGCAGTATATTCCACATAGCATTCATCCAGAATATGTATTGGCAGGGACAGTTTCCCATAAAAATCCCTGAAAAAAGGAAATACCATCCTCTTTTCATATAATTTATTAATATTATAATCCGCAAAACGCATTTCTTCTTTTGTTAGTTCTTTTTTCTGGCTGAGAAATTTTAACACAGCCACAAGGCAGAATATATTATCCTGAACCTGAACCTCTTTATAAAAATAAGGAAACACCTTGCTAGGAACCATCCATCCATGCACCATATATTTATATGCGATAAACTTCATAAATGCCCATATCAGCCGCTTGTCCTTCCCTGAAACATAATAATCAAAAAAGACCTCATATGCTTCCGGCGCCATCTCTTCCGAAAACACCACCTGTGCCAGAATGCGCTCCGAAAAATCAGCCATGTCAATCTGGAATCCCTTGGCATATTTCCAAATCTGCACCATCTCATGAAGGTTGCCGGAATAATAGCGGCAGAGATAGCACATCATCTTTTCATCAAAATTCCCTGTCTCAAAGATATGCCATGCCAGCTTCACAAGCCATGCATCTTCCTCGTCAATCTTTCTCCCAAACGTATCAGACGATATTTTTAACAGTCTCTTCCCATCTATTTTATCATATCCAAACCGTGCAATCCCTTCCATCGCTTTGTCAAAGAACCGCCGCACAGCACAGTATTCCACAAATTGCAGGCGGTCGGCCGGATTGACAAGCTCCCAGTCCAGACGCTCCAGCGTGGCGTCCAGCAGCTCACCTTCAAAGTTATCATAATAATAACGTACCAGTGAACAAAATGCCTTTTTGTAGTGATAACTGCTCAAATTAGGTATCTCCAGCACACGCCTGCGGATATCCATCACATCCTTGCCATGCTGGTTCATCCGTTCCGCCTTGTCATAAAGGTACAACAGCAGGCGGTAGTCATCCCCATTCTTTTCTAAACATTTTTTTGCCAGATGATCCAGATGAAGCAGCTTATTCACTGTATAATCAATCGAAGACGCATATCGGTTATCCATTTTATCTGCAAGGAAGATCTGGTAATTTCCTGTAAAGATGCGGATTACTGCCCTCCCGTTCTGAAATGGCACAAATTCCTCCCCCTTCAGTTCCCGGTGTGTGACATAGACACCGATAATATCCGGATTTTCGCAGAGGACTTCATGGCAGAACATAACTGCCGGAAGCTGTTTTTCCAACTGCTCATTCATGCATTTTTCACGGATAAATTCTTCATACAAAACCGCCATGTTGCTGCTTATCCTTCCTGATGAGAGCTGGCGCAGCGTAAATTCTTCCATCACCGGGCGGTATGCTTTATAAATCTCCCCAAGGCTGGATTTGTTACGTATCACATAAGCATACAGCATCGCCTTTTTGTTTACCGTAAGATGGTTATCATACAAAAAATATAAAAGCGTACTGTCCTTAAGTTCAACTTCCTGATTTTCATCAATTGAATACATATAGTACTCATATAAATCTGTCAGCTTCAGGTTATGCTCTACGCCCAGATTGTACCAGCGGAACACATCCTTCCCTGTAAGCTGCCCAAGCATCAGGAGCTTGCAAATGGATATCAGAATGTCCTCGCCGCCAAATTGTTCATAAAAACTGCATAAATCCCGGCGCACCACATCGGAGTAATCCCTTAATTTCCCTGCCAGATAACTGTACCGCATAGCTGCCTCTTTTGTCAAAAACTTCTGTTTGCAACCCCAGTGGACTGCCTCACACAGCCCCTTTGTCAGCTCCGCCAAAAACTCCGGCGTATCATTTAAAATGCTGCATACTTCCAGAAATAATATCGGACTGTGGCACCCCATCTCCAACTGCTTTATAATATCTTCGTATTTCCTGCGCTCCGACTGGTAAGACGGGGAGAGGTACAGAAGGAACCAGAGATACTTCCAGTTTCCACGGTCCTTATTACGGTACTCCTCAATCGCGCTGACACACTGCTCAATTACCGCATCATCATCTGCCCAGAGCCCGCGAAGATATTCATATGCACAATATAACACGGCGTCTGTCTCCTTTAGCCTCTCTGCCTGTGTCTCCAGAAAGGCTAAGCCGCTTTTCACCATCGGCTCCCTATGCTCCATAATGCCAAGATGAATGCGGAATAACTGTGTCACTAATGGCATTTCCTCCTTTTCCATTGTGTACACGATATCCCCCACATTGCGGAGATACTCCCCACTCGTAATATGGCCCATACAAAATTCCAGATACAAATGCATCAGCTGGTACTGGTTCCTCTGCTCATTTTTCCTTATACATACCATATCATGGTCTGCGCCAGTCTTATCAGCAATTATCGTAATCTCTAATTTCTGGCGGACCGTTGAGACCGTAATCCTCGCATAATTCCTGCCAGGAAGCATCCTTTCTGTATCTACCAAAAACGGCATGGAGTATGTATTCCCGGCAAAATTATCTGTCCAGATAATTTTATGTTCCGGCACAATAAAATCATTGTCAGACTTAATGTGGTATTCGCCAAACCCCCAGTTATTCTTCGTTATAATAAATTTATCTGTAAATCTACGGCTGCAGTCTGTATAGTGAAAACTATTTTTATTCACAGATAACTGAATTGGCAGCTTTTTATGGATTGCAATCAAAAACTCCTCCATCGCCATCCCTTTGCTGCTCCCTTTTGACAGGCCGCGGTAAAGTGCAATATTTACATTATCACGATATAAAAATACTTCTTCAAAATGCTCGTTACGGAACAGTGCTGCCGCTTCCTCAGATTTCTCCCTCGCAAGATTGGTAAAATGAAACAAATCCCGAATCTTGCCGCTTGGTACCTCACAGCAGGGAACTCCTACAGATGCAGAAAATGGCAGCCTTTTTGTACCGCACTCGGAAATAACAAGAATGCTCCCCTTGATTGTGTCTCCCGGCAGCAGTGTTTCCCCATGAAAGATATATCGGACTTTGTTGACATCGCCCTGAAAAAAGTCTTCCTTAAATTCCAGAAAATGGCAGTCCGTGCTGACAGCACTGCGTATAGGCTCCCCCGTCCTGTCAGAAACCTCAAACACGCCTTCCACCGATTCTCCGGCATTCACGTCAATATGAATCTCCTGTGCTGCAAAATACAGGGGGGATATACTATATTTAAATATGCCTTTCGCCGCCTGATTGATTTTTTCTCTCATAGAGCCTCCCGAATGTATTTTATAGTCTGATATTCTTCGAAACGTTTCGCACCTTATTCATCTTTGGGTGCAATTATTAGTAGTATAACACTTTTTACCCCCATCTTTCAAGAACCGGCTGTAGCATTTCACGGAAATCAGTTTTCAGGGCAACATAAATCCTGACATTAAAAAAGGGAACAGGCTCTGCATTTATAGTGAAATGTATACTATAGTGACTTGACAAAGAAAGCAGGATGTTATATTATAATGATATCAAAACGATATCACATACAATTGTAAAAAAGGAGGAATCTGACATGGAAAAGACAATCAAGAAAGAAATTGAAGAAAAAGTAATCACCAACAACAATGGTTTTAAAATGCTTGTTATGATTATTGCAGGATACATAATAGCTACGCTTTGTTTTGCTGCCAGCTACTATCTTGCCAGCAGCCCTACAGACAACATACTGATAGCTCTGGGCATTATCCTTGTTATAGTATTATCAATTATGTGTAACGGCTTCCATATTCTCAATCCAAATGAGGCTCTTGTCCTGACACTATTTGGAAAATATTACGGAACGATCAAACAGGAAGGATTTTATTACACGAACCCCTTTGCCTCCTGTATGGCACCGGGGAGGGAAAAGAATGGGACAGTCAAAAAGAAAATCTCCCTTAAGACAATGACTTTAAACAACCAGCAGCAGAAAGTAAATGATGAATTGGGAAACCCTATTATTATAGGCGCTATTGTAGTATGGAAGGTAATAAATCCCACCAAAGCTATTTTAAATGTAGAAAATTACCATACCTTTCTTTCCATCCAGTGTGATTCCGTTATCCGCCATATTTCCAGGCTCTATCCCTATGATTTGCTGGATGAAGGAGAAGAAAGTGGGCACGAAAAAACCCTGCGGGGCAGCAGCCAGGAAATTGCAGACAGCATGAAACAGGCATTGGAAGAAAGGACATTAGAAGCGGGCATATTAATTGAGGAAGTACGTATTACCCATCTGTCATATGCAGAAGAAATTGCCGCTGCTATGCTCCAGAGACAGCAAGCCGCCGCTATTATTTCAGCTAGAAAAAAAATTGTAGAAGGTGCTGTAGGTATGGTGGAAATGGCACTGGAAAAATTAGACGAGCAGCAGGTAGTTGTATTGGATGACGAGAGAAAAGCCGCCATGGTAAGTAATCTGCTGGTAGTCCTCTGCGGTCATCAGGAAGCACAGCCTATTATAAACAGCGGTTCGCTTTACTAATTTGCATATAGAAAATGAGGCCATAAATGGAAGAAAAAGAAATTGCTGCAAAAGAAGCCAAGCTGAGGGAACGCATAAAACAGCTGGAACAACTTGAGCAGGATATTAAAAAAAGAGAAAAAAGCGTAAAAGAGAAGGAAAAGGCAAAAAAGCAGGTACTGCTGCGCCTCTCCCCTTCCCTCTGGAATGAACTGGCAAAATGGGCGGAAGACGATTTCCGCTCCATCAATGGCCAGATTGAGTATTTGCTGTCCGAGGCGGTGCGGAGCAGAAAAGGAGATTATTATGATTGAACAAAAAGAGCATTTCCATGGAAGTGATTTAGAAAAAATTGAAAAAATATATGGGATCAAAAAAGAAACTATTACCAGTTTTTCTGCCAATGTAAACCCGCTTGGCATTTCTTACAAACTGAGGGAAGAACTTCCTTTACACATTGACGCCATCTCAACCTATCCAGACAGGGAATATACTGCCCTTAGAAAAGCGATTTCAGCGTATATCAAAGCAGATTATCAGGATATTCTGGTCGGCAATGGCTCTACAGAACTAATTTCGCTGGTAATCCAGCTCCTTCACCCAAAAAAGGCACTTCTTATCGGCCCCACCTACTCAGAATATGAACACGAAATTTCAATGGGCGGCGGCCGCTGCCACTATTTCCGCCTTCGCGAATCAGAAGACTTCCTGCTGAATGAAAACGCACTGTTTAAGACGCTGACGCCGGACACAGATCTGCTTGTTATCTGCAACCCAAACAATCCGACATCCTCACAGATTACAAGAAAAACGATGAGGAATATATTGGACTGCTGTAAAGAAAATGGAACATTTGTCATGGTAGATGAAACGTATGTAGAATTTTCAGAAAGCTACCCCGAAATCACATCCATCCCATTAACAGAATATTATAACAATATCATTATCCTGCGCGGGATCTCCAAATTCTTTGCCGCTCCCGGCCTCCGCCTGGGCTATGCAGTCTGCGGAAACCGCAAGCTGATGCGTGAAATGGACAGCTTCAAAAACCCATGGACGATTAATTCCCTTGCTGCAATTGCGGGAGAAATCATGTTTACAGATGAACGCTATATTGAAGATACAAAGAGGCTGATTTCTACAGAACGCGCAAGAATCTGTACAGTACTCGATAGCTGCCCTGCCCTCAAATACTATCCGCCCCATGCCAACTTTATTCTGTTACGTATCCTTCAGGAAGATATCAGCAGCGAGGATTTATTTGACTTAGCTATCCGAAAAGGTTTTATGATACGCAACTGCTCTTCTTTTCCATTCCTTGACAACAAATATATCCGTTTCTGCTTTATGAACCGTGGGGATAACGATGCACTGTTAGATGTCCTTTTAGGCGCTGTTAAAAAATGACTTTTAATAGTGCCTAAAAGGCCGTGTCATCCCAGCTTTATTCTTAGCTCCTTCCTGATTTTTTTCTTTCCCGACCTCCTGCTGACAGAATAGACAACAGTGTCCCCGGATTTTTTCTTCAGCAATTCCTGATAGAGGTCAACCATACTGGAAATGGCGGTGTTATCTACCTTGGTAATAACATCTGCCACCCTCATTCCGCCCTCATATGCCGGCGAACCTGCATGGACTTCTGTAACATAAGCCCCTACATCCAGATGATGTGCTTTTGCTACCGTAACACTTAAGCTGGTGCCTTCTATGCCAAGATGAGGCGCACTTTTTTTCTTCTGCAGCAATTCCATAACCGGCACGACACCGGACAATTTAATAAAAGATAGCCCCATCTCTCCCGTCTTTTCCGTAAAATCTGTTGTTAGGATCCCAACAACCGTTCCCCTTATATTCACTACAACCCCATTGCTGTGTTCCGCATAGGGAATGTCCGTACAATACAACTGCACCTCACCGTCCGTAACGGAAGCCCTGACAGAATCATTTGTAATCCTGCCTGCCACTACCGACCGCAGCACCCCATTCGGGCACCCAACCGCAATAACATTCGTCCCCTCAAGCATCCCTATCCCATTTCCAAGCTGCGCAACTGCCATCTGCGCCAAAATACTCTCCTCTATCTGGGACTTTTTCATGCGGACTATTGCCATATTAAGCCGTGTATCACACCCCAGCACTGCCCCGTCCACAGTAGTGTCATCTAAAAGCTGTACTGTTACTGTGCCCTGCCCCTGAACAGCATTACATGTCGTCAATATATAATAAAAATTAGTCGTCTCCTGTACCAGCAGCCCATATTCTACTGTCTGGCTGTTTGCTTTACCTTCCAGCCAGTCATTAGCCCCACTTTTTGCCTTCACACCAACCAGTGAAACATCTAGTTTAGCTCCCACTGCTGCCAGACGCTGTGATATTTTATCAATCCGGCTTAGTGTGATTTCTTTTCCCTCAACAGTCCCGTTTGTTGCGGTCGGTTCCGGCTCCTCTGATAGTGCCGGTGTCTCCGGCAGGCTGGAAGCCAGTCTCCCAAGTTCCACTTCTTCTTCCGGCTTCGAAAAATGATTTTCCACAAAAATAATCACACCACCGGCAATCGCCCCGAAGATACAGGCTGATGCCACCAGAACCGTCAGACGTTTTAACCATAAAACGACCTGCCTTTTTTTCTGGGGGCGAACCTGTTCCCTGATAAACTGATTCCTTTTTTCCCTCGAAGCCACGGTATCTTCCTCTTTTTTCCCATGAAACATAATTAACCTCTCTTCTATGCCTGCTGCACAGCCTCTTAGGGCCATGTACAAAGTCAAATACCCTGCTGCCATACCTGCATATATAAACGCAAATTACATTACACTCTACTATGATACAAAAATTAAGTTTATCACAAAATTATGAATATTTTATGAATAAGCTGTGACAATTTTTATGCATTTTTAATAAAAATCCAGTAATACAGGCATATAAAACTGTCAACATTCACGACAAAATCCCAGAGGCAAAGCATGAGTTTCTCCCACTATGCACCGCAACAAGGGCGTAAGTTATTTATTAAATAACTTACGCCCTGCCTGCTGTTTCCCTTTATTCTTTCATAATATCAATATCTATCAAATTCACTCCAATCACATTGAGCAGAGCTTTCAACGAAAGATATTCTTCCTTCAGAATAGCATAGGTTTCTTTGGCATCTTCTTTCTTTGCCGCCGCCATATACCGCTGAATCTTTTTAAATTGTTCAATCGTGTCTTTTGCAATCTCTGCATTACTTGGCATACAACCACCTCCCCATTGTGAATACAGTTATTAAACTATATTTAGTATACCATAACAAAAACACGAAGTCTATCACCATTTCCCTCTGATTCCCCTCATTTTTCCATTGCCCAGCCTGATAAGCCCCAGCAGCACAAATGCAAAAACAGAGATACAAATCCCTTCCTTTAACAGCGGTGTATGGTATTCCAGTTTAATAGAATGCCTTCCTTTACCGACGTCCAGCGCCATATACATAACATTCGCCCGGTAAAGCGTTGTTTCCCTGCCGTCAACATATGCACGCCATCCTGCCGAAAAAGGGATAGCAAGGCAGAGCAGTTTTGGCTTTTCAAGGTAAATAGTCCCATTGACTTCATCATTGCCCGCTGTTATATTCTGCAGCGTGATTTCCCTGCGCTTTTCAATCTCTGCAGTATATTGTTCCATAGGCTGGCATGTTATATCCAGCGAATCAAAAGTGTAGGTACCTGCTTTCGAAAATGCAATGCGGACAAAATCGGCAGCATTTTCCGTGTAGCAGAGATTAACGGAAAAATCATGCCTATTATCATATGCCCTATGTTTCTCTGTGTAGTAAGTCAGTTTCTTCTTAATTCCCGCACTGGAGCGCAGGCTTAAACAGGTTTGTGCCGGCTCCTCCGAAATCCCATCTTCGTCTTCATCGTCAGCTGCGTTTTCTGCCTTAACTCCTTTAAAATGCATTCCGTGGATAGAAAGATATGTTTCGCTTTCAGGCAGCCCCTTAAATTTTAAAGTTACCGTGGAATGTGGCTTTTTGACTGTAATATTCCTGCCATGAATCACTACATTTTCATCATTGCATTTTATTTCATATTGTACCTTTCTTCCTGTCAGGACTGGATCAGCCTCCTTCAAAGAGCCGCGGTAATCGTCCTTTTCAAGAATAAGCCTCTGCAGCATAGCTTCCTGCTTTCCTACATCAGAAAGTTTTCTCCATCTGCCAGTTGAAAGGTAAGAATCATATGTGTACGCCAGCGGGAGGGCATAGGAATTGCGGTATACCAAATACTTTTGTGTTGCCTGCCCTCTCCCAAACATGTTAAGGGAACGCCCATCCCCCTGCTTTGAAACCGGCTTTGCAGGCTCTGCCTTTGTAAACCCATATGGCAGATGGGGCTGGCTGCCCGATGGAAGGGCATAATAACGGACAGCCGCAAGGGTTGTAAGCACTGTCCTATCATCATATCCAAAATAACGGTAGGCAGATACTTCCCGCAGCCCCAATGCACTTCTGGCTTCAAACACATAGGGGTTAGAAAGCGTCCAGTAGTATTGTGTGGAAGATAGCCCTGCCAGTACCCCGGCATTGATAGAAAGCTTGTCCCCTGAATAGCGGTAAAATGTACCTGTCCCCTCAGAATCCGCAGTATTCCGGATGTCTTTTATCTCATTTTGCGTTAATTGTGGCAATAAATTTTCTGCCTTTTTGCTTTGTGAGGCATAATTATCGCCGTTTACAGAATTTTTCCAGAAACTTATATTTACGATACTGACCATCACCAGAAACAGAGCTGCAGATGATTTCCAGCACCGCCAGCGCACATTGCCGCCATTTCCTAAAAATAATACAGCCAGCAAAAAAAGAAAGGCAAGCAGCAGTTCTGTATGCATACTGCCTGTACGCTCTTTATCAAAAAACAGGCATACCAGAGAATAAACCATCATGCCTGCTGCCAGAAACAGCCCCTCCCTTTTTGTTAATTGCATCAAATGAGGCCACATAGCAACCATGATATAGGCAGAAACCAGCGCAAACGCCCAACACCAACGGTTTGCCACATAGGAAAAGCCATTGAGGGCATGCCCTAAAAATGGTACTGCAGATATCGTAACACAGAGGATAAAGAGCACTTTCAACATATTATGTCTCTTTTTTATAAACAAAAGAATAACGGCAGCAAGTGTGGGGGCGGCATACCCCATGCACATCCAGTACGGGTGCCCTACATTTATAAACCCAGAAAACAATTTAGCATAATACGAAGCAGGGTACAGAAAAGGAACAGCATTTCCAGCTGACATTCTTGCATCATTCAAAAAAACATAACACATTGGCAGAAATACAACCCCCGCCATCAGCAACCCAAGTATAGATGCCGCACTGAGACGAAACAGCATAAAAAGCCCATCTTTCCAGTTTTTTAACTGATAAAATGCAATAACCCTGACAACAGCATAAATGACAGTTACCAGCACAATCATATAAAAGAAATAGAAATTGCTGACAGCAGAGAGAAAGACTGTAGCAATAAACAGGTATGGTTTTTCCTTTTTTAACATTCTCTCGATACCAAGAACCATCATCGGCAGATAAACCATTGGGTTTAGAAAATAAGGGTGCCTTGCCGCATTAAAAATAGCCCAATAACAGAAGACATAGACCATGGAACCTGCTAAAACAGCACAACGGCTCTTCTGCCCTGTGCCGAAACAGAGACAGGAAAATGCAATGCCTGCAAGATAAAGCCTTAACAGGATCATGATATCATAGTACACATACATAAAACGGGTGGGAACCAGTACGGATAAAACAGCAAATGGATCCCCGATTACATAATAATGCAGCGTCCCCAGAATATCGTTTCCCTCCCCTATGTTAAAATCCCACTCCGGAATATGAAACCTATGCTCCACAAATATGCTATAAACAATGGAGCGCAGATATCTGGCATAATAGATAAGGGCCTTGTAATGCTGTGTCCATCCGTCCGATTCCCAGATAAATGTCCTCCCCTCCAAAAAATACCATGAAAACACCAGAAAAGAGACAACTGCAAATAAAACGGTATAGGTCAAGAAATAGCATTTCTTCCCACGGTACCTGCTTTCTAGATTTCCCTGCCTGTTTTCTATTGCGCGGAACATACACATCCCCCCTAATGCTCTGTTTCAAAATATCTTTTTTGCCTTCTCCTGATTGGTTTCCGAAATAATATAATGAGGCCGATGTTTTGATTCTAGATACATCTTAGCGATATACTGCCCCATAATACCGATAGAAAATAACTGTACCCCTCCCAGAAAAAGGATGACACAAATCAGAGATGCCCATCCTGCAACAGGATCCCCGAAACACAGCCTCCTTATTACAATCGCAAGCAGCAGGAACAGTGACAGGAACGTCATTCCCATACCGCACCACGAGGAAATATGGAGCGGCGCATGGGAAAAATTAATAATCCCATCAATAGCATAACAAAACAGCTTCCAGAAACTCCACTTCGTTTCACCGGCAGCGCGCTCCACATTTTCGTAAGGCATCCAATAGGTACGGAATCCCACCCATCCAAATATGCCTTTTGAAAATCGGTTGTACTCCCCCATCTGAACCACAGCATCTGCCATCTCCCGTTTCATCAGCCGGAAATCCCTTGCCCCGTCAATAATCTCCGCATCCGAAATCCGGTTGATAATCCGGTAAAATTTCCGTGCAAGCCACGAACGCAGGGCGGGTTCCCCCGTTCTGCTTACCCTTCTTGATGCGACACTATCGTAATTTCCGGATTTTAAAATGGAAAGCATTTCCGGAAGCAGCGACGGCGGATCCTGCATATCTGCATCCATCACCGAAACATAATCCCCATCAGCATTGCAGAACCCCGCATACATCGCTGACTCTTTTCCAAAATTTCTTGAAAACGACAGATAGCACACACGTGGATTTTCTTTGGCAAACTCCTTAAGGATAGAAAGCGTCCCATCCTTTGAACCATCATTAACAAAAATCAACTCATAGTCGCATGCCATTTCATTTAAAACAGATAATACTTCCCTGTAAAACAACGGCAGGCTCTCCTGCTCATTGTAGCAGGGAACAATAAGTGATATTTTTTCTTGTCTCTGTATATTGCTGTCCATGACCATCCTCCATGTCTTGTCTTTGCAGATTAAGGCAGATACCTGCCTGCGCACCAGCGTATGCGGTACGCTAGCCCTAATCATAACATATAAAAATTCAGATAAAATGACTGTTACTGTTGTTATTACTTCGTAAAATCCAGCGATATTTAACTTACAAAGTAGTAGTTTTTGAAATTTGACTTTGTATTATTCAAACATCATTATTTTGTAACGAATGAATTTCAACACTCAAACCTCCTGATTCTCTCCACCAATGACTCTTTTTGTTCTATTTGCCTGTAGGCTATTAACGGCACCAAAATGCACAGCAGCATAACCACAAACACGGCAGCCATTACCGGTATAACAGGCATCCAAAAAGGAATACCCCTGTAGTTCATAGACTGGTATAGATAATAGGTAACAGACAGCCCGGCTGTCATCGCAAAGATAAGCGCCATAAGTGCATACAAAAGCCCCTCCCGTATCAAAAGTTTCCTTAACTGCGCCTGCGACATCCCAATACTTTCCATAACAGAAAGTTCCATCTGGCTGCTCTGGAGGTTGCTTACAGACGTGTTAACATAGTTCATAATACCTATAAAGGCAAGGAGCAGGACAATCCCCATCCCAATTCCCATCATATTCCCTTGTGCCTTCTTTACCATCTGTAATTCCTCAATCTTGGAATTATAAGAAAAGTCCTTTTTCTCCTTGCTTGCTTCTATTAAACCCTTAATCCTGTCCTCAGCCTCCGTGTCATATTCCCGTCTGTATCGTATGCTAACCTTTGAAACATAAGGATTGTCTGATATCCCCTTTAAAAACTTATCACTTACAATCAAAGTAGGGGTGGTTCCCAGCAGGTTAGCATAATAACTGTCATTAGACATTCCCTCGATAGCCATCTGGCAGTTCCTCTCCGGATTATCAGAAAGATAAAAGGACACCCTCTTTCCTTTTACTTTTTCAAAATCCAGCCCGAGGGTATTTTCATATAAAATACAGACATTGCCCTCCAGAAAATCAGCTTCCTTTACCTTGTTTCCTATGGCAGAGTTAAGATAACGAAATTCCTCCCTGTCAATCCCAACCAGAAAAGAATAATATTTCTCCGGATGCTTCTGATAATCCTCCTTGACATCCTCATAGCTTTCCTCCATCCACATATCATAAAAATTCGTCATCCAATATTCCACAAAATCTTCTTCCCATGGAATAATAATCTCCTCATTGAGAATTGGATGCATCTCCTTAACGGCCCCATCTTCTTCTATTTTTTTGAGGAAAGAATGGTCTATCAATGGCTTCCATCCGCTCTTTTCTTTCATCTGCATCGTATCGTTTTGGATTGCCATATCTGCTTCCATATAGTTTGATACAATTGTCCTCGCACCCTGGCTTTCAATCAGCGTCACCATACACAAAAATACAGACAGGGAAATGCCGAGCGAACATACAACCATGGCAGTTTTCTTCTTATCCCTAAACAGGCGTTCAAGTGCCATTCTCCATATCAGGCTGCCCCGCAGGGAATTGCGCACCTTTCTTTTTCTATTGCATAACACTGCTGCCTGATATCCTAATGCCTCTATTGGCGAAGACATTGCTGCCATCTTAACCGGCTTACTGCTCCCAATCTTTACCGTAGCCGCGGCAAACAGGGCGCTAAGGCAGATAAACAGTGGACGAAATGCTATCTCAATATCCTTTTCACGAACCCCCAAAACTTTTACAATGGCAGGAATCAGGCCAAAAGAAGTAAATATCCCAAGCAGCAGGCCGGCTCCGATGCCGATTCCCCCAACAATCTGCATCTCCTTTTTTACCATCTGCCTGACCTGCCCTGGTGTCATGCCTATCGTCTGGAGAAGCCCGTAATAACGGATATTGCCGGAAACAGACAGATACATAATATTGTAAATCAACAAATATGCGCTAAGGCAGGTTACGGCCATCAGCCCGGACAAACCAAGCAGCAGGTATAACATATCATCTGATGCCGTAGACGTCAGCATCAGCCGCTGCTTCTTGCCAACCTTCAAATCCCTCTCCAAATCTTTAAACTTTTTATCTGTTAAAAAGGCATTTTTTATCTGTAAATGCATAAACCCCCTTCCATAATCCTCCAATGTAAACCCTGACTGGTCAAAAAAAGTCTTAGATACATAAAATACCTTCTTATCCCCATAACCTTCCCACATACCGCAAATCCTAAATTTCTTTGTATGCTCCCCCAGGGCATCCCCATATGTAATGGTAAAAGAATCACCAATACTCAGGTTCCCCAATCCGCAATCCTCCAATGCCGCTTTCGTTGCCATAACTTCATTGCTGTTTTGGGGATAATCCCCCCTCACCCACTCCCTAGCGGGCCTCATAATCTTTTCCCACTGTGTCTTATCTGCCCATACAAATGTAGAATGCAGGGTACTATCCTGCTCCGTTTTAATCCCCCAGCCTGCCATTCCCTTTATTCCCACCGCACGGATTTCAGGGTGATTTTTACAGATTTCTGCCTGCTCTTTCGTAAATCCCCCGTAAAAAAAGACGTCATATTTCCCGCCCTGCAGATGAATTTCCTGCACTTTCTGCATATGGAGCCATGTCCCCCCTACCGTCAGGATGGTAAAAAGCATAAATGCCGCTAACATCACTGCCAGAATCAGGACAATGTTCTTCCTCTTATTGCCGGACAGGGAGCGCACCGCCATTTTGGCCACCACTGCACTATTGTTATTTCTAAGCATAAACACTGCCCCCCTTCACGATCCTACCATCCTCAATCCTCACAATACGGTCAGCAAGCTGCGCAATATCATAATCATGGGTAATCAGGACAATGGTCTGCTGATACCGTTTTGCTGCCATTTTCAATAACCCCAGCACACTGTGGCTGCTCTCGGTGTCAAGGTTTCCTGTCGGCTCATCCGCCAGAATGATAGCAGGCTTCGATGCTAAAGCCCTTGCAATCGCTGCCCTCTGCTGCTGCCCGCCAGACAGCATTCCGGGAAACAGTTCTTTTTTCTCCTGAAGCTTTAACAACTCCAACAGTTCCTCCACAAACCCAAAGTCAATATGCACCCCATCCAATTCAATCGGCAGCACGATATTTTCATAGACACTTAAATTCTGAACCAGATTATAGTTCTGAAAGATAAACCCAACCTTTCTCCGCCGGAAAATCGCAAGCTGCTCCCTGTCCATCCCTGCAAGCCTTTTTCCATCTACCAGCACTTCGCCGTCAGTAGGAGTATCCAGCCCGCCAATCATATGCAGGAGGGTACTCTTTCCACTGCCTGATTTGCCGATAATAGCAACGAATTCCCCCTCCCTCACAGAAAAATCCACGCCATCCAGTGCCTTGACAATCCCCTCTCCTGCCCTATAGTATTTTTTTAGATTTTTTGTTTCTACTATATCCATTCATCTGCCCCCTTTTTATCTTACAAGAACATCCACACTGTGCATCGGTGTTCCTTTTGTTTTAATGTAAGCATATCATAAAAAAATCACAAACCGTTCTCAATCCCGCATTATCACATTATTGTGAAAATTCATTCAGCAGATAGATGCGAAAATCAGAGCCACGGTTTATTTGGGAACGCACCTCTATATAGCCATTCTGCATCTCTATAATCTTTCTTGCCAGATACAGCCCGATACCAATCCCCTCTATGCCATTCACCTCCGGTTCACGGTAAAAACGGTTAAAAATCTCTGCCTGCCGTTCCACGGCAATCCCTTTTCCCGAGTCTTTAATACTGATTCTCGTATAAATTTCTAAGACAGACACCTCTATCTCTATTTTTCCGCCCTCCTCCGTATACTTTACCGCATTATCCAGAATATTAAACACTGCCTCCTCCGTCCATTTTTTATCATGGCTTATCATTATCTCCTCTGCACATTTTACAAATATCTGTATCCGTTTCTTCTCCGCCTCAGGCACAACGGCTGCCACCGCCCTGCCCAGCGTCTCCGACAGGGACGCCCTTTCCTTCTGTATCCTGATGATTCCTGTCTCCAGCCGTGACATCTTAACCATATTCTGAAAAAGAAAATCCAGCTTATCTGCCTGAGATTCCAGATTGCCCAGAAAGGCCTTCCCCTGATCTGAAAGCGGTTCCTCCTTTAAAATCTCCAGATATACCTTCATATTGGCAATCGGCGTTTTTGTCTGATGGGAAATATCTGACACCAGTTCCTTTATCGCTTCCTTTTCCCGCTGGTTTTCTTCCCCTTTCCTCTGAAAGATATGGTTTATCCGGCACAATTTTTCATAAATTTTATTCCCCAGCGTATCTTCCTCTTTCTCTGCCTGTCCCAATTCTTTTTCCATAATAATGTCATCAAACCACTGCTCCAGATGCCCTGTAAACTCATACAGCCCTCTTTTAAAATGCCTTAATTTAAATAATAGAAACAAGGCTGCCGCACTGGCGCAGACTGCCCATACCGTTAACTCAGCCATTGATACCCCATCCCATACACATTTGAAATATATTTATGCTCCCCATCTTCTATCTTCCCCCTCAGCCGGTTGACATTAACCGCAAGAGTATGCTTGTCCACAAACTGCCCGTCATTTTCCCACACACACTCCAGCAATACAGAATACGTCAGCAACTGGCCCTTATGTTCTATCATCTGGCGGAGCAGGCGGAATTCTGTAGGCGTCAGCAGACAATCCTCACCCTGAATCTGTACCTTAGCCCTATCAAAGTCCACCATTAGATACCCATCTTCAAAAACTTTTGGCCTGTCATCTTTTTCCCTCCGAAACATTACATCCATCTTTTTTAATAAAACCCTGATTGAAAACGGTTTCGTAATATAATCATCCGCCCCTGCCTCATATCCTTCAAGGGCATCCTCCTCTAAATCCCTTGCCGTAAGAAACAAAACCGGAATACTGCGCTGCCCCTTCACCCATCTGCAAAAGGAGAAACCATCCCCATCCGGCAGATTTACGTCTAATAAAATCATATCCACCTCATTCTGCAAAAAAAGGCCCTCCGCCTTCTTTCGGGAATGACTAGAAATCGTTTCGTAGCCCTCCGCTGACAATGCATGGCATATCCCCTGATTTAAATCCCAATCATCTTCCACAACTAATACTTTTTTCATAAACAACTCCTTATGTAAATAGTATTTTTCCATTTGCTTTTACCGATTCATCATTATAACACTAACGTATTAAATTGTCTCATCCTTTTGTAACTATCACAAAACTGTGATAATACGTTATACCCATAGAAATCATAGCTTGCTAACTGACAGCAATATAGTGTATGATATAGTTGCTTTTCATTATGATATATAACGTGCAGACAAATCCTGCACAGAAATGGAGGCTTAGCTATGAATGAAAAAGTATACCATACCCTTGAGTATGATAAAATAATCCAGAAATTAGAGCAGCACGCAGGCTCCCCTCTGGGCAGGGATTTTTGCAGAAAACTGCTGCCCGAAACAGACCTTGCTGTAATCCAGAAGGAACAGCGGGAGACTTCCGATGCCCTGACCCATATTCTTACGCAGGGCAGCATCTCCTTTCAGGGAGTTTTAGATATCAGGGAAAGCCTGAAACGTCTGGAAATCGGCTCAATCCTCGGAACCGGGGAGCTGTTAGCTGTCTCCAGGTTATTGAATGCCGCCGGAACCGTAAAAGCATATTTCCGAAAAAGCCTGAATGAGCAGGAGGAAACCGGCGATTCATTAAACGAATACTATCAGTTACTTGAACCGCTCTCCCCGTTAATGAACGAAATACGCCGCTGCATTCTGGCAGAAGATGAAGTAGCAGATGATGCCAGCCCGGGGCTTTCCAAAATACGGCAGAGCATGAAACATGCCAGTGACCGTATCCATGAACAGCTAAACAGCATTTTGGGCGGCTCCCAGCGCAGTATGCTGCAGGACGGCATTATTACCATGCGCAACGGCAGGTACTGCCTTCCGGTCAAGGCGGAATACCGCTCTTCCTTCCATGGAATGCTCCATGACCAGTCCGCTACCGGTTCCACGCTCTTTATGGAACCATCTTCTGTTGTTAAGCTAAATAACGAAATACGCGAGCTAGAACTAAAAGAACAGGAGGAAATCGAAAAAATACTTGCAGAACTCAGCAATCAGACTGCAGAGCAATCATTCTTCGTAGAGCAGGATTTCCGTATCCTCTCTAAACTGGATTTCATCTTTGCAAAAGCTTCCCTGTCCCGTGAGATGCACGGAACGGAGCCAAAATTTCCAGAAGAAGGATACATCCTTATCAAAAAAGGGCGGCATCCGCTTATCCCAATAGACAGGGTTGTCCCAATCGACCTTCATCTGGGAAAGGATTTTTCCCTGCTCGTCGTAACAGGGCCAAATACAGGTGGAAAAACCGTCTCCCTAAAGACAGTAGGGCTTTTTACCCTGATGGGGCAGGCAGGGCTCCACATTCCTGCATTTGACGGCTCCTGCCTGCGAATCTTTGATGAAGTTTATGCCGATATAGGAGATGAACAGAGTATTGAACAAAACCTCAGCACCTTTTCCTCCCATATGGTGAACACGGTATCTATTCTGGAAAAAGCAGATGAAAACTGTCTGGCGCTCTTTGATGAACTCGGGGCAGGAACTGACCCGGTAGAGGGGGCGGCACTTGCCACATCCATTCTTTCCAATCTGCACCAGAGAGGCTCCATTGTTATGGCAACGACGCATTACAGTGAATTGAAGCTGTATGCCCTACAGACACCAGATGTAGAAAATGCCTGCTGCGAATTTGACGTGACAACCCTGCGCCCTACGTACCGCCTGTTAATCGGTGTTCCCGGTAAGAGCAATGCATTTGCCATATCGCAGAGGCTTGGCCTATCTGCTGATATTATTGAGGATGCCAAGAACCGTGTCACCTCAGATGCCAAGGCATTTGAAGATGTCCTCACTGATTTGGAGGCAACACGTATTAAACTGGAGCAGGAACATGCTACGATAGCCAAAAACCACAAAGAGATATCAGAACTAAAAAAACAGCTTCGTGAGAAGAATGAGAAACTGGAAAATTCAAAAGAGCGGATCCTTGCAAACGCCAATGCAGAGGCAAGCAGAATTCTATCCGAGGCAAAAGAATATGCTGATGAAACCATCCGAAAATATACGAAATGGGCAAAAAGCGATGCACATATCCGTGAAATGGAAGCAGAGCGCGCAAAACTCCGCGAACAGATTCATGATAAGGACAGCAGGCAGCAGGCAGCACCGAAAAAAACTGCTAAAAAAATTAACACTGCAGAGCTGATGGTCGGTTCTGATGTCCGCATCCTGCCCCTGAACTCAGTCGGCACGGTCAGCACACTTCCAAACGAAAAGGGGGAACTCTTTGTGCAGGCCGGATTGCTCCGTACCAAGGTCAAACTGAGCGATATTGAGCTTATCAAACAGCCAAAGAGCAAGCCAGAGCCAAAGAAAAAATCCGGCAGCGGCCATATCCGCATGGATAAGGCGTCCAATATCCATCAGGAAATCAACCTAATCGGCATGACGGTGGATGAGGCAATGATTGCCCTCGGCAAATATCTGGATGATGCATATCTCGCCCATCTGGCACAGGTTACCGTTATCCACGGCCGCGGGACCGGAGCGCTGCGCAAAGCAGTCCACGGCCACTTAAAGCGCACCAAGTATGTCAAATCGTTCCGGCTGGGTGAATTCGGTGAAGGCGATATGGGAGTAACGATTGTAGAATTTCATTGATTATGGAAAGAATGGAGGCAGCTATGATAAATAAACAGCGCATTCTCATCGTAGATGATGATGAAAATATTGCAGAACTAATCAGCCTGTATCTCATAAAAGAATGTTTTGATACCTATATAGTGGGGGATGGCGAGGCAGCCCTGAATGCCATCAAAACCTATCAGCCAAACCTGATGCTTTTAGATATCATGCTCCCCGGCATCGACGGCTACCAAGTCCTCAGGGAAATAAGGAAAAATTCAAATCTTCCGGTAATCATGCTCTCTGCCAAGGGGGAGGTATTTGACAAAGTACTTGGCCTGGAGCTTGGCGCTGATGACTATATCATAAAGCCCTTTGATTCCAAAGAAATGGTTGCCAGAGTGAAAGCCGTACTCCGCCGTTTTCAGGCGGATTCACCATCAAGCAGCCCGTCCGGCGACGACCTGCCTATTGAGAAAGTTACCTTCCCCGGCCTGTCAATTAACCTGACCGACTATTCTGTCCATTATAATGGCGCTGTGGTAGAGATGCCGCCAAAGGAGCTGGAATTATTTTATTTTCTGGCTTCCCACCCGAATCAGGTATTTACAAGGGAACAGCTGTTAGACCATATCTGGAGTTATGACTACATTGGGGATACCAGAACCGTTGATGTGCATATCAAGCGCCTTCGGGAAAAATTTTCAGAACATCCGGCATGGAACCTCACAACTGTCTGGGGGATTGGCTACAAGTTTGAATACCATGCAAATAGGAGTGCCTTATGAAAAATACGTTAAGGCTGCGGTTTGTATTTTCCTATCTTATTATTGCACTTTTGACGCTGATTTTGTTGAACACTTACGGTCACAGTGCTATCTATAACAAATTAGTTGAATATGAAAAATCAAAACTGTACGAGGAGGCGGAACTGATTGCCAGGGAATATATGCCAAGCATCAGTATCCGCGATACTGTTGACATTACACTGCTGAAACACTTCAGCGCACTAGAAACCCTGACAAATATGCGAGTCTGGATCGTATCTCCCGATGGCAATATCCAGATGGATTCCAACCTCGAAAATTCCTGCCATGGAGAAAATATCAACGAATATGACGCTGCCTTTCTCTCCTATCAGTCGGTGGTAGGTGAACATCCAAAGGGACTGATGGACGACAATATGATTTCTGTCATCTACCCAATTACAGAATCCCTGAATACAAATGGCTATCTGGTTCTTATGTCGCCAGCCAGCGCATTAAACTCCAGTGCCACGAACTATATAGATTCCATTGTGATATGCGGCTTTATTATACTGAGCATATTATTTGTAATATTTATCTCCCTGTACCGCAGGACAGTTACACCGCTCAAGGGAATGACAGCAGCAGTCAGGGCATATGCCAACGGCCGCTTTGATTACCGGATGGAAAAAATGCCCTGCCATGAACAGACCGAGCTTGCCGACGCTATCTGCTATCTGGCAGAGCAGATGAACGGGCTTAACGAGTACCAGAAGAATTTTATTGCAAATGTCTCGCATGACTTCCGCTCCCCCCTGACTTCGATCAAAGGTTACACGGAGGCATTGGCAGACGGCACCATTCCAGCTGAAATGCAGGAAAAATATTTTAATATCATTCTTTTTGAGACAGAACGGCTTACTAAGCTGACCGGAAACCTTCTGGAATTAAACCAGTTAGATCATGGCAGCCTTGTGCTGGAGCAGGAAAACTTTGATATCAATGACGCCATAAAGAAAACTTCTGCCTCCTTTGAACAACGCTGTCTTGATAAGCATGTCTCCCTCGATCTGATTTTTGACCAGAAGGAATTGATGGCATATGGTGATACCGGAAAGATTCAGCAAGTTATCCAGAACCTGTTGGACAATGCAATAAAATTCAGCCCTCAGGACTCCGTCATCAAAATCCATACACTGCAGAAAAACCATAAGATTTTTGTATCCATTAAAGATTACGGCATCGGAATCCCCAAAGAAAGCCAGAAAAAAATCTGGAACCGCTTCTATAAAACAGATGTATCACGCGGGAAAGATAAAACCGGCACCGGGCTGGGACTTTCCATCACAAAGGAAATTATTGATGCCCATGGGGAAAATATCAATGTAATCAGCACAGAAGGCGTAGGGACAGAATTTATCTTTACACTTCCCTCTGCAAAAATATAATCCCTTATATATGAAACAGGCAGGAGGCACCAGTTTAACCAGTGCCGCCTGCCTTCTTAAAAAAACTGCTATATTTCCTTATACTCACATCTCGTCCCCAGAATATTAGCTACTTCGTATTGATAATCATCAATCGTCTTCTCCATCTGGAATGCCTCTTCTATATCGACATCATATACTTTGCCGCCCTTATATCCAACCAGCCTGTTTTTCTTGCCCTGATCAATAATATCCACGGCATATGCCCCCATAACAGAAGCATAGACACGGTCTCTCGCTGAAGGGCTTCCGCCGCGCTGCAAATGCCCAAGCACAGTTGCCCTTGTCTCAATGCCTGTCGCTTCCTCAATCTTCTTTGCCAGTTCCTCGGAATGTCCAACCCCTTCCGCATTGACAATAACCTGATGTGTCATGCCCGCCTCGCGGTTGCTCTTAATTTGGCCGATAAGGGCGCTTATATCATTATTATATTTTTCCTGAAGCAGAATCGCCTCTGCACCATTCGCAATACCGCACCACAGGGCAATATAACCTGCTGAACGCCCCATAACCTCCACAACACTGCAGCGCTCATGGGAATTTGATGTCTCGCGCAGGCGGTCTATCGCCTCCATTGCTGTGTTGACAGCAGTGTCAAATCCTATCGTATAATCGGTATATGCAATATCCAAATCAATTGTCCCCGGAATACCAATTACATTTATGCCGTATTTCGATAAGTTCTTTGCGCCGGTAAAGGAGCCATCGCCGCCGATAACAACCAGAGAATCAATCCCTAATTCCTTACAGATTGCCGCAGCCTTGCGCTTTCCCTCATCCTTTGCAAATTCAGAACTGCGTGCGGTAAACAGAAATGTACCGCCGTGCTGAAGCTTTTCAGAAACATCCTGAAATGTCATCAGCTTTATTTCTCTATTCAGGATACCATTGTACCCCCTTCTTACCCCATATACTTCATACCCTTTCGCAATCCCAGTACGCACAACAGCACGGACCGCAGCGTTCATCCCCGGCGCATCGCCGCCACTTGTCAATACTGCTATCTTTCCTTTACATTCAATCATAACGAACCCTCCATATATCATTATATAATCAGAGGCTTTATAATTCCTACTGATGTATTTGTACAAACACGCACTGTTACTATTCTATTATTTTCCACACTTTTTTTCAATAATTTTTTGGGAATTTACCATTTTTCGCTATTTTCAACAAAAAAACAAGCCCCATGCTGTCTATATTGTACCAAAGAATTTATGCCTTCCTTAATAAATACTTAACAATCTTTCTGTTTTCTGATAATCCCCTTTATATAATTGACAAATAATATTATATTTCGTATAGTATATATATCAGATGATACTATATAGCATATAATATTATAGAAAGGAAGTGACAGAGCAATGATATTTAACACAGGTGCCGCCCTATTGGATGCAATCGTACTTGCGATTGTTGCAAGTGAGACGGAAGGCACATATGGTTACAAGATAACCCAAGATGTCCGGTCTGTTATTGAGATTTCCGAATCGACATTATACCCTGTTCTGCGAAGGCTGCTAAAAGATGACTGCCTTGAAGTATATGACAAGGAACATGGCGGCAGAAACCGCAGGTATTACAAAATCACGGAGCGCGGCAGGCGGCAGCTTACGCTGTACCAGTCGGAATGGGGAAATTATATCACAAAAATCAATGCCATTCTTTTGGAAACATGTGTGTAAATGGAGGTTAAAATGAACAAAGAAATTTTTTTGAGGGAGCTGCGCCGCTTTCTGGCAGATATACCGGAAGAAGAGCGGGAACAGGCACTCACATATTATGAGGATTACTTTGAAGATGCCGGACCTGAAAATGAGCAGAAAGTCATTCAGGAACTCGGCTCACCGATAGATGTTGCAAAGCAGATTAAAGCCACGAATCAGGAAAATATCGCCTATGGGCAGGGAAATGATTTCCAGAAGGACAAGGCTTATCCAAATGTATATGAAAGCGGCAGGCAGGCGCAGAAAGAATCACATGGGCCGCAGAATTCTGGGAATTATTTTAATAACGGCGCCTACTCACAGAACTCCGGAAATTACAGTAATAATGGCGCTTACTCACAGAACTCCGGAAATTACGGCAATAACGGCGCCTACTCACAGAACTCCGGAAATTACAGCAATAATGGCGCTTACTCACAAAATTCCGGGAATTTTAACGGCACCGGCCCATATCAGGCGCAGAAAAAAAGCTGGACGCAGGACCCTGCCAAAATTACCCTTGTAGTAATCCTTGCTATTTTGGCAATACCGGTAGGACTCCCTGTCATCTCTGTTATTTTTGCACTATTGATTTCCTGTATCGCTGTAATTTTTTCACTGGTGATAGCACTCTTTGCACTGGGTGGCGGTCTGGCTATCGGCGGTGTTGGCAGCTTAATCGGAAGCTTTTTTGCAGTCGGCGGTTTTGCTAATACCCTTACTATGATTGGTGTCGGGCTAATCCTAACCTGTATCGGAATTTTTATCTTCTGGATTGGAATCCTATTTTGTGCTAAGTTCTTTCCGGCAATTTTCCGGGCAATAGGGGCATTATGCCAGTCCATTGCAAAATGGATCCGCTCGCTTTTTAGCTGAGTTCCACATTGCACCAGACATACTATATATCCGGCATTAAATAATCGCCATCTATATAAATAGCAAAAAATATGACATGAAATTAGATTAGTACGCGTTGTCACGGCAAAATTAAGCCCAAAAACCAGCGCAGAAATGAGGTTGAAATTATGAAAAAGAAATCCGCATTTTTTGCCATCCTTGGAACTCTCCTAGGTATTGGCATTGTTTTAACAATTGTCGGGGTTTCCCTTGGAGGAAGGCTCCAGTCCATGTCCATCAGGCTTGGTAAAAACAACAAATCATCGGTTTCTAACCAGATACAGAATATATCACTGCCTGAGAAGGATATCAAAAAGCTGGACTTTGACCTTGCCGCCAGTTCAATAAAGGTACGCCGTGGTGAAACCTTCGGCATACAGGGCAGCCTGCTATCCGTAAATAAAGCTCAAAATGGCGTATGGACAGTAGAATCCCGTCTCTCCGACCACTTTTATACTGTAAACATTTTTGGAATCGTTAATCTTCCGATCCCATTCCGTGAAGACCGTCAGGACAAGGCAGATAAGATTGTCATAACCATTCCGGAAAACGCTGAACTGGAAGAGATTGATATGGAACTAAAAGCCTCTACCGTAAATATAGAGAACCTGAACTCCAAAAATATAGATTTGGAACTTTCAGCAGGCGACTTAACGATTGACTCCATCACTGCTGCGAAAGCAGATTTAAGCGTATCGGCAGGCGATATCACAATTAAGCAGTACAATATCTCAGAAGATATTTCCCTAGACTGCAGTGTGGGCAAAATCAGTTTCGGTTCACGCCAGTATGCTGAAAGTAACGTATGCAGCAATCTGGAAGCTGACTGCTCCATGGGGGATATCGATGTCTACGGCAAACTGACTGGCGACAATTACTTGGACTGCTCTATGGGCAGTATCTCTGTTAATTTAGTCGGTTCAAACGCCAACTACCAGATTAAAAATAGTGACAGCACATTTGGAAGCATCAATTACTCAACAAAGCAATTTACGAAAAAATCTAATAGTTACGGAGATATCTTTGTAAACCCTGATACAAATATCTATGGCACGCTCGGATTTGACTGCTCTATGGGCAGCATAGATATCTGCTACCTGTATGCTTCCCCTGCCGGAGATTAACCTAATTATCTGATACATGGCAAAGGGGCTGCCATACCAAATAAAAAAAGTGTCCGCGCTGGCGGACACTTTTTTTATTTGGTGCGGCAGCCCCTGCCTTATTATTTCTGTCCCTCTTCCTGTATTTCTACCGGACGGATTCTCTTCGTACGGATTTCCTCACAAATCTCATTGATAAACACAGACAATTCTTTCTGCCCTTCATCACCGGCAAAACGGCTGCGCACGGAAACCTTGCCTTCTTCCTCTTCCTTGCCGCCGACAACCAGCATATATGGGAGCTTGTCAAGACGCGCTTCACGGATTTTATAGCCAATCTTTTCTGAACGGTTATCAATGCCTGCATCAATACCATTTTTCTTTAGCTCGGCAAGCACCTTCTCTGCATATTCCTCATATTTTTCTGAAATAGGAAGAACACGTACCTGCTCCGGACAGAGCCATGTCGGGAATTTTCCCGCATACTTTTCAATCAGCCATGCCAGCGTACGCTCATAACACCCCATTGAAGTCCTGTGGATAATATACGGGCGCTTTTTGTCACCATTCTGGTCAATATAATACATATCAAAACGCTCTGCAAGGAACATATCTAACTGGATTGTTATCATGGTATCCTCTTTGCCATATACATTCTTTGCCTGAATATCTAACTTCGGTCCATAAAAGGCAGCCTCCCCTGCTTCCTCCGTATAATCCAGACCGATATCATCTAAGATATCCCTCATAGCACTTTCCACACGGTCCCATTCCTCCGCACCGCCCAGATATTTATCAGGCTTCTCCGGATCCCACTTAGACATCCGGTATGTCACATCCTCCTCCACGCCCAGAGTCTGCAGGCAATACCTTGCCAGACGCACACAATCCTTAAATTCATCCGCAATCTGCTCTGGCGTACAGATCAGATGCCCTTCCGAAATTGTAAACTGGCGCACACGCGTCAGACCATGCATTTCCCCGGAATCCTCGTTGCGGAACAGGGTCGAAGTCTCCCCCATGCGGTATGGCAGGTCACGGTAACTCTTCTGTGATGCCTTATAAACATAATACTGGAACGGGCAAGTCATAGGGCGGAGCGCATAAATATCCCTGCCTGACGCACTGACTCCATTCTCGTCTTCATCATCTTCCCCCAAAAGGAACATGCCGTCCTTATAATGCCCCCAGTGGTCAGAAATCTTATACAGATCGGATTTAGCCATCAGCGGTGTCTTCGTGCGGACATATCCCCACTCATTATCCTCCAGATCCTCAATCCAACGCTGCAGCTTCTGAATCATTTTAACACCCTTCGGCATAATAAGCGGAAGCCCCTGCCCAATAACATCTACTGTAGTAAATAATTCCATCTCACGCCCCAGCTTATTGTGGTCGCGGTTTTTGATATCTGCCAGATATTCCAGATACTCTTCCAAGTCTGCCTTTTTCGTGTATGCTGTTCCGTAAATACGGGTCAGCGTCTTATTCTTTTCATCCCCCCGCCAGTATGCGCCGGAAGAAGATGTCAGCTTAAATGCCTTAATTGTCTTTGTAGACATCAGATGAGGCCCTGCACAGAATTCAACAAAGTCTCCCTGCTTGTAAAATGACAGGACATCCGTATCCGGATGCTCTTCAATCATCTCCACTTTATACGGCTCATTCCGCTCTGTCATGAGCTTCACTGCCTCTTCCTTCGACAAGGTAAAACGCTCCAGCGTCTCCCCCTTTTTAATAATAGCCTTCATCTCTTTCTCAATAGCATCCAGAGCCTGCCTGTCAAGGCTCGGCATATCAAAATCATAATAATAGCCATTGTCAATTGCAGGGCCAATCGTTAATTTGGCATCAGGATATAAATTCTGTACCGCCTGCGCCAAAACGTGGGCACAAGTATGTCGGTACGCCTTCTTCCCCGCATCAGAATCAAAAGTTAAAATATTAAGTGAACAATCCCTGTCAATTATAGTCCTTAAATCCACCACATCGCCGTCGACCTCTGCCACACATGCTGCCCTCGCAAGGCCCTCGCTGATATCCTTAGCGATATCAATGGCAGCCATCGGCTGTCCATACTCTTTAAAAGATCCATCCTTTAATGTGATTTTCATGTTTATTCCCCGCCTTCCTCTATTTTGAATGCTTCTCTTCAAATTTGAAAAAGGGCACCGACTCCGCTGGTGCCCTAGCAAGAATTTTCTGCGAAAATTCTTGTTGGCGACCACCACACAGCGAGCAGTTTCCTATAAAATGAAAAAGAGCAAAACTAACGTTTTGCTCTTATCGTAGTACAAGCAGTATCCTTTGTCAAGTTTCCTTTTGGAACTGTTTTAGAAATAAATTCACGTTTTTGCCCGAAAATGCTTTGCTATATGTTTTTTTCCAAACCTGAACCGGTAAATAATACCGAAGCAGCCTATAATTTCACAAAAATTTCCGTCTCCTTTTTCAACAGCCCCGCTATCTCTAAATTATCCTGCGTTTCTTTGGAAATATCATCAAGATCAGATGCCAGCACCTGCATGCTTGCTAATCTCATCAGCAACTACCGCAAAGCCTTTTCCGACCTCTCCTGCCCTCGCCGCCTCTATAGACGCATTCAGTGCCAAAAGATTTGTCTGATCTGCAATATTTAAAATTTCCCCTGTTAACGCATCAATCTGGTCTATACTGTTGCTCTCCTCAATCGCCTGATTCAATACCAAAAGAATCCTATTTACCTTTTCTTTCGTATTTGACATATTTGTACTTGCGATATCTTCTATCTTCTCCGCATGATGCTTCATCTCTTTGGAATATTCGCTGATCTCATCTGTCTTTTCTGCGATATCTGACACCTCATTGCTTACAGAAGAGGCATTCTCATTAATCAACTCAGCATTCCGCCCCACCTCCGTCATCGTAGCGGCAAGCTCTTCTGTCAGGGCCGACAGATCACTGACACTGTTATTTGATGTAATAACCCTGTCCGAAATCTCCCCGGCAGCCCTCTCCATCTTTCCAGAGCTGTCCGAAACGACCCGCAGGATTCCCTGCAGTTTACTAATAAACGAATTGATACCCTCCCCAAGAGCTGCAATTTCATCCTTGGCATACACTGGGATCCTTTTCGTCAGATCACCGTTTCTGCCATCAATTTCACTGATAATAACTGACAGTTCTTTTTCCGCTGTTGTTATAGGACGGATAATCCTTCTCTGCACAATAAACACAGCAGCCAGAATAGAAAGGACACTGATACATATCGTCACAATATTACTGACCAGCGCTACTCTATATACTGCAGCAAGCTGCTCCTTTGCCTGACCGGACGCTGTTCTGGATGCATCAATCTGTTTATTGATTTCCTGATACATGCTCTCTGCAAATGATTTTAAATCCGTGTTCGCCACCGCAAAAGCTGCTTCATTCTGGGTATCTGCACTGAGCGCCATCATATTGGCGATGGAATCCTTAAACCCCTGATAATTTTCCATAATCGTTTTATAGCTTCCATTGTGCGATTCCGAAACATATTCTTTATACTCTTCCAGCTTCTTATCCAATAAATCTTTCTGCTCATTAATGGATAGCACCAGAGAAATCATTGTCTCCGCATCCGTAGCTACAATATGGGAAAGCCCCATATTATGGATATCTTTCATAACACTCTGTATGTCGGACAATTCTGTAATGCCAGTCAGGTACGTGTCAGAAATCGTTGTTGCCTTTTTATTTACATTGCGAATATTATTCACAGCCATTACATTAGATATTATGGAGACAATACCCAGCAGCAGCGGAATAAAAATCCATAATCTTATACTGGAATTCATTTTTTTATTCATATCATCTCTCCTCCTTATCATTATTGAATCGTAGACGCAGTAATCTTCTTCACCATCTTATCTAGCATTCCCTGCAAGTCTTTCTGCGGTTTACCAGACGCCATGGTTTTTCCAAATTCTGTCGTCGGGTCCCAATAATTTCCTCCCAGTCGCTGCAGCTGGGAATATTCTGACTGTGCCAGCACTGCCTGAACCGCCTGTGCCTGCCCCACCTCAGGGGACTTGGCAGCATTAATATTAGAAGGGCCCTGCCCCCCTCATCTTAAACCGCAGCTTCTGGTTCTCTTCTCCTGAAATATAATCTGCTAACTTATGTGCCCATTCTTTATGTTCTGAATACGGGTTGACACCTATCATCTTATACCCGAAAAAGCATGACATCTGTATCTGCTTTCCTGCGCAGGTATAAGATGGCAGAATCGCAGCGCCATAATTTTCCCCCATCAGTTTCTTAATCGCACTCTCATCCCATACCCCGCTTACACAGGCAATCACAGTTCCCTTTCTCATGCCTGCCAGCCATTCGGTAGTATTAAGAAATCCCGGATTCCTGCCGATTTTCAGCAATGCCTCTGCAACATCTGTCCCCTTGATATCATTCTTTTTTGAATTCCAGTCACAGTAATTCGTTATCCCATCTTTATTTAACCCTACTTTTAAACCGGTCTGCCCATAGAAAGAATACAGATACCAGCCGGATGTCCAATCCATAGCAAACTTCTTTTTATTCTTTGCCGCAATGCTTAGCATTTTGTCAAGGCTCTTGAATATCTGATTCACTAAAGTATTTCTTGTTATAATAGAGAAAATATCCATTATCTGCTGTTATCGGATAACCGTAGATTGTGCCGTTGACCGTAACTGCCTCCACAGATGCCTCCAGATTATTCTTTTTGATATCATCCGGATTCAGCACCGGGTCGGCAGCACCGCCTGCAACAATCGCCTGCAGATCACCATCTGTCGTTGTGTAAACATCCGGCGCACTTAAAATGTCCCCTAACAAGTTTGGCCTGCACTGTCCCTCCACCATTGGAGACCATTCAATTGTAATCTGCGCTTCGTTCTCATGCTTTTTAATAAAATTCTCCGTGACAACAGCAAGGTACTCTTTGTCCTCCTCACCGGCCCAGATTCTTAAATGAACTTCCTTATCATCAGCCCCTGCTGTCTTATCTGTGCTCTTTTCCGCCTTGTCAGAAACCGTATCTTTACCGGAACAACCGGTTGCAAAACAGGCAAATAAAAAAAACAGTGAAAAATACATCATTACTTTTTTCTTCATAATCCTTATTAGGACTGCCCTGAAACAATCCCTTCCTCCTTTCATTTCTTTGACAGGCCGCCTTTGGCGGCACAGATTCACTTAAAAAACAAAAGCTGCCGTGCAAAAAGGCACTCCCCATCCTGCACAGCAGCTTCTCAAAATCCAAAATCTCTTTCATAAGGGCATCCTAAATATACCCTGCCCTGACAGCTATACTAATATTTCATATTAGTCCCCAACAAATTAATATCCGGTTCGCTGTACTCCAATGTCTGAGATGGCATATTGCCAATTACATCTTTAAGCTGAAATCTTGACAGCTCCTCCTCTAAACCATGAGCCTGTCCGGAAAGCTCCTCACTTGCGGACGCACACTGTTGACTTGTAGCAGAGTTCGTCTGTACAACCTGTGATACCTGCATCAGCGCCTGATCGATCTGCGCAGTAGCAGATGCCTGCTCATTGGAAGCCTTGGCAATGCCTTCGCTAAGGCCGGTTATCTTTTCAATCATCTCAGAAACAATACGCAGTGCCTCGGCAGTCTCCTGCGCAAGCTCCCCACCACGTTTTACCTTATGTATAGAATCCTCTATCATCTCAGCCGTCTGGCTGGATGCCTCAGCAGAACGCCCTGCAAGGCTCCTCACTTCCTCTGCTACTACCGCAAAGCCTTTTCCCTGCTCCCCAGCACGGGCTGCTTCAACAGTTGCATTTAAGGCAAGGATATTTGTATTAAATGCAATATCGTCAATAACCTTAATAATCTTTTGAATATTTTCGGATGCCTCATTGATTTCACCCATGGCTGCAACCATTTCCTGCATCCGCTTATTGCCCTCAAGGACATCCTCTTTTGCCTGCAGTACAATCTGGTTTACTTCATCTGCCTGGCTGGCATTATTCTTGGTTTTGCCTGCAATATCAGAAATAGAGGCAGCAATCTGCTCAATTGCGCTTGCCTGCTCTGTAGAACCCTGCGCCAGTGTCTGGCTGGCA
Organism: bacterium D16-36; assembly: GCA_003611745.1. Classification (GTDB taxonomy): domain Bacteria; phylum Bacillota; class Clostridia; order Lachnospirales; family Lachnospiraceae; genus Butyribacter. The sequence goes on along the minus strand of RAYF01000008.1, from coordinate 47,920 downwards.
GCAGCAATCTGGCTAGAGCCGTGGCTGATTTGATTCGTAGCATTGCGAATCGTGCCAAATGTCTGATTGTCATCCTTCAAAAGCCTTGATAAAGCAACACCGACTGCATCCTGCTGGGAATGGGCAGTAATCTCCGCACGTAAATCGCCCTGTGAGATACGGTTCATGACATCTGCCTGATTCTGCAGGTTCTGAGTCATTTGGCGGAAAGAACTTACCAAATCATCCATTTCGCTTAAAGCACAGTTCTGTGAAAGTTCTACGTTAACCTCACCAACAGCAATTTTCTTCGCAATTCCCGCAATCATGATTACCGGTTTCTGAATATTCTTTACAAGATATGCAATTACGCAGATGCAGACAAGTACACTGAAAATCAGCATCAAGAAAAGAATAGTATTTTGCCGGTCCTTCTGTGCCTCAAAATCATCCAGTGCCGTATCAGCAGCATCTTCCAACCAATCAATCACCTTTGTAATACAATCAGCCGTTTCATTCGCCGTTGCAATTCCAAAATCCATCAAATGCTTTCTTGCGGCATCAATCTGGCCTGCTTGTACATACTCCACACATTTATTCGTATCTTCTACATATTTATCCATCTTATCACGGGTATCTTCCAGAAGATCCAATGCTTCCTGATGATCCAGCCCACTCTTTGCATCATTAAACTTCTGGTACATCTTTTCTTCGGCTGCTTCAATCGCCTTTATTGCATCCGCCTGCTTTTCCGGATCATCCGCATAGAGGTACAACGTATTGCGCAGGTTACATCTTACTTCCTGAAAATAAGCATAGCCCATGCCGGCTTCCCCTTGTGTCTGCCCGTATTCATTATACAACTGTTTGCCCATATTGCTTGCCTTATTTACCTGGCTTAAACTTAATACCACAATACCCAACAGCAAAATTAAAATCAGGCTAAACGCAAGGATAATACAAGTTCTAATTGATATTTTTCTTTTCACTTCGGCTCCTCCTCATACTGTGTTTCATTTTTATATAATCATACCACATTTTTGGAAAAAAGAAATCCTTTCCTTAAAAAAAAATATATTTACCAGATTCTACCTGCCGGCCCTACCTGTTATAAAGCTTACAGAACTTGCGCAGCATCTTTATATGCTCTTCCCCAAACTGATTTGGAAGCATCCTCCATCGCCAATTGATGCCAACGGTTGACGGCAGGTTCATACGCGCAGTATTATCTAACTCAAAAATGTCCTGCATCTGGAAAATTGCTGTATTTGCTATGCTGGCATACCCCGCCCGGATCATCGCTTTCGGAATCTCGTCCTTCTTTTGGATATTTAGATAATTCCGTACATACTTTGTCTCTTTCTTTGTCTTTTCTTTATAAAATCCTACAATCGTCTCGTTATCATGGGTTCCGCCATAGACAATACAATTTCTTGAAGGGAAATTATGTGGAAGATATTCGCTCTTATTGTCCCCATCAAAAGCAAACTGCAATATCTTCATTCCCGGCCATCCAGTCTCTTTAATCAGGGCACGTACCTTATCGCCCACTACCCCTAAATCCTCTGCTATAATATCTGAGCCTCTCGTTGCCTTCTTAATAACTTTCGTTAGTTTCTTCCCCGGACCTTTACGCCATTTCCCATTCTTTGCACTTTCACTGCCTGCCGGGATAGACCAAAAGTTTACAACACCAATAAAATGGTCAATGCGGATTACATCATAGAGGGCTGCATTCGACCTCATACGCATTTCCCACCACCGGAACTTATTTTTTTCCATTGCTTTCCAATCGTACAACGGATTTCCCCATAACTGCCCATCTTCACTGAAACAATCCGGCGGAACTCCTGCCACATTGATTGGTTTCTTCCTCTCATCCAGTTCAAACAGATCGCCGTGCGTCCACACATCTGCGCTGTCCAATGCCACATAAAGCGGAATATCCCCTATCACCTTCACTCCCTGCTTATTGGCGTACTTCTTCAAGGACCTCCACTGCATAAAAAATTCAAATTGGCAGAATTTCCAAAAATTTATTTCCTCCTTGAGAAGCTGGCTGTAATGCTTCACTGCACTTTTCTTGTGCATCCTGATGTTCTCTTCCCACGCAAGCCACTCTTTGCCGCCAAAATAAAATTTTAATGCCATATACAAGCTGTAATCCTCCAGCCAGTATCTATTGTTTTTTACAAACCGCTGGTATCTCTTATCTTTCCGAAAACCACTTGCGCGATATGCCTTGTGCAGTATCACAAAACGGCTGTTATATATCTTTGCATAGTCAACGTCCGAAGGGTCGTCACCCCAGTCACAGGATTCTACATCTTCCTTTGATATCAATCCTTTTTTCATCAAAATTTCCAAATCAATGAAATAAGGGTTGCCCGCAAAGGCAGAGAATGACTGATACGGGCTGTCCCCAAAACTTGTCGGCCCTACTGGAAGCACCTGCCAATATTTCTGGCCCGCTGCCTTTAGCTGGTCTACAAAATGATATGCCTCCCTCCCCATAGTTCCAATGCCGTATTTGGACGGCAAACTGCTGATTGGCAATAAAATGCCTGCTGCTCTCTGTTTCATTCGTTCCCTCCATCTTATTATAATATTTCATTATTATACCCAGTATCCCCTGTTCGACTCATTCCCCTTTAATAATACCTCATTTAACGAGCCTTTTCCATAGGTAAGCCCTGCATAAATCTGCTGCGTATTTTCCATGACAGGGCTTGACTTATCTTCCTTCGCCACCTGGATAAATGCCTCTTTTAATTTTCCCATCACTTCCTTAACTGTCTCACCATTCACAAGTTTCTGACGGATTACAGAAAAAATCAACTGCTCATATACATAACGGTACAGCCGCATCAACTCCTCCGCAATCGTATAACGGCGGTCAAGGCTCCCCATTAATTCCTGCAAAAAGCCCTCTGCGCGCTTCACATATCTTACGCCCTCAGACAGCTCCCCCTTTGCAAAGCTCTCTTCGGCATCTTCCATAGCCACTAAAAAAAGTTCATATATAATCACAACCAGTTCACTACGGTTTGCCTGAGCAATCCTTGCAGTATATTCTTTCTTCTTTTTTTGATCCACTTTTAACCTCATTTCTGCGCCTTTCATTGCACCTAAAAATTTAGTTTCCAATAGAGCGAAAGAAACCCGACAACCAAAAAAGGTCGTCAGGCTTTCAAAATCCCCATATGTTTAAGGGCTGCAATACTTAACTCTGTAATAGACTCATTACCTGCTGCGGCCTATTATTTGCCTGCGCCAGCATAGAAGTCGCTGCCTGTGACAATACGCTCATCTGTGTATAATCCGTCATCTCTGCAGCCATATCCGTATCCCTGATTCTGGACATTGCATCTGTAAGATTTTCCACTGTGACATCCAGACTGGACATTGTGCTGTCCAGACGGTTCTGGTAAGCCCCCAATGTAGTACGTGCACTGGAGACAGAACGAATCGCTTCATCAAATATGGAAATCGCCCTTCCGGCTCCCTCCTGTGAGCATACGTTGAGCAAATTCGTTCCATCGCTCTCCTTAAACTTCAGCGTCCTGCAGGATACCTCCATAAAGTCAATCGCAATATCCTGATGCTCATTAGCGCCTATCTGAGCCAGCATAGAGCCAGTATCATAGACTGTCACATTTACAGCCGTATTAATCGGTGCACTGTCCTCTATCGCAAACTGCATTTTGAAACCTGAATCATCTAATATTGTAACATTATTTCCATCATAAACACAAGTCGGGGCAGAAAAACCGGAACCTGCAGTCACATCTGCATTCTGTCCCCTTACGATCGCCTTCGGCGGCTGGCCTGCCTCCTGTACCTGAATAAACTGGCTCTCTCCATTTGCGTCTGTCGTTAACGTAAATGAATTGCCTCCATTATCTGCAACATTAATCCCCAGTTTATCACAGACATCAACAACCTTCTGCTTTACAGTAGCGTCGTTATCTGTAGCTTCAATCGTAATATCAGCCCCATTGATGCTGATTGTATTCGTCCCTTCTGCCGGAATCGTATAACTAATTGTATCTGTTGCCGGTGTTGCTGTGCTATTTACCGTAACCTGATAAACACCAGATTTTACCTGATCGGAAACAGAAAGAGAACTAAACCCATTTTCGCTGTATGTTACAACTCTTGTCAGCGAGCCATCTAACAGCCCATGGCCGTTAAACTCTGTTGTGCTGGCGATGCGGTCTACCTCATTCATCAGGTTGTTTATTTCTTTCTGCGCTGCGTCGCGGTCCTCGATAGTATATACATCATTTGCCGCCTGCACAGAAAGCTCCCTCATACGCTGGATGAGCGCCTCGATTTCGGATAACGCCCCCTCCGCTGTCTGGATGATACACTGGCTGTCTTCCGCATTTCTGGATGCCTGATCCAGAGCATTAATCTGAGCACGCATCCTATTGGAGATAGCCATCCCAGACGAATCATCTGATGCTTTATTGATTTTATAGCCAGAACTAAGGCGCTCCAATGAAGAACCTGTCCTCGTGTCCGCCCTCTTCAAATTAACATTTGCAAGTTTTGCTGAAATATTATGGTTTATTCTCATGAAATCCTCCTTCTTGCCATTGGTATAACCGCCCTTCTGCAGTTACGCCCCAACAAATTATTTCCTGATTACTGCTGTGACTGAGCGCACTAAAATCTTAGAAATCTGATATAACTGGCTGGTATCTGCCTCCTGCCGATGTGTGCCCGCATTTAACAATTCATTTCTTGACTTGAAATCCATTCCATAAGAAATGTTTTTGACTGAATATCCGGCATTCGCCAAGTCCTGCTCCAGAGCACTGCCCTGCTCCTGCAGCGCCTCAAACCCCTGCCTCTGGTTGCAAAGCACCAGCCCCTTTATCTTTTGGCCTGACACCTTCACATCCACTGCAATATTGCCGAATCTTTCATCCTCCATGCTGATCTGTATCTTCCCTGATTCCTCTGAGCCATGGATTATTGTAAGATTTAAAGAAGTAATCCCATCGCCGGCCACAATCGGAATATCATAGCTTCTCGATTGCCTTAGCATCCCTTCTAAATGAATGCCCTGACCGAGTTTACGGAGTTTACTCAAATCCTCAAAACTAATATCGGCTTGTTCATACGATTTCGTGAGAATTTCCTCCATAAATTTTTCAGCCTCTTCACAGCGGGCATTCAGTTCCTCTTCTTCTCCAACTGCCTCTTCTATCTCCGCAAATGCCTCCTCAAGTTCTTCCTGACGCTCCTGCGGCAGCACTTTTCTGCGCCCGTATGCCTCTTTGCATGGTTTGTATCCCTCTTCCAGTATCGCACCAGCCGCTATTATATTTTCTACTGTGTTTTTTATTCCAAGCTTTGACAGATACTCCTCCGCCTGCCCGCCGGAAGTAAGCGCTTCGCACAGCTCCTCCGCCTGTTCCTCAAAATATTCTCTTTTTATATCCTGATTGCCGGAGGCCTGCTTCAAGTCTTCACAGAATCTCTCCAGAGAAACATTTAAGAGCCGTTCCATATCTCCATCTGTCACTTCCTGCAGCTTAGATGGGGTAATCTCTGAAAGTGCATCGGATGCCAGATGGCTGTAGTATGCTTTCTCTTCTGCCTGCCTGCCCGTTTCCCCTGCAAAACCCGCATTTATCTGGTCAGAGATAGAATTTCCCACAGGTTTTGCCTGTTTTACCCCTGTCACATCATCAACCGTGGAATCTACACCTTTTCCTTTTCTAGTGCGGACCTGCGTCAACAGATTTCCGAGCGTCAGCTCCTGCCCAGTCCCTATCACTGCACCGATGGCGGCTCCGTCCGCCTTCTGCACCTGATTCAAAAGACGGTAGACCCCTATATAGCCCATCCTCTCTTCCTTTGATATTTCACCTGCCCTATCCATCTGCCAGAGGAAACGGCTATACCGCTCTTCTGAGGAAATCCCTCTCTCCTCCCGGATTTCTTCGAGCTGCCTGTTTAATTCATCCAACGGAATATCTAGCGGATTTGCGCCGCCGCGTATCAATTCCAGAACCGCTGCCGGCTTCATATTCTCGATTAACTGATTGACTTTGGCATCAAACATCTTAACCTCTTCTATGTTTTCTTCTGTAATCTCCATACGGTTATAACCAAGGATTCTGACGGCCCTCTCATTGGCCTGCGTATCCTCCAGCCCCATCTGCTCCAAAATAGACGGAACACCTGCAAATGCTTTCTGGATAGAATCCCCCAAATCAGCCCTTACCTGTGTGCTGACGGTTTCATAGACACTGTTCCACTCACTGCGCCCGATATTCCTGCTGCTTACCGCTGCATGAAGCTCATTGACCGTTAGAAGCGCCTGTTTCCTGACTCCTGAACCAAGCAGCGCAGCATGGGCGTCTGCAATATCTGCTGTCTTTTCCAGAGATTCCTGCAGTAAATCCAAATCCCCGTCATCTACTGCCGCTTCCCTTCCTACTTGGCTGCTATAGTATGCATTCTCCATCTCACGGAGGGATTTAATAATATTTTCTAAAGGCTCTGTCTCAATATGTATGCCTTTCCTCTCCATCGCTGCTGCCGACTGCAGCGTCATCTTCTGGCGGATTTCTTCTAGTTGGCGCTTCATTGTCACCTTTAAGATATCATCCCCGCTCATGCCCTCCATGTAAACTTTCGGTATTACTATATCCTGTGATGTTGCGGAGCCTGCCTCTGCACCCTGCACCCGCCGGAGCATCTCAAGTGTAATAACAGATGCGTTTTTATCATCTGTCCCTCCCTGCGGAGCATTTTTCAGGGCATCCTTGGAAAATGCCTCCTGTCGGTTCTTCAGGACAATATCCGCCGCATTGCTAATCGTACTGTCGCTTATATCCTGAAAACCCTGCAGGGCATCCCTTGCAATAACAAACTGGCTGTCATCCAGAATGGCGTCCTTTGGGGAAGACCCCGCCGAAAGTGCAAACACAATCTGTTCCAGTACCTTATCCGGCGTCATCTGCCCTGAAAGCCCATTTAGCATCTCCAGTTTTGAAAGTGTTGTCTCATTCACTGGGAGTTCATTAGCAAAAAGCCATTTTGCATCCCGGATGCCATTATCATCCAGCCTGTCGCATGCTGCAAGAATTTTTTCAATCTGCCCCTGATATTTCTCAAACTCTTGGCTGAATCCGTCGTCCTGCGGTACCGAAACTGCCGGGGTACTGTATTTTCCCTGATAAAGATTTTCAATCGTAGCCACTAAATCCTGCCCTACTATGTATGCCCTGGTCTGGTCTGTAATATCCAGTGCAGACTGGCTCATACGAATGGCTGCCATCACTTTCCCCACAATATCATCTGTGGCTGGAATCCCCGCGTCCTCTAATGCCTGCCGGATACCTGCTTCGGTTTTCTGCTCCAGAAAACCTGCTGCCTGTATTTTTTTCAAGCCTTCCTGAAGCTCCTCGCGAAGTTCCGCCCCTTCCTCAAGCTTGACTTCTATCCATTCCCTGCGCTCCCTGCTCTTCTGGGCTGCACGTTCTACGCATTCCCTTGTAGCCTCCATCAAAGAGCCCTCTTCTTCCTCTATCCGCTCATAATCCTCACCGCCGAGTATTGCCAGGCTCTCACTTGCCTGAGATTTTGCCTGCGCCGTTTCCCTGCTTGCCTCAAGGCACTCTGCAAAAGAATAATTTGAGGCACCTACACTCGTCTTCACCATGCCCCGTACCGGCTCTGCCTGCTGCCCCGCATCTACTTCTTTAAGCACAATGCTGTCCTTTGAGACATCTGTAATCTGGAAGTTCCGTACCTCCCCTTCCTTGGGATCTTTTACAGCCCCTCCGGGGGCTGCAACCTCAATCCCGTTAAAATTGATGGAAACACTTTCCCCTGCCTTTGAAATCGTCCCCTGTACAATCTGTCCTTTTTCCCCTATATTTAGATATGCTGATTGGAACACCGAATCTGAATTCCCCTGTCCCTTTAGATGTTCATTGTATATTGAAATATTCTGAATCCCCATTCCAAGCCTCCACTTTCTGCCAAGTTCTCAATTATCCGTCCTACAGGGCAGAATTCTGCCACTGCACATGTTATTAATTACTTCGACAAATCTTTCATTTCTCTTAACAGAAGTGAAAGAATTTTCTTTCCTCAGACCTCTACATATGATATACTAAAACATGGAGAGTATATTCAGCATATAAATTATACAATAATGGGGGAGTATCTATGGCAGAGGAAAAGCTGCGGAAAAAAATCGCAATCATGGAAAAACAACTACGGGAACTGCAGATGGAAGCGGATTCTGTAAAGGAACGCCTGCAAAAAACCGAAAACAACCGGGATGAATACAAGAGCAAGTATTTACAATTCAAAGGAATCTTCCAGCGCCAGACAGGCACTTTTTACCAGTATCAGGCTTTATCTGAACAGTCCAAGGATGCTTTAAGCGGGGTTTTCAGAGGGGAGTCTTTTGAAGAATTCCTTGCCTGCGGCGTACAGCCCGGAAACATTGATACTTTATGGGAATTTTCACGAAGCCAGGCATTAAAAGGAAATCTGGCCGATATTGACATACTGGAACAGATCATCGCTTATTTTGTCCACCTGTACAATGGGACAAACAAGTCTCCTATTCTTGCTTTCCAAAATGTCAGGCCCGGAGACCCATTTGATATAGATTTACATATACGCACACAGACAAGTAAGGCAGCCGGGACAATTTCCAAAATTCTGATAACCGGGCTGACAAATGCCTTTACCGGGGAGACCATCAAAAAATCTGTTGTTGAAGTCGAATAATCATGTATACAAGGAGGCACTTATGAACATAGCAACCAAACAAGTAGACAAAATCGCCATCAGTGAAGAACTTTTCCATGAAGTGGTTGAAGAACACATTCCTGTTTTAATCAAAAAACAGTCTGCACTGCTGGCGTCATTTTTGGAAAATATGCGCAGCTACATCACCAGCCACACAAAAGAATCAGACTGGTTCTACATCAGCAACCAGGATATTTTATACAACAATGCGGTAGCTGCACTGTTCCCTAATTTCAATCACTTTGAGCTTGGACATTGTGCCCTGAACCGTACATATGACCCCATTACATTCCACAATGAATTCGGTTCTTACACCGGAACCCTGATGACACCGAACGAGTTTAAGAGCGCATTTGCCGGAAAATTTGACAAACTGTATAATTTCTGTCCGGAATACCTTTTTGATGGATATTTTACTGTAATGGATTTCCATAAAGCATTCCATGCAGACGGCATTCATTCCAAACGCTGGAATGGCTTTTCCAAACTGGAATCCTACCATATCCCGCTGTACCGCTTAAATGGCATGGACAGCGAATCTATTTCTCCGGCAAAAACCTTGTTTTTCTGGCTCGACAGGGAACTCCTTCCTGATGACCTTCCTCAGGAACTGGTTCCGACATACAAACATGTGCTTTCACTCTACAAGGCAAATAAAGACTGCTTTGAATGGATTGATGATACCATTAGGATACGAGAGGATGTAATCTTGGAGAGTATTATGGACGGAAAAGCAAACTTCTTTTCCGAGGATTCATACCGCTCATCCTTCCTTTATAATGCAGACGAACAGACCATCTCACTAGATAACCTTTCAGAATCCACCATGCAGATTCTAAAAGAACATCTGCTTGCCTGCGATCAGATGCGTGCAGATTTTGACCGCTATGATGACAATATACTGATAGATCCGAACCGTGGCCACTGGTCTCTCTGGCAGGATGAAGACACTACGTACAAATATACGGCAAAGATCAATAAACCAATGATTGCAAGGAATCCTGCTGCAGATATAAATCCAAACGGTATTATCGGCATTGATTTTGGTACAAAAAGCACTGTCGTAGCTTATCAGGACAATACAGAACGCATTATCCCGATGCGCATCGGCACAAGCCATTATTCCAAGAAGGCGGATATTATGCAGTATGAAAACCCTACTGTTATGGAGCTAATCAACCTGGACCGCTTTATGAAGCTTTACCGCCAGAAAGAGGGACGCCCTGATACGCTTTGGCAGGATCTCACAGTATCCCACAGTGCGGTGAGCAGCATGATGAACAGCATCAGTAACGACTATTACTCCTATTTTAATGAACTAAAGCAGTGGGCTGGCAGCCAAAAAAAGCAGATCCGCTTGAAGGATAAAACTGGAAACGATATTTCCCTGCCGCCTTTTGCAGAAATTGGAGAAGACGATTTTAACCCGATTGAAATTTATGCTTACTATATCGGGCTTGCTATTAATAATATGAATAATGGCATCTTCCTAAACTACCTGCTTTCTTTTCCTGTTACGTTTGAACACGCAACCTGTGATAAGATTGTAGAAAGCTTCTACCGCGGCATCCGCAAATCCCTGCCGGAAGCCCTGATTAAAGATCCTGAAATTATGAAAGACTTCCGCGTCATGAAAGGGACATCTGAACCTGCTGCTTATGCAATCTGTGCTTTGGAGGAGTACGGTTTTGACCTGGAGAGCGGCGAAAAGGAAGTATATTATGGTATCTTCGACTTCGGCGGAGGAACTACAGACTTTGATTTCGGACACTGGCATGCGCCTGACGAGGCAGACAGCAGGCGGTACGACTATGTCCTTGAATGCTATGGAAGCGGAGGCGACCAGTATCTTGGCGGCGAAAACCTCCTGCAGTTAATGGCGCATGAAGTGTTCCGTTCCAATCAGGATAAATTGCGCGAGGACAATATAACATTTTCACTTCCGCCAGAATGCCATCCATTTCCGGGAAGTGAATCGCTAATCAGCAATTCACAGGAAGCTAAACTAAATACCAGACAGTTAATGGAGAAACTGCGCCCATTCTGGGAGCGCGATGCGGACTACGCTTCCCTCTACCAGACTGGGATCATTAAACTCTCGCTGTTTACCCGCTCCGGCGAACAGAAATTAAATTATGAACTGGAAGTAAATATGTCCGTCCTTGACAAGCTGCTCCACAAGAGGATTGAACTTGGCATTGCCAATTTCTTTGAGTGCCTAAAAGCCACATTTAAAGAAAAATTAGGCAAAGACATAAAATGCGTCCATATTTTCCTTGCCGGAAACGGAAGCCGTTCCCAGATACTGACAGAGCTTTTTAAAACCTATATGGTCACTTATACAAGCGACCTGCAGCACCATATTGGAAACAGCATTGGGGATGATTTCTTTCGGCTGCACCCAGCCCTCGGCATGACAGAAGCAGGAAATACCGCAGCAAAAACGCCGGCAGAAACCGTATCGGAATCCGGCAAGGTATTGTCCGGCATTGAAGCTGCAAAACAGGCAGCATCCGGCACAGGAAGTTCCATTGCAGGCATTGCAGGCGCTGCGTCCGGCGGCATCTCCTCCATCAGCAGCCTTGCACAGAGCGTATCTGATATCGGTGACTTGGCACAGAGCACACTCCATCCTTCCAGCACCGGAAGCGATATTGATTCTATCACAAAACCAAACGGAAAAACCGGTGTCGCTTTCGGTCTTTTGGAGGGAAGGCCGGGAGGGAGAATCAAAATCATTCTCCCTCTGAGCCAGGATGTCGCAAAAGACAGCTCAGATATCCGTTTCCGCTTCTATGTAGGCTACAAGAGGAAAGGGAAATTCCAGATGATTTCTGACCCATCCCTCCCATACAATAAGTGGACATATTTCTGCGATGCTTCTACGGAAGACTTCGCAATATACTATACGCCACGTTCAGAGGCGGCAAGCGGCAACCTAAGCATCTTTGATGTATATAAGAAAAACTGCCATCTGAGCAAATCATATGACAATGCCAGTATTTATTACCGGGCTGTAGCGCCAGATACCATCGAATATACAGTAATTTCAAACGACAACTTTGACTCTGCAAAGCTGCTGGAAAATGTAGTGAAAGTAGAGCTAAATTATTAGGAAGACGATAAGCTACCTAAAAGGGCTGCCACACCAGACAGAATGCGTACAAGATACAGTATGCTGTAACTTACATAACTGTGTCTTGCATCATCCTCTCCGTGTGACAGCCCTTTTGCTATTCTGACCATCAGATTATTAAAAATCTAACATCTGAAATAACTATTATATAAAATCTCCGCTTCCGTAATCCCTGTCACGAAGAGGAATTCCAGTTCAGCCTGTGCAGTTCCCCCTCTGTCTGCATGGAAAAAAAATGATTCTGTCTGAGCGCCTCATACAAAACGATTGCTACCGAATTAGAAAGGTTTAGTGAACGAATATTTTCATTCATCGGGATACGGATTGCCATTTTCTCATACTCAACCAACAACTCTTCCGGAATCCCCGCACTCTCCTTTCCGAACATAATATAGGCATCTTCCGGATAAGAAACATCAGAATAATTATGCTTTGCCTTTGTCGTTGCCATAAACATATTTCCATAGGCATCCGGATTTCGCTGGAAAAAATCATCCAGACAGTCATAGACTGTGACATCCAGCTTGTCCCAATAATCAAGCCCTGCCCGTTTTAAAGTCTTATCATTTATCTTAAACCCCATCGGCTCAATCAAATGAAGCCTTGTTCCTGTGGCACAGCAGGTTCTCCCGATATTTCCGGTATTAGCCGGTATCTCTGGCTCCAGCAAAACAATACTTAGCATACACCTTCCCTCCCCTTCGATGCCAACGCCTCTATATTTCTTCCATATCAATTTTTCCGATGTTTTTCAAGAAATGCCTGCAGCCTCGCTAATGCCTCCTTTAAGTCCTCAATGGAGTAGGCATAGGAAATCCTTAAGAAGCCCTCACCGGAAGTCCCAAACGCAGTCCCCGGCACAACGGCAACCTTTTCCTCGTGCAGCAGCCTGTCTGCAAATTCCTCTGATGTCATGCCAAATTCCTTGATACACGGAAAAGCATAAAATGCGCCAAACGGCTCAAAACACTGCAGGCCCATTTCCCTAAATGCACGCATCAGATAATTCCGCCTCTGATTATATGCTTCCCGCATCTTCCTGACATCCTCGTCACCATTGCGCAGTGCCTCCACTGCAGCATACTGGCTCGTAGTCGGCGCACACATAATGGCAAACTGATGGATTTTAAGCATCTGCTCTAATATCACCCTCGGCCCGCATGCATAGCCAAGGCGCCATCCCGTCATAGCATAAGACTTTGAAAAGCCGTTAATAACTATTGTCCTTTCCCTCATGCCCGGAAATGAGGCAATCGAAACATGATCGCCGCAATATGTCAGTTCCGAATAAATTTCATCAGAGATAACATACAAGTCCCTCTCTATGATAACATCTACAATTTCCTGTAAATCCTCCCTTGTCATAACTGCACCGGTTGGATTATTCGGAAATGGCATTACCAGAATCTTTGTCTTTTCTGTCACAGCATCTAAGATCTGCTGTCTGGTCAGCTTAAATTCGTCCTCTTCCTTCAGTTCAATAATGACAGGGACACCGCCCGCTAATACAACACAAGGCTCGTAGGATACAAAACTTGGCTGCGGCACAATCACTTCATCCCCCGGATCTATCATTGCCCTTAGCGCACCATCTATCGCTTCGCTCCCCCCTACTGTAACTATAACCTCGTTCTGCTGGTCATATTTCAGGGAAAACCTTCTCTCCAGATACTTGCTAATCTCTACCCTCAATTCCTTCAACCCTGCGTTTGAAGTATAAAAAGTCCTTCCATGCTCTAATGAATAAATCCCTTCCTCGCGGATATGCCAAGGGGTATCAAAATCCGGCTCCCCAACGCCAAGGGATATGGCATCCTTCATTTCACTAACGATATCAAAAAACTTCCGTATGCCGGACGGTTCTATATTCTTTATCTTATTCGATAATGGGTCTCTCATGGTGTAATCAACATCCTTTCTGATTCACGCTGCTCTTTTGACATAACAAGACCATGTTCTTTGTATTTCTTTAATACAAAATAAGTAGCGGTACTATTGACATATTCTAAAGTCGAAAGTTTTTCAGAAACGAAACGCGCTACCTCTTTCATACTCTTTCCCTGAATATTGACCATCAAATCAAAGCCGCCGGACATCAGATATAAACTCTCTACCTCCTCAAAACGGTAAATACGTTCTGCAATCTTATGAAAGCCCATATCACGCTGAGGTGTTACCTTGACCTCAATCACCGCTGTAACTTTTTCACAGTCCGTCTGATCCCAGTCAATCAAAGTAGGGTAGCCGCAGATTACCTTGGCATCCTCCATCTCCTTGATTTCCTTTTTCACTACCTCTTCCTCTGTTGCCAGCATAGCTGCCAGATCCTCTGTAGAAAAACGGCTGTTTTTGCTAATTGCATCTAATATCTGCTTTTTCATATTTTCCCTCATTTCTGCGCTGCTTTTTTGTGCTGCCCATTAAAGGTAAATTTTGTACAGCTCATCGCTGCCGGCAGGCTCCAAAAAGCGAGTCTCATATTCATTTACAATAACACGGTCATTTGTATCAGTTGCTCTTCCTATTACCGCCGCAGGAATTCCGCCCTTCCCCAGTTCCTCTACCAAAAGATTGCCGTTTTTACAGCCAATCAGCATAGAACCGCTGGACATCATCCGGTAAGGATTTATTTCAAATACCTCACAGACTTCTATTGTTTCCTGTCGAATTGGTATCTTCTTCAAATCGGCAGTAATTCCAACACCAGACGCAGCGCCCATTTCCCATAATGCTCCGAAAATACCACCTTCCGTCACATCATGCATCGCACTTACGCCGGTGTTCATGGCGACTGCAGCCTCTGGGACTACTGATAGGTACTGATAAAAACCAGCCGCAGTATCTATCAGCTCCTTCGGCAATGTTTTCAGAAGCGTTTCTGCCCTCTCCGCAGCGATAATCGCAGTCCCCTCCAGACCTGCCCATTTTGTCATAACCAGTTCGTCGCCGGGCACTAATCCGCCAGTAGAAACTAAAGCCCCTTTTTTTGCCTTTCCTATCCCCGTCACCGTAATCACCGGACGGTTTACAGCATCAGAAACCTCTGTATGCCCACCTATAATTTCAATATTCAATTCACCACATGTGATTTCAATTTCCTGCATCAACTCCCGCAGCTTCTTCTCTCTGGTACGTGGCGGCAAAATAATGCTTGTCATAATAGCTACCGGCTCAGCCCCGGAAGAAGCTAAATCATTAGCCGTAATATGTACCGCAAAAACTCCTGCCCCTCTCCCTGCTGCCGTTATTGGATCTACCGAAAAGACGAGTACCTCATTTTCTCCAGCCTCTACAGCACTGCAGTCTTCACCTATTCCCGGGTGCAGCAGCACCTCAGGACGCCGACGGCGTATCTGCTTAAAAACAGCACGTTTCAACACGTTCTCTGGCACTTTTCCTATTTCCATGCTGCATTCCCCCTTTTCGCCTACTCTGCAGGCGGCTCCGTCTCCACTGGTTTCTGGGTTGGCTGAGGTGCCTTCGTCACCTCAGGCTTTTTGGTCGGCTTTGGCGCTTTTGTGACTTGAGGTCTTTTTGTCTCTTTCGGCCTCTTACTTGCCTTCGGTTTTGCAGTGTTCTTTGGATTTGCTGATGCCGACGGCGATGGTGCCGTAGTCGGGGTTGTTGTCTGCTTACCTACAGTAATATGCTGCGGTTCCGCTGAATATACACTGGAGTTAACCTGAACCCTCTCTGTCTCAACATTATCTACATAAATAATCTTCCAGAGATTTGCCTTATACCCCACATGTGCAGACTGTGTCACCGCACGGTACGATGCCGGCTTTGACGGGTCTTCCTCAATCTTCGGCTCCCCCGGTTGAATTGTTTCTAAAATCTCTGGTTTAAACTTTATTTTGCGGTTTTCCGGCCTTGTTTCTTCCCCATAAATCCGAAAAGATAATGTACTGCCATCTGCTGTCGCTGCAATATAAACTGGAACCTCTGTATTATTTTTAAACTTAAAATCCTTGTAATCACCGGCAATCGCAGCATCCCTTGATACATCTACATATGCAACCACCATAGAATGGGGCGAACGCTCAACAATCTCAAGCTCGGCATTAATTACTGCATTATATAATGTAGTTGATACCTGACAGACACCGCCGCCAATCCCCTCAACCACTTTTCCACTGGAATACTCTGCCGCTGACTGGTAGCCATTCTCCACTGTCCTGTCTTTAATCGTCTTCACAACAGAAAATGTTTTTCCCGGATAGATAATGGTACCGTTAATATAATTTGCTGCCACCCTTACATTTGTAGCACGCGCTGCCGTAGATGTCGCATACGAGGTGGAATAGCTCCCTAGCAAATCTTTACACTTCTGTACCTGCTCTTTCGTATATTTGGCCTTTGTCACCTTGACAACCGCAGTGACATCCATATTATCACCGCTGAGATCTTTTAACAGTGCACCTTTAATTACTGTGATGGTATCCTCTAACTGTAATTCTAATCCCGTACGCGAGTTCGTCGCCTTAAATTTCCCATTTACAAGCTTTAATTTTGAATTCTTTGCTTTTACATCATATTTCGTACAATTTTCTTCAATAAAGCTGCGGAGTATTGTTTCATCAACCTTACTTTCTAAAGGAAATTCCTTATCTTTCTTTTCTATCTTGCCCATCGCAGCGAAACGGGATAGAAAGTTTCCGGATTTACCCAGCTTATATGCCTTCTCCACTGTGTCCTCCGCATCACAGGAATAACCTAACAGGGAAGCTGTTGTCTCAAGCTGCTCTTCACCTATATTAATAGTAACTTGACGGTTCCGAAGCTTGTCCATATACTCTCCAACCTTTTGTTCTGCCTCTTCTTCCGTCAGGCCACCTACCTCCATACCGCCAATCTTTACGCCATCTACTATCTCATTGCTGTCCTTCATACCGCCGGCTGCTACAAAAGCAATCACACCTGCAACCACAATAATCCCAAGACAGCCCACTATAAATAGCGCACTTAATTTTTTGTTCTTTTTGGTCATATGATTCCTCCATACCGCTTCCAGTGACTTAAATCAGAATGTTTTTTACATTTCTGCCAGAACATGCCTAAAAAACACGTTCACTAAGCAATTTTAAACATTCCCTTGATTGCACTAAATTTTATCGCATTCTTTATTGTATCACACCAAAATGAATTCGCAAGTCAAATATTCCCAGCAAATTTGACATTTTTTCGTATATTCTGTATATTGTTAATACAAACGGCACAGACTTTGCTTGTGCCCTAGCAAAACTCCCATACATACAAAAGGCACTGGCTTCAGCCAATGCCCTTGTTTCCCAGCAGTATGTACTGCCGGAGTTTACTGTGCAACTCCAAGCACCATCGGCACCAGCATGGCTATAATTACCAGAATACAGATAACCGCTGCCACCTTACGCTGATTTTTAGGATTAAAGAAATTCATAATTCACCTCGTTTCCGCGCATTCTATGCGCATAATGTAACATTTATCCAGACAGGGGCATAACCTTGCCCTGTGGGATAGCAAGGTTCATGAAGCCTTGTTGAAACCATAATCTTCTTAGGGAAAGGAATAAAACTATGCCTGTTTTTTTCATATGCTTTATTGTATTCATAATATGGTTCCGCGTCAAGATGAAAAGAAGCAATTCTTCTGTCTCTGAAGAAAATGAAGCCTTCTGGGAAAGGGAGAAACAAGCAAACTTCGCCCGCACACGTGATATCAGCACTCTGGATTATCTGACCGTTGCAGATACGCAGCTCCCCTTCTCGGCTTCTGACGCCTCGCTGGATGAAAGGGAAGCCGATCTTGAACAGCAGGTCCGTGAAACGTCAAAACGGAAGATGTTAAATCTCTCAGCCTACTCTAATACAGATTTAAAAGAACAATATGGCATTGCTAATTTGGAGGAACTGAGTAACTGTGATCAGAACTTTCTTCTTTTTATCCGCGCACTTGCAAATTGGGGGGCCTATCTTTACGAAGCAGAAGACCTTTCCCGCTCCAGACAGATTATGGAATATTCTCGCTCCATTGGGAGCGATATCTCTTCTGTCTATACCACACTCGGCAATATCTATGCCAGAGAAGGTGACATGGCAAAAGTGGATGAACTGATAGATGAAGTAGAACAGTCTGACTTCTCCCTTAAGAATACTATTATTAAACAGCTAAAACTTTGTAAATTGGAATATTAACGAAGCTTTCCCATACACTGTATTTCATTAGAAACTATAATGTATTCTGCCTGATGGCTGAGGGGATTTCTTTTGGCATAATTAAACAGCAGAACCATTTCCCTCTCCTTAAGAACACCCTTTGCCAAAAGAGCCGGGATGTCATAATGGAACCACTCTATATGTGTCATCCTCATACACTGTTTCCATGTGTACTTCCCATAATCTGGCAAATACTTTTTTATGATATCTTCTTTCTGATAAAACCGGTAAAGGCACTCCTTCCTCTCACTGCTGATTTCCCTGTTTTGCAGAAAATCAGGTTCTTTTTTGAGATTTTCCCTCACATATAAATCAAATACCATAAGCTCTTTCATCAGCCCCAAATCAAATCCATGTGCTGCTGAAAAATCATATAAAATCTCATAATTCTGCAGCCTTGACTGCTGCTGCCCGAAATACCCATGCCTTTTAAAGTATTTTCCCAGTGCATAGTAAAACGAAAATGCATCTGGAAACTGCCGAACCAGATATCCAACAGCAGCCTCAAACTGCATACTATTATAATACCGCTCTACCATTTCCTCTACAAGTTTTATCTCCCGCACTTCATCATAAGAAATCCATCTGGTATATAACACTTCATACGGCGGTACAGACTGATACACAATGCCATAATCTTCTGCCTTCATTTGCAGAGGCGAACCCTTTAACACTTTCAGAAAGCCTACCTGTAATTGATCCGGTTTCATCTCATAAACATCACAGAATGACTTTTGAAAGGAATGCATATCTTCATAAGGAAGCCCTACAATCAAATCCAAATGCTGATGGATATTTCTTTTCTCCCGAATCCGCATTACCTTGCTGCGAAGCACTTCTATATCCATTTTTCGGTTAATGGCATCTATCGTTTTCTGGTTCGTAGTCTGCACCCCAATCTCAAACTGTGCCAGACCCGGACGGAATTTTTGTGCAAGCAGGATTTCTTCCTCTGTCAAAAGATCTGCCGAAAGTTCAAAATGAAAGTTTGTTACTCCATTATCATGTTCGAAAATATACCGCCAGATATCTATGGTATGCTGATGATTACAGTTAAATGTCCTATCTACAAATTTGACCTGCGGCACCTCCTTATCTAAGAAAAACTGCAGCTCCTGCTTCACTAAATCCATACTTCGGAAAGATACTTCTTTCTCAACAGAAGAAAGACAATAGTCACATCCATAGGGGCATCCCCTACTTGACTCATAATAGATTATCCTATTTTCCAGCCCCTCAAGATTCTGATATGGAAATACAACCTCATCGAGAACTGCCCGTTCCCTTACAGGCGTTACGATAATCTCTTTTCCTCTCCGCACTATCAGCCCTGCTATCCTTTCGTAATCCCCATCATACCCTTTTTCCCTGTAGCAACACAGCACTTCATAAAAACTTACCTCGCCCTCCCCCAGCAAGATGCCATCTATCCATCTGGCTGACGTAAGAACGGCCTTTCCATCATAGCTGACTTCCGGACCTCCGAACCATATCATACATTGCGGAAGAATTTTACGAATCTCTCTGGAAACCTTTTTTATAATTTCAATATTCCAGATATAACAGGAAAATCCAATTAAATCCGGCTTTTCTTCATAAATACTGCCTATTATCTCCTCAAGATTCTGATTAATTGTAAACTCACAATAAGTAAGCTCCTCGGGCGAAATACCCTTTTGGATGCTATAAGCATATAGACTGTAGATTCCAAGATTGGAATGAATATATTTTGCATTTACCGCTACCAGCAATGCACGCATGGTACTCCACCTCACTTTTCCAATGTAGCAACTTTATCGGCTGTACCAGCATACATTTTTATCCAGAGTCTCCGGCGCCTCTTTAAAAAACGGGCATTCCTCCAGTTTATCACAACTTCCGGCTACAGCGTTCCGGCATGCCATTCTCTTCTTATTATATTCTATAACCATGCCATTCTGCTCTACAGATTCATATTCTACCGGCATAAGGCAATGATATCGGTCAACCGGGCAAAACCCCTCCACAAGCCACTGTTTTTTCATTGCAATTCCCCCATCACAAAACGCCATCCAAAGGAAAATCTCTTGCATGTTCCCAACGCCGCCGCTCTTTCTCGTATATGCCGCATAGCCATTCATACGCCTCGTCCAGTCCTTCCTCAGAATACGCAAACTGCTTTCTCTGCTTCTTATCTTCCGCAGTCTTCTCAAAACAGAATGGCTCCGGCCAGACTGTCACCAAAAGATGACAGCCCTCCCCTTCACCAGCCTGTTCAATCTGATAACGCATTCCGCCGTAACCAGCCTTTAATACTGCTTTCTTATTATAAAATGACTTGATATCATATAAAGATTTTCTCGTATTCATAGCAATCTCCATTTTGGCAGCACAGGCAGTTGGCCAAATTTCATTATGAAACATCGTTCGGCAGCAAATCTTCAAACCTTACTTTCTGGCAATTGACAGTGCCTTACTGACACCAGCTTCATTTTTCACATAGCAGGCAAGCTTCTTTCCTTTTGGAATATCGACAGAATACACAAACATCTTTTTCTTTGCATTGTAGCGGCATTCCGTGACTTTTATTTTTTTAGTTCCTACCTTTACTACTACTGTTGCTTTTTCAACAGACAATACAGAAATAGTCTGGGCATTTTTTGATATCGCTTTCTTGGAAAGGGACGGCTGCTCCGGTTTCTTCGTTTTAACTGTTATCCTTTTAACTTCTTCAATTTCTCCCGTTGTCTTGTTATGACATGCAACATAAAGGCTGCTGCCGCCCTCTAACGGGCTTGGAAGCGTATAACTAAATGAGCCGTCTGCATTCAAATTCAGCTGGGCACTGGTATCACCATAATTAAGGTATACAATCCCCTCCGTTTTGGCCTTCCCTTGAACAACTGTCTGGCGGTTGTTCAAAGATTTCATCGTTATAATACTCTTATCGGAATCAGCAGTATGCTTCTTCTCTGTACTAACAACACATTCCGCCACAGCGCTGGTTCGAACCTTGCCATCCTGACTGTCAGAGGCAGAAACTTGTACAACGGTCCCCGCTGAAAAACCTTTCGTCTTTACAAAAAACTTACCATTCTTTTTACTTTTTGCTTTGAAACTCTGGCCGCCAGCCTTCACCGTTATATCACAAACTTTTGAATTTGACGGAATTTTTCCCGTCACATAACGCTCCACCTCACAGACAGAATTTACCTGTGGCTGGTTTGGAGCCTCTTCCTGTGCAAACTGCTGCGCTGTCAGGCTACACTCTCCCGCATTATCCACTGCAAAAATAGTAATTTTCTTCTTTGCAGCCGGAGCCGGAACTTTTATGAAATAATCGCCATCCTTCTCTGAGTAATTTAATGCCTGTTCAATCGTCTTAGTCTTGGAATATTTTGTGCATCCTTTATAGACAGACGCCTTATTCTTTGGCACATATACCGTGTTTCCAATGTACGCTATAATAGTTGAATTCGCATTATTAATATCCCCCGATAACGTCATTGTTTTATTTGTCACCGAGTTTAAACTCGGCGCATTCGGTCCCCGCCTGACAACCTTGCTTTCCACCTTGGCACTGACCCTTCCTTCGCTGTCTGAAACGTAAACAGTAATCGGATCCCCTGCCAGCTGTACACCTACCGTACAAGAATATTTTCCATCTTCAGCAGCCGTTGTATTAAATGCTTTTTCGCCGATATTTACATGCACTGTCAACCCAGGCTGCGCCTCACCTGTTATTACTGTCTTTTTATTCGTAAATTTATCCACTGCAGGAACATGCAGAATTTCCGGATTGATATTTTTTATTTCGATGTTCTTTACTGTCTTATTTCCATTACTATCAACAGCACAGATGGAATAAACACCATTCTCTGACACCTTAAGCTCTTTTTCACTCAGTTCTTCCGCTGTCTCCCATGCCGCATCTTCTTCCCCATATTGTCCATTCAGGTAATACATTTTTGCTACCCCAGAAGAATCAGAAGCCTGCGCATAAATAATGACATCCCCATTTGTTTCCTCCGTTGTAGAAGGACACAGAACCAGAAGCGGCCCATCCTTATCTACCGTCCTCACCGTCTGCTGCAAATCCGTCTGATAATATGCATAATCCTCTGTAACCTTTAAAGTCCGTCTGTACCAAGGTTTCAAGGCTGCATAAAGCTCCGATAAGGAGCTGGAACGTAAAATCCTGTTAGCAGTTCCCCCAAAAGTAACAGACCAGTTGTTGTCAACCTTATTGGACAATGGCCCAAAGCTCCCAAGTTCCTTAACATAATTTTTCAAATAAACTACAGCCCTAAATTCTTTTTGCGTTAATCTCTGGCTATACAGCGGATTGATTACTGCCATGCCCGCAGAAATATAATTATTTACAATGATAAACTGTGTTTCGTCTGTAACCTCCCTGCCATCACATGTCAACTTTGTAATTCTTCTGGAATCTGCATTAATAATATCTCCGTCAGCATTATAACGTGCCGGTCTTGATGCATCAATTTCATATTCCAGACCATCGAATACCGTAAAGTTCTGCCAGTTATTCAGCCATCTGTCTGAAACAACAGAGGATGCACCATTCTCCTGAATCATTTCTGCCAGTGATTTATCAGCCTGAATCATTTCATCCTTTTGGGCATAGATACTTGCAGACCATTCCATCCATTCCTTCAATTGCGCCCCGGTAATCCAATATGCATAATTATTGTTGTGCTGATATTCCTGCGTATTCAGCACATCTTTCATTGTAAAACTGCTTCCTACCTCAACATAATCATTTCTGCCCTCGCTGCCATCCAGATAATACTGGGTTGCAGCAATAACCGGGTAACCTGCATACTTTGCCCCAGCACTGCTATGGATATAATTCATCCCAAAACGAATTTTCGCCTCATTATCTAATTGAATTGCATAATTATCCTCAAGCATACCAAAATACCCTGTAATGGCACTACCCTCTTTAACACTTGCCAGAATTTCATCATATGTATTTTTAATAACAGAATCCGCATCTGCAACAACTCCTGCAATTTCCGGATCTTCCAGCACAAATTGGTTACTCTTCCTGACCTCCGCCTTTGCACCAATCACAGAAACTTTATCCCCACTGATTTTTAAAGCCATATCTGCAACCCCAATTCCTGCAGCATGGTCTGCAACCATAATAACTGGCTTTCCATTGGTAAGTCCTGTCTCCGCATCCGTATTGGGAAGATTATAGAAAGAACGCACATTGGCATCTGCCGATGGGTAGTTCTTATGCTGATGTCCCAGCATAACACAATCCACATCACTAAGCTTCGATATAGCATACCCCACATCATAATCTGCATCTGCTGCGTCTTCCTTCCCAAAACCACAATGTGCCATAGCAACTACAATATCCGCACCCTGTTTCTTCAAAGCAGCAGCCTGCGTCCGGATTGTCTTCAGCGCACTCTCGCCTTTAAGAATGCCGTTATAATCATAATAAGTAGACAAATCCTGTCTTGTCACACCTACTATACCAATTTTTATAGAAACCGTATTCCCCTTTGATGTGGTAAGCTCTTTCGTAATCATCTTTGTCTTGTCCCAAGGATATTTTCCGCTGTCCCACTCTTTTACATTTGCTACCACACAGACGTCCTTAAGGCCAGCCTTTTCAATCTGATTTGTGATAAACGTATAACCGTAATCAAACTCATGATTCCCTAGAGTAATTGCATCATATCCAATCCTGCTCATGGCAGCAAAAATAGGCTGCAGGTCATTATTCGGTGTTATATCGCCCCCCATAATTGTCTCTGCACCATACCCATACACAGAATCGCCAACATCAACAGTAATACTGCCGCCTTCCGTCATTTCAGCCCTAGCACCCTTTATCATTGTATTAAGGCGCGCAAGTGATTTTGTGTTATTTTTTCCAGCCACGTCATAATCTTCACTATTAATCCGATTATGGATATCCGTCGTCGAAATCACACGAAGCGTAGTGGTCTCCGCTGCTTTCGCCTGCTTTCCTATCATCATAAAACATGCCAATACAGCCACAGCTACAATCTTCTTACCACAAGATATCACTTGTCTTCTCATTTCTATCTGCCCCCTTTAAAACATTAAACGCATCATCTTTAAATATAACATTTTTCAGGATAAAAGTAAACTTTTCCAACCTCAATTTCCTGATTAGTTTACTGATAAAATATGTCAAAAAAGTTACCCCTTTTACAATTATAGAAAAAATTTGATATTTTCTTTCCATCCCTCGTAGGAAAGTGTAGGCTATAAAATTAGTAGATAAAAAACTCTTGACAACATGCCATAAGTATTATATAATTTTATAGTCACTCATGGAAGTGATGTAAACTTCATAGGGGTGTAGTTCATCGGTAGAATAAGAGTCTCCAAAACTCCAGAGCCGGGTTCGATTCCTGGCACCCCTGTTAGTGGAACGCCCCCGGAAGCCTTGTAGAATGGGCATTCTGGGGGTGTTTGTTTTTTACAATAACTGGATATCTATTCCATACTCCATTTGATAATCAAACGCCAAATCATATAGTTGATAAGATACTGCGGCTGAATCTTATTTTCTTTTGCGGTAATGTGAAGGCGGACACCCTTTCTGTTTACGAAATAACCGGCTGAAATACAGAGGATTATCATAACCAACAATCCGCGCAATTTCATTTATGGCATAGTTCGTAGTTTCCAGTAGCATCTGGGCATTTGTGATGCGGATGGAAGTGATAAACTGCATAGGGGTGGTTCCTGTGTATTTCTTGAAATTGCGGATAAACCAACTGACGCTCATTCCTCTGGAAACGGCATATTCTTCAATATTGATATCCCGGTTATAATTTTCATTAAAGTAAGATGCGGTAATATCCATCTCAGAATCCAGATATTCATTTTTTAATATATGCTCCCTGGTTAATTCTCTGTGGAAGATAATTAGCAGATGGCGCAGTAACAGAGTCAGCATCTCTTCATAATCATCCTGACATCTTTGTAATTCCATAATGATTCTTTTGAATACACGTTCATATTCCAGAGATGTCCCAACAGGGAATATCCGTTTTTCATCTGGAAACCCATATTTTCTTAAAATATTCTTTACATCATTTCCGGTGAAGTGAATCCAATAAACTTCTGTTTTATCAATTCCATAATATTCATACTTTTGAAATTCCTTTGGGCGGAACAATACAATATTCCCTGCAGGTACAATTGTCTCATTTTCCGGATTGCCGAAATGGAAATGAGCCTTCCCCGACGCAATATAAATAATTTGGAAATCAAGCCTTCCTCTGGGGCGGTAAGTTGGCAGTTTCGGGTGTGCATACAGGCGGTAAGTTCCACAGCTTCCTACAACCAGCGGTTTGCTTTTGTCCTTAAAATCTAACAGCGAGTGATTTTTGTAACCGGAATTAATATACACAGCAGACGCCCCCTTTTTTCATATTTAATCTATTGTATCATTTTGTGCATATTCTGTCCACTTCTGTTTATAGACATGTTCCGTTGAAAAACGTAAGATAATATCAAGATATCAAGTGAGCGGAAGAAAACAGCTAAATCAGGAGGACAGAAATCAGATTTCAACAAAACAAAATAATGTATGTTAAAGGAGGGTTATGCTATGATTGTGCCACGTTACTATGAAGATTTGAGTATGCTGCATGATAACACGGTGCCGGCGAGGGCTTATTATATTCCGGCATCGCAACGGAGAGATGATTTGATTGAGAACCGTGAAAATTCAGACCGGTTCCAATTGTTGAATGGGGAGTGGGATTTTCAGTATTATGAAAGTATTTATCATGTAAGAGATGCTTTTTATAAGAGAAATTATGATACCTCGGGATTTGACAAGATTTCTGTTCCGGGTACATGGCAAATGGCTGGTTATGACAGCCACCAGTACACAAATATCCGCTATCCATTTCCCTTTGACCCACCTTACGTGCCGCAGGATATTCCGTGCGGCGCATATGTGCATACTTTTTCTTACCAGAGGGAT
This sequence comes from bacterium D16-36, assembly GCA_003611745.1. Taxonomy (GTDB): domain Bacteria; phylum Bacillota; class Clostridia; order Lachnospirales; family Lachnospiraceae; genus Butyribacter. The sequence goes on along the minus strand of RAYF01000008.1, from coordinate 21,830 downwards.
GAGAAAGCACCAAAAGTATTTTTAAATTTTGAAGGTGTGGATAGCTGCTTTTATGTATGGATGAATGGAATTTATGTGGGATACAGCCAGGTGTCACATGCTATCAGTGAGTTTGATGTGACTCCCCTGCTGCAGAAGGGGGAAAATACAATTGCAGCCCTGGTGCTCAAATGGTGTGACGGCTCCTATCTGGAAGACCAGGATAAGTTCCGCATGAGCGGGATCTTCAGGGACGTATACCTTTTAAAACGGCCGGAACGGGCAGTAAGGGATTACCATATCACAACAGAATTGGCAGAAGACAGCGCCATGGTAAAAATAGACATTTGCCTTAGCGGGCCGGTGGATACGAAGATAACAATAGAAGACAGGGCCGGAAGAACCGTTGCATCGTGCGGGCTCTCACAGGATGGCACGGTAGAATTGGCTATCCCAAATCCCATCCTTTGGAATACAGAGAATCCGTATTTATATACCGTAGTTTTTATGACGGAGGACGAAGTAATCGTAGATTTTATAGGCCTTCGGACAATAGAGATCAAGGAACGGGTAATTTATTTTAACGGAGAAAAATTTAAATTCCGCGGGGTAAACCGTCATGATTCTGACCCGGAAACAGGTTCTGTAATCGGTGTGGAGCAGATTAAGAAAGATATTACCCTGATGAAACAGCATAATTTCAATGCAATCCGTTCCAGCCATTATCCAAATGCACCGTATTTTTATCAGATGTGCGATAAGTACGGCTTTATGGTAATCAATGAGGCAGATATTGAGGCGCATGGGCCGTTTATGCTGTATCGCAAAGAAGATACAGACAGAAACCGTTTCAGCCGCTGGAATGAAAAGATTGCCGACAATCCGGCATGGGAGCAAGCAATCCTGGACCGCGTACAGCTTATGGTGCAGAGAGATAAAAACCGTTCCTGCATCATTATGTGGTCAATGGGAAATGAGAGTGCTTATGGCTGTAACTTTGAGAAGGCACTGGAGTGGACAAAGCAATTCGATTCAGGGAGATTGACACAATATGAAAGCGCAAGATACCGCAATTATAACGTAACATATCAATATGAAAATCTGGATATCTACAGCCGGATGTATCCTGCGCTTGCAGAAATAGAGGAATATTTGGAGAAAGATGGAAGCAAGCCGTTCCTGTTGGTGGAATACTGCCACAGCATGGGAAACGGGCCGGGAGATTTGGAAGATTATTTCCAGATATTCCACACAGATGACAGGCTGTGCGGAGGGTTTGTCTGGGAATGGTGTGACCATGCAGTTGCACATGGCAGAGCAGGGAATGGAAAGACTATGTATTATTATGGCGGAGACAGCAAGGAGAAAATTCATGATGGCAATTTCTGCATAGATGGGCTGGTTTATCCTGACCGTACACCACATACCGGGCTGCTGGAATATAAAAACGTATACCGTCCCGTAAGAGTGGTTTCCTATGATGAGCGCAGCGGGGAACTGGTACTTCATAACTATATGGATTTTGATGATTTGAGGGATTATGTAGAGATTTCCTATGAAATGACGCAGGACGGCCTGACCGTGGAAAAGGGGAATTTATCTGGTGTAACAGCGGCGCCCCACAGGGATGTAACGGTGGAATTGAAATTACAGGTTCCGGTATCAGGAAGAATCTACCTGAAATTGACATACCGCTTAAAGAAAGAAATACCGCTGCTTACGCGTGGGCATGTACTGGGGTTTGATGAGATAAAGCTGGCAAATGAGGACGGAAGGAACAGGAAGGTGGTGCAGTGGCTGGAACAGAAGCCAGTGGATAATGGCATTACGGTTCAAGAGACAGATGTAAAGATTACATTACAGGCAAAAGATTTCAGATATGAGTTTGACAAACGCACTGGTTTATTTACGAGTATTTGGTTTGCAGGAAGAGAATATCTGAATCACCCAATGGAATTAAACATTTGGAGAGCGCCGACAGACAATGACAGGTATATCAGTGAAGAATGGAGAAAGGCGCATTATGAGGAAGCTTATACAAGGGCTTACCATATCAAAATGTTCCAAGATCAACACGTGGTATATCTTATGGGGCATCTGGCAGTTGTGGCAGCAACTGTCCAAAAGATTCTAGATGTGGAAATTACATGGAAAATAGATGGGGATGGGAAGATTTCTTTCATAATGTCTGTAGCAAAAGATGAAGAGTTCCCGGCGCTTCCACGGTTTGGATTACGCCTGTTCCTTAACAAGAAACTGGAAAATATCTGCTATTTTGGGATGGGCCCGCAGGAAAGCTATCGGGATAAGCATCAGGGTTCCAGCCACGGATATTACCGTTCAAACGTCAGCCAGATGCACGAAGATTATATCCGCCCACAGGAGAATGGAAGCCATTATGACTGTGATTATGTGGAAGTGGCGAATGCACATTTTGGAATTATAGCGGTATCGGAACAGCCATTTTCCTTTAACGCATCCATATATACGCAGGAAGAACTGGAACAGGCAGCACATAATTATGAGCTTACAGAGTCTGACAGCACTGTGCTCTGCATTGACCATGCATTAAACGGTATCGGCTCTAACAGCTGCGGTCCAGCAGTCCTAAAAAAATATCAGTTTGATGACACCGCATTCCAATTCGGATTTACACTGGTTCCGTTTGTGAAAGAGCAGCAGGTGATAGCAGGCAATATACAAAAATAGTAAAGGAGGATTGATTTTATGGAGGAAAAAAAGTATCTAAAGTGGTATAACAAAGTAGGGTATGGTTCGGGTGATATAGCAGGAAATGTGGTATATGCCTTCCTGACATCTTTTGTCATGGTTTATCTGACAGATACCATTGGGCTGGCATCGGGAATTGTGGGAACATTAATCGCCGTATCAAAGCTGTTTGATGGATTTACAGATATATTTTTTGGTTCCATGATAGACAAGACACACAGCAGGCTTGGAAAAGCAAAGCCATGGATGCTGTACAGCTATATCGGCTGCGCCATAACACTGGCCGCCTGTTTTGCAGTACCAACCAGCCTTGGCAAGACGGCACAGTATGCATGGTTTTTCATTGCATATACTTTGTTAAATGGTGTATTCTATACGGCAAACAATATAGCATATTCGGCACTTACTTCCCTTGTTACAAAGAACAGCAAAGAGCGCGTGCAGATGGGTTCCTACCGTTTTATTTTTGCTTTTTCAACCAGCCTTCTGATTCAGACGATTACAGTAGGATTTGTAGATTTGTGTGGCGGCGGCGCTGCGGCATGGAGGCTGGTGGCAATTATCTATGCGGTTATCGGGCTGGTTGTAAATACAATCTCCGGACTTTCCGTAAAAGAGCTTCCTGAGGAAGAATTAAACGATAGCGGGGCAGACGGTGCGGAAGAAAAGTATGGATTGGTTCAGGCATTTAAGCTGGTTGTGAAAAATAAGTTTTATCTGATGATTTGCGGGACATATATCCTACAGCAGTTGTATAGTGCAATGATTGGTGCAGGTATCTACTATATGACGTGGGTATTAAAGAATAAGAACCTGTTTGGACAGTTTGCATGGGCAGTGAATATTCCGCTTATCATAGCACTGATATTTACGCCAACGCTGGTTGGCAGATGGAATGGTATGTACAAACTGAATCTGAGGGGCTACATTGTAGCTGTAGTTGGCAGAGCCTTGGTGGTTGTTGCCGGATATATGGGGAGTGTTCCTTTGATGATAGCATTTACGGCACTTGCAGCATTGGGGCAGGGTCCATGGCAGGGCGATATGAATGCTGTGATTGCTTCCTGTTCCGAGTACACGTATCTGACGCAGGGAAAAAGAGTGGATGGGACGATGTACTCCTGCACTTCCCTTGGAGTGAAAATCGGAGGCGGCATCGGAACTGCATTGGTGGGGTGGCTCTTAGAATTCAGCGGTTATGTTGGCACAAAGGCAGTGCAGCCACAGTCGGCCCTCAATATGATGCAATTTATGTATCTGTGGCTCCCTTTTATCTTTGATGTCCTAATTCTGTTTGTCCTCTCCAAAATGAATGTAGAGGAAACCAATGAAAAAATCAAATCACAGCAGAAACACTGAGAAAAATAGGAGAGCTTTTATACTGCCAGTTAGCTAAAAAAGGGCACAGACTTCGCTTGTACCCTAGCAAAAATGCTAAAGAACTAAAGTTCTTTGCATTTTTGTTGGTGCACCACCACACTCCGAGAACTTTCCTAATATATAAAAATTATGTGGCAATCTCCGGCAAAGCCGGGAGATTGCCACAACCATAGTACAATGGAAATAGAAAAGGGCATCACTACATACAATTTACGCCAGACTGCACTTCTTTCAATAAAACCTGAAGAATCATAATATGATATTCTTCATCTTTGATAATGCGTGCCAACACTGCATTGATATATGGATCTTTTATCATATTCATATGCATTCTGTACTGATTAATTGCCCCCTTCTCAGCTTCAATATCAGCGAGTATCATTTTTCCTGCATGCTCTGGAATCGTCAAATATTCCGGCGTCCACATCCTCTGCCTTCCGTTTTGCTGTTTTGCAACAAAATCAACCTGCCCGCCCAGCAAAAAAATCAATTCCCCCAATTTCTGCAGATGCATCATTTCTGCCATTGCAATCCCCAGAATTGTTTTTGCCATTGGGCACTTTTCACAGGATAAACGGTTTTCGTTATTAATATACTGCGTAATGGCAGACATCTCAGAGACTGCCCCGCAATAATCAACACTAAGAAGATTGGCGTAAGCACGATTCCTTTCCCTGACCTGAATCGGAGGATACGGCAGATCCACCATAATCGGCCTTATCCCAGCAAAACTGCAGGAATTAACTAACGGCTTTCCTTTTTCTTCCATTTATGCTTCTCCCTAATTATCTTTATCTATAGTATACTAATAATCTGCCATTATGTGCTTTGCAAATCCAGCATTTTCCCTCCCAGTTAATTTTTGCACAGCATCTCTTTGATTGTATCAAAAAACTGCCGGATATCAATCGGTTTTCCCAAGTGGGCATTCATGCCGCTCTCCATAGACCTTTTCTGATCCTCCTCAAATGCATTAGCTGACAGCGCAATAATCGGAATATTTGCGACAGCTGGTTCATCAAGCATCCGGATTGCCCTTGCCGCACTATACCCATCCATTACCGGCATCTGAATATCCATCAGCACGAGGCTGTACTCACCGGGACTTGACTTCCGAAGTGTTTCAAGCGCTATACTGCCATTAACAGCCGTCTCTACCTGAAAACCAAAATCCGTCAAAAGTTCTGTCTCAATCTCCAGATTGATTTCATTATCCTCTACCAAAAGAATCTTTCCTGTTGTGTGTCCCGGATCATCATTTTGTTCCAGTTTACTATCAGCGGAATCAGATTCATTATAAAAGCGCAGGCTCAATGTTACAGTAAAACGGCTTCCCTGCCCTGCAGAACTGGATACTTCAATATTTCCACCCATCATCTCAACAATATTTTTGACAATGGTAAGGCCAAGCCCTGTTCCATACACGCCGCTCATTGTCGTATTCCTCTGTCTCTCAAAAGGTTCAAAGATATGTTCCAGAAAACTTTCACTAATGCCGATCCCTGTATCTTCTATTATGAAACGGTAAGTAGCAAAATCATGGAACGTTTTCTGTTCAACAATCGAAATCGTAATCTTCCCCCCAGTCTCCGTATACTTTACCGCATTTCCGGCAATGCGCAGGAGCAGCTGGACTAAATATTGCCTGTTGCCATATACCATATGATGCATCATTTTGCCCAATTCCAATGACAATGTAAGCCCCTTCGCCTCCGCCTGCGGTTGTACAGTCTTCTGCACATGTCTGGCAACCTCATATAAGTCACATTCTGTATCTTCAATATGTATATTGTCCGATTCCAGCCGTGACAATTCCAACACATCATCCAGAAGCTGAAGAAGATTGCTCCCCGATTCTTCGATTTTCCCAAGATATCCTGCAAGCCTCTCTTCGTCTCTTATATGCGTCTTTGCAAGAGCTGTAAAGCCGACAATTGCATTCATAGGAGTACGTATGTCATGGGACATATTAGCAAGAAAGATATCCTTCACCTTATTTGACGCTTTCGCATGGTTTAACGCATCCTCCAAAATCCTGTTCTGCTCCATCTCATGCCGGATCTCATCATCAATGCTCCTGCAGCCAATTACGGTCTGGGCACTCCCCTCAAAAGTCGCTACATTTACAATGCAAAGCTGCAGATATTCTATCCTTCCATTCTGGAAAATGCGGTAATTTACATGGTATACTTTCTGTTTAGAAAGCACCTTCGTAATATTCCTCAAATCTATGGCATCAGAAAAATATTCCCTGTCCTCCTCATATACCCATTTTTCTATATAATGGGAACCAAACCACGAAAACTCACTAAACCCATATACAAAACATTTATTTTTAAATGGGTCATTAATCCTTTTGCTAATCTGATACGGCTGAAGAATCCCTGCATCAATGTCAATATATAATATTGACTCGTAATCAATGCTAAGCCCCTCAATTAATTCAAGACGCCGTAACTGTTCCTGATTGATAATCTCCAGCTTCCTCCCATATGCATTCAGCTTTTTGCGCAGCTTCTGTTCCAACTGCTCCTTTTCAAGCTGCAATGCAGCTTCCCTCTCCATACGCCGTTTATGCTTGTCTGTGGCATCCCCCACAAAAACATAAAACACATCCCCCAGTAAATCACTGTGGGTAAAATGCCCATAATCCTCAATCCAGCGAATCTCCCCTCCCTTCTGGACAATACGGTACTCTACATAATCCAATTCATATTTGCTAACTGCAATCTGATCTTTAATACTCTGTTCCACTTCATCTAAATCTTCTGGATGCACGACCCCTTTAAACGAATTTCCCGTCAATTCACGGAATTCTTCTTCCGTCTCACAATTAAAAATGCGGAACAATGCTTGGTTTGCATATAAAATCTCTTCATCGCCATCTGCGCGGTAAATAAAAAAGCCGCCCGGCATCTCATCAATGATTTTTTTTGCATTCAGCAGCGGAATCCTGTCACTTATCTGCTGATACGCATTCCCCAAAGTATACCCATTGCCCAAAACCGTATCCTCCCTTTTCTCAAAATATCTAAATAATCCTGCAGCCCGCCATGCCAAAATCACCATATTCAGAAAAAATTACCAATTAATATAATCATACCATGTTTCAATTCGCCTGTCACTTAGGAATGGACTTTTCCCGCCAAAAAAAGTATAATCAGATAGAACATATTGATTAAATAGCATGACCATGCAGAAACGAGGTTAATTATGGGATTAATAAAAGCAATTTCAGGTGCCATCAGAGGAATTACCGCTGACCAGTGGAAAGAATACTTTTACTGTGATGCATTGGAATCAAATGTATTGGCAGCAAGGGGGCACCAGAGGAACAACAGCCGGTTCGGCTCACGCAACAAAGGGCATGATAACATTATCAGCAATGGTTCCGTCATTGCTGTCAACGAAGGGCAATGCATGATCATTGTCGACCAAGGAAAAGTTGTAGAATTCTGCGCGGAAGCAGGCGAATTCATGTATGATACCTCCTCCGAACCCAGCCTGCTGTACGGCGACTTAGGGGAAAATATCGGAAAAACCTTTACAGCCATCGGAAAACGTTTTACCTTTGGCGGCGATACCGGAAAGGATCAGCGGGTATATTTCTTTAACACAAAAGAAATCATGGGCAACAAATACGGAACTGCCAACCCGGTTCCTTTCCGCGTTGTAGATGAAAACATTGGTTTAGATGTGGATATCTCCGTCCGCTGCAATGGTGAATATTCTTATCAGATATTTGACCCTATCCTTTTCTATACAAATGTCTGCGGAAATATCACTGAAGAGTACACAAGGGATAAAATTGACAGCCAGTTAAAATCCGAGTTAATGACTGCACTGCAGCCTGCCTTTGCCCAGATTTCTGCCATGGGCATCCGCTACAGCGCAGTGCCTGCCCATACTATGGAAGTCGCTGATGCATTAAATAAAATATTGTCTGAAAAATGGGGACAGCTCCGCGGCATTAAAATTGTTTCCTTTGGTGTCAACACCATCAAAGCTTCCGAGGAAGACGAGAAGATGATTAAAGAACTGCAGAAAACTGCTGTGCTGCGCAATCCAAATATGGCGGCAGCCACATTAGCAGGCGCACAGGCGGAAGCTATGAAATCAGCCGCCTCCAATACGTCTACTGGACCCATGATGGCATTTGCAGGCATGAATATGGCAAATAATGCAGGCGGTTTCGATGCAGGCTCCCTATATGCCATGGGACAGCAGCAGAACAATGCTTCGGCAAACCATGCGCCTTCTGCACCAACCCCAGCACCATCCGCTGATTCATGGACCTGTGCCTGCGGTACTGTAAACCAGGGCAAATTCTGTGTGGAATGCGGCACGCCAAAACCCGCCCCAACAGTCGGCTGGACCTGTTCCTGCGGTGCCATAAACCAAGGCAAATTTTGTCAGGAGTGCGGCGCCAAAAAGCCTGCCGGTGCTCCTTTATACCGCTGCGACAAATGCGGTTGGCAGCCAGAAGACCCACATCACCCGCCAAAATTCTGTCCGGAATGCGGTGACATATTTGATGAAAACGACATCCAATAACCGAAGGGAATAGATTATGATATTTTTAATACTTCTGCTAATTGTTATCCTTGCTGTCTTTTGCGGCATTCTCTATGTCAGGCACAAAGCAAAAGAATTTTCGCGTACCATTTTTGGCACAGAAGACCTTTCAGATGGCATCCGGCAGATGAAACGGGAATATGCTTCTACCCCAAAGTCAGTATCCGGCATGACAAACCTTCTCCTTCCAAAAATCGTATCAGATTTTCCTGATTTTGAATATGATGAGATGAAGGAACGGGCAGAAAATACATTAACACAATATCTCCGTGCGGTAACGCAGAAAAACACTGCTGTTTTGACGGATGGTAATACAGAATTAAAGCAGCAATTAGAAAACCATATCCAAATGCTCTCCATAAAAGGATTATGGGAACATTTTGACCAGATTAAAATACACCGCACGGAAATCCACCAGTACAAAAAGGCAGATGGAAGATGTATTATCACATTCCAATCCGCTCTGGAATGTTTCCACTACATAACAGACACTTCTTCTGTCATAGAGGGTTCAAAAGAATACAAATATCAGACAAAATACAATACAGATTTAATATATATTCAGGACAGAAATCTGCTAGAAAATGAATTAGACCATGCCCTTGGCATCAACTGCCCGAACTGCGGCGCCCCACTCTCCTCGCTTGGGGCAAAAAAATGTGAATACTGCGGCACACCGGTTATTGAAATCAATATCCACGCATGGTCATTCAGCGATATTAAAGAAATGAATTAATTTTCTTAACATCAACACAGAGAGGATGCCATAACCTATATGGCATCCTCTCTATTCATTTTGAAATAATGATATACCCCCACAAAATCAGCAAAAATCCAGCCAATCGGTATCGCCGCCCAGATTCCAGTCACTCCAATGGCAGGTATATCGGAAAGCATATATGCCAGCGCTACTCGGGTTCCCAAAGAACATATAGTCAGCACTACTGACATTCCCGGTTTCCCAACTGCCCGAAAATAACCATACAACATAAACAGCAGCCCAATTCCAAAATAGAATGCCGCTTCCACTCTGAGATATCCAACTCCTGTCTGAATGACATCGATATTTTCCACGCGAATAAAAATTTCCATAAGCGGTTTTGCAAACAGGCAGACAAGGAAGCTTACTAACATACAAAAGAAAAATACAAAAATAAGAGAACTCCTAATCCCCTGCCGAATCCGCTCCCTTTTACCAGCACCATAATTCTGCGCTACAAACGTAGAAAATGCATTTCCAAAATCCTGTACCGGCATATAAGCAATCGTATCTATCTTTACTGCAGCAGCAAAAGCCGCCATCACAACTGCCCCAAAACTGTTAACCAGCCCCTGTACCATAAGGATTCCAAAATTCATGACAGACTGCTGCAGGCAGGTCAGAAAAGACAGGCTAAAAATTTCTCTAAGCATAGTAACATCCCACCGCATATGCCTCTTTTTAATGCGAAGTAAAGGAATTTTCCAAAAGTAATAAATCATAATTCCAAACCCAGACACATACTGTGAAAGCACTGTTGCCGCTGCCGCTCCCCAAACACCACGCCCAAATAATATGACAAACAAAATATCTAAAAAAATATTAAGCACCACCGATATTCCAAGAAAAATCAACGGAACAACTGAATTGCCAACTGCCCGCAAAACATTTGCAAAAAAATTGTACAAAAATACAGCGGCAAGACCTGCAAAAATACAAGCAAGATATTTCTCTGCCAACCCCTGCACTTCCAACGGAATCTGCAGAACTCTTATTATCCAGCCCATTGACGCAAAAACAAATATATTTAAAACTACTGTGAATATTCCTATCACAACAAACGACAAAAAAATACTATGATTTAATGCTTCATAATCTTTTTTGCCAAACTGGATTGCAAAATATGCACTGCTTCCCATACAAAGCCCAATCAGAATCGAAGTAAGAAAAGTCATCAAAGTATAGGACGACCCTACCGCTGCCAGCGCATCGGTTCCCAAAACCCTTCCGATAATCAGCGTATCTGCTAAATTATAAAACTGCTGCAGCACATTGCCAATCATAAGCGGCAGAGCAAATTTTATCAATCGTAAAGTAATTCTTCCATCTGTTAAATCGCCATTCATTTTTTATCTCCAAACAATCCTGCCACGCATATCCTTCAATTATTTAATGACAATCCAACTTCCATCACGCTTTGAACCAATTCTTTCTATAACTTTTTTCTTCTGCAAAGAAATGTATGCTCTTTCTATGGTTCTTTTTGTCACGCCTATCTTTGCAGCCAATTCATCAGAAGTATATTCCGAATCTTCTATCAGCAGAGAAATCACTTTCTTTTCAGTTTTATTCAAACCGACATTCAAACCGACATTTTCATTTTTCTTCTTCTCCAAAACTTCTTCATCAAACGGAATTGTGCAACGGATATAGTTATCTTCTATTTCAAAAACTTCTCCTCCATACTTTTTTACAATAGTTGGTACTCCATGCCCTGTGTGTTCAGTAATTGTCCATTCATTATGAACCAATGCGTTCAAAACTGCTTCATTGACACAATCATAATCAAATAAATAAGTATCTTTTCTTGGTCTAATTGTTGTATCAGAAATACAAGTATTTTCTGATTGAAGTCTATTTTTAATTTTATCATAAGACGTAATAATACATCTATATCCATAATCACTTCGTTCAGAAATCGCCGATTTATCTTTTCCCCTAAACTTCACAAATATTAAGGGAATATTATTTCTATCCGCAAGTAATTCGGCCAAAAGATTGTAATCACCATTCTGATTTCTTAAATTCAAGTTTGCTTCAAAAGTTTTATCATCTAAGTGATATTCTTTCTCACTGTAATAAATTTTCAATTCTTTAAATGCTAAATCAAGCTGACTTGCTCGCTTTTTTAACATATATTCCGAATCAATGAATTTACCTTCATATCGAATTCGAATCTGTTCTGGTGTCATTTCTCGACAAGTCGTTCCAACTCTAATCGTACAGTCAACAGACGAAAAGCCATATTTTTTCTGACAATAAATATGCTTAATCCCTCTTGATACATTAACAATAATCAATGTTTTTCCATCTTCAAACCGAATTTCTGAACTCACTTCATCTTGTGGATTTGGTTCAATTTGTGTAGCTATAATATCAGATATTTTCCTAAATGTTTCATCAATTTTATCAACACCGACAATAGTTCCATCATCTTTAACACCAATAACAATTGTACCACCAGAAGTATTCAAGAACGAAACAATCTCTTTGCATATTACATCAGTATATTTTTCTTTCAGCTCCAATGTTTCCGATTCGACATACTTTTGCATTTCATATCACCTCAATCTGTATCATACACAGTATACCGACAAATGTCAATTATATCTCTCATCGAATCTTTTTCGGACAGCCCTCCGTACAGTAATGGCAAAAAGTACATGGGATTGTGGTGGAATTTCCAAGACTCCTCTGTGCCTCCTGAATGATTTTTTGTTCCTCCCCATTCAGCGGCTGGAATTTTTCAACCATCTTGTCTTCACAATATATTTTTTAATTAGGCTATTTTGAAAAATTTCGCAAAATGGTCTTATCATCATTCTCCATTGCAGGATCAGCATAATAACAAAAACTAATATTAGGTTCATTACGAAAATATTCAAATAGGGAAGTTCTCAACAACTTAGTCTTATCTGCATTAAATACGCTCCTTTGACCACCATTTGGATTTCTTTTCACCTTGTTACAATAAATCTTATTAGGATCTTCTGAGTCACTTCTACTAAGTGAACGAACCATCGCTGTCCTTTCTATATCAGAAATACATTCGGGAACATTCTTCGGGATTACATCCCCCAACCGTTTAGTAAGCTGTTGAAGAATATTCCCTAAGTTATCTGTATACTCAATCCCAAAGTATTCTCTTAACGTTTGGGTTTCAATTATTAGCCTACTACTATTAGCTTCAACTTGCATATCGTCTCTTAAATCATTAGTTTTCATAAAATGTAATTTTACTAATGCATACTGATTTTCTCTTTTTTCAGTTCCTACAAATCTTTTTACGAGCACAATATATTCTATTTCCTTATATTCAAATATAAAGCTACATATTGTCCAATCTTTATTTACCATATCATTTTTTAATTCTTTCAGATTGCTCAATAACATATATATTCCCCCTTCACTTATATTCTCTCAAAACAAAAAATCACGATTTATACATAAAAACTAACCATTTTTATCTTTTCAAATTCCAGCTTATTTTCTGACGATAAATCATCTTTTCCAAGACATTCATAAAGTGCTGTTTTCAACCTATCACAATCCCTAAATTTACTGACAACGTTTTATCAATAAGTCAAATATTCAGATGCGCTGGAACGGATGGTTATTTCTTCTTTTTCAAATAGAATTCCTCCTTTTAGTTGCCTAACTTCGCTGCCAAATCAGATTCAAATGCAAGAATCTCCTGCATACAAGAATCAAGTTTAGCGACAATAGCAGCCTTATCTAATTCATCACCAAGTTCGATAGTTGTTGTCTTAAATGAAGTTCTCCACTGCCAGTCATCCTTGTCCATCTTAGCAGGATAATACTTATTCACATTGTCGCAAATAGTTCTGAACTCATCAGTAATATTCTTTGAGCTAATTGTCAACTGGATATATGTAGTCTTTCCATTTCTATTGATAATCTCATAAAAATAATGATTATCTGTATTCCATCCGCTTGGTGCATCAGGGATGTCTGGAAAAATTGCAGTCATTCCATCTGTAGTAAAACGCGTATAAGTTCTATTGCATCTAATCAAATCAAGATGAGCACCTTCTTTTGACTGCACCCATTCTCTAAAAATAGCTACGATGGCATTGTATCTTTTATCTTCATCACTCAATAGGTATTCAAGCATCGCATCACAAATCTTATCGCTCCATTCAGCATGAAACTTAGCCATTCTTGGCCAATCGGCTTCATTAGTAATACTTACATTATCAAGATGATAACACATCCATGATGCTTTATAATTGTCTGCTCTATCCCAAACAAGAGAAATTCCTAACTTGCTTTCGATTTCATTCTTATGTTGATACAGCAAATCAAAAGTATCCTTATTTTTCTGTATCTCCCCATTACCCAAATAGAAATCAATTCGGGCATTATCATAATTTGCAACACAACTAATACAGAAACCACTTATTCCAAAGAAACCAGAAACGGTATTTGATGTAGTCGGATTACATCCACTAAAAGTTCCTCGATGTGTATGCTTCTCTTGTATAACCGGAAGTGCATACTCCCAATATCGTCTTCTTATTTCATGTCTACCTGCATCAGAGATTTTCTTCATCTCTGCATCCTTAAGATAAAAAACTAAGTCCATCGGATCAGCCTCATATAACGCAAAGATTCTACGAAGGATAGACATCTTTAAAGTTGTACTTGTATTCTTTTCAACATAAAGATTCCCATCAATCTTCAAAGCACTTCGCAGTTCAGATTCATTGTTTGCTACATATGCCGCAATGTCTGTGCTTTCTTTCTTGCTATATGCAAGTGACATGAGCACAGACTTATCTTTTTGATACAGGAACTTAACGATGTGCTCAAACATATCAGTCCAGCTTGTTACCGGCTGTTCTGTAGTCAAATAGCTGTACTTAGCAATATCCCTTCCAGTAAGATTGAAGTTCTCATCATCCAAAGTACATGAATCAAATTCTTTCTCTGATGGTACAAAGCTGGTTTCCGGATAAGCCCAGATTTCCATAGCTAATTCCAACATCTCCTTGTTACGTTCCTCGAGCTCCGATAATCCCCAAGCCTCCTTAGTAGCAATCTTCTGATTCATCTTCAAATCACTGACCCTATATCCACCTTCTTTAGCATCTCGTTTTTCAATGAACGTATTATTGCTCAGATTAGGATTATATCCTGTCAGAGTAAGGTTTGCCAAACGATGAAGCCATGTCGCATGTATTTCAGCCGAATTTGCCCCAAGGCTCTCATTCCAAGCCGGAGTTAAATGCTGTGGCATAATATGTTCGATGGTATAAACGTTATTATCAAGATGGGTGTAAACATCCTTAGTTTCAATAGTTCCGTAGTTTTCAAAACGTTCAAATAAATAAGCCTTATACTTACCACGCATCTGATATACCTGCTTTTCAGCAAGTGCCAATCTGAATTCATTATCATCCGGGAAACGACCGCTCTCTTTCTTAGAAAGCAATGCATAAATAAACTTTGAGACATAATCATCTGCAGTATTATCGTAGCGGATGATTTCTTTATTTAAATTCAAGAAAATCTTGTTCAATGCATTTGTAGGCACTTCACCGATATTTCTTCTGAATAAGTAATTTTCTGTGATTAAAAATACTCTCAATACATCATCTGTAGTTAACTTACCATCCTGATGCAATCTTAATACTTAAATAATCTCTCACAAATCCACTAACATTATTGGCTGTACATTTCTCAATTTTAGCCCAGTATGTGTCGTAATACTTAGTCTGGTCCTGTGCAGGAAGGCCCATCAATACATAGTTTCTGATTTTGTCACCTTCAGTAAGTGCAAGACCAGTTGAGTTCAAGCTTTCAAAAATAAGCTGTGCATTATCACCTTGGTCTAATGTAATACTGATGATTTCAAGCTTACCGATGGCACCATATAAATCTGCTACTGGAACTTCCTCTTTCATCACCATGTCATAAAAGAACTGGTAATTGATTGTAAGGTTTGAACTACGATCATAGTCCTCTTTGTCACCAAACAATTTAGCAAGTGCTTCTCTATCACTCTTAACCGGGCGAAGCTTAATCTTGTCATCTTCGCTAGCCCAAGGAGAGATAAGGAAACGCTGGCTAATCTGTTCATCAAGCTTTCCTTCGTTAGTCGTTACTTTTCCTTGTGCTATAAGATTACAAAGTGCTAAAAGCAGTAAAGTTATAGTCGTTAATCTTTGCTGACCATCAATGATGTGATATTCGATTTTACTGCCATTTGGAACAACAGCAGACACGATGCTACCAAAGAAATGGCTGTCTCTATCATCTGTTACTATTTTCTTTAAATCATCGTATAACTGGTGGCAGTTTTCATATTTCCAATCATACTTTCTCTGGTATACAGGAATCACGTAACGCTTGTCCGCGCCTTCCATGAAACCAGTCATTTTTGCTTCTGAACCTTTCACTAAACCTCTACCTCCATATCCTCATCTATAGCAAGTGTTCCCCGTATGCTCCAACACATAATCCTTGATTTCCTTGTAGGTTGCCTTACTCTCCGCAGCAGTCAAACAAGCTCTTCCATCTGAAATTCAACCTCAATATGTTGGTCTGAATGAAGTTTTGACAATAAACATACGCTCTCAACATGAGTACCAAATTAGAACATATCCTCACAATATTGCGGAAATATAAGCAATATTTATACAGTACTAATACTGCTCGTGCGTCCCTTTTCCCACAAAATGTCCTCTAATTTACACTTTCCACCGCAAAATCTTTTCTGTTAGAAAATATCAACTATATTTACTCAAATTCAATGTCCTCATTGACTTTTTTATTAATATCAACTCTTGTCTGAACATCAATTTCATTAACTAACCAACCATTCAGGGTACAATTCTTAATAAATTCATCTATTCTATTGACACCATTGATTTCTTTTAATGTAACTACAACACCAAAGCGAACCCCTATTCCATCTGTAGGGTCTAAGCGGTTATTTGTTTTTATCTCCATTCCCCAATTTTTATTATCATAAGATTTCTTCGGCATCATTTTGTTTTTTGGTCTTTCTGCAATATATTTTACATTATCCCATTTTCTAAATCTTTCTCTTGCTTCACCCTCCAAAAGGAAATATCTTTCGTTATCTAATATTACATCCTGATTCTGTTTATCGCCCTTAATATCCTCTATCTTTCCTTTATTATTGATTCTGCCAAAATGTAAATTAAGTTCTGTATTTGTATAATCAACACCTTGCGTTCTATCACACATAGGAAAATAACACATCGTTGCCCTTGCAATATAAGGATATTTGTCATCTTTAATTGGAACTGGAAAATAATAATTATATGTATTCCATTTTTCACTCACATCATATACCAGAAATTTAATTTCATCTTCTTTTGTATGAACAATATCATCTATTTTAATAGGTACTATACCATGTCCATATAAGGCAACCTCTTCTGGTGTCGGTTTTTCATTCCAGTCTCTTGCAGCATCAATAATCATCGCTTTTGCAACTTCTCTATTCAATCCTAAAATATCAATCAAGTAAGACAATTTTCGGGCAATCCAAGGAGCTGCAAATGAAGTACCAGCAACATTTGCTTCCCCTAATGGTTCACAAACCTTAATATATTTTTCTTCACTCCCACCATAATAACTAACATCCGGTTTCGCAAAAAAGGATAACGCCAATCCTCTTCTTGCATACTTAGTCGACAAACCATTTTGGGTTACTGCATTAACTACCATACTGTTTATTGAATCAGCAGGCGAACCTATTTTCTCGATATCAGCACTAGGCTTATTCGTCCCTGCAACAACAAAAATAACATCATTTTCATATTGGATTTTATCTAATATAGCTGCCTCTGCAGAAATAAAATTGTCATTCACTTCTTGATTACTTCCGAGCGAAATATTCCAAACCTTTATATCTTTATTGTTTGCAATAATCTCTTTTATCTGTTTTGTAATAGTAAAAGAAGAAAATTTTGAACCTATTGCGACACCAAAATGGCGTACCCTAAATCTGCCACATCCGTCATCAAGCCAAGGATTTAATCTTGCACCATCTACAATAATAGAATCCACCGCTGTACCATGACGATAATCATCTGGATTTTTAGGAAGATTATCATCAACCATATCATGATACTCTACCCATTCGCCAAAATAGACACGTTTGTCAAACAACGTATCAATTACTCCAACAGTTGGCTCAATAGTTGGCGAAGGCATATACAGAGTCCCTTGCTGATATTCCTGAATGAAGTCTTCTGGAGATAATTCTGATAAATCCTCTGTTGCCATAGAAACAAGATACGGTGCTTTCTCAAATAAAATCTGTAATTGGTTTTCATCTAAAAACACTGTCTGATTATCCAATATTCTACTTTTTAAAATGTCAATTCCAATATTTTTAAATAATATTTTTGTATCTGTATGCGTATTATACAATGTAATGATACTTTGTTTTAATTGGGGCGTTGCCATTTCCACCTCAAAATCTTCAATATATGAAACATCTGCAACTACCTGTTTAAACGTAGATTTTGTTATCGAAAATCTAGAGAATGGTATTATATCTATTTTTTTTCTATCATCAAAAGTAACTTTATCTATTCCATTTTGAAACTTTACTTTAATTATATCACTTGTTTTTAAAAGTAATTCTATACTTTCATCCAAATCTTTCATATCAAGAAAGTACGTAATAATATGTTTCGTTTTTCCTTTGTTAAATTTTGCGCCCACAATAGCATAATTAGAATCTTTTCCTTTAAACAATCCTGCAATTCGATTACTCTTTGCAACTATTTTATTATAATGAACACTAATCAATATCCCCTCAAAGGGTCTTTTTTCTTGTTTCCAAAATTCTTTAATTTGACTTATACTTTTTATCAGTCTAAGTAACTGCTCTCTTGTTACTATTTTTTTGCTATTCATGGATGCTCCGCCACCACTACCAGTTTTTGAGGCTTGAATAAATCTCTTTCCCTTTAATTCCAGTACATTATTCATTAATTTCTTCCCCCTTGCTTAATTTTCTGGATACAGTACTTTTAGATTCTCCTTTGAGTTTTTCTATTTCTCTGACCGTAAATCCTTGTGCATGAAGTTGTTCTATATCTGTTTCTTCTAAATTACCTATCAAATAATTATAAAGCCTTCTCAAATAATCATATTCTATATTTGCATCGCTGAATGCCAAAGAGGTTTTTATAATATTCTTCAATTCTCCTGGGTAAGGCAAATCAGACGATACCCTCAATACTTTCTTAAACAATCTGGTATCTTTAGGAATGCCTTTAAAATTTTTAATAAAAGATGCAAAATAATACTCTGCGACTTCCAATAAATCTTCTTTACTATATTTATTAAAATTAATCACTGCATCAAAACGTCTAATTAGAGCTTTATCAAAATTGGAATACAAATTTGTTGTCGCAATAATTACTATTTCCTTGTTTAAATCAGTCAATCTATCAAGCTCTCTCAATATAGTTGAAGTAACCCGCCCCATTTCTCGCACATCATTCCTATTAACTCTATCCAAGGCAATCACATCTATTTCATCGAATAAAATAACAACTTTATTTGAATATGGAATCATATTTATCTCAGCAAAAACACTGACTATATTTTTATTAGTTTGACCTAGTTTACTATCAATTAAATGCTCAAAATCAACACAATATAATGTTCTGCCAAGCAGCCTTGCTATATGTTTCGCAGCTTCCGTTTTTCCACTACCTGGCAGTCCCTCAAGTAAAAACTTATTTATCCCAATATTATGATTAACTGCATTAATAATACCTTTTATATCATTAGATATTGCTACTGGTAAATTCAATGGTTGCATTTCTCTAATATCTATTTGTTTTAAAAATTCACTTTCAAAATCACTAGCCTGCGGAACATACAAGTTGGTTTCTGCTATTAACCCCATTATATATTCAGCCAGCTGATAATCACCAATAGCATCAAAATATTTCGCTATGCCAACTGCCTCATTTCTAAATGCATTCTCATTCTTTTCAACATGATATTTTATCAAGTTTAATATATTTTGTTTTTTCACAAGAGCGCACCTCCAATTACCTTTTTTATATTATATCACATATCGGGACAAAACAACACTATTTTAGGACAAAAAATAAGTTCCATACTGCCTAAACTAGAAAAGTCGCCTGCACAACATCAGACGACTATATTAGTTAAATTATCTCAAAATGTTTCAATGCTTCCTTTATCGCTTCCGCTTTCTCCGCCGTCGGATGCTTTCTCGGCTGTTTTAATTCCTCTACCGCATTAGGAGCATCATACATCGGCAATCCTAACTCCCTTTTTACCTCTGCGATATATGCGGTATGTACTTTGAAGCCATATTTCGCTTCTATGTATTCCTTAATCATCTTATATGTAACTCGCTCTTTCGGCTTGTACGCTTCGGCTCTCTTGGCAATATTATCAAGCGGCACTTTGCCCTCACCCTCGCCAAACTCGACTTTTACGTTGATTACGCTGTCAGGTTTTTTGTGGGAAAGCATTACAACCGTCTCAACGGTAAAATCTTTGGGCAACAAAATCTCGTTGCCTACTTGACCATTATAATACAAAGGAAACTTAAATAAAATACTTTTTACCATCCGTTCAGACCTATTTCTGTCCTGATGTACATTTATTTCTTCAATGAAGTCCTGATAAAACTCTTTTCTTTCCTCATCTGTCATATTGCTATATAGTACATCAAAGTTTAGTAGTGCTTTATAGACTTCTTTTGAAGATAAATGCTTTTGTTTTACTTGACTGATTCTTCTGCTTATAACCCGTATATTCTCTTCTATATTATTGAGCTTATCATAAAGATTCGACCAGCGGATACTCATGTCTTCATATTTTCTATCATAATGTTTATCCTCCACACTCAGGTTGTCCATTCTCTCCTGCAGCTTATCTTTAGCACCGACTACCTGCTTTAGTTGGTTTTTCAGTTGCGTTCGCTCCACCTCAAGCCCCGAAACATCTACATTATCATCCAAGTGTTTCATTATCTCCCTGCGACACCCTTCGCTGGACACAAAACTTTTTATTACATCAAAGACTTCTTTATCAAACAGCTCTTCCCTATATGATGTTTTAAAATCACAATACCGTCCATCTTCTAAGCGTTTTCTATTATGACATCGGTAGTAATAATCATATGTGTGTTCACCTGTCTTTTTATTTTTCCGCTTTGCTGTCGTCCCAGTAATAGTACCTCCACATACCGGACATTTAATCAATCCAGAAAGAAGATGTTCATGATCTAAGCTATGCTTTTTCTTTAATCTTGTAGCTACTCTTCTGTTTTTTGCCTGTGCACCTTCCCACAAATCCTCATCTATTATTGCCTCATGAAGACCTTCCGTCAACATATAATCATCTGTTTTTACCCTCCGGTATTCATCTCTTGTCCCCTTGACTTTCTCTGTCTTGTTCCGACCATAAGATATTTTACCTACATATACCGGATTATCAACCACAGTGCGGATAAAATTAGCAGTAAAATAATCTAAATCTCTTGGACGATGTTTTTTCTTCTTATATCCATGATTGTTTAAGTAATCTGCAATCTCTACCAAACCCATATCATCATCAACATACATTTTATATATCTGTTTGACAATAGTTGATGTCTCAGGATCTATGACTATTGTATCATTCTCGCTGTCCAGCTTATATCCATATGGAGCAATGCCACCATTCCACTTGCCTTCCCTGGCCTTCTGTCGTCTTCCTTCCATAGTCTGGATCAGAATATTCTCACGCTCTATCTCTGCAACAGCAGATAATACTGTAATCGTCAACTTACCAGAGTCTTTCGATGAATCTATACCATCCTCCACACAGATTAAATTAACACCGTAATCCTGAATAAACTGTAAGGAGTTCAATACATCTGCCGCATTTCGTCCAAATCGTGATAATTTGAATACAAGTATATAATCAATATTATCTGTGTTGTATGAAATATCATCCAGCATCTTTTGAAATTCCGGTCTGCCTGATACACTTTTTCCGGATTTACCTGCATCACAATACTCGTGTACAATCTCCATGTTCTGATACTCAGCAAACTTTGTGATTCTATCCCGCTGTGCATCCAAACTATAACCATCTACTTGCATATTGGTAGACACTCTTATATATATGTAACATCTGGCTTTTCTCACCACTACACTCTCCTCTCTGCACTATAAACCGAAAATCTATCATGATATTTCCTTAAAATGCTTTAGCGCTGCCACAATGCACTTCTCTTTATCTTTAGGGCATGTTGGCACTCTTTGGTTCTCTTTGTTAGAAATATTATCCTGAATTATTCACGGCAGTATAAACTCACATAAAATTCGCCGTAGTTACCATTACAACCAATGCCGATACCTCA
>RAYF01000064.1 GCA_003611745.1 bacterium D16-36 | reverse complement strand
GATTGGTAGGATGAGGGGAATGGAATGTTGTAAGAAAAGTTCACTTTTAACTTGTACTTTTTCTTGACATAGTACCAGTATCCTTTTTCCGTTTTTCCATTACCACTTCATAAAACACAGTATCCTTGTCATCCAGCAGCTCGATATCCAGTTTCCCGGCATTTATGAATATCCCCTGCTCCTGCAGGCTCTCTAACACAGTATAAACCGCCTCTTCCGGAAAGCAGAATTTCTTTCTTAGCAGCACCTCACGGTATTCCGCCATGATTTCCCCATTAAACACAGGAATCAGATTTCCGCCAAATACATGCTTTAAAACAAGTCCCGGCACAGAATCCCATTTCAGCATCGCTGATACAAGGACATTTGTATCAATCACACCATATCTTGTCATGAGTCCTTCTTTTCTATCTGCCCTGACGGACAGCCTGTATCTCCTGATTGATTTCCTCCAGCGGCATATCTGCAACTCCTTTTTCTTCTGCCGCCTGACTCATTCGCTGCATTGCAGAAACTGCCTTATTACTGCGTTGTATATCGGTGAGCTTCATGCTAAAAGGGATTCCCTTTTCCTGCACGGAACGCTTGAGGAAAATACGGATTGCTGTAGGCAGATCCATCCCCAGTTCCTCATATATTGTTGTCACATCTTCCTTTAACTTCTCATCTACCCGGACCTGCACCAAAGAATTTGCCATAGCGAGCACCTCCAATAAATACGATTGAATGTTTTTGTACTTCTATTGTATGATATTTACACACATTTTTCAAGTATTATATGTCATTTTCTCCACTTTATACGAAGGACTGACGAAAACATTCCATGCGTATTTTTTCCCAAATGCGTATTTCACAAAAAATACGCATTTCAGGCACTAAAATAAGCCCACAACTGATTATGGACAAGGAACCCTTTCATCAGTTATGGACTTATGCATGTGTCCAAAATATTTAATTGTTTGTGCCAAACTCTTTTACCGCATATCCTCTATCTCAGGTACAATATGACTTCTACACCAAGACTCTTTCCTACTACACCATTCTGCAGTAGAAATACATGAATTTATGTGAAAAAACATGAAAATAACAAACTTCAAAAAATACCACCAAGACCGCATAAACACTGTATTTCCTACCGCTTTACTCCCATTCATATGGTGTCTCCTGATAAACATAATAGTTGACCCAATTTGAATAAACCGCATTACATGCCCCCCGCCAGCGAAGCAGCGGCCGGAGACTGCAATCATCGTCTGGATAATAATTTACCGGCAGTTTGATCGGCAGATTTTTTTCCAAATCCCTTTTATACTCCGTATCTAATGTAAGCCTGTCATACTCCAGATGCCCAAGTACAAAAATCTGTTTTCCGTCTGTTGAAACTAAAATACATTCCCCAAGTTCCTTGGAATCTGCTAACACCTGCAGTTTTTCACAATTCACAATCTCCTCATGATCCATATAGGTATAGCGGGAATGCGGTGCCATAAAAACATCATCAAACCCGCGCAGAAGAGGCTCCTTGCGGTGGTGTACCCGAAATTCATAAACACCAAAGACCTTTTCCTGCAACAAATGCTTATGTATTCCATAATGATAGTACAGTCCTGCCTGTGCCCCCCAGCAGATATGAAACGTACTCGTCACATTACTTTTTGACCACTCCATAATCTCTTTCAGTTCCTCCCAGTACTGAACTTCCTCAAATTCCATCTGCTCCACCGGCGCACCGGTAATTACCAGCCCATCGAACTTCCTGTCCCTGACCTCATCAAATGTTTTATAAAATTGGTTTAAATGGCTTGCCGGCGTATTTTTGCCGATATAGGACGCCGTAGTCATAAAAATAATATCAATCTGAAGCGGCGTATTAGACAAGCTCCTTAAAAGCTGAATCTCAGTATCTTCCTTTAATGGCATCAGATTTAAAATTACGATATTAAGCGGACGGATATCCTGCACGGTGGACCTCGTCTCGTCCATCATAAAAATATTCTCTTTCTCCATCACTTTCTTCGCTGGAAGATTATTCTGAACCTTAACTGGCATCTAACCACTCCTCTCTATTGCAACTGAAATCTGTCAATGAACTCCTCTTCCGTAAGAATTGGTATACCAAGCTCTTTTGCCTTCTTATTTTTAGAAGAATTGCTCAACGCGTCATTATTTATTAAAAAATCTGTCTTGCCCGTCACGCTTCCTGTAACCTTTCCGCCCATGCTTTCAATCAATGCCTTTACCTCGTTCCGGTTGGCAAAATGGTTTACGCCCCCTGTAATAACAAATTGAATTCCCTCCATACTGTTTCCGCCTTCCTCACGTTCCTTCTCCAGAACTACAACAGTAAGCAAGTCATCTATCATTCTGTTATTCTCTTCATCCGCAAAAAACGAAACAACAGACTCGGCTATCACACCGCCTATACCATCAATTTCTACCAATTCCTCCTCTGTTGCATGGCGTATTTTGTCAAAATCCTGCTCAAATGCTTTACAAATCATTCTGGCATTTGACGGGCCTACATTCGGAATTCCAAGACTATATAAAAATCTTGCTGCTGTAGTATGCCTTGCTGCATCCACAGCCTCCAAAAGCCTTTCGTACGATTTCTCCCCAAATCCTTCCATTTCAACAATCTCTTCCCTGTATTTCCCAATCCGGAATAAATCGCCAAACTGGTGCAGCATCCCCTTTTCCATAAACTTCTCAACCGTAGCCTCCGACATGCCGTCAATATTCATGGCATCCCGGCTGACAAAAAGCGAGACTGCTTTTATCTTTTTGGCAAGGCACTTTTTATTTTCACAAAACAGGACTTCCACCCCATTTTCATCATGTATCTTTGTCGGCTGCTTACAGACCGGGCAGGTTTCTGCCGGGCGGACGGTGCCAGACCTTGTAAGGTTCCCCGCAATCTGCGGAATTATCATATTTGCCTTATATACCTGTATCGTATCGCCAATACCAAGCGCAAGCTGCTTTACAATGCTGACATTGTGTACACTGGCACGGCTGACTGTTGTTCCCTCCAGCTCCACCGGCTCAAAAACTGCTACCGGATTAATCAGCCCTGTCCGTGACGCACTCCACTCCACTTCCTTCAAAGTTGTCTCCGCAATCTCATCCGCCCACTTAAATGCAATCGCATTCCTCGGGAATTTTGCCGTTGCCCCCAGAGATTCCCCGTAAGCAATATCATCATACACCAGCACCAGCCCGTCCGACGGAAAATCATTTGAAGAGATCTTATCGGAAAACCACGCCACTGCCTCTGCAATATTTTCTGCGTTAACCCTCTTGTATTCTACCACATCAAATCCCTGTTCCATTAAGAAAAGCGATTTCTTCTCCTGAGAATTTTCAAAATCCGCGCCCTCCGCTGTCACTAAAGCGAATGCAAAAAAATTCACATGGCGCTTTGCCGTAATCTCATTATTTAACTGGCGCACGGAACCACTGCAGAGATTCCGCGGGTTCTTATACTGCTCCTCCTCCGGAAGTTCCTTATTAATCCGCTCAAACTCCGAATAAGGAATCACAGCTTCCCCACGCAGGACCACCTGCCCTTTATGCGGGATGGCCAGAGGAATATTTTTGAAAACCTTTGCATTATTCGTAATTACTTCTCCTACCTGCCCATTTCCCCTTGTAACTGCCTTCGCCAACTCCCCATTTTCATAGGTCAGAACAACCGTCAGGCCGTCCATTTTCCATGACAACAGCCCTTCCCTGCCGCCAAGCCATTCTGAAAGCCTTTCTACCTCCTTCGTCTTATCCAGTGAGAGCATCTGCGACGGATGGCGCTCCTTCGGAAGTTCACTTAAAACCTCATAACCGACCCTCTGTGTCGGGCTTCCAGCCAGAATAACACCAGTCTCCTCTTCTAACTGCACTAACCTGTCATACATCTGGTCGTATTCAAAATTACTCATCACCTCATCCTGCCCCTGATAATACACTCTGGCAGCATGATTCAATGTTTCAGCCAAATTTTTCATTTCTCTCAAAGTATCTGCCATAATCCGCCTCCATGCTGCGATTTTTTTAGCTTTTCCGGCAAAAGGATGCGCAGCCGTCCCCTACCTCACAAAAATCCTCAAATAATTCCCGCTTAAGCCCTGCAACTTCCTCTGCCGTCAGGCTACGGTATCTCCCTTTTTTTAAACCCTCTAACGTTATATTCATTACCCTGTCCCTGCGCAGATATTTCACGCGGTATCCAAAATATTCACACATCCGCCTTATCTGGCGGTTCAGTCCCTGTGTAATAACAATATGAAAACTAAAATCATCCTCTTTCCATACCCTGCACGGCTTAGTAACAGTATCAAGAATGGGAACGCCAGACGACATCCCTTTTATAAAACCATCCTCTATTTTGTGATCAACACACACAAAATATTCCTTCTCATGTTCATACCGGCTCCGCAAAATCCTGTCCATCGCCTCCCCTTGGTTCGTTAAAAGAATCAGGCCCTCAGATGACTGGTCAAGCCGCCCAACCGGATAAACCCTCTTAGGATAATTGATATATTCTACCACATTTTTGATCTTCTCGCCGTTTTCTTCTACAGCTGTAGTGCAAACTATCCCTCTCGGCTTATAAAAGGCAAGAAAAATCTCCTCCTCCTCTTTCACAACCTGCCTGCCATCGACTGTCACTTTCTGGCCTGGAAGCACTCTGTCGCCTGCCGCCGCAGTCCTTTCGTCCAGCATAACCCTTCCCTCGCTGATAAGCCGGTCCCCTTCCCTTCTGGAACAAATGCCTGCTTCGCTTAAAAATTTATTGATTCGTACGCCTTCCATCTCATTCCCCATTTCTGCCGGTATTCATTCTTCCCTGCCATAATCCTCTAAAACTTACAAAATAACAACAAGAAAATCCGAGAACCCCAAAGCATTACCATATATCCAGGCCCCATTTCCCTATGCCGGAATACAGACAATTTATAATTTCTTCGAAGTCTCTCGGACTGTATTAATCTAAATATTCTCATTCCACTCACCAGAAAACAATAACCATACACTATTTTGCCTTTGGTGAAGCTGATGGAGCCGGTGCTTTAGAGGCCGGAGCCTGCGAGGCAGCCTGACCGCCCTCCTTGTCAATATTCTCATTGTGTTCCTCATCACTCTCTGAATTAGAGTTTTCCAACATCTGGTAAAAATCACGCACATCAGCATTTTTGCTGACAATATCCTCTAACTTCTTTTGCACAGAATCTATCATCTTCTGTACATCTGTACTGCTGTCCAACTCTTCTATTGCCTTCTGGTCATCTTTCTTGATTTCACTCAGATAAATTGTAAACTTATCATTTTTATCAGATGTTACATATAGTGCTGTCAGCGATGGCACTAATGTGTCAATAATACCATAAATCTCCGCCTCATAGTATACATAAACACGGTATGTACCGTCCCGAAGCCCCTCATTAATAATCGTGCATTCTATATTTTTGTATTCCTGAATATACTCGGCTTCCGTCACCAGCCTTTTCTCATCGACATGGGATATATCACTGACACATTCTGCAAGTTCAGTCATATCAACTCTCTGCTTCGCATCGAAATAATTTTTAATCAGCATCGTAATATCCGACTCCACTTCTTTGTCTGATATCGAAGCTAATCTACCCCCTTTCGAATTAATAACATCCTTGCTGCCTTTCCCAAAAGAAAAGTTTACATTTGGGGCAATCATTGAAAAAGTACCCATTCCAATCAGCATAATTGCCAATGTAAATATTATAATTAATTTCTTATATCTTAACCGCATAAAATGCGCACATCCTTTCGTTATCACTAACCTTAGTAAAAACAAAACGCACCTGAAGGGACTCGAACCCCTGCCACATGGTTCCGGAAACCATTGCTCTATCCACTGAGCTACAGGTGCAAAATAAATTTGTAAGACCTTGAAAACTCTTTATTCTCAGGGTCTACGCCACATATTAATTAACCCTAAATATTAAATTAAGATGTGCATTTATATACATTTTAGTCCTCTTTAACCCATTTATGTGCATTTGGCAAGGGCTAAGTTTAGGGTTAAAATATAACTACTAGAATTATTCTGGGTTAAATAATTTTGACGTTTATAAGCATACCATATTGTAGTTAAAAAGTAAAGGAGAAATTTTATGGATAGAAGAATTAAGGGCGAGGGGACTTGGGATAAAACGGCTATCAATGGTATCGAATATGAAAGATTTCGTAAAACTTATAATGGTAAAAGAAAAATATTTTACGGGAAAACAAAAAGAATCGTACAAAACAAAATAAAAGAATAAAAATCTGGAATTAAATCTTCTACAAAAACTGATATTATAAAAATTCCAATACAAGATTATATGTTGGATTGGTTAGAAGCAATAAGAATACTTGAAATATCTGATGGTACATTTTTTAGTGATATGGCAACGTATAGAGCATATATTAAAGATTCCTCATTAGGAAGGACGCAAATAGCAAACATAGGGGTTAAAGATATGTAATGATATATAAATCAGATGACAACAAAACATCCAAGAAGTTTCATAAAAAAAGACATTTTATTTATATAGTTTATGTTACAGATAAACAAATAGAATCGGGAATATAGATTTTAATCCTTGTGACAATATAAAAATATCGACGGGAGAAAAAAAATCAGTTACAAGTAAAATGAACAAGTGCATTACTTGCTTCTGTTGCATAACCCTGTCCGCAATATCTAGGATTAAAATCATAGTCTATACAATAATGCCCTTCATCATCTATCCAATAACCAACACTTCCTATAACTTTCTGCTTTACTTTTAATTCAGCAACAAGACGATTATCCATATCTTTCCGCTCAGCAATAATGTTTCTTACCTGTTCTTCTGACATTGGATAAAAATCTTCAAATTTGCTGACTTCTTCATCGGAAAAATATTTTAAAATATCCTCAAAATCTGTCACTTTATAATTTCTCAAAAGTAATCTATTAGTTTCTATAGTTATCATCTAACCTCATTCCTTTTTCTATTCTTACTATGGGTATCTTCCATGTACTTTAATGCTTCGTATGGCTTATCCATCGTTGTTTCATATGGCTATTCCCTCATTCTTGCTATCTCCTTAATATCGTTTTCAGTCACGGTTCGCAATATTAAATCATTTGTTTTAATTTCCATTAGCCATTTATCTCACTATCTACAATAACTTTTATTTCATCAACTATTTGCTGAACACTTTTATTATCTGTATTGATAACATAATCGCCTTCATATGGTTTTAAATGTAGCCAGAAAAAAGAACATTCATTTGCATCTCCACGCTTTTTATGACGTTCACGCAAAGTTTCCTCTGAACAGGTCAGGGTAATGCCAATAACAGAATAATCTTTTGCCGTTATATCTTTTAGTATCGCTTCACGAATTGTTTTATCCACAACAACCACCGACGAAAAAAAGACACAATCAAAACTAGAGTTTAAATATGTAGATAATGCGAATGACATTGTTTTATCACCATTTCTCAACCTCGGATCATCAACCGAAAACGGATTGACACACCATGCCCAATCGCCATCAAAATAAGCACTGTTTTCATAAGAAGTAAAAAGTTTCTGTGTCACCGTTGTTTTCCCCACACACGGAGAGCCTGCTATAATAATCAATTTTTGTTTTGACATCTATATTTCTCCCATCAATCATTTGAAACTCTATCATTGAATTGTTTTTACAAAATACTACCAATACCTCCATCAAAATTCCGATTGGATTTTCACAAAATCTAAGGGATTTAATAACTCTTATATTTTGTTATTATGAACTGCTCTAACTACCGAAAACACTAAATTTATGCAAGGTGAGCGTTCCCTTAAATTTTCACTTATGTTATTTTCTCCCTCTTGCTGTTATGAACCCCAATGAGGGAAACTTTAAGGGACAGAAAAACCTATAACACATTATAACACAAAACAGTTAAGACGTGGGAACTGATTTGATATGCTTGTAAAAATTATGAAGGGACAAAGAAAATGTATCTAATATACGCATGGTACAATATGTACCACAACAGTATTGGTATTACTACCTTTAACGGTTACATATTACGAATTGACTGTAACAAGGCAGAAAAAGGATTAAAAACCACAGCATGGACAGACCATGTGCTAAATGCTATGGCAATAGATAATCCGCTTGATATATGCAACCCATCGGACACCGATGGGTTTGCTTTATCTAAATAACGAAATCATCAAAAACAATATGCTGTTAGAACAGGCAAAAGAAATGCTCATGCTTGCCAAGCAGGAACTTCACAGCGCACAGTACGCCAAGATTACGAGTACAGCGGTCAGCCTGAAGAATGAAGTTATGGAGATGATTGCAAAAGTGAGGGAGCGCAAAGGCAAACTTGACCTGCCGATTGTCAGCAGAAAGCACCTAAGAAGAATATCCGACCGAACCGCCTTACAGTCAGCTGACAATGCGGAAAAATTCATTGCGACAAGGAAGATAGACAGCTTTGAGAGCCTTGCGAACTTTACAGCGGATAAGGAACAGAGATACCAAGAGTTGGAAACGGTACATCTTTCAAAGGGGCAGAAATTAAACCGATTAAAGGAACTGTCAAAAATGTATGCCCTCTTCGCGCCGATCCAAGCCATGTATAAGGAAAGCCAATCGCTAAAAGGACTTGCGAAAATGAGATACGATAAGGAGCATAAGGACAGCTTATCGAAGTACCCCGAATTAAAGGAGCGTATGCAGAGCCTTTTACAGAACGGCGAGAAGATAACACCGAAACAGTGGAAAGCCGAGATACAATCTTTGCAGTCCGAGTATGACAGTATCGGCAAGGAACAAAGCAAGACTGCCGCAGAATTAGCGTATGCGGAAGTTATCAGCTATAACAAAAAGAACCTTGAGAGGGAGCTTCAGAACGAGAGCCGACAGCACAGTAAACAGCAAAGCAAAATTAAGCGAAGGGAGGAAGAAATTTAATGTGAATTTTATTGTAAAGATAAGCGTTTTTTTGTATAATTGAAGTGTGGCAGGAGCAGGATATATCATATCTTGTACCACAAATTTTTAGAAATCGAGGTGGTAAGGTGTCAGACGATACAAAGCAGACACAGGAAGTTAAGGTAAAACGTACCGCAAAAAACAGTGTGTTTTTAGACCTGTTCCAAGATAAAAAGAATTTGCTGAAACTGTATAAGACATTGCACCCAGAGGATACAGACGCAACAGAGGACACGCTGGATATTGTAACGATAGACAATGTTCTGACAGATAATCTCTATAATGATTTGGGCATAATGGTAGGTAACAACAGATTACTTTTGTTGTTAGAAGCGCAATCGAGTTGGACGGTAAATATTTTAATCAGAATACTTTTGTATTTAGCACAGAGTTACCATGAATATTTTGAGCGAACCAGCCAGAGCCTATATAAGAGCAAGAAAGTAAAAATGCCAAAGCCCGAAATGCCAAAGCCCGAATTGTATGTGATATACACTGGCAACAAAGGCAGAAAACCCGATACAATATCTTTATCGCAAGAGTTTTTTGACGGTTCAGATATTGATATTGAGATAAAAGCCAAAGTCATATATGAGAGCGACAAGGATAATATCATCAATGAGTACATTGTTTTTTGCAAAGTTTTTAACGAGCAGATAAAAGAACATGGAATGACAAAACAGGCGGTTACAGAAACAATCCGTATATGCAAGGACAGGAACATCTTAAAACAGTATCTAAGCAGCAAGGAAGTGGAGGTAGTAACGATTATGATGAGTTTATTTGATGACGAGCAGATTATGAGGACTTATGAAAAAGATATTAAAAGAGAAACTCTAATGGAAAAAGCAATACTTATGTTAAAAAAAGGGAAAATAAATATTGATGAGGTCAGCGAGTATTTTCCCGAATTACTGGAAAATGATATAAAAGAAATTGAATCAGAGGTCATGCAGTTAGAATGATTGAAGCCATTTGTCCTCATTTTTACCCAATTTTCCTTTATTTTATAGGCTTTTCCGCTCTGATTTTCTCTTATTTTTCTGTCTGCATGATTTTTTAGTACCATTTTAGTACCACTCTTACAGGCTGTTAAGATGGTTTAAAATGCCTGCCTTTTCCCTGCCAGAAAGCATAGGGCATTTAGCCAACCCCATCCAAAACGCGCGCTCATAATCCTTTTGAAGCCGCCGGGAACTCCTGCAGGAGCCTGTCGTACTTTTCCCACCGCATATAAGGCGGCTTTGGAACATGCCACAAGTCCTGTATAAGTGTATCGGGATTATCCCTATACCACCATGTATACCCCAGTTCCTTTTCTACGATGCGCTCCATTTTAAGCCGCATTTCATCCATGCCACTTTTCTGCTGGCTTGCATAATTCAGCCTTGCACATTTCCGACACGCATAATGCTTATGGCAATCATACAGATACCGTACACGCCGCCCACAATATGGACAGTGGAAGTACATTCTGACTGACTTCCCATCTATGCCGGGAACCCTCGACAATGGCAAATCAACATATCTGCATTCACTGCCCTGAACCCCCAACACCTTAATCAATGCTGTTTTACTCTGCACATGGTAGACAATATCCCCCCTGTTCAACGGATATTGTACGGTTGTTTTGCAGTAAAGATATTTATCAGCCATGAGGAAATCATAGAAAGAAAAACTGTCAATCCTATGGAAATTTTCAAGCTGGCTGTGCGTCTTATTATGCCCGCCCGAACCGTAGCCGCCCATATTATACCGCGCCCTCCCCATGCAACATCCTGTCAAGTATGGCAAGCGTATGTTTCCGATATGAATAAAAGCTGTTCCGGCAGCATGGCATTATCTCCGTTTCCCCAAGCTCCCATCTGATTTCCATGTCATGAAAGGATTTGCCCTGCGCGACAGACAGTATAACCCATTCCGCAATGCCCGGTTCTGCCTGCTGTGCCGCCGTACGCAGTAAATCGGTGTGTTTCCCTTCCCTGCATTCATGCAGAAGGAGTTTTACCCTGTCTCTCGTCAGCCCATATCCGGCATAGCTTTCCTGCACACCGTAAGGTCAATTTTTGTTGCAACTATTTTAATTTTCTTTACCGTTTTTGGAATTGGATTTATAGCGGCGGGCTTTATAGATGGCTACAACGTAACGATCAATGAACCTTTTGATTACACAATCAGCACAAGCGCAGACAAGCCAGAAATAACAGAACAGCAAATTCTCATGTTAGCCGCAGAGAGTGATACTGTAATTACAAAAATTGCCCGTATCAACTGCCTTTTACTTGGCGTTCAAAACACATATAAAGACGGAGCTACGGACTGGGGTTCCCGCGTGGTTATGAGTGCAGATGATTTCAATACCGTTTCTGCCATGAATATCAGTGTTCCAAAGGGAACATACACATTTTACTATGACAGCACAATGGATTATAAATTAAACGCCTTTTGTGGAAACGGAAGCCTTATTTTCAATCCAACAACAAAAGAAGAATTTCAGCTATCCCAAAATGAGTCTATCTGTTCTGACAGCTTGTTTAATTCCCGTTCTTTCTTTTCTTCATTCTTAATTTTGAATACAGAGGATTATAACAATATCTCTGCTAATCTTGGGAATGAGTACAAAGCCGCGTCTTACCTTTTGAATGTAAAGGATTGGGAAAGCACTTTGGATTTTCAAGAAAATATTTTAAGAACAGTGATTGAGAATAATCAAGGCAAGATTTTTACAAACTGGCACAACAGCGCGACCTTTGAGAAAACCGGGAGCAGTGCAGAATATCTGGCTTATGAGGGCAACGAAACAAGAATAGCCCGCGTATGGGCGTTATATCCGCTGTCAAAATTGAGCAGCGCAACTATACAGTTTGAAGCCTTTGCAACTTATCTGATGTTATTGCTTTTTATCGCTCTTGTCGCGTTTATATCTTCTATCATGGTAATTGGATTAAAAATAATCAGTACGATATGGGACGACGCTACCTTGTATGACAATCTACATAAATTAGGAATGACAAAGGGAAAAATCAAAAGGCTGATTACAAAGCAGATGTTATTTGTATATTTTATCCCTACTATTCTTGGCTGCCTTACCAGGGTTTTTACAACATATCGGATTATGCTTGTATCTGGCGTTATCTACATTGGAAAAACAATGGAGTTAGTCGGGGGAGTTTGCGGATTGGTAGTTATTTTACAGCTAATTATTTTTATCGTGCTGCGTTCAAGAGCCATAAAGGACAATATTTAATACAAGTAGATATTCATAATTAAATCTGCCGCACGACGGCAAAAAAAAGCCGCCGTTTCTCTTTATATCTTCTCAAGGAATGACGCGGTATTACTGCAAAAGGCGGCGGCTAAAGGAGGTAGCCGCCATGAAGCACATACCGTATCGACAAAATCCGACAGTCATTGACCTATCAAAAAAAGCCCGACCACCGCCGGGGAAAATTCTCCCCATGAATATGAACTGTCTAATCATCTAAATACTGCTTACAATACATTTGCGTTTGTTCGCTTTTTGCGGACAGGCGCATTTTGTATAATAAAAACAAATGGAACACAGTTCCATTTCTATAATATTTTTATATGTCTGAATATTTGCTTTAGTAAAATAAAGCATTCCATAATTCATCATTTTTGCAATGGTACCTTCCCACCATTGATAAAGATTACTTCTATCCTCGGCAGTCTTCATTTTAATAAAACTTCATAATTTTCCATTTGAAATAACCTCCAATAGTTTTAGTAATCCAACCCTTTTTCAGATATACAGCTATATTCCCAGCCAATTCTTCCTGACTCTTATCTGAAAGCTCTTCCATAGCATTTTCTATTGAACTATAAATTGTTTCTACTACAAAATACTCATAAATAGTACGATGAACAAAATACAATTCTTCTGTCTCTACACCTTCACAATGTCTCTCTAGTGAGCAGCTTTTCTTACTTAAACGATTGTCAGCTATAATTATTCGTTTTTGCAATAATTTGTCTAAACCTTGTCTTATTAATCCTACTTTTTCAGCTAATTCAGTTTTTTTGATTCCTGATTCTTTAATAGCATCATTTACAACCTATGATAACTCTTGGTCTGTCTTAATTATTAATTTCATTCCCCTATATCATAAAAGGGTGCTTAACTGATAGACTTTGCACCCTTTTTATTTGCTGCTATTTAGTTCTATTCTTTAATCTTATCCAGTTCCGTGAGATTTACGCCGGCTACATTAAGAAAACTTTTCAAATATACATATTCTTCCTTTAAACTTTCATATGTTTCTGTAGCATTTTCTTTTCGTGCAATTAACATATGTCTTTGTATTTTTTTAAAGTCTTCCATGGCTTTTTGTGTAATTTCTAAATTTGTATTTGGCATATTTAATCACCTCCCAATTACAAACACATTATTGTGTCATATTTAGTATAACATAATCAGGAAACAAAGTCTATCTATTTTCCTTCTTGACTTTCCCCATTTTCTGAAACCCAATCACCCAAAAGCCCCTATACCAAAGCATTGAGCTAATGTAAGCTGTTGTGATTGTGATATTGTCAATATTCCTTTGTTTTATTATTTGTGACGATTTAATTATAACATTTATAGGGTGTTTTTGCATTTTTTATTTTAGAATCAAAACATCTTCCTTAAAAATGGGGAAACTCAAGATTTTTTTATCTTGACAAATAATCGATGTGTTGGTATACTTTTTATCGATATTAGGCGGAACGCTTGATCCACGCTTGTTAGGGAAAACTTCTCTAACAAGCGTTTTTTTATTATAGGAACGGGCACAGACTTCGCTTGTGATCTAACACACCACCACATAACGAGAAATTTCTATTACAGAACAAGAGTCCATTAGACGCTTAGGACTATTGCGCACACGAAAAAAATATAAAGAAATATTTAAGGAGGGAATGAACATGGTTGCAATCAGCAAATTCAGTTATCAAAACCCAAGGTATCTAAATCTCTTAATGCGCAGAAATAGCATTACCGATGAAGTAGAAACCACCGTCAAAGATGTATTAAAAAATGTTAAGGAAAAAGGTGATAAAGCTTTATTTTCGTATATGAAAAAGTTTGACGGTGTTGACATACATGAATATAATCTGTTTGTTTCCGAGGATGAATTTGCAAGTGCCAGAGAAAAGGTTTCGGAAGAATTTAAAGAAGCTGTCAAAAAAGCTTGTGATAATCTTTTCAAATTTCATAAAAGACAGTTACCCAAAGGATTTATAGAAGAATACGAAGACGGTGCTGTACTTGAGCGTAAATATACACCATTAAAAAGTATTGCTGTTACTGTTCCAGGTAATATGGCACCTCTTGTTTCTACGCTATGTATGAATTTGATTCCTGCTATAGTTGCCGGTGTCCCAAATATATACATACTGACTAAGCCAAGAATTGATGGTACCATCGATGAACACTTATTATATACTGCTGATTATTTGAATGTAAAGAAATATTATAAACTTTCCGGTTCACAAGGTCTGGCAGCCGTTGCTTATGGAACGGAAACAGTCCAAAAAGTAGATGCAATAACCGGCCCCGGAAACCAATTTACCCAGATGGCAAAAAAGCTATTGTTTGGTGAAGTGAAAATTGATTCTATTGCAGGGCCTTCCGAAATTGCCATTATCGCTGATAAACATGCTAATCCAACATATATTGCTGCTGATATGATGTCACAGGCAGAGCATGGAACAGGTTTTGAGGCAAGTACAACTTTTTGTCTGTCTGAAGCACAGGCACAGCAGATAAAAAAGGAAATCAATCGCTTATGCGAAGAATACAACCTTACAGAAACAACAAAACGAACTTTTGAGAATTACGGAGATATATTTATAACAGACTCCATCCAAGAAGCTGTAGATGCGGTAAACGAAATAGCCCCTGAACATGCTGAATTATTATTAGATGATTACGAACCCGTCCTGCCGCAATTGACAAATGCCGGAGCAGTTTTTGTTGGTGAATACAGTACAGAGCCGGTAGGCGATTACTTCTGCGGAACGAATCACATTCTTCCAACCTGCGGTACTGCAAAATTTTCTTCCGGCATGTCCGTGGGAGAATTTATGAGAGGGTACAGTATTATAAAATATCCCGAATCAGCCCTAAAATCAAATGCAGATTATATCATTCAGCTTGCTGAATCAGAGGGGATGAGGGCACATGCCCTGGCAGTAAAAGTCAGGCGGTAATATAACAATTGGTGATTGTGCTATCCTTTCACAATCACCAATTTCATCTGTTGGATGCATGCACCTATATTTCCTCTGTATTTTCAACCTAACCTATAACTCCAGCCCCATGCTTTCTTTTGCCACCTCACGGATGGATGCTACCGGAATGATTTTCAATTTTGATATGATTTCTTCCGGCACCTCTTTCAGATCCTCCTCATTCTTGGATGGGATAAGGACTGTCTGTATGCCTGCCCTCTGGGCTGCCATAAGTTTTTCTGGAAGCCCGCCGATTGGCAGCACTTCCCCCCTCAAAGATACCTCGCCCGTCATAGCAAGTTTTTTCTTCACCGGCTTTCCGGTTACAAGGGAGCTTAACGCAGTAAATAGCGTAACCCCCGCAGACGGCCCATCCTTTGGAACTGCGCCCTCCGGCACATGGATATGGACATCCTTTTTCTCAAAATCTTTCATGCTATCCGAAAAATGCGACTTAACAAGCGTATAGGCAATCTCTGCCGATTCCTTCATTACATCCCCAAGCTGCCCGGTAATCTGGATTTTTCCTTTGCCCTTTGTCTGCATCGTCTCGATAAAGAGGATTTCCCCTCCAACCTGTGTCCATGCAAGCCCGGTTGCGACACCGGGAACCGTCTTTTTCAGCGCCTCATCATGCTTCGTTACTTTTCTGCCTAGGATATCGTACAATTCGCTCTCTTTCACGGTAAACTTCATATCAGATACCCCGCCTTCATCCGCCTGCTCCAAAAGCTTTACTACCGCATAACGGCATATTTTGTCAAGCTGCTTGCGCAGGCCGCGCACGCCCGCTTCCATAGTATATTCTGAAATAATTTTCTTTAACACGCCCTGTGGAATGGACACCTGCCCTTTCTTCAATCCTACATCCTCAATCGCCTTTGGCAAAAGATATTTCCTTCCAATCTGGTATTTCTCAAGAGGCGTGTAGCCGGAAAGATTAATAACCTCCATCCTGTCCAGAAGCGGTTTTGGGATTCCCTCTGTTGTATTTGCCGTACAGAGGAAAAATACCTTGGACAAGTCATACGGCACATTCATATAATGGTCCACAAATGTATTATTCTGCTCCGGATCAAGCACCTCTAATAAAGCACTTGCCGGATCCCCATGGTACTCTGCGGCAATCTTGTCAATTTCATCTAACACCATAACCGGGTTATTCACCCCGCAGCGTTTCATCCCTTCCATAATACGCCCAGGCATTGCACCCACATACGTCCTTCTGTGGCCGCGGATTTCCGCCTCATCCCTGATTCCGCCCAAACTGATCCTGACATACTCCCTTCCCATCGCATTTGCAACGCTCTGCCCCATACTGGTCTTTCCGGTACCCGGCGCGCCGACAAAAAGCAGGATGGAACCAGTCTGCCTGCCCTTAAGGCTTGTGACGGCAATCTGCTCCAAAACCCTCTTTTTCACTTTCTCAAGGCCAAAATGGTCTTTTTCCAGAATTTTCCTTGCCTCGGAAAGTTCTATCTTCTTATCCTCCCCGTCCTTCCACGAAAGAGAGGTAACAAAGTCCAGATAGTCATACAATGTCCCGTATTCATGCCCCTGGCTTCCTTCCATGGCAAACCGTTTCAGCACACGTTCCGCTTCCCTCTCTGCTTCCTGCGGCATCCCGGCGTCTTTAATCTTCTGGGCAAACATTTCCTCCTCAGAGGAAAAATCTTCATCCAATTCATCCAACTGCTCTTCTAACAATTTTATCTGGCGCTTAATCGCCATCACTTTATACGCATCCTGCTGCTCCTGCGTCAGCCTCTGGCTTACCTCGCTCCTCACCTCATGGCTGCCGACCAGACGGCGGACTCCCTCTAGAATCAGGTGATAACGCTCCTTTAACGAATTGGATGCCAGAATCGCATAGCGCTCTGACTCATCAATATCCAGATACGAACCGATATTTGTTGCCGCCTCGTTAAGGTTCTTCCAACGGCGGATATACCCTCTCATCCAGACACCGCCCGGAAGGTCTTTTACCAAATCCTCCGCATGCTGTTTGAATTCCAAAAAGATTTCCTGCCTCTCGCTCTCCGAGATATCTTCCTCGTCCGTAAGAATATCAAAAGAAGCGTCAACCCTCCCATCATCAAAAATAAGGTCATGGACTTTGACCCTGTCCTTGGTATCTACAACCAGAAGATTATTTCCCTCATGGTTAATCGTGGAGATTGCCTCCGCCAGAAGCCCTACGTCATAGAAGTCGTCCACAGACAACTCCCCTCTCTCTTTCTGCTCTTTTATAGGAACGATAAGGAAATTATCTTCTTTCTTGATATCTTCAATCTCTTTTTTCGAAAAAACCTCCTCCTGAACATTAATCTGCACATTCGACAAAATCAATGTATCATATACCGGTATAACTAACATAAGCTTCCTCCTCTATCCTGAAATTTTGCCAGGTACTGTCCATCCGAAAGAACGCATCTCTTCAAATCTGCTCCCAAAACTTGTCAGCACTTATCTCAAACGAGTGCTAACTATATTTTGAAAGAAAAGGGCACCGCCTGAAAAAACTCAGGCGTTTACCCATATAACAAATAAGCGCAAATGACTTGTTTGAATCTGCGCTTGCTATTAGCAAAATAGTAGCATTGAATAGTGGATTTGTCAAGCTGCAGTTAAAAATTTTCACAGAAATCAATTTACAGTATATATATTCATTACTCCATAAGCATTAGTAGCCACTATCCCGCACTTTCCACCCAGACCCTTCTTTTCTGGAAAGAACCCACATAAAATTTCTATATGTGTGATCTTTTTCTAAAGAATTGAGCTTACATTTCTTTTCCACATAAAAATCCGAATATAAAATGATAACCTCTTTCCCGTATCTTTCCGTAAAATAGGATACATGTTTTTTATACAATTCTTCGTCATACCAAAGCTTCTTTATTTCACAGTCCGGAAACCTCTTCTTAAAATGCTTTTTGACTGCCTTTTTTGCATCTTCTATATCGCTGTCAGAAAAAGACCTGCTGCCTGCCCTGCGGATTTCTATGCCCTGCTCTTCTGTCCCGTTTCCTGTCAGTGCCTGATAAACAATCCTGCCATCCTTACATGCAAACGCCTTTGAATACTCCCCGGGAACCGTAACCAGCCTCTCTCCATTCTCTGTGGAAAGCACATACCGCACAATGCTCCCATCTTCATCCACAGCAAAGAACCAATATGACATAAAATTCCCAAGTGCAGGTTCTCTTGTCTGCCCCTGCCCCAGAGTGAAATCATCCGCAGTGCCGTCCCCGTCATAGTCTTGAAAACTTAATGCAAAACCATCAACCGGGAAATACATTTTCCCCTCCGCCTGCAGCTTATAATCTGCGTACACGGTATCATTCCTATAAGTCCTTATGTGAAATTCCCCCTCGTACATGCCAAAATCCAAATCCTTCTTATCAGGAATCTGATGTCCGGAAATATAGGCAACCTGCACCTGATACCCATGTGCCTCCCCCGTGGCAACAACAGCTTCATACATTCCATCCTTCTTCTTTTGGCCCGCTACTTCATCTTGGCTTGCTGCTTCATCATTTGTCCCCTGACTTTTATCGTCCTCTTCGCCGCCTTCTGCCCTCTGGCTGATATCCCGTACCTCTTCTGTTTTTCCATCTCTAGCATTTGTCAGGCACGCCGTCCCGGCAATCGCCACCAAAACAATTGCTATAACACCAACCCATCTTTTATGTCTTTTAAAATTCAACACGTTCTTCACCCTCTTTCTGGCATCTGTTTCCCCAAACGCCAACAGCCCCACTGCCATCCCCCTCCGGTTCATGGCAAACCCTAACAGTGATTTACTGTAACTTGCACGGATATCCTCTGGTACACTTTGCAGCACATATTCATCACAGCTCATTTCCATATCACGGATCATGAGAAAATAGGACAGCCACACCAGCGGATGAAACCAGTACACACAAGTTAACAAAAAAGCAGCCACCTTTACAATATAATCCCTTCTCTTAATATGGTACTGCTCATGTTTTAGAATATATTCCCGCTCCCCCTCCTCCAGCCGGAATGGGATGTAAATCCTCGGGCGGAATATGCCCATGACAAAGGGGGACGGAATATTATCACACTCGTAAATATTTTCCTGATAGCGGACAGCCTTTTCCAGACACTTTTTCATCCGGACTGTGGCATAGAAATTGCGAAGAAAAATCACTGCCATCCCGGCCAGCCAGACTATCAGGCCATATCTTACCAGAGGGCTGTACTCCACTGCCTTCACCCCCGCATGTGAAATATTCCCGCCAGATACCGTGCCATCCTCTGGAACCTCCTTAACATCTTGCCCCTCCTGCCCTTTGCCGGATGGCATAGAAAGCACATCGCCCCGCATCGTACCCACAGCAATCCCTTGCTCCATCTCCCTATCAGACAGCCTCCCCTGCCCATTTAACCCCATTGTAACCTTAAAATCTGCGCCAGCAATATTAAAAATGCTGACCGGCGAAGCAGCAGCCACCGGACATACCAGCCGTATCCCCACTACCGCCCACAGCAGATATAGGTATCTTTTCGGAAGCCGGTGCATCAGGCCGCGTACACATAAGATGGCAATAATCACAACCGATGCAGTAACTCCCATCTGCAGAATTTGCATAAAAATCCGATATAACATCCGTTATCCCCCCCTACTCCTCGCAATGCTGGTCGATTAACTCCTTAATCCTTTCTGCCTCTTTGGCAGAAATCTTCTTCCCTCCCAGAAATGCAGTCAAAAACTGCGGAAGGGAGCCGCCAAATGTTCTTTTGACAAAATACTCCGATTCATTCGTCTGCACCCTCTCCTTCTCCACCAGAACAGAAACTGTCGCTTTCTCATTGCGGATATACCCCTTTTCGCAAAGCTTTTTGATTGTGGTATACGTTGTAGACTTTTTCCAGCCCAAAATCTCATTGCACAGCTTCACCAGCTCTCCGGAATTCACCGGGGCATGTTCCCATACAATCAACATAAAACGGTAATCGCTGTCACATAACCTTAAATAATCCATAAAAATCCTCCCTGCTTGCCACTATTTTGACGGTTAGATATCCGATACATAAGGAACTGCCGCCGCCAATCGTCATAATCTCTATGCAGGGAGGTCTATTGGTATAGACCTCCCTAGCAATAAAGTCTATACCAATAGACCTGATTTGTCAAGCAAAAAAAGGCTATCAATTAAAGCTCCCATCCCAGAGGGGCATATTGGAGAGATATTTTTTTTCTACAGCAGGCACATAGTAAATGCCGTATGTCTTCAGTCCGTCCCGTTCCTCTTCTGGAAGCTCCACATAAAAACGGTAGTACGGCATAAAATACTCTTCCCTTGCGCCAGTCCGGTATACAAGCTCTGCTTTAGCAACATAGTCTATACCGGGAAGTTTATATGGCACAGAAGTGATATAGTTTCCATTTGATAAGAGTTTTTTTGCTTCTTCTGCTGTGATAACCGGATAGTCACCCATCTTTTTTGACAAATCCGTCTGGCTGAGCCCGACAAGGCTGAGTTTGCCTGTGTCATCGCAATCAAACCGAATACGCCTAAAATTATAATTTATGATAGACTCTACATTATTTCTGCCCGCCTCATAAAATGAAATCCGGTATTCCTGCTGTATGCCGGAACCTGTTTCCAAGCTGCTGTAATGACCGCCGTCAATATCGCATAGAGGGCTATCCATATGGATGAGGTTCTTGTATTTTTCTTTCAGATACTCCGCCACAGCAGCTGTCTCTTCATAGGAAGCAGAATCTGTAAAATGGTACTGTTCCGGAAGTGCAAGGGCGGGTTCGAAGGAAACCGTTCCCAACATGGTCTGGTCAACGGAGATTTCCATACCATCCGCCTCGGCAGTTAATTTTGTAGGATTAAAGTATCCGTCTGGGACATCGCCCTCCAGCTTTTCAGTAATTTCCTTTTTTGTCGCTTCGTCTGGAGTGTCATCTGTAATGGCAAGGGAACTCGCATCTAGGCCGAGACGGCCTGCAATATCAGTTAAAAAACCCCTTATCTTTCCAAAATCAGCACCGGAAGC
The DNA here is from genome assembly GCA_003611745.1 of bacterium D16-36. Classification (GTDB taxonomy): domain Bacteria; phylum Bacillota; class Clostridia; order Lachnospirales; family Lachnospiraceae; genus Butyribacter. Next base: position 8,446 of record RAYF01000064.1, on the reverse strand, counting down.
GATAAAGTCTTTGTTGTATGACAATTGGTTTTGATAGACAGGCAGGGCGGATGGCTGTGCTGCCTCATCCCATGGGTTATTATTGGTCAGTTCAGATATATCATAAGCCCAGAACCCCTCAAACCCCATTCCATCACTCGTATTTTCTGTGATAGAGAGCATAGGAAGTTTCTTTGTCTTGGCTGGCTGTTCTATATTTGCCGGCTTCCAGAGAGATATCCCGCTTATGGCCGATACTGCCAGTATAAGGCAGGCGGCGGCAGCAGCCCATTTCCAGTGCCTTCCCATTGGATAAATAACTTTTTGCATGATTGAACATTTTTGCTTCTGCCTGCGTCTGTTCCGCAGCACGTCTGTTTCTACTATAAAAGTATCGTTTAATAAATTTAAAGCATCGCTAATCTGTTCTTTCCTCATACGTCAAATCCCTCCTGTTCTAAATAACTTTTTAATCCCTGTCTGGTACGGTAAAGCAGGCTTTTTACTTTTGCCTCACTCATGCCATGGCAGGCGGCTGTTTCTTTTATCGAATCCAGATAATAATATCTTTGGACAAAAGTTGTACGGGCATCTTGAGAAATATTGCCAAGATAAGAGTTGATGGCATCTGCCAACAAATGCATATCCACATCTTGTTCTGTCGTGCTGCCTCCCGGAATACAGTCGTCCAGTTCCGAAAGGGAAACAGCATATTCTGAGGCATGCCGCTTTATCCTGCCCTTTTTCCGTAAAATGTCAATGGAAGTCTGTCTTGTGATTTTTCCAAGATAGGACGAAAGAGCGCATGGTTTGTGGGGCGGTATAGAATTCCATGCTTTCATATAAGTGTCGTTAACGCTTTCTTTGCTGTCCTCTGTGTCAGAAAGAATATTCTGCGCTATTTTTAAGAGATAATGCCCATATTTTTTCTCCGTCTCACGGATGGCTGTTTCGTCCCGCTGCCAGTACATTGCAACAATCCTGTCATCCTGCATAAAGCCCCTCCCTTCTGTTGATTTTTAACCGCCGTAGTAATATGTGCCTTGTTACTGTTCACTCCGTGCTTGAGCATGAACAGTGACTGTGCCTTCACTATATATCCCGATAAAAATAAAGTTTGGTTGCATAAAAATTTAAATTTATTGATACAATGGGTTGAAAAGTATTTTACCGCCAAACGTTTTGCACATGAAAAAACCGCCTGCGTTTTTACAAGCGGTTTTCATAAAAATTTATCCTATACATATAATACAGTTATTTGAAAGACGTTATACTAAATTTGTATACCCCATCAGAGTTTCATCCACTTCCCTTGCGACATGGCGCCCTTCCCTGATTCCCCAGACAACGAGCGACTGCCCGCGGTGCATATCTCCCGCTGTGAATACACGGTCCACCGAAGTCCGGTAGCTTCCGGATGACGTCTCCACATTGCTTCTGGCATCCAGCTTTACCTTAAACGCTTTTGCAACATATTCCTGTGCCCCCAGAAATCCTGCCGCAATCAAAACATAGTCTGCCGGGATTTCAAACTCACTGCCCGCAACTTCCGCCATGCTGACGCGCCCAGTCTTTGCGTCCTTCCTCGGCTCCAGCTTTATCAGTTTTACTTTCTTTAACACACCGTTTTTGTCGGCAATAAACTCTTTGACAGTCGCCTGATAGATGCGCGGATCTTTCCCATATACCGCTATCGCTTCCTCCTGTCCGTAGTCAGTCTTGCAGACACGAGGCCACTCCGGCCATGGATTGCTCGCGGCGCGCTCGTCCGGCAGCTTCGGCATCATCTCCACCTGAACAACAGATTTTGCCCCCTGCCGCACTGCTGTACCCACGCAGTCATTCCCTGTATCACCGCCGCCGATTACAACAACATTCTTTCCGTTTGTATCAATCCAGCCTTCCTTCTGCCCGGAAAGCACATGCTTCGTAGAGCGGGTTAGAAAATCTACTGCAAAATAGATTCCCTGTGCCTCCCTGCCGGGTGCCTTGATATCCCTTGGGTTCGACGCGCCGCAGCAGAGAATCACGCTGTCGTACTGCTTTAGCAGATCCTCAGCCTTGATATTTTTCCCCACATCTGCGTTTACAACAAACTTCACGCCCTCCTCTTCCATAACCCTCTGTTTCCGCTCAATCACCCATTTTTCCAGCTTCATATTGGGAATGCCGTACATCAGAAGCCCGCCGATATGGTCGTTCCTCTCATATACAGTCACATCATGCCCTCTCTTATTTAACTGATCCGCCGCTGCAAGGCCGGAAGGCCCTGAGCCGACCACAGCTACCTTTTTGCCGGTGCGTACTTTTGGCGGTGCCGCTTCCATCAGGCCGTTTGCGTATCCATACTCCACAATTGCATTCTCATTCGCCTTGCTGGTAACAGGTGAGCCATTCATCCCGCAGGTACATGCCGCCTCGCACAGTGCCGGACACACTCTGGAAGTAAACTCCGGAAAATTATTCGTCTGGCGCAGCATCTGCAGCGCCTTTTCCATATTTCCGCGAAAGAGCAGATCATTCCACTCTGGGACAAGGTTGTTCAGCGGGCAGCCGGATGCCATCCCATGAATCATCATTCCGGACTGGCAGAATGGCACACCGCAGTCCATACAGCGAGACGCCTGCTCCCTCCTGTCCTTCTCGCGCATCGGAGTATGAAATTCATTAAAATGCTTAATACGCTCTAACGGCTCCTGCGCTGTTTCATTTTTTCTATCATATTCCATAAAACCAGTTGGTTTTCCCATAATAATCCTCCATGCCGCGCCTTTGGCGGCGCAAATAATATAACGGACAAGTCCATTTTAGAAAAAAGCCATCTATGCATTTTTCCTGTGTGCGTAAAATGCCTCAATCTGAGCCTGCTCGTACCCAAGCCCATGTTCCTCCATCTTTGCGATAAGCTGAAGCATCCTGCTGTAATCATAAGAAATAATCTTTTTAAACTTTGGAAGGTATTCGCTGAACTGACCTAAAATCTTCTTTCCCTTCTCGGAGCCGGTTGCAGCCACATGCTCTTCAATCATCCCCTTTAATTCCAGCACATCATATTTATCTGTAATCGGATCGGAAGATACCAGCTCCTTGTTCAGCCTCAGGTACAAATCACTGTTTTCATCCAGCACATAGGCAACGCCGCCGCTCATACCGGCCGCAAAATTTTTACCTGTCTGCCCAAGGACAACCACACGGCCTCCTGTCATATACTCACAGCCATGGTCGCCGACACCCTCCACAACAGCTGTCGCGCCTGAATTGCGGACGCAGAAGCGCTCCCCGGCAATCCCGTTGATAAATGCCTTGCCGCTTGTCGCACCGTAAAGCGCCACATTGCCGACAATAATATTTTCATCCGCCTTAAAATTCGATCCCTTTGGCGGATATACCACGATTTTGCCGCCGGACAACCCTTTTCCAAGATAATCATTGGAATCGCCTACCAGCTCTAGCGTCAACCCCTTTGGTATAAAAGCCCCAAAACTCTGGCCACCGCTTCCATGGCATTCCACTGTAATAGTATCCTCCTCCAGAGAATCACCAAACTTTTTCGTAATTTCTGAGCCAAGAATCGTCCCAAGCGTCCTGTCGATATTTGTTACAGCCGCTTCTATCCTCGTCTTCTCCCCCGTCTCCAAAGCCCGTTTCAATTTCGGCAGGAACACCTTTTCATCCATTGTCTTTTCCAGCTGAAAATCATACTTGTTCTTTGGATTAAACTTATTCTCCTTCTTCTCCCCTGCGAAGGAGTCATCAAGTACGGCACTTAAATCAATCTGCCGTATGCCATCCTTTACTTTGATCAAGTCGGTGCGCCCGATCAGATCATCAACCCTGCGGATGCCAAGCTCCGCCATATACTCCCGGAGTTCCTGTGCAATAAACCGCATAAAGTTTTCCACATATTCCGGTTTTCCTTTAAAACGCTTGCGAAGCTCCGGATTCTGCGTTGCTACGCCTACCGGGCAGGTATCAAGATTGCACACACGCATCATAACACAGCCCATCGTAATCAAAGGCGCCGTCGCAAATCCGTATTCCTCCGCGCCAAGCAACGCCGCTACCAGCACATCCCGGCCTGTCATCAGCTTGCCATCCGTCTCAATGCGCACGTGGGAGCGCAGCCCGTTCATAATCAGTGTCTGATGTGTTTCAGCCAGCCCCAATTCCCATGGAAGCCCTGCATTGTAAATCGAACTCCTCGGCGCCGCCCCGGTGCCCCCGTCATGCCCTGATATCAGGATAACGGCTGCCCCTGCCTTTGCAACACCTGCCGCAACAGTACCTACGCCCGCCTCGGAAACCAGTTTTACAGAAATCCTCGCGTCTTTATTGCTGTTCTTTAAATCATATATTAACTGTGCCAGATCCTCAATAGAATAAATATCATGGTGCGGAGGCGGTGAAATCAGGCTGACACCCGGCGTGGAATGCCTTGTCTTAGCAACCCAAGGGTACACCTTCCCCCCCGGCAGGTGGCCGCCCTCACCCGGCTTTGCCCCCTGTGCCATCTTAATCTGGATTTCCTTTGCACTCACTAAATAGCGCGAGGTAACGCCAAAACGCCCGGACGCCACCTGCTTAATTGCGGAACATCTATCCTCCGCCTGCCCTGCGGTTGCCAGCCTCTCAAGGCTCTCCCCGCCCTCGCCGCTGTTTGATTTCCCATGCAGGTGGTTCATAGCGATGGCCAGTGTCTCATGCGCCTCCTGCGAAATAGAGCCATAGGACATCGCGCCAGTCTTAAAGCGCTTGACAATCTCATCCACGCTTTCCACTTCATCAATTGCAATCCCCTTCTTCGGATAATTAAAATCCAGAAGGCTGCGCAGCGTCACCTTGCTCTCCTTTTCATCCACGGTCTTAGAATACATTTTAAACAGCTCATAATTGCCGGTCCATGCCGCCTGCTGCAGCAGGTGGATTGTCTCCGGATTGTACAAGTGCTCTTCTTTCCCGCCGCGCGACTTATGCTGCCCGCGGCTCTCAAGCGTCAGGTCCACGCTCAGACCCAGCGGGTCAAATGCGGTGGAGTGCTGTCTGTCCACCTGCTCCTGAATATCTTCCAGCGTAATGCTTCCCACACAGCATACCGTGTCAGTGAAATACTTTTCCACCACATCCTCTGAAATGCCAACCGCCTCGAAAATCTTAGAACCCTGATAGGACTGAATCGTTGAAATCCCCATTTTCGAAGCAATCTTAACAATCCCATGGAGGACCGCTGCGTCATAATCATCCACCGCTGCATAATAATCCTTATCTAACATCCTGCCATCAATCAGCTCCTTGATGGTGCTGTGGGCAAGGTATGGGTTAATAGCCCCTGCACCGTACCCAAGCAGCGCCGCGAAGTGATGGACCTCCCTAGGCTCTGCAGTCTCAATAACCATCGCTACGCTCTCCCTCTTCTTTGTCGTTACCAGATGCTGCTGCATGGTAGCAACCGCCAGAAGGGAAGGGATGGCTACATGGTTTTCATCAACACCCCTGTCACTCAGTATCAATATATTGGCTCCCTCTTTGTAAGCCCTGTCCGCCTCTAGGCAGAGATGGTCTAAAGCCTTTTTCAAAGAGGTATTTTTATAATAAGTGATCGGAATCACTTCACTCCGGAAGCCCTCTTTATCTATATATTTTATTTTCAATAAATCTGTATCAGTCAGTATCGGATTATTAATCTTTAAAACCTTACAGTTCTGGGCATCCTCCATCAGAAGGTTGCCGTCCTGCCCAATGTATACACTGGTCGATGTAACGATTTCCTCCCTGATTGCGTCAATCGGCGGATTTGTAACCTGCGCAAACAGCTGCTTAAAATAATTAAATAGCGGCTGCGGCTTATCGGACAGCATCGGCAGCGGTGAATCCGTCCCCATAGATGCAATCGGCTCACTTCCGTTCTGCGCCATCGGCAGGATGGATGTCTTATATTCCTCAAACGTATAGCCGAATGCTTTCTGGAGCTGTGCCCTCTGCTCATCTGAGAATTCTTCCACCTTCTGGTTAGGAATGCGCAGTTCCTTTAATGTAATCAGGTTTTTATTCAGCCATTCGCCATAAGGCTGGCGGGATGCGTACTCTTCCTTCAGCACCTCATCGTCAATCAGCCCGCCTTTTACCGTATCCACTAAAAGCATACGCCCCGGCCTCAGACGGTCCTTTTTCACAATCTTTTCCGGCGGGATTTCAAAGACACCCACCTCAGAAGAAAGAATTAACTGCCCGTCTGTCGTAATATAGTAACGTGACGGGCGCAGGCCATTCCGGTCAAGGACTGCCCCCATAATATCCCCGTCTGAAAAGAGGATGGACGCCGGGCCGTCCCACGGCTCCATCATAGTTGCATAATACTGGTAAAAATCACGTTTCTTCTGGCTGATGCCCATGTCATTTTCCCATGGCTCAGGAATGGTAATCATTACCGCAAGCGGAAGCTCCATGCCGCTCATAACCAGAAATTCCAGCGTATTGTCAAGGCGCGCAGAATCAGAACCGCCCGGATTGACTACCGGAAGGATTTTGTGGAGCTCACCGGAAAGAAGCGGTGATTCCATCGTCTCCTCGCGCCCAAGCATTTTATCAGCATTTCCGACAATCGTATTAATCTCCCCATTATGGACGATAAAACGGTTTGGATGCGCCCTCATCCAGCTCGGGTTCGTATTTGTGCTGAAACGCGAATGCACAACCGCAATTGCCGAAACATAGTCTTCATCCTTCAGGTCCGTGAAAAACTGGCGGAGCTGCCCCACCAAAAACATGCCTTTATACACAATCGTCCTGCTCGAAAAAGAGACCACGTATGTATTATCATTACTCTGCTCAAATACACGCCTTGCTACATACAGTTTGCGGTCAAAATCAAGCCCCCTGTTTACCTCTTCCGGACGTTTAACAAACGCCTGCATAATACACGGCATACATTCCACCGCCTTATGCCCAAGAATATCCGGTACAATTGGGACTTCCCTCCATCCAAGGAATTCAAGCCCCTCCTTCTGGATGATTACCTCGAACATTTTTTTCGCCTGGTTCTTTTTCAATTCATCCTGCGGGAAGAAGAACATACCGATTCCATAATCCCTCTCCTCGCCAAGTTCAATACCAAGCGGCTTTACCGCTTTCTTGAAAAATTTATGCGAAATCTGGAGCAGAATGCCGACGCCGTCGCCTGTCTTCCCCTCTGCGTCTTTCCCCGCACGGTGTTCCAGCTTTTCCACAATATCCAAAGCACCAGACACCGTATCGTGTGTCTTGTTTCCCTTAATATTTACGATAGCGCCAATACCGCAGTTATCGTGTTCAAAACGCGGGTCGTACAGGCCCCTCTTATAATGATCCACGGCCTTTCCTGCCTCTGCAACCACATTATTCTGAATCTCTTCTTTTTGCATGCTAACCCTCCATGCCGCCTCCCGCGGCCCATAATAGTAAAGCAGGCAAACCTGCCTATTCAACTGACATGCCACTTCCAGTGGCACCATCATCTCTCTGTCGATTGTTTCGTGCTACGCACGCTCACAATGAGAACTTTCCTAAAAATCAAGAAAAAGGGTTCAGCAAAAAAATTACTGAACCCCCTTGTTCATCACAACTACAATTGATTATAATATAAAAAGCACAAAAAAGCAATAACTTTTTTCATTATTTTCTTACCTTCTATTTTAATAGGTTTTTGGCACAGAGTGGACGATAACTTACACAGCCGGCTTTCTGCGCAACATCCACAGCGGCAGGCAGATACATCCCGCATAAACCAAAACCAGCATAATAAGCAGGCCGGCGGCCGGATAGTAAAACTGCATATATGGAACCCTCTGCTTCCCCAGACAATAAACTAGCCACAGCACACCGCTTCCGGCCGTTACCAGAAAGGCTGCTGTTAAAGTGCTGTAATAAAGCCCTTCCAGAACCAGCATCCGCAGAAGCTGTTTTCTAGTCATGCCAAGGCTTTCCAAAACCATAAACTCCTTCTTCCTCGCTTCCAGCGAAGAAACTGTTACATTAAAATACTGAAACACACCCATGCAGGCAAGTAGCGAACTGACTGTATACATCAGAATCCGTACCGTAAGAAGCTCTGATTCAGCCGAAGCGATGATATCGGATTTAGATACCATAAAAAAGCCTGCGCCAACCTCCCCCTCCTGCGCCTCATATGTTTTCCTAAGCCTCTCCAGCATATTATTTAACTGATACTTAAGACGGATACAAAAAATCCTTATATTTTATAGGCTCTCAGCCACTTTTTTGTTACCAGTTTGTTACCAGTAATCTTTCTTCTACATGTTTATATACGTATAAAAAGCATTTATTTTCCACAAAAAAATTGTGCCGGATTAACCCACCCAATTGGGTTAACCCGGCTTTGCCCTTGCCCGGGCCGAAAAAATATGGTATATTATCGGCATGGGAAAACCATAGGGCCAAGGCGGCTACCCTCCACCACGGAGGGGTAAACCCT
>RAYF01000063.1 GCA_003611745.1 bacterium D16-36 | reverse complement strand
CCTTGCAAGTATTATACCAAATTTCAAGGTAAAAGTCAGTAAAATCAAGAGTTTTAGTATTAATCAGCAGACACTAAATATAAAGTTCAACTACTAAATCTTGATATTTATTACATTTTCTGTACTTCGGACTTTGTCTAAGGAAATCCCTCTCATCGTCCACCGTTACAGTAATTGTCATCAAGTGAAGTGAATCTTCAATTATTTCCCTCCATTGGCAATCGCTGCCTGTGCCGCATGTATCAACGTTAGGGGTTTTTTCAATTTCTACGGACTTGTCCTTGTTTACACAAAGTTTCATCCGTGTTTCATCGCCAAACATACTCAATTTCCATAAGAAGCAGTCTTTGTAAACAATTATCTCATCTACAAAATCATCTATTATTTCCTCTGGAATGTCATACACCGAAAAATCAAAATTATTTTCCAGCCCGCATTTTAATACCTCCAGTCTGCGATTATAGTCCTCATCCGACATATCCTCGTCTACTTGATAACCTTCTAACTGCCTTTCAAGTCTTTCCTTTTCTTCCAACAATTCCTTTTTCTTTAGGTCAAACATGGCTTTGTCAATTTCGCCATTTACCCGGAGATCAACAAGATTTTCGTACTTTTTATCAGTTTTGGCAATCTTGGTTTTCAACTCTTTGATTTCTTTTTCAAAATTTATGTATCGGTCATCTTGGATATGTCTTTCAAGCATTTCCTCGGCAATCAGCCTTACCGCCGTCCGGTCTTTCCAGAAATTTTGAAAAACCACTTTTGCCATAACCTCTAATTTCCATCTTGGAACCATTGGAGCCTCACAAATCCCCTCCAGGCTAAGACCTTTCTTTGTTCTTGTAGCAATAGTACCTGTGGTAATCTGCTTGTAACACTGATATGCGTATTGTGGTTCTCCTGACGCTACCCTATGCCACACTCTCCGGTTAAAGCTGCCACCCGAACAGCTACACTTCAATTTTTTTGTCCACACATCTCCTGATGCGTGTTTCCCCCTCTTGCCACGATTATCGACAGATTGTGTTTTCGCATCCATCTTCTTTTTCACTCTGGCATATTCTTCCTTAGTAACAATGGGAATGTGCGTACCTTCTGCCACTATATTTTCTATCTCTCCGTGATTTTTGATTTTCTTTTGTTCCAGATAATCAGGTACATATTCTTTCCTATATACAATCGTTCCACAATAGAAAGCATTGTTAAGTACCCTGCTGATAGTAGAACAACTCCAATTTTTCAATCCGGTAGCGGTTAGCCTCCCTGCACCTTCCAAAGCAAATTGTATCTGCCTTAATCCCATTCCGTCAAGATACATATCGAAAATCATGCGTACCGTTTTTGCCTGTTCCTCATTGATGACAAATTCTTTTCCAACCCTGTCATAGCCGAGTATGTTTCCGGTTCCGTATGGCACAGCATTTTGAAAAGAAACTTTCTGTCCGGCCTTTACCCTGATTGAAGTCTTTTTGCTTTCATTCTGCGCCAGAGTTGCCATGATCGTCAAACGCAGCTCCCCGTCCTCGTCATTCATTGTCCAGATATTATCCTCTGTAAAATACACCTCCACACCATATTTTTTTAATATTCTTGTTTGCTGCAAAGTATCAACTGTATTCCTCGCAAACCTCGAAACCTCTCTTGTTATTATCAGGTCAAATTTCCTATCTTCCGCATCTTCCATCATCCGCAAAAAACTCTGTCGCTTTTTTACAGAAGTACCCGTTATTCCCTCATCTATATATCTTTCATATAGTGTCCAGTCCGGGTGCTTTGCAAGAAGATCGTCATAATACTGGACTTGATTTTCCAAGGCTGAGAGCTGTGCTTCATGTTCTGTTGAAACTCTTGCATAAATCGCCACAGTTCTTTCCATATATTTCTATCCTCTTAAACTTCCTACTTTGTTACCGCACATTCATAATATCACAATTTCTCTCTGAGCGCAACACTTTTTATCTTTGGCAAATAATCTTTTCGAATATTCTTATACACAATCTCGGAAATCTCTCCTTTATGATACATATGCCGTATCATTGCAAGAGCCATGATAATTTCTTCATCATGCCCCATGATAAGGTTTATATCCTCTCTTTTTCCCAAAAAAATCACCTCCAAACATCACAACAAGACTTTATCTGCCCATGACAACCACGAACCGCTTTCCTAGCTCTCATCAGCAGACAAAACTTTTCTCCAATCCTTTTCAAAAAAACACATACGAGTGACAGCTCATTACACTGTCCACATCGGTATCGCACCGTCATTCTAAACTGACCGGGAAACCCGGAAGTATCATTATCAAAGATATGCCTCATTGCCTCGTGCAACTGCTACACTTTTTGCCAGACATTCATCGCTCACTGCCTTAACTTCAATACCAGATTTCAGCATTCCCTCGTACACACTCCCACACAAAATGGAAGCAGGCAGTTCTTGGCGTGTCCGCATAGCGGCTCCGCACATCCCACACGTCCCGTATGTATTTACATATTCAATTATCAAGGTACACACGCCAACCTGCGTTGGCGGGCAGAAAACCCTCTGCCTGTTTTGGATAAAATCTCTTCTGGACTTGCCAGCCCAAAAAACACATAAGCACTCTCTGTCTGCTATGAACAGTTCTGTAAAGATTATGTGCTTTAGCGGAATGGCAAGTTTATAATTCCAGTTTATCGGGGCCGTATTTATGTATGATCTGCAACAGGATTTTCTTTTGCGCTCCCTCTGCCTGTCCATATATTTCACGCAGAGTTTTTAGCTCGTCAGCAGAAAGGGTATTCACATATGGCTTGTAATCATCCCCTATAAAAATCCCACCATCCCCTCCCTGCTTTGTATAAATCGGGTATCCGGGAGATAAAGCCTGAATATCTTTTTGTATCGTGCGGGTAGTGACGCCAAATTCGTCCGCCAGTTCCCTTGCCGTTGTACGCCGCCGGATAATCAGAATGTTAATGATTTCCGTCCTGCGGTCTGCTGTATTCATGCTTCACCTCCCTTCTGCTAATTCTCCAATCACATTGTAAAAAACGAACCCGAACAATCCGTTCCTATTCAAAAAAATAATTTAAAAAGTTTTCCGGTTCTCTCCTGCCCCACTCTTTTGACAGCCTTTATACCTCCGTCTTTTGTTTTTCTCCTGCTATCTTTTGTTGACTTTCCTCCTGCCGCTTGTTAAAATCTTTAGTGGATAGAATCACAACTTCATCAACAGACACTCAAACTGCTATGAGCCGGATCAGGGCAACTCTGCCCTGTTTTGGTTGTGGCAGTTTTTTATTTGCCAGGACAATCCCAAAAGCCAAATATCCGCAGGGCCTTTCAAAAGCAGGGGCGGAAACGCCCATATGTGTTGTAAGACGCTCGCCTAAGCTCGCACAACACGCAAATTCCCTACGGGTAATTTGCCACGAATAGCAAGCACTGCCTACGGACGTCCGTAGGCTTCAATTTCCCCAAGTTTCCTTCAAGCGGAAACTTGAGAAAATTGGCTTGCAGAGGGCATATCCCCCTGACCCCCTTTGCGCTCCAAAATTCAGAAATTACCTCTGCGGAATTCCTGAATTTTTACGCTTGAAAAACCCTCCCGCCGGATACGGCATATTACAAAAACAAACCATTTTTTAAGAAAGGAGCTTCCCAAACAATGGAGAACCGAGAACGCCAAAACCGCCTAACCCTGCGTCTGAGCGATGATGAACTTTACATACTGGAGCAGAAATGCAAAGCCTCCAATATGAAAGACAAGTCCTCTTTCCTGCGGCATCTGATTTTGTACGGTTATGTCTATGACATTGACTACTCAGAGCTTCGGGAATACAATGCTGCGCTTGCAAAAATCGGGAACAACTTAAACCAGATCGCAAAGCGCATGAATGCCACAGGCAACGTATACAAAGCCGATGTAAATGAAGTAAAGGAGCTGATGCAAAAGGTATGGCATACACAAAAATCCATGCTGTCACGGCAACCGTCAATAAAGCAGTAGACTACATTTGTAATCCAAGCAAAACTGATGAGGGTATACTGATTTCGTCTTATGGGTGCAGCCCGGAAACTGCCGCCTACGATTTCAAATTTGCGCTGTCAAAGACCAGGCAGTCCGATCCAAATAAAGCCTATCACCTGATACAGTCTTTTCTTCCCGGTGAGGTTTCTTATAAGGAAGCCCACCAGATAGGCGTGGAGCTTGCCGACAAACTTTTGGAGGGGAAATACTCTTATGTTGTCACCACCCACATTGATAAAGGGCATGTCCACAACCACATCATTTTCTGCGCCGCCGATAACATCAATCATGCGAAATATCATGACTGCAAAAAGAGCTATTACAACATCCGCAGCCTAAGCGATGACCTCTGCCGGGAGCATAAACTTTCCATCATTACTCCGGGTGAAAAACGGGGGAAAACTTACAGGGAATGGCAGGCCGGAAAAAACGGTTCCGCATGGAAAGAACAGTTAAAGTCCGACATTGACGAAGCCATTAAAAACGCCGCCACCTACGATGACTGCATTGAGCTGATCCGGGCAAAAGGTTATGAAATCAAAGGTGCGGACTTTGGGGAGAAAGCACATAAATTTATCTCATTCCGTCCTCTGGACAGGGAGCGTTTTGTCCGTGGGAGCGCAAAGTCTTTAGGAACGGAGTACACCAAAGAACGCATCAGGGAGCGCATTGAGGAAAAGGCGCTTGCTAAGGAAAAAAAGCGTATTCCGTTCCCTGCCCGGAAGAAGTCCGTTGTCAAAGATTATTCAAGGAAAAATCTTATTGACACCACCGAGGATAAGTTTGCTGAAAGCCCCGGCCTGAAACATTGGGCTGACATTCAAAACCTTAAAATTGCCGCCGCAAGTTACAGTCAGGCAGGCTCTATTTCCGAGCTTGAAAAGCAGATCGCCGCCAAGTCCACACTGGCAAAAACAGCCCGTGAGAGCCTTGTGGAAACCGAGCATCAGCTAAAGGATTTAGGGCAGGTTTTGAAATATGCCGAGCAGTACAAAGCCAACCGCATCTACCATATCCGCTACCAGAAGTCAAAGGATAAGGACAGATACCTGCGCCAGCACGAAACGGAGCTTCTGCTCCATGACGGCGCTGAAAATATGCTGAAACGCTTTGGCATTGACACAAAAAACCTTGATGTCGAAAAACTCCGCAGCGACTACAATGCGCTCTATTCCAAAAAGCAGGCTTTACAGAAAACTTATAAAACTGCCGAAAAGGAAAGCGCTGACCTTAACCGGAAACTGGATAACCTCAACCAATATCTTGACCGTTCCCCGGAGCAGGCGGCTGTTGACAAAAAAGTGGAAAAAAACCAAAATACCCTCTAAATTCGACATCAAAAAAGGGTGTATCCCAACGAGGTTTTGTCCTCCATTGCGATACACCCTTATGTGTGTGGCAGTCCCTGTTTTTAGACCTTCTTCATATTTAATGTTATGTATTTTCTTATATCGCTCTTTCATGTACTCTGATTCACTTTCTAACTGTATTCTGCTGTAATTCACGCCCGCCGAAGTGTATTGTAAACTACTATCGAGGTGAATCACAATGAATGAAGCAAAACAAAATCTTGCTGCCGCAGTGCGTGATGCCCGGACTGGACTGGGACTCTCGCAGGAAAAACTTGCCGAAATCCTGAATATTGACTCACGCACCATACTTAATATCGAAGCCGGACGGGGAAACCCCAAATTTGAAAAGCTGTACCCCCTGGTTACATACCTGAAAATACCAGCCGCCAAAATCTTTGATCCGGCATACAAAGAAGAAACCCCAAACCTTCAGAAACTCCTGGCCCTGCAAAAAGACTGCACGGAACAGGAAGCTGCTGACCTGATACCTATGATCCGCTACCTGCTTGGCCTGTTGCGGAAATAACACTCTCTGCCGCATCCGCAACAGCCATCCAAATCTAAAAATCATCATTTATGCACCGTCTTAAAAGTGCAAAGGCATCTATTGGTATCTTCCAATAGACGCCTTTATTTCTAAACTACCCTCTATATATTCTCTACCCACAAAATCCCTTCGTCTTTTCTTTTAGTAATATGCCTGTTGATTCCCTTTAACGTATTTACTTTGTTGGTAATCCTACTTATCCAGAAAATCCCAGAACTGCTTATAATCCAGATAGCCATTTAAGTTGCCCGCACGAAACTGCATCTGCATGATCCCCTTAACAATATCCATCCAGTTTCCCTTATCAAACAAACTGCCGCCGCCCTTTTCGCTGTCATGGTTGGCCTTCGCTCCCATAAATGCTTTCTGTGCGGTCGGGCATTTGCCGCTGGCAGTCAGATGGCTGGAATATGCGAACATATCAATCTCATCACAGTTGTTGGGGTCAACCTTTGAAATGTCAACCATCCTTTCCATCACGTTTCCTGCCGCATCATATGCCTTCACTTTATACACCGGGTTTGCCGGGTCAAAATCCTTTGTCTTATACACGGTGACAGAACTGTCATGGTCTCCCATTGAACCAATTGCCTCGCCATCCTCCGGGTTTGATATGTACAGCGTGATACCATTGCTCTGCGTATTTCTGACATTGCCCATCTGCCCCGCAAAACTGCTTCCCGTCGTGTTCCTCTGTGCCCTTCTCGTTTCATACCCTGTCACCGGGTATCCTGCTGTTCCTATTCCGTTTACATTCATTTTCCTTTAATCCTCCATTGTTTTTAGTATTGCAGCTCATCTGTCATTCAGAGCCATCTCTGCTCTCTTGATGTAAGTCCGAGCAGCCCATTGTTTCCTATATCCTAACTTCCCCTTGTAACACCTCCTCTCACTGCTCCCCAATTCCCCAATCTGCTGGAACGCTGGGGAAGCCTGCCCTGTCCACCCTCTGTGGCTTATTGTGGATATGCCGTCCGAAAGACCAACTAACAGTTTATATTTTCTTGTTCGCAGTCTTTCAAGAAAAATCGTAATGACATAACTGTAACCGCAACTTTGTATTTTGTATTTTCTGACACTTTCTTGGGTGGATTTGATAGCATCCTCTCAATATCCTTTACCTCTACCCCTGCCATTTTCGCCATTGCCCGTTTAGACAGACCATGATAGGAAAGAAGCACTTTCAAGAATGCACATAACTTTAAGTCCTTATCCTCCACAGCACTAAGATAAAGGAACGAAATCTTATTAAAGATATTGAAACGGTATGTAGCATCTTCTGGTAAAAAGCCAACATCCCCCTCAGACAGTTTTCTTATCTGCTCCACGGGCAACTGCAAATATTTAGAAAGTGTATCCATACTGAACTCATACATATCAAGAAGTTCTTTCAGTTGCTCTGTTACATTATCTCTTTGATTCATACTATCTTACCTTTCAATTTTGATTGTCTCCCTCTGCATTCATTGAGCTTCTCCTGCTCCCCAATCTGCCGGAAACCGGGGATGCCTGCCCTGTCCTTCTGTGGCTTATCGGGGATATATTTCCACTAAAATCCTTTACACTGGCAAAGACTTCTTCCCAAGCAAATACCCATACCCACCAACAAAAACCGAATCAATTACACCCCCATGATATGAAAGATTTACAACTATTCGTGAGATTTCTCCCATATTATGCCCCTGCTCAAAAATATATTGTGGCTGTTGCTTATAGTATTTGAAAAGATAACATGCCAAAGCGCAGCTTGCTGTGCCAGTTGCCGACTCTTCATCAATCCCATACAATGGGGCAAAATTCCTGCATATAGCTGTTACATCTGATTCTTTGATCAGGGTAAAGGCATGAACTCCGACTGCCCCCTTCTCTTTGGTCATATTTGCTATCCTTTCAAAATCAGGAGATAACCGTTCTAAATGCTCTGCCGAATCAACAGGAAGCATAATGTCATTCAGCCCCGTAGAAACTATCTGTATCGGAAACCTGTGATCTATATAACCCTTTTGTATGCAGCCCGTAAAAATATCTGAATCCAAGACTTTAAGATATTCTGGACAATTCTGCTCCATCAGTATCAGGCTATCCTCTTTTATGTGAATATTGAGAATCCTAGCTTCTGTCTCTATGGTACAATCTGGTTTATCTAACATACCCAGCAGTTTAAGGGTAGAAAATGCTGCTATTGTGGCATGGCCGCACAGTGGGACTTCTTCTGTTGGTGTAAAATATTGCAGCTTATAATCTGCCTTGTCGGAATCCAACACAAAAGCAGTTTCAGAATATCCCATTTCTTTTGCTATTGCTGCTTTTTGAACAGAAGTCAACTCTGATCTGACCAAAACCACTCCCGCCTTATTCCCACCCTTATTGTCTTTGCTGAAAGCAGCCGTCACATATACATCAACCATTTTATTTCTCCTCTGTGGGCTATTGGGGATAATGCGTCTTATAGCTTCTCCAATTTCTCCAAAAATGCAGCATAAAACTCCCTTTCTTTGATACGGGCCTGCTCTGCCTCTATGGTTCTATACGCAGGAGCCAGAGGATGGTCTAAATTATACAGCGCCTTTTTCGTTGCCTGAATTGCAGATTCCACTGTATTTCCAAGAATGTCAAAATTCTCCGTTTCACCCTTAAGCTGTTTATTAAGCCGCTGCACCATCATCTGCGATATGTGGCTCATCATCCCGTTGCCCCGGATTCCCATGCCATTCGCATTTACTTCTTTCGCTGCCTCCATCCATGCATCCTTTACATCCTGCGGAGCATTGGGGCCGACCATCTCAAAGGCTTTTTCATCATAGTCTGTTGTTTTATCCTGTTCTATCCTTTCCGCCACTGTTTCCATAAATCCCACAGCGCCGGATTCAACACTTCTTTCTGCTTTTCTTGCTCCCTGCCATGCCGGATATCCTGCTGCTCCTATTCCATTAACATTCATTTCCTTTAATCCTCCATTGTTTTTAGTATTGCGGCTCATCTGTCATTCAGAGCTATCTCTGCTCTCTTGATATAAGTCCGAGCAGTCCATTGTTTCCTATATCCTAACTCCCCCTGTCAACACCTCCTCTCGTTGCTCCTGAAACTGGGGAAACCTGCTTATTCCTTATACCCTACAACAGCTATAACATTTCCGCCTTTCAAAATGCAGGCAACATCCTTCCCTTCTCCTATCATCGCTGCCCTACTGTTAAGGATGTTCTTATCTGCATTATCCGGCACTTCCAGCAGTACCTTGTATTCCCCCTTATATGTTCCATTGAGATGCCCTATAAATATCTGTTCCAATTCCTCTATGCTTATCTCCTTTGCGGGCAGCCATGAAAACACATCTAAAACTGTCACCCTATCATTCCTCCCCCCTCGTATGTTAGCTGCATTGATGCTAACACATCGCTGCTCCCCGATTCCCCAATCTGCCGGAAAACCGGGGAAGCCTGCCCTGTCCGCCCACTGTGGCTTATTGGAGATATGTTGCTTTAAGACCATATCAAAAAAGCATACGCATATTATTCGCATTTCTTTTTATGGAAAACTATAGAACAGTTCACTCTTAATTTTCCACATATAAAGCTAATCTTTTTCCCATATCAAATGCGCTTTGACAATCTATCGGAAATCGTTCCCTTCTTATCCTTGCTTTATGTTTCTCACTAAAGTTAGATGCCGCATATTCCGAATAATCATCAAACTGATAGCAGTCTGCCGAAACTACATATTCCGATTGGCCATTTAAAAGCTGTAAATAACTCTTATTGTTCTCAAATATATATTGATACCCAAATGATTCCAACATTTCATGTGGCAATCCCATTGTATAAACAAAGCCAGTCTGTATCACACCTGTAAAATTTGTGCGTTCCGCAGAATCATAGGAAAGATTAGCAAATATTAGTCGCTCTATAAATGATTTCATTTCTCCGGTAATATTACCCAAATATATTGGTGATCCAAGCAGCAAAACATCACTTGACATTATCCGCCTCAACACTTCTGTCATATCATCCTTCATTACACAGCACTCAGCCACTTTACCTGCTTTCCTCTTACAGCTAAAACAACTGCAACAGCCTTTGAACTCTAAATCATAAAGATGAACCAATCCTATCTCTGCACCTGCTGATGCCGCCCCATCAAGGGCTTTCTTTAGTAAAGTAGCTGTGTTCCAGTTTTTTCTTGGGCTTCCGTTAATTGCTATTGCCTTCATAAAAATCCCTTTCTATTTACATTTTAAAATTTTTTGCTATAATCTAAGTGTAACTGTAAGATACAAAAATACAAGTACGCACATTTTTGTGCCTTAAAATAGTGAGGATAAAATGTCTGACAATAACTTATACAATGGTTCATGTGAAGTCGTAAACGCCCTTAACCTTCTTAGTGGCCGCTGGAAACTGCCAATTTTGTGGAAACTATCTTATGGAAATATACGATACAATGAACTCAAACGGCAGGTTCATGGCATTACCAATATAATGCTAACTCGTTCTCTACAGGAATTGGAAGCTCATGGTTTAGTCAGCCGCATCCAATATTCAGAGATACCTCCCCATGTAGAGTATTGCTTAACAAAATCTGGCCAAAAATTGGTTCCCGCTTTACATGAACTGAAAAAATGGGGAGAAGAACAGGCTATTCTTGAAAGACAGTTACATTCAACTTCCAATAATAAAGAATGAGCAAACTCCCATAATGCACCTCATCCCCGCACTGACATACACAAGGGCACCAGACAGGCAATAGTTACGCTCTGCCTGGTTCCTTTTTATCGTTTGTGCATCTACTCCCCGATTTCCCAATCTGACGGAAACCGGGGGAGCCTGCCCTGTCTTTGTCCGGCTGTGGCTTATTGAGGATATGCCGTCCGTGGGGCAGGCTGTTTTCAATCATGATTTGCTTTTACAGAAAGTCAGGATGTCATTGATCCATTTGCCATACCGCAGATACCCGTCCCAATTCCCAAGTGTTTTCATATCGTTCATAAGCTCGTGCGCCATTGCCATATAGTCTGCTTTTTCATGGTAGGAGGTACCACTCATCTTATCCTTCAATATCGACATGGTCATGAAATTGCTGTCTGATTTATTCCCGGTATGTGCGTTTAACGCAAGCATCTCCGTATAAGAACAGCTATTCGGGTTCACCTTGCTTACATCCACCGTCTGCTCATACTCTTTTCCGTTTTTGTCAGTGCCCTTCACAAGATAAACCGGATTATCCTCTGAATAATCATCCGCTCTGTATACATTTGCGCTCTCCCCTGTCTTTACATGATGGATAGAAAATAATGCGTCCGGGTCAATATGTACCACATTTCCTGTTGCTTTTACATTCGCCCCGAAGCCGCCCTTCGTACTGCTTTCTGCTTTTCTTGCTCCCTGCCATGCCGGATACCCTGCTGTTCCTATTCCATTAACATTCATCTCTAAATCTCCTCCATTGTTTTTAGTATTGCGGCTCATCTGTCATTCAGAGCCATCTCTGCTCTCTTGATGTAAGTCCGAGCAGTCCATTGTTTCCTATATCCTAACTTCCCCTGTCAAATTCCATACTGACCTTCACCTCCTCTCCCTGCTCTCCCGTTCAGAGCCGCCCCTGCACCCTTGCAGTCCGCAGAGGCAAGGGTTTATGTACCTCTGCGGAATACGGTGTAAGGATTATATCTGTATATCCAGCCCTTTGCTGCCTTTAGAGTACAAGGCATTTACACTGTCCTGATAGATAGCATCACCTGCAAAAATCTCATCCAGTATCTCATGGGAAATTGGCTTTCCGGCTGTCCATGTTGGGTCTTTTTCCTTTACAGCCTGTGTTACCCTTCCAGAAATTTCTAAATGGAGCTGGCTCAACGTCCACGGTGCAGCACGGCGGGTACTTAAATCTAATGACTTCACATAGGAATGAATCTTATCATAATATGCATCCGTCTCAGCAGTATTATCACCAGACATTCCACCATACTTATAAAACCCCTTTTTAACATCTTCATAAACGTGCTGCTTCATTTCTTCTGATACGTTGACAATTCGTTTCCAATCTGTTCTTCCTGTAATTCCCATGCCCTCTACGCCATAAGAATTTTTGAAGTGCCCGGAACGCAAGTCATCAATGGTATTGCCACAATAGTTGCCTTTCGATGCCCCACTGCCGGAAAGCATAGTCGTATTTGCTTTGCCACCGTTCATCCTTGAAAAGAGCTGCCAGATTCCCTGACTGTTATTTCCTATACGCATCATAAATACCTCCCTCGTTATATGGTCAGATCCAACTGTACGCCTTTGCCTTCTTCCTGCATTTTTGCAGGCTGGCTTGTTCCCGCCTTTATCTGCTCCATCAGTTTTTCCACGGATTCCGCCTTTGCCAGTTTCTTCTCCTTTAAGGCTTCCTCCTCTTTTTTCTTCGCACGTTTTTCCGCAATCTGCTTCTGTACCTTTTCTTTATAGACCGTGCCGGGGTTCTCCATTGTGTCCCTGCTCCTGCCGACCATCCAGTAAGATACTTTCCCATTCTTGTCAATAAGGGCACCTGCACTGAGTATCTCGTCATTGTTCTCCCTTGCGAACTTCTCTATACGCTCCGAATTGCCGGACATTTCTGCAAAGACTTTCTCATACTTTGCCGCCACTGCCGGGTCTGATGCCATCTTCTCTACAATGCTGGAAGAAACCGCTATGTTGTTATAGCCCCTGCTCCCAAGCATATAGGCATCTTCCTGTTTCCCATTCTTGAAATCCGCCACCGTTATGTTCACATCCGGGTATTTCTCTTTCAGACTA
Organism: bacterium D16-36; assembly: GCA_003611745.1. Classification (GTDB taxonomy): domain Bacteria; phylum Bacillota; class Clostridia; order Lachnospirales; family Lachnospiraceae; genus Butyribacter. Next base: position 18,897 of record RAYF01000063.1, on the reverse strand, counting down.
TTCAGGTAAGCCTGCGAATCCCCATTAAGGGTGCTGCTCCCGTTCGCCCTGTCTGCCGCATAAGTGTTCGTGTAATCCGTTACTCCTGAAATTGCCATAAATATCATCCTCCTTGATAAAAATATTTCAACGGCGGCCCCTCCCTTGATAAAAATATTTCAACGGCGGCCCCTCTGTCATTCGGAGCCGCCCATGCCCCCTTACGGTAAGTCCGGGCATATCCTGCTTTACTTCAAAATGCCCGTACATTTTACATCTTCTGGCTTCCAACAACACTTTTGCTGAATATGCTTATATTTTCTTCATAAGCAGTTGCCGCCAATGCGCTTACGCCTGCTGACTGGAAGACCGCCGCATCATCACCGTTCTGTACGCCCTCTGCAAGGAAAGCCTGCTGTCTCTGCCTGCTTGCCATCTGGCTTTTTAGGTAATTTTCCTGTGCCACCGCTCTCCGTACCTGTGCTTTTTTGACTGCCTCCTTCTCCTGCTCCTCCATCAGTTCTTCCATCCTTTCATGGCGTTTTTCCCACCATGACTTTTCATTGCTGGCAAAATTTGAGCCGCTACCTCCTACCGGTCCCGCATAACCATAGCATTCTTCCGGGGATGCCCCGATCACTTCGTAGCAGACATTATTGGAGCCGACAGGCAGACTGCTCACCGAATACATTGAGCGGATTCTGTTCAAAACATATTTTTCATATTCTGGGTCATTCTTCATCCGTTCAAAAGCCTCTTCTTTAATCACCAGAGAGCCAGACGAAAATGATGATCTGAACCATGAACTTACAGGCATTTTTGACATCTCATTCATAAACCACTGTTTGTATTCATCTGTTGTCATTTCCTCTTTGGGTTTATTGGAAATGCTGCTGTCATATGTAAATCCAAAATAACTCGGAGGATTGGATACTACCATATCCCCCGCCCATGCTGATGAGCCGGATTTTTCCGACGCATTCTTTCCTTCCGCGGCTTTCTGCATCTCCTCCGCAAAATTCCCGGTTCCTGCCGCCTTTTGGCTGCTGTTTGCGTAGGCATACGGATTAACCCCCACGCCGCTTACATTACTGATACTCATACCTGTCTCCTTTCCTGTAACATCACCGTTACACTGAACTCATTTTTCTTTACCTTGATATCAACATCCCCCATATATTTCTCCGCTTCCCTCTTTACATTGGAAAGCCCGATCCCATGCATGAAACCCTGCCTTCTGAAAGGTTCCTTTTCCTTTGTGGAGATTGGGAGGTTCGTATCCGCATCCATGATGATCTCCCCTTCAAACGGGTTTCTGACCTCGATCAGGAAGAACTTCCTCTTCTGTCTGCTGGAAATGAAAATGTACCTGTCGCCCTGACGCATCTTCCCACAGGCTTCAAGGGCGTTCTGCAGCAGGTTGTTTACAATGATGCCAATGTCATAGGCATCATACCTTTCCGATTCCGGGTAGGTAAATTCTGACCGGAACCGTATGCCCTGCTTTTCCGCAGCTTTCTGCCTGTCGTTCACGATCACGTCAGTAACGGCATTCCCTGTCTTTATGGAAAACTCAAAGGCATCCATGCTCTCATCCATTCTGGAGATGTACTGCCCCATGCCGCCATAGTTCCCGCTTTCAAGCAGCCCCTTGATATTGGTCAGATGGTTTTTCATCTCATGCTTCATCCGGCGGATGCCGTCATAGAACTGCTCCACCTCCGCCATCCGTTCCTGTATTGCATGGACCTGCTGCTGTTCCACAAAATATCTTTCCTTTTCCTCCTGAAGCCCCACCATTTTCTGATAAGATATTATGGTCACCAGAATACCGGAATAAAATAGTACGGCAGCCACAGGCACAATCCCTATCAGCACCGGGTACTGCTCATAAAGCTGTATGGACATCTCCCCCGTGGTCACGATCAGAATCCGGAATAAAATATTGACAAACAGGATGCCCGTCACGGGCGTCAGCAGCAGATAGCACAATTCCCTTATGTGCAGTTCCATCCTGCATTTCCTGAGCTGGCGTGCCACCATATACAGCAGTGCGGAAAAAAGCACAAGCTGCAGCAATTCCACCAGACAGAAATTCAGGGCTGCATTCCGAAGTACCCGCTCTACTCCTTCCTCCCCTTTCACAAGATGCCTGCCCGTGTAGAAATTCACGCTTGCCACCGCCAACGAACTCAGGTTCCTGATGCAGAAGAACACCACCCCCATGAACAGTGCGGATTTCTTTTCCACCCCTAAATACTTTGCCGCCAGCGTCAGCAGGATTATTACGGAAGCCATGCAGACCAGCGCCCCCATACCGGCCGCCATATAAAAAAAATATATGACAGAATAAGACGTAAACACAGCCAGCATCTTTATGATATCTGCCGGATGCCCCCTTTTCCGCCCTGCAATATACGGATAGAAAAAAGCTGTCAGACAGCAGGCATATAAAATGATTTCAATCCCTATCACTGTATTTTGGAACAGTGTAAAACTTGCTTCACTCAATGGCAGCCCCCCTATTTCATAAACCGCAGGTACGCTTTTACAAAATCTTCATACTTATATTTTGAAATCAGGAGCTTATCCCCATTTGTCAGCGTTACCTCTGTTTTGTTGTATTCATCCACATAGGACAGGTTGACCAAGTACCCTTTGTGGACACGGAAGAACTGCCCCTGCAGTTCTTCCTCCAGATCGCTCATTTTTGCATAATACTCCAGAACCCCATCCTTCATATGAACGACTATCTTATGGTTCTGGCTTTCCATATAATAGATGTCGCTTAACGGTATTGTTTTTCCCGTATTCCCATACTGGATCATCAGCATTCTTTTACCCTGCCCGGCCTGCTGTGCCGCCCTTTGGAAAATCTCGGCAAACCGCCCTTCGTCAATGGGTTTCAGCAGGTACTGGAAAGCCCCCACGTCAAAGGCATCATACACATATTTTTCATAGCCCGTGACAAATATGATGATGGGCTGTTTAATATCTTCCATGCCCCTGATCCGTTTTGCCATTTCCATACCATCCATTGATGAATCCGAGCCTTTCAGCTCAACATCAAGAAACAGCAGGTCATATTCAGCCCCCGCCAGAAGATAGTCCTCCGCCGTGGCATATTCCGTAATCTCACACTCCACTCCCTGTTTCCGAACCAGCGAACAGATGTAGCTCCTTATATTTTTTTCATCATCACAGACTGCTATTTTGATCGCCTCCACCTCCTTCTTTCCTCACTTCGTGTATCGGAAAAATAAGAATATTTTTAACTCCGATAGCGTGAATAGACGATTTGACAGCGTAACTGGATTGACATTTTTTATCCTTACTATCCCCTCAAAAAGGGGCGGATGCCCTGTAAGGCGGCACAAACGCAAACCGCCGTATCTGCATATTACCCCTAATCTCCCCGGATTCCAAGTAATTTCCCTTATCAGGCCGCCGCATACGGGAAAAGCGCCTGTGAGCCCTTTTCCTCTTTATCTTAGTGCAATTCCAGTAACCGGGATATATTTTCCCCTAACGCCATCTCTACTGCCCTTTTATCCGGGCTTACAAATTCAATGAGCTGCCTGTATAGATATGGTTCCCCATAAGGCGCATCTGAACTATACAGGCATCTTTCCGGCAGTTCAGCCAATGCCATTTTTGTAGCAAGGGAAGCAAATGCCGCAGAGAGGTCTAAGTAGACATTGTCATGCCCCTTTGCAAATTTGATCACATCCATCCAATTTGCGCCGCCCAAGTGGCCGAAAATAACGGGGATGTCAGGATACTTTTCACACAGTGACATTAAGCATTTTATCCCGTCCATCGTGACCGGGTGGAAGGTATGTACCCAAACCGGGCAAATCCTTGTGTTCCTCAATGCCTGAAGGATTGTTTCCAACTGCATGATCTGCTGTTCACTGCCGGGGGTAAATTCTCCAATCCCATACAGAGAATTGAATGTGATCTGTGTGCCAATCCATTCCTCGGCTTCTTCCAGTTCCATTCCCAAAGGCACAGCGCCGAAGCCTAAGAAGCGGTCTGGATATATCCTTACTGCTTCCACGACTTCTGCTATATTCTTTTTCAGGCGGCTGATGTTAGCTTCCTTAGTGTTTGAGCCTGATAAAATCTTATTCAGGGCTGCCATTTCCGCTTCAAGCTCGTTTAATGTATCTGCTTTCTCCGGGTGCGGCGCTGTGCAGAATAATACCGTTTTGTCCACTCCCGCCGCATCCATCTTATCCAACTGCATTTTTATTGGGAACATGATATGCTCGTGGCTGTCTATGACCATTTTCAAAACCTCCTTGACAATTTTGGTATACTGACGTTAGCATTAAGAAGGTTCAAAATCAAGTACGCACTTTTTTGGAACAAGGTTTCCTTTTTGAAACCGTGCGTGGAAAGGAGCAATACATGGCAAAGGTACAGGCAGCAGACACGCAGTGTCCGGTAGAACTGGGGCTGAATATCTTAAGTGGGAAATGGAAACTGAAAATACTCTGGCATTTGTCTAAGGGCACCATCCGCTTCAATGAACTGAAAAAGCTCTTAGGAAATATCACGACCAAGACCTTGACGCAGCAGCTCCGGGAACTGGAAGAACAGGGAATCGTCCTGAGAAATGTTTTCCCGGAAGTCCCTCCGAGGGTTGAATATTCATTAAGCGAAACAGGCATTACCCTGAAACCAATCTTAAAAGGGCTGTGCGAATGGGGAAAAACTTATCAGCAGAAAAAATATGATTTGGAGGTTTTGCAATGAACAGACGTGAAGAAACAATCAGATTATGGTTTGATATGTGGCTGCAAAAAAGCGATTTAGGCATATTAAACATATTCTCTGAAAATGCCGTTTATACGGAAAGCTGGGGCCCGGAATACCACAGTGCCGCTAAAATAAAGCTATGGTTTGATGAATGGAATACCCGTGGAACCGTTCTGCAATGGGATATCAAGCAGTATTTCCACAAAAAGAATCAGACCATTGTAGAGTGGTATTTCAAAAACACAATGAACAATGGAAAAGTGGAGGCGTTTGACGGAATCTCACTCATTGAATGGACACCAGATGATAAGATACTGTCACTAAAAGAATTTGGCTGCAACACAGGCAATTACGATCCTTACCAGGATGGAAATGTGCCGCAATTTAAAGAAGAATCCGCAATGTGGTTCTGACTTCTCTATTGAGCATATTCATCTGCCTTGCCACACAAAATGCAGCAGGAAAACCGTGAATTGGCTTTCCTGCTGTTTTTTATCATCTTCCTGCCTGCTCTCCTTTAGCCAATATACGGTGGATTGGAAACTGGTTTATTATCAAGGCAATCACAATGCCAATCGTAGTATCCAAAATCCGTGCAGCCCCAAATGACAAAGGGCTTTCATCATTTCCATGCGTCACGGTAATGCACAGAAAAACAACGCACATGAGAAACGTCCCTTTTTCCCGTTTTATCAAAACAGAAAAATTGATGATCGGAAAAAGAAGCACCGATAAAAACAGGTATCGCATCGCTTCACATGGGATACACCAGACATTCCTCTCAAACAGCAGGACGAGCATCCCCCATATCCCACCTATAACCGTAGCCGCCTCCCTGTTGAATGCTTCATGGAAACTATCCTTAGAGGTGCGCTGGACACACAGCACGGCAGCAATGGCGGCATAAAATGCCGTGTCTGATTTCCTTATTGTACCTGTCAGTAAACACAGGAATACTGCCACAACTGTTTTTATTGTGCGTCCGCCGACTTTCAGACAGCTAATTTTCATATATCCCTTTCAGGGTAAACTGGCCTAAGATATGCCCGTCCATTTCACGGTAAAGTTCGTTCAATAGGAAACCCCGCTCCAAATCCAACATCTTATCCAGTGCATACACATGAAGTTCATATATGTGCGGCTTATCGGGCGGGGTCATCCCGCCATAATAGCAGGAAAGCTCCGTGGACTGCTCTCCGCCCTGTATACTCGTCCAGCTATTCCTTCCCTGCACAAAATCCTCCGCCGTCTGACTCTCGTTCTCTTTGATCTCAAAACGGGTAATATTTGCCGCCAGCCAGTGTATCCATGCGAATCCCCCGGTCACCGGGTATGCGTCCTTGTCCTCTAAGACAATGGCAACTGACACAGTTCCCTGTGGCGCATCTTCCACCGCAAAGGGCAGGGAATAAGTGGGAATGCCGTTTTCATTGAACTGCATCCCATGCCCGCCGTATTGGGGCTGTATTACCCCGTTCATGATACCGCTGCTTGTAACATTCATCTCTGAATCCTCCAATCTGATTTTCTGATGCTATTATAAGCGGCGGTTCCCGGACAGTAAATTACCCACTTTTTTGTGGGTACTAATCCGGGATAACTCCCTTTTCCGCCAGGATATGTTCCATGCCGTTTGCTTTCAGGTAGTCAATCCCTATGTGCTGCATAATCCTTAGCGCCTCCAGTATTTCCATCCCCATACCATCCGTTAAGAAATATTCCACCCGGAGCGGGTATCCCTTATAGGATTTCTTTTCCACAAATCCATAGTCCATCAGTTCCTTTAACTGCTCCAGCAGCATCTTCTGTGTAATGCCGTCTATGTCCCGTTCCAGCTTCGCCAAGGATGTCGCCCCTAAACGCAACCGCCATAAGATAATCGGTTTCCATTTCCCTTTAATCATGTCATGCACAAGTTCCAAAGGACAGGTATATTCTGTCCGCATTTTCATAGGCAGATACTCCTTTCGCTTTCCGCTGTTTCCTATTACTTCGGCAGAAAGCCATTCCCGTTAAAGTAAACGCACCCATTAATTGTACCACAGAAAATTTTCCGTATTTTAATGAAATTTTACAAACAATATGAAATGTGAAATTAAATATTTGATTGCTTAATTATTAGTTATTTGAACAGCAAATTCTTTAAATGCATCTTACTCTAAAAATATTGAATGAGTAATTCTAAAATTCGTTTATATGCTTTAATATTTATATGAGTACCGTCAATAGTAAATTCTATATCTAATTGTCCATTCTGATCTACAAGGCACGGATATAGGTTGATAAACTCATAACCTCTTTCCAAACATAAATTAGACAAATAAGAATTTACTTTCATTATTTTTTTGTTGTCTTTTCCTATTTGCCAAGCTTTATATATTTTAGATTCGTTCGACAAATTGATAGGAAGTAGAGAAATTGGATATATTCGGCACTTTGGAATTGTTACTGCTATATGGTCACAAATTTCTAAAATGCGCATTGCAATAGATTTTTCATTATTATTTTTAGGTTGTAACATAAAGTCGTTTGTTCCCACTAACAAAAACAACTTACTAGGCTGTAAAGGAAGAATTAAGGTATCTGCTCTTGATAGAACATCATATGTAGTGCTTCCAGCAATCCCACGGTTATAAATAATTTTCTCTCCATGATACAACTCACTAAAGGGAAAATATTCTATAAGAGAATCACCTGCAAACACAATACGCCCTTTGTCCGATTCAAAATTAAGTTGCAAATATAGATCTAATTTATCTTTACCTAATTTTTTTATAAATGCTGCTACTGGATTGTTCGTGTTCATGTTCGTATGCCCCTTCCTTTTTATCACTTTTTTGGTATAATGAAATTAACACTTGTCAAGCTATTTTACAAGTACGCACTATTTAGAAATAAGATAGCTTTTTTGATACTTTGATTAAGGAGGCTTACAGATGGCAAAATCAGCGATTATACATGAGGTATGTCCTATTGCACAAGGAATAAATATTTTAAGCGGTAAATGGAAGTTACAAATCATATGGTTTCTATCACTAAAACAAACTACACGTTTTAATGAATTACAAAAGTCAATCGGTAATATCACAACAAAAACGCTAACTCAACAACTACGAGAATTGGAGGAACAAAAAGTCGTAAAGAGAACAATTTATCCAGAAGTGCCTCCCAAAGTCGAATATTCATTAACAGAGATAGGTGAAACACTAAGACCAATTCTAAAGGCCCTTAATGATTGGGGATTGCATTATATGGATTTAGCCAATCAAGATATACCTCTTGAAGAAAATACCATTCAAAATATCGAACTGGAATAATTATGAGAAATGCTGGCGAGCTTTTTATTTTGCTCCCAGCATTTTTAATTTTGCATTTTTTAAATGAATTATAATAGCTAATAATAGGTACTGTGTAGACGTATCCCAAAAGGAAAGATGAAAAGTAAAATGTAATAGGGTGAATGAATATGGCAAAAAGGCCAGTACCACGATACGATTTTATGGCTTTTGGAGAAGCAATCAAAGCAGCAAGGAAAACAGGAAAAAAGTATGCGATGAAATGTTTATTTCACCGCGCCACCTTGCGAATATTGAGAACAAGGGGCAGCACCTCAGTGTACAGATATTCTTTGAGCTTATGCTCCGCTATAATATATCCGTGTCGGATATTCCAGTATCGGGTTGCCCGGTGTTGAATTTTCCAATATCGGTATTTCCAAGTCCGGCGGGGTGTCATCCGGCGGCTGAGGCTGTTCGTATATGGTGTATTCAATGGTGGTCATTTTACCTTTTGCGTTGCGTCCCTACTGCCGCTTGATATATCCGGCTTTTTGAAGCTCCCATATTGCGGTGCGGATAGCGTCGATACTTTCCCGGTTGATCTGTGACAGTCCCGCAAGGGTGTAGTCCCAATCTTAGGGAAGTGACAGCATTTGGGGCAACAGCCCCTTTGCCTTTAAGGTCAGCTCCTTGTTGCGTAAATGGTGGTTGCTCATAACAGTATAGCCCTTATTGCGCTCCACTTGGAAAACCGCTATAGCTTCATCACTTCTTTGGTTGTGGATTTGTTACACAATAGAACGCCGTTTTGCCGGGGTTAGGTATAAATCCCTGTTCCCGGCGAAAGTGCGCTCGCAAAGCCGCTTGTAGCATGGCTCTTTCTGCCCCTACTGCGTAACATGAGGGCATAAAAAAGCAGCGTTCCTGTTCTCCAGTGTAAGGATAGAGAAACGCCGCTTTTGCGTCATATTCAGTTTTCATTTATTCTTTCTAAATACTGTGTGCTGGTGTTTGGGCTTACAGGGTTCCGGGCGGTATATATCAAGGTTCTTTCCCTCAAAAGTAGTAAATTGATAGTAAATCCTGCGTGTATGCCCGTAAATCAAGGCTTTTTGGAGATAATCAACCATTTTGTTTGTAAAAACATCAAAATTCTTCATCTTCCGGCTCAAAATACTCCAGCAGAGAAAGATACAATTCTTCCGGGCGCTCCGGCAGGTAATCATCATAACTGGAAATATCCTGCACGGTATGGTTGCTGTACTCCACCTGCGCCCGCCAGGACGGTCTGCCCTCTGGTTCCGTTGGCATATCCTCCCCGCTTTCCTCCAGATCATCCCCATATAAATCTTCATCAAAAAGATTATCCGTGAAATAATCATCCTCATCAGGTTTCAGGCAGTAATCCTGCTCCCACATAAAGATTTCCAGTGTATGTACGATATACCGCAGCAGCTTCGCCATCTGCCCGCCCTCCAGCGTGACAGACTGCTCCCCGTCCTCTGCCTGGAAATCTGTCATTGTCAGCACACGGCTTTTCCGGTCAATGGTAAAACGGCAGTCAGCCATTTCCATATCGCCATACCCATCGTAAACCTCTGTATGTACTTCAAAAGACAATGTATTGATAACAAGCTGCTTTTTCATGGCATTGCGCTCTGCATGGGGAAAACAGACATTGAAAACCTCCCGTGCCGTGTCAGCCACCTCCGGGCATTGATCGTGCATTTTGGCTTTCAGCCATTTCTTCTCGCTGTCCGTAAGCCGCCGCATGGGGAAGTCCATCAGGCGGTTCATATCCATTGCCGCCGCTTTTTCCGCAGCGCTTAAGCGGGAACAGGATTTGCAGATATGGGCTGCATGGCCCTTCCCGGAAAACTTTTCATTTGCCTTATGCTCACCGCATATTTTACAGTAATGCCCGTGCGGGCGGTTTTTCTTTTTTGACATCTTAAGTTCCTCCATTCCCTGCACCTATTATACAGTGAACCGTCAAAACTTCAAAGATAGCTGTGGGCTGTTTTTTAAATTCTTTATGCAGGTATGTCCCCGGCTGGCGCAAAAAAACAGGCTTGCCCTGCCCGTATGGAAACCGGGCAGGGAAAACCTGTTCTGCTGTAATTTACTCCGCTTCTGTCAGTTCAAGCTGTTCAAATTCTTCATCCGTCATATCCCGCAGTTTTCCGATCACCCTGCTGGACAGCTCCGCCATATCCGTATCTTCCAGATACGGCAGCGCCCTTTCAATATCCTCTATGGCCTCGTTCCTGCTCTCTCCTGCAAATATACAGATCAAATTGCTTTCTTCCACGGTAAACATTGTATCCATATCCTTACATCTCCCTCTGCTTATTTTTTATGTTTTCTTCATGCCCCTGTCCTGCCGCCTGCGCCTTTTTCTCCGCAAGGCGGGCTTTTAAGGACGGCTTTGCGGCTGGCTTCTCCTGTACCTTTTTGTTTTCCTCTTTCTGCGCTTTCTCCCCTGCGCCGTTATTCAGCACATTATCCACCATGTTGTAATTCTGTTCTTCCATTTCTTCAATCTTTGCAAGGGGCTTGTACTCCGCCAGCTTTTCGAGCAGCTCCATAGCCCTCTTTCTTTCCTCCGGCACCGTTCCGTCCGCAGCTATATCGGCAAGCCACAATGCAATATCGTGGGTATCCCTCTGCTTTAAGGCTCCCGCAATCTCCGACACGTTCTCCGTCATGCTCTGGCTGCTGTCACGGTAAAGGGCGGTATCATAATCATATGTAAAGCGGTCAATCTCCACCGCAAGCTGTTCTGCAGGCGTCAGATCGGGCATACGCTTTTCCCATACCTTCGCTTCAAATTCCTCGCTCATACGTCCGTCTATCTCCATTTCCGGCAGTTTTGCCGCAAGCTCCGCAATCACTTCCATTGCCTGCGGGCTGCCCTTTATATCCGGGATATACTCTAAAATATCAAGGTCAATCCGTTTTCCGGTTAAAATGTCAATCCCCACATCCTCAAACGCCTCCGTTCCCGGTGTATGGATATTGACGCCGATTGCGGGGATACCGTGCATACGCTCCGGCGGTATCTGTTTCCAGATTGCGACAGCTTCCTCCACAGTAGGGATATTCTCATAAAACTCGCCTAAATTGTGGAACTCGCCGCACTCCGCAACCGTCAGCGTCACTTCCGTTTCTGCCTGCTCCGGGAACAGGCTTTCTTTCGTTTCTTTTTGGTTTTCCTCTCTGGAAATGCTGGCAGCCAGGTCTCTCTCCCTGGCTTCACGCACTCCCTCCAGATAGTCCTCCACCTGCGGGAGATACGTTTCCAGGCTCCCCGTCCTCTGCGCCGTGATCGGGTTAATATCCACTTTTACACCGCCGATATGAAGCCCGCTTTCATTTAACATATCAAACAGCGCATCTTCCCGTTCATTCGTGGAAAGCTCCACCACCACATCAAGGTCAGAGCTTTCCTGCTCCAGACCCCGGCATCGGCTCCCGGCTACTGCCGCATCCACAATCACAGCGTCTATGCCGGATTCATCTAACTGTGCCTGCACATGGCATTTTACAGTTTCCTCTATCTCTGCCGGGTTCATTTCGCTGATCTCATGGAACAGCTCATTTGTCTTTGCCTTGAAATCTGCCACCACATCGCTCTGCGGCATGGCAGCATTTGCCGCCTCCGCCTTCTCCATCAATCCATCATAATCAATCGGTATCAGCCTGTCACCGTCACGGATATTTCCCCTTGCGCCATTATCAAAAGGAATTATTTTCAAATCCTCCACGATTTCGTTAATCGCTTCTTTGATACCGATACCGGGATTGTCATATACGCCGCCGTCTATTTCTTTATAATCCAAGCCCATAATGGAATAGTCATAGCCGCCCACTGTTTCCTGGATGCTGATGTAACGGTCTGCTATCTGAAAGGCAAGCTCTGTTTCCGCCGGTTCCTCCGGTTCTGTCTGTTCCGGCTTCAAATCATTCTGCTTTGCAGATTGATTGACATCGTGTCCGGAAGTTTCCTGTCTGCCCCCTAAAGACTGCTTCATTTCCGCAAGAACCTTATCCTTTTCATCTCCAAGGTCAATGATCTCGTCACCCTCGTCCAAATCCTCTAATTCTGGTGTTTTAGCCAATCTTCCCGGCCCGGTCTGCTCCGCCTGTGGTTTAAGTCTTTCTGTTTCCGCCTGCTCCTTCTGTGTCTGTCCCGTCTCTGGCCGCCCTGTTTCCGGCTTCTGCGCATCCTGTCCGGAAGTTGCTTTTTCCTGTCCGGCAGACATTTCTTTTTCCAGTTCCAGGACTTCCCTGCGGAACATACCGATAAAGCCGTCCAAAACTGCCGGGTGGCTGCTCACGATCAGTTCACGGTTCATATCTATTCCATGCACGATATTTTCAGGAATATAAAACTCTGATGCCCACGCTTTATTATCCCTTGAAAAACGTCCATCCCATGATTCCTGCTGGAGAGTATTGGTAAGGATAAACGTCATGCGCTCCGCACCGTACTTTTCCGCCAGCGGCTTTACAATATCATGCTTTAAGTGCATACCGTCAAAATTCTTCCGGATTGTTTCCTCAACCGCTTCCTTGCATTCCCTGTCAAATTTGTGGGATTTCATATATTTGTCCACTTCCCCATGCTCGGCTGCATAACTCAAAGTATGCCCATAGAAAGCCGGATAGGTTTTCTGTTCTGTTTGTCCAGCTTCCGGCTTCTGGACATCATGTCCAGAAGTTTCCTGCCTTTCTTCCGGTTCCGCTTTTTGAGTATCCTGCTCTTTTACGCCCTCTAAAGCCCTCATAAACCCAGGAAGTCTTGTAAAGCCGAAAGAATCTACAAAGTGTGCGCTGTTCTCCCCGTTCTCATGCAGCACCACAATGTCACTGACAGAAAGGGAATGCCCCCGATAATCTGCCGGGTGGTCTATGTTGAATTTCTCAAAAACTGCGTTGAGCTTCTCCCTTTGTGACTGTCCGTGTATGCCTGAAAGCTCCCCTGCATAGACAAGGTTATAGTTTCCCGGCTGGATTTCCCTGAAATCGTCCGAAAGGATACCTCTTTTCAAAAGTTCCGCTGTACCCGCAAAATGAAAATCCCGAAGCTCCGGATTGTCTTTTAATTGATAAATGCCGTATTGATCGGTATCGCCATGCAGAAGCTGTGCTTCCCTGTCTGCGCCGCTTTCTTCAAGTTCCTCCCGCATAGCCCGGAAATTTTTCTCATTTTCCCAATCGCCTTTTTCTATGCCGAAGATTCCCCCATGCCCTGTGATCTGCTTCCTGTCATGCACGGTTGTTTCAGAGCCGTCCTCATGGAGCAGGTACACAGGCAGGTCATGGTCAAAAAGCTCCAATGCCCTCCCCTGTGTCAATGGCAGCATTTCATTCCATGTATAGCCGTATTCCTCCATCTCCCATAAACCGATCATCGGGTCAGGGAGTGCGTCAATTTCGGCCTGTGCGTCAATAACCGCAAGGGCAGCCCCCTGACTGCCCTCCGTTTCCTCATAATAGATATGCTCCGCAAGTTCCCTTGTCTTTTCCATGTCATTCAGCTTAAAGGCATAATTCACGATAAGGTTCCGCTCATCATCGGAAAAAGCGGTTTTTGCAAATTCCAGACGGTTGATGATGCCCTCCGCCTGCTTTACCGGGGAAAGGTGGCTCATCATTACCACTTCTTTTTTATCCAGGTCAATCTCAAGATCATTAAACTGCGGCATACCGGAATTTCTGCCGCCGTCCACAATAATAGGGATATAATCAGCCCCGCAGCTTTCCAGGCAGTCATGGATATTTTTTCTACCCTTAACCTCCAGCTTTGTGAGCGCCCCCATGATCTCCCGCACTTCCTCCGGTGTCTTATTGGTAATGCGCTCTACCTCAAAACCGTCTGAATGCGTGATCTTCAAAATCACATCATCCGCCCCGACAGGCTCCTTTGCCCTCTCGTTCCACCCCCTTTCTGCCTTCAGGTCAATGATCTCGTTTGTATCGGTGTAATACCGGACATCAAGGTGGTATTCCCCGAACTCTTTTGTATCCTGATTGGCAATCTCCGTAGTCCATGCGCCTTTGCTTTCCAGATATGCGGCAACACTCAGCCTGTCATCGTCATTCATGGCAGAGAGGGCTTCTATGATCTCTGCCGCATCCATCCCTCTGACATTTACAAGGCTGTACTCGGACAGATCGCTGTTCTGTACCAGCAAAAGGCTCTCTTTTTCCTGCACCTGCATCAGTTCCCGGTCACGCTGTAATTCCCGGAGCTGCCCCTCAATTCCTGTGATAAGCTCCGATGCAGTCCTGCGGATTGTATCAAGGGAAGATTTCAGTTCCTTCATATCACGCCCTGATGACCACCCGGCTATATAATGAAAGGAGTAGTCAGAAGTATCAATTCCGAAGCGGCTGCAAACTGTAAACGCTATCCCCTCGGCTTCCACCTCTTTGGTGTTCCTGTCCTTTGCGGGCGCAAGGATATCCTTATTGATTTCCTTATCATGCAGCATAGAATGGGCGGTTTCATGCACCATCGTCTTTAAAGTCTGGCTCTCGCTCATGCCCTCCTGCACCGCAATCCGTTTTTCTGTAGGGCTGAAGAAACCTTTTGAATCTCCGGGTATATCCTCAAAGCTGATTGGAACCGGGGCAACATAGGTGACTGCCTTAACAAAGTCCTCGTACCCCTCCACTGTGGACAGAAGCTCTTTTGCCTCCAGTTCCGGGATTGGCTCTCCTGATGTTTGCTTGACATCAAACACCGATACCGCACGGAAAGCGGGGATTTTAATCTCCACTTCCTCCGTCTGCGGCATCCCGTCCTGGTCAAGCATGATTTCCCCGGTCACAGGGTCTAACTTATCCCGTTCCTCTTTGATTTTGTAAGGGGCAGGGGCAAGGATACGGATTCCCTTCTCCCCCTTGTTTACATGGCGGTTGAAATTTTTCTGCCATGCCTGGTAGCCTGCGACCAGACTGGCGTCAGGGCGCTGTAAGGCTATCAGGAGCGTGTTGTTGACACTGTAATTATGGAATTTAGACATGGTGGAGAGGTAGTTTTTGTACTTCCCGCTCTCAAAAAGTTCTTTTAACCCTTCCTCCAGCTTGTCAGTGATCTCCTTTACTTTCTGTTTTTCTGTTTTTGCGTCTGCCATATTTGATTTTCCTTTCCTTTTTCCACACAAAAATACCGCCCTGAATATTTACAAGACGGTATCCCGAAAACAAAAAAAGTGCATGGTATTGATTTTTTCTCTACCATGCACCTGAAGTTACTTTTACTATAAAATTTTTCGTTACAACAGTTTTAATAACTGTATCAGCTCATGCGGCTCCCCTTTGGAGGAATCTGTCAGTCTTGTATCGAACTGCTGAAAACCGTTCTCACGGTAGAAAGACAAAAGCCTTTCCTCATCCGCTGCCTCCAAAAAGATAACCATGCCGCCCGCTAAATACTGCAGCTGCTGTATCTGCCGTATTGCAAGCCCTAACAATTCTTTACCTGAAATGCGTTCATTTGCGTCATTATTATAATTTTTCCCAAGCTGTGCGATCAGATACGCCGCAAGATTATAAGTCTGATCCTGTTCATTCAATGTGCTTACTCTTGACAGTTTCCTTTTTACGGTATTACTGAATGGTTTTGCGTTTATGGTAATCGGTTTGATTGTGAGTGCAAAATATCCAACCAGCTCTGCATCTTCCGTTGAAAATACTAGATATGTAACCGACTGTTGTTTTTTTGCAAACTCTACAGACTGTTTCTTTATGAATCTTTCAACATCCGGGTTTATCTTACATGAAAACTCGGAAAGAACCTGAAGCAGCGTGTCCTCTCCGAGTCCATGACTTCCATCGCCCAAATACTCACGAATGTTGAAAACTGTATATTTACTTGTTTCCTGCATTCGCTTTCTTCCTTTTCTCCATAAATTTCGCTATATCTTTCGGGTCAGTTAAAAAAGTAGCGCTGACATTGACAGGAGGCGTAGGGTTATTAGCAGATGCTTCAATCGCATCAGCAAACATCTCCACCTGCTTCTGGCCTGATATAACAAAATTCTTTGTAATGCTTGAAGTTGCCATAAAAAACACCTCCTTGTATAATAATGATGCAGCCAATCAAGACTGCTTGGTTAATAAATTTCTTGATATATCATAGATAACAGAAGAAGGGGTTCTTCCTTCATCAGATGTTATCCATAAATATTTATCATGTCTGACGGTTCCTGATAGACACCAGATAAAACATAAGGTATTATCCCTTAGGATAGGATAAAAAATCTCCACCTCCTTGGGAAGCTGATCATTCAGCTCATACCTACAAGATAGTCAATTAGTCCATTCGACAGGGTTTTATGTTTTAGCTGGTTGGGAGCCGGATGGCTATACCTGTATAACCCGCAAGGTTGTGTACCTGCCAGATTGGAAATGGATCCCTATCAGAAAGGAGCTTTCGCTTATGCCAAACAAAGTTATTTTTAATCTTGACGAATTATTCATCTCCGTTGGTATTGATGTCGGTGCTGACTTCTCCTGGATGTCTATCGCCCTTCCAAACCAACAGTTTGTAGGAAAACCTTATAAGATCCTACATGGCAGCATAGATTCCCTTACAGCCGCTGTTTCTAAAATAAAAGAGGCAGAAGAGCTGTATTCTTTGGAAAGCCGCATTTTCCTCGAATCCACGGGAATGTATCATTACCCACTCTTCTGCTATCTTCGTGATAAGGGTCTTAACTGCTCAGTTATCAATCCTATCATCACTAAGAATAGCACAAACATGAATATCAGAAAAGTGCATAATGACCGTTTTGATTCCAAAAAAGCTGCATTAGCAGGACTGAAGCCTGATCTGAAGGTCTCGCTTATGCCATCCGACCTTACCCTCAACTGCCGTAACCTCTGCCGTGAATACTACGACTTAATGGATAACCGCAGCGCCTATGTGAATAAACTCCAGGGTGAATTGCGTATGGCCTTCCCTCAATACCTTGGGATCTTCTCCAAGGTTACAACCAATACTTCTCTTGTTTTATTGGAAACTTATACATCCCCAGCTGCTTTTATTGAAGCAGACAAACAAGAGATCATCGACACGATCAGATCTACTGCCCGTTTTGGGCTTACCTATGCTCAGAATAAATATAATGCCATTATCCAAGCCGCAAATGAAGCGGATGAATTTGGTTACATCATTGACAGCAATATCAAACGTATCCGCCTTTATATCCGTTTCATCCGCAAATATGATGAGGAGATCAGCCGCATCCTTGCTTCCATGCATGAACTTGTAGACGCAAATGAAGATACCGCTTTTGTCAGACAGATACATTTGATCGAGACCTTTAAAGGCGCCGGTTTCCTGTCTGCTGTATCCCTCATGGGAGAGATCGGTGATTTTTCTGCTTTTTCAAAGCCAAAACAGCTTTTTGCTTACTTTGGATTGGATCCGGCTGTAAAGCAGTCAGGTAAGTTTGAAGGGACTAAGATCAAAATGTCCAAGCGTGGCTCTGCCATTGCCAGACGTGTAATACATACCCTGGCTTTACAGAGCATCAGCACCTGCCGTACTGGCGGACCAAAGAATCCAGTGCTCCGTGATTACTACCTAAAGAAATGTGAAACAAAACCTAAGCTTGTGGCAATGGGGGCTGTTTCACACAAGGTATGCAATATAATATTTGCAATACTCCGGGATAACAAGCCTTTTGAGATCATCACTCCACAGGAGCATATGAAACAATATAACGCTGCCAAACGTGATATAGCTGCATAAATATTTCAGATCCAATGAACCAATATCTTTTTTAAAAATGATATTTTCACCAAGGGGTAAGTGCGCCCTTTTTTAGGAGAAAATTTTTTTCATTTTTCTATTGACATTTATTAGCTGGACTATCAGTATGGCTCTTTTTACATTCCGCATACCATCCCATCTACATTGTACGGTTTTATCATCGCTTTTGCAACAGGATTTTTATGAATTTTTTATGCCTACATTGTTACCTCCTTCCCCTTTTCCTTATGCTTCTCCTGTTTTTCTGTTCCAGACACCTTCGCCTTGAACGCTTCCAGTTTCTCTCTCAACGATGTCCGCTGCACAGGCTTGTCAGCCATTGCCGCCGCCAGTTTCGCCACCTGCGGTTTTCCATTGTCCACTGTGTGATTATGCCTTGCGTTATCTACCGGGTATGGAATCGGCACATCCACAGCGCTTTCTCCGGTTTCCGGCTTTATGGAAGCCTCTTCCTCCTGCCCTGACTTCTGGACATCATGTCCAGAAGTTTCCTGTCCTTCGTTTTCTTCCTCCGGCACATCATCCATGCCGAGTGCGTCATCGCCCTTTTCGTCCATATTGAGCAGGGCATTTAAGGCGGATAAGCGTTCCAGCTTCTCCGCAAGTTCCGCTTCCTGTGCGAATGGCTTTGTAACCTCCACTTTTGCGGTTTCAAGCTGGCGCTCCACTGTTTCCAGTTTCGTCTGCGCTTCAGCAAGCTGTTTCGGCATGGATTCCAGTGCGTGGTTGATACGGGCAATATTGCCGAGCGGGTCAGAGCCGATCTCAAGGTTATGGGAAAGCTGCCCCTTCAAATTCATCACAAATTTGTGGTTAAAGGAATCAAAGGACACCGCCATCTTAAACCCGGCGTATTCCCCCACTGTGGCAGGCACATTGACGGTTTTCGTTTCCTTGCACATTTCCACAAGTGCGGCCCCGGCTTCTTTTTTATCCGTATAAGCCTTATCCCCGACTTTCATCAAAAACTGTTCCTTATCTGCCGGAAGGTTTGCCTTTGCTGTCTGAATGTTGTTAATAACTTCATGAGCTGTCACAGATTTAACCTCATTCACTGTCTCAAACTTTCCCATTTTCCTGACATAC
>RAYF01000062.1 GCA_003611745.1 bacterium D16-36 | reverse complement strand
ACTGAATAACACCAGCCGGTACAGATAGTATTATCCAGTCATTTGGTTTTTCATTATAACACATAAGTCAAAAAAAGCACAGACCAAAATCGAACTTTTGTTCTGTACTTTTTTATGTGATTCGGTTATGCCAGTATTTTAGTTTCACGCAAGAAATTCACTGATTTGTTCTATATAATTGTCTTCTGAAAAATCTGTACCGCCTTCACTTTCTTCCTTCGGGATTACTTCATCAATAAACGGCTGGAGATCGTCTAAGCAGTCCTCAATGATTTCGGCGGTATCTCCGTAAACATCTATGGTGATGATTTCTTTCGCATGTCCCATTAACTGTGATACCGCTTTGGGATTGAAGTTGTTCTTTAATAAGATGGTACAAAAAGTGCTTCTCAAATCATGCCACCTTATATCGGGCAGCCCATTGTCCTCCAGCAGCTTCTTATAATGCCTCCAGTGAAAATCCTTGCTTCTCGGACGCCCATAAGTGGAACAGCAGAAATAATCCAAATCCTGAAATGTGTCTGACCGCCTTCTGCGGTTCTTCTCATACATTTTTCTTTCTTCCAGAATGGCTTCAAACACATAATCTGGTATGGGGATGGTTCGGTAGCTGGACGGCGTTTTCAATCCGATTTCCTGTTTTGTAAACGTCTTAGCCGGGAAGTCCCCGGCAGTCGTGTTGAGTTTCTTGCCTAACTGCCGCTGTACCTTCAATGTCCGATTGATATAATCTATATCCGAATACTTCACCCCATTGATTTCACACCGCCTCAATCCCAACAGCACGGCAAATAATACCTGCATATGGATTGGCGTTTCCCTGCTCGCTTCAATGAGTGTTAAAACCTGCTCCATATTCAGCGTCTTTTGTGTATCAATATTCCGGGTGTGATAGGTTTTCTTCTCTACCTGCTTTGGCAGAGCCACATCAATCGTTGGATTTATGGAAATAATTTTCTTATTCACAGCATATTGCATAGACGTATTCATCACTGTTTTTACCAGCCTTGCAATAGAAGTCGAAGCAGCCGCTTCTTCATAATAAAGGCTCTGGATATGGCTCCGTTTGATTTCCGTCATTCTGATGTTGCCCATCACTGGAATCACATGGTTATCCACAGTATTGGCCGTCTTTCTCGAATATCGTATAAGGATTATACTTATCCTTTCTTCTTTTTGGGCGATTACCCTTCATGTCCTTTCCTCCAATCTGAATTGAGCAGGCTTTTGCCTGCGATGCTTCTTGACCATCAGGTCAAGAAGATTGCTGTGCAGCAGATAAGCTAATTCAGATTGGAAGGCGGTGAGCGGCAACCGATGATGAATAACGCCTTGCGGCGTAATCTGGCAAAAAACGACAAACTGTGATTTCTCACACGTTCATCGGCTCTGCATCTAATGTGTCTGGCTCTGTGATGACTGTTACTTGCAAATTCTTTGCTTCTATCAATGTTTCCTGCCTGCATTTTGGTCAGTAGAGAGGATAATTTTTCAGAACAGTATCCTCCCTAACCTTGTTACGGGTTTTACTTCCGCAGACAGGACATAATATCCATTCTACTTTACCCATAACAATTATCCTAATTTCTTTTTTAGTGTTGCTATCCATTCTTCGATTGCCTGCACTAACAAAAACTGCTGATGTAAAACAGCCATACCCGTGGCAGGAATATCGGGAGCGTTTTCTTTCATGGAAATATTCTGCTCAAGATAAGATTTCAACACATTGATATTGCTTTCAATGTTATCCAGACATTCCCTCTGTTGTTCCTTCGCCATACTTTCTAAATTTACGATAACAGCATTAAAATCCAAAAATATATTGATTGGTTTGCAGGATATTTCAATCATCAACTTTTCAAATTCCTCATTTCCTGCATCCGTCAAGGAATATACCGCCTTTTCGGGCATTTTTCCCTCTTTCTCCGTGCGGCTTGTAATAAGCCCCTTTTCTTCCAACTGGATAACCTTTTTGTATATAGATGGTGTGCTGATTTTTACCCATTTTGAGATGTTGCGGTATTCCACCAGTTTCTGAATATCATATGCACTCAAAGATTCCCGTTTCAACATTCCCAATACAATCAAGTCAATGGTCGCCATTTAAAATCCCTCCTTTTTCTATTGACAACTACTATAAATTATAGTATTATAATCTATGCAACGCAATTACTATATTTTATAGTAATATAAACAATACTACTTGTCAAGAGAAAGGAGTTCACAATGAACAGTCAAAGTAAAAAAATGGAGCTACTCGGCAGTGCATCCATACCAAAAGCACTTTTATCAATGGGTATTCCAACAATGATAGGTATGTTGGTAAATGCTTTCTACAATCTTGTTGACGCATATTTCATCGGCGGATTAGGAGAGAGCCAGATGGGGGCAATCTCCGTGGTCTATCCACTCGGACAGGTCGTTGTTGGTCTTGGCTTGCTGTTCGGTAACGGTGCAGCTTCCTATATTTCCCGATTGCTAGGCCGTGGGGATAAGGAAAATGCGGATAAAGTGGCAAGTACCGCTTTATACAGCAGCGTATCCGCAGGAGCAGTTATCATTATAATTTCTATGGTGTTCCTGCATCCCATACTGAAGCTCTTAGGCGCAACAGACAGTATCCTCCCCTTTGCCGCCACATACGCAAGTATCTACATTGTTTCCTGTATTTTTAATGTATTCAACGTCACGATGAATAACATTGTAACAAGTGAAGGCGCGGCCAAAACAACCATGTGTGCCTTACTCACGGGTGCAGTGCTTAATATTGCCCTAGATCCACTGTTTATCTATGTGTTTGACTTAGGGGTAGCAGGAGCAGCGATAGCAACCGCA
The DNA here is from genome assembly GCA_003611745.1 of bacterium D16-36. Taxonomy (GTDB): domain Bacteria; phylum Bacillota; class Clostridia; order Lachnospirales; family Lachnospiraceae; genus Butyribacter. The sequence continues at coordinate 29,348 of RAYF01000062.1, read as the reverse complement.
ATCTCACAAGTCGTTTCAACCTGCGTATATCTAACTTACATCCTGCGGAAAAAAAGCGTATTCCATTTCCGCGTTAAGGACTGCACATATACAAAAGAAACCATGTCTGAGATTTTCAAAATCGGCATCCCAACATTGGTATTCCAGATTTTAACAAGTGTGTCAATTTCCTTAATCAACAATGCCGCTGGCGATTACGGGGATTCTGCCATTGCAGGTATGGGCGTTGTCACCCGCCTTATTTCAATGGGCAGCTTGTCCGTATTCGGGTTCATCAAAGGCTTTCAGCCGATTGCAGGGTACAGTTACGGGGCGAAGAAGTTTGACCGTCTGCGTGAAGCAATCAAGACTTCCATCCTATGGTCTACGGTTTTCTGTGTGATTTTCGGTGTGATACTGGCTCTGTTCCCTACGGCTATCGTTTCCCAGTTCACAAAGGGAGATGCCGAGATGATCCGCATCGGGGCAGCGTCCTTAAGGGCAAACGGCATTTCCATCATGCTCTTTGGATTTTATACGGTGTATTCTTCCCTGTTCCTTGCTTTGGGAAAAGGCAGAGAGGGATTTATCCTCGGAGCCCTGCGGCAGGGGATTTGCTTTATCCCCCTTATCCTGCTTCTTCCGATGGTTTGGGGGCTAAATGGAATTATGTACGCCCAGCCGATTGCCGATGTGCTTTCCGCAGCCATAACGGTATTCATGGCGATACCGCTCCACAAAAAACTGAATGAAATGCAGAAACAAACTGCCGCAATAAATACGAACAACAACTAAATATTTATTCTTTCTAACAAACAGAGCCGATGAGCTGTGAGTTTTTCTCACAAGTTCATCGGCTCTGCGTCTTAGCGGCTGGCTCTGTAATAATTACTATCTGTAAATCTCTGACATTTATTAAATTCTCATGTTTACACTTTGGACAAAATAGAGGAAAGTTTTGTAGTATTGTATCCTTTCGCATCTTGTCCCGTGTTTTACCACCGCAAATAGGACATCTTATCCATTTGGCTGTGCTTGAATCCATGTGTTACCTCCTGCAAATCAGCGTTCATAACTGTCTCTTTTTTTGTTCTTAGCACATCCAGAAAGTTTGTCAACAGCAAGAGAAGCGGTAGGCTGAAAGTAAATATCCTTTCCTTTATTGCTCTCATACATAAAATCCCTTAACGGCTTACTGGTATATTTTGAAAAATCGCCGTATATGGCAAATCTCACACCATAGTTGATGAATTTCTGTAATATTTCTCCTGCCAGACAAGTACTCAAGACAAAGAAATCGTTTACAATAGCTCCCTTGTTTACAGCAATATTTGTGCAGCCCGTTTCGTATTTTACTGTCATAATCAAGTCTAATGCCGACTGGACATCTGTAATCAGCAGTTCATCACTGCTCACAACTGCAACCTCTGTATTATTTTTCTTTATAACTTCTGTTTTCATTTTCTACCTCCACCAATTTTGAATCATTTTAACAACGGCTTTTGACTGCCACTTATTCCCCTTGTATCTCATAACTACAATAACACTTGCCACGCACCATCCCAGACAAGAAGCGATAGTAATCGAGAGAAGTCCCAATTTTCCTATCAGCAATACAGTGACAAACAATTTCACGAGTATGGATGCCAGTTAATCCCTGCAATCAGTGTATCCCCAACACCAGAAAGCACGCCGCCCAATCCGTATATCAAAGCATTTATCGGATAGAACCATAGGCAGACATGAAAATAGCTATAACCGTTTAATATCATTTCCTTGTTATCGCCGATAATTAACCCCAATATTCCTTTTCCCCAAAACAGCAGAATCATGGCTTGCCACTGCCATTCCACCGATGCTGCATTTCCTAATCCATTGATAAAGCCCTGCACAATCAGCATACCGAGAAAAACTGCCAGTTGCTGTATAATAATTGGCGTACAGATTTTTAAGGAAATCCCTAATAATTTCTTGTCAAAAACAAACTCACTACGCTTTGGAACTGCCATCGGGAATTTTTTTCGGAGTTGAACCAACAAATATACGCCAGAGATTGCCTGTGCAATAATTGTAGATGCCGCAATCCCAATGATGCCCCCACCATTTATAACAAAGACGATATTAAGCACTAAGTTGATAATGGATAATGCAACCAAAGCATATAACGGCATTTTTGTTTCGCCAAAACTTCTCATAACTGCACCGAGCATATTATATAGCATTGAAAACGGAATACCCAAAAATACCATTCTCAAATATGCCGAAGCAGGCTCTAAAAGCTCGGCAGGGGTCTGTGTAATCTCTAACAACGGCTTTACTAAAATTCAAACGCCATTATTAAACCTAAAACCAATAAAAAAACAGACATTGTGAAAATTAAGCTTTTAATCTGTTCAAACTGCTTTGCTCCAAAGAATTGGGTAAGAAGTATCGTGATACCAATAGCCAAACCCAAAATAACGGAAACAAACAGCAGATAAATCGGAACAGATACACCGATTGCGGACAACGCATCTTCATTCACCAAACGCCCCGCAACAACCGCATCAATAGCATTATAAAGCTGTTGCAATAAAGTCCCTAAAAAAAATGGGAATAGAAAACAACACTAACTGTTTCTTTATACTTCCCGAAGTCAATGCCATAGGCTGACCTCTGTTTTCTTTCTTTTGCATTTTTTCTATCTCCTGCTATTCATACAAACTGTCAATCAAATGGTCAACCATAAAGCCAAAGGTTTCCATGTGATTGTGCGGAAGAATATCCCTATTTTTGATATTCATAATTAAAGAGTAAATAACTGACATCGCCAAATCCGCATTAACCTTGAATTTCAAATACGGCTGGCTCAAAAAAAGTTGTTGGCTCATATGATTGGATTCCTCGATTTTATCTGCCTGTTCTTCTGATAACTTGTTCATCAAAATTGTAAAATCCGTACTGTCCGAATCGTACAAAAAATTGTTTTTATCATATTCCCGATAAATGAACTTTAAGGCTTCAGCAACACCATACTTATCTTTGTGTTTTTCGATTACCTCCGATGCCGCATTGCAGATTTGTTCTTGCACGGAACACAACACTTCACAAAAAAGAGCTTCTTTCGATTCAAAGAAAATATAAAACGCCCCTTTTGAGATTCCTACCTGTTTACAAAGGTCATCAACACTTGTTTTCTTATAACCATACTGTGTCCAGCTCTGCTTACAGGCTTTCTGCAAACTTCTTTTGATGTTTTCTTTTTCTCGTTCTGTAAAACTTCTTGCCATATTGTTTTCTCCTTTCTATGACTTAAGATACTATTTTAGTCATAGCTATGATACATCGAACATCTCCAAAAGTCAAGTAATTTGCCATAAATTTTCAAGCACGATATTAAATATCTCTATATAGGAGATTTAATTTCCTATGTTAAGAGATTTCACATCGTTTAACTGGAAGTTACATCTCTGCAAAATATAAACGTAAGATTTTCAGAGTATAGGTGGTGAGCTAATGGATGAAAGGAACAATCATTTTGACTTCGATTTTACCCCGATAGGACAAGCTATCAAGAAAGCCCGTGAAGCCAAAGGAATGACAAGGGAACAGCTTTCTGGAATAATCGGCTATGCTCCCAGACATATCCAATCTATCGAAAACGAGGGACAGTATCCAAGTATTGAGCTGTTTATCCAGCTTATTACGATGTTTGATGTGTCGGTTGATGAATACATATTCCCAAATAAAGAAGTCAAAAAGAGTTCTGTCCGCAGACGCTTAGACGCAAAGCCCAACAGATTAAATGATAAAGAGCTTTCCGTCATAGAAGCAACTGTAAACGGACTATGTAAGGCAAAAGAGCCAGAGGAATAACCTCTGGTTTTCCCCTGCCACATTTCAATACGCTGGAACACCATACCCATAAATAGAATCGCTACCCATACCGTAACTTCTCCTCGCACAAATATCGCCGCTGTTCCCCTCTACGGTATTCACAACTCCATTCATCACGCTCTCCACAATCCCCACATGGTCTATGGTTCCGTCATTTTCCCAGTCAAAGAAAATAATGTCCCCCGCTGCCGGAACATAGCTTGCGTCCTGAAACTGCCCACGGCCTTGGAACCAGTCCACGCCGTCCGAACACAGGGAGAATTTCGGTATCACCCCACTTTCCAGATACCCGCTTTGCTCCGCACACCATGACACAAAGTAGGCGCACCATTCCACCCTGCTGTCAAACCCGTACCAGCTCCAGTAGGTGTCACCGCCGTTCCCCTCCTGCGTCAACGCCACCTGCACGATTGCCCCACTTCCGGTTCCGGTGGGGATTCTGCCGAAAATATAATACCAGAGTACATGGGGGACCGTACTGCTTATCCCCATAGCTGCCCTAGCCCATCCGCTCCGCCATCATATCGGAAAACTCTGCGGCGTTGGCAGCGGTGTATCCCCCATAGTTGCCCTGCGCCCATGCAATATACCCGTTTCCAAAATTATACCCCTGCAACGCCAGTTTGATATGCTCCATGTCCACCGGGTTCTCCACCCCTGCGCTTTGCAGGCAGTCTTTCAATTCCTGTACGCCGCTCTCCTGCATCATCACTGCTTTTATCAGCTCCACATATTCCTCAATGCCGTACTGCCTCGCATAAATGCGGATGACTGGCTCATAGGCTTCCACCTCCGCACTGACCGGGCTTACCGTGCTGGAATTGCCGCCGCCCACCATGCAGAGAAGCCCGCCGAGCAGAAGGACGATAATTAAGATAAGGACGGCCACCCATCCCCCTGTAGCAATGGCGCTCACCAGTGCTTTTGTGCCTGCAATAATGGCTTTTACTGCGCTTGCGGTTGCTTTTGCCGCTGCCTTTCTCTTGGTTGCGGTTAAAAGGACATCCTCCGTCACCGCCTTTTTGGAAGTGATGGTGAGCGTATTGCCGGGCGCACTCACGGACACATTGCTGTTAAGGGGAGATAGTACGCCTGCACCGGGATTATCACACTGTCTGCCGCCGCAAGCGCATTGATGGTGAGCATACTCAGGCTCGGCATACAGTCAATCAGGATATAGTCATAATCCTTTTTCAATTCGCTCAGATAAGACTTCATGGTGAACTCCCTGCTCATGGCGTTTACAAGCGTGATTTCCATGCCGGACATCTCGATATTCGCCGGAATCAGGTCTACGCCCTCGTCATGGTGTAAAATCCCCTCGCCCGCTTCAAATGGCTCGTCACGGATAATCCTTTCCATCTGCGTTGAAAGCGTGACCGGAAGGCTGTCCTGATCCGCCCAACCCAAAGAGGTTGTCAAATCCCCCTGCGGATCGGCGTCCACAAGCAGCACTTTCTTTCCCTCGTTTGCAAGCCCTACTCCTAAATTTACGGCAATCGTGGTCTTACCCGTCCCGCCTTTCTGGTTTGCAAGGGCGATTATCTTACATTTTGACATCACGGTTTACCTCCTTTCCTGAAAAATTTAATAGCCACTCTGCATAAGACAGAATGGCTATGTATGGATTTTGGACAATAAAGAAACCGACTGATTCTCGTTTTGAAAACCAATCGGCTATGTAAAAATATTAAAATGAACATGTATATTTCCTATGTTGATACATTTCTTTCCTCGGTTTGATAAGAAAATTCGCATTCTCTATCAATATCTTTTTTGTATGATCTCCTATCTTTTCTGCCAACTCATTACTACCTGCTTTTACTCCCAAAGATTTTATTTCTTCATCAGATGCGAATAAATATTTATCTGACGTTTCTCCCATCAATGTTATAAATTGTTCCTCCTGCGCCTCAGTCAATTCAACTTGGACAACATCTGCCAAAAGCAGTTCATAACACTGAAAATGTTCCCCATACCTAAAATCTGTCATATGACGCCCACAATAAGTATAAGTTAGTGTCCCAAATGTTTCCTGTGCTAAAATCCTTGTATTAAATATTTCTTCTTTAAATTCACGAGTCAAATTAGTTATCATTTCTCTATCTGATGTCTCATCAAATCTTTTTACAAATCTTCGTAAATACCGATTTTTAAATCGAAGTCTATAATCTCCTTTCGACGATTCATCTACTGGAATTTTATTATCATCCTCAGCAAAAAAATTTTGTCTTAAATAATTCGCTTCTTCTGAATGTACTTTATATACACCACCCACAGGCTGATATTTGCCTGTCCCACGTTCATTCTTCACTAAAAAGTATTTTCCATTAACTTTAATCCTAAATAAATACGCAAATGAAATTCTCACTTCTGTATTTTTATCAATAATTTTCCCCCGCTGAAGTTTTCTTTGCGAAGCTTTCCAGTTGGTATTATCTGTAAAATCGACAATACTTGCCCAAAGAGGTGCCAATGTTATTCCTGCTACTAATCCACCTAGTGAACTTCCAACAGGCCAATTTTTTATTTCAAAGAACACAATTACCAGAATTGCCACTACTGATAAAACTAATAAAACAAAACATTTTAGTATCTTGGTCTTCAATTATCTCCTGCCTCCTCCTATCTCCATTTTTATGAAATTCCAATCGGAACCTGCACATGTCCTATTGCAATACAGACATTATTCTTTATCAAATAGCATTCTATATAATGATTGCCTTCAAATAAGGTATTCTCAGTAATCGCTGAACCTCTATCTAAAATTTGACCTCGTATATCATTTCTCTTTTCAGCTTCTTCACCAACATTTCTAACTTTCCATAAAACCTTATCATATGACGGTGCCGTAGTATAAGCAATTTTTGCTGTTACAGAAAAATGATGTGGAATAAATTTCCCAAATCTAAAAGCATATTTATCAAGAAATTCAACAATAGGCATCAAGATAAAACCATTCCCTCTCACTTTACAATCTATAATAACATCGTATCTCTCATCTATATCATATATTTCATCAATATATTCTTCAGTATCTGTAAACGTTGATGCTTTACATATACTGAAGCTCTCACTTATGCTTGCATTTGCCAACTCATCCCAATAACTATGGTTAAAAAATGTTCCCCATGCTGCAATAGCTTGAGAATATGTACAGTCATCATCAAACAAAACATCCAATTCTTCCAGCTTTTTAGTCAATCTATTTTTCCAATTTGTCATCTTCGTTCGATCACTATCTCTAGTAACTATCGGTCTATCATTATCAACGGGAGCATTAACCTCCACACTATTTTCCATCCTAGAAACAATTTGCTTCATTGTATTATAAAACAACTCATCTATTCTTACATCATCAGTCAACTGCTCATCACATAACACGGTCTGAATCAATCCGCTTGGCATATTTACCCATGATTCGTGTGATTTGCAAAACATTTTAGAGAAACGTATTACCTTTCGTAAATCTTTTCCTTTTTCTTTTATCTCATTTCCAAACCAATCTTCAAGTGCCCTGATTCCTCGCTCTGACCATTCTGCTCCAGCGTGTTCATATTTATACTCTGTATCTTCCTCATTTTCTTTATATCTCCTATAAACAGCAAAATCAATATGATATCCTTCTTCATATTTAATACGAACACAGCTCGTTTTTACTTCTGGCTCCGCATTAAACTGTTTAGTTTTCTTTTTTAATGCATCAGCAACCATATTTCTTGTCGCAATTGCCCCAAGTCCATTCAAATTACTCTTCTCAAATACGATTGCCACATCTATATCATAATCTTTTCCGTCATTTTGAACAATCGTGTGCATTGCCATACTCCCTTGCACACGTTCCTCACTAATTTTATAATCAGTGCCTTTCTCCTGATTATATTCTAATAATCCATCTTTTAATCGCTTGATATTGAGCTTTTTCTTATCTCTTAAATCGTTCTGTATGGTTGCTGGTAAAACAATCTTTTTTCTATAAAATTTATTAAATGTTGTTGACATATCATACATTTACAATACCTCTCTCCCTAAATACCATTCTTTTTACCCCATCTCATGTTATCTAATGAATTACACGAATCCAGGTCACAAACCCCATCCTATATCTGCTTCAACAATTGTTTGGGTCTTCACTTCGTTGCGGTCCGTTTTAGACAAGCGTCCACCGGACGCTTAAAACCGTTGCGTACGCGAGAATATATTAACAAGTAAAATTGGGTTTCATTATATCACATCTCCCCCTTTTTTGTCTACGCAAATCAAACATCCGTTCTTTGTATTGTTTTCTTATTTACCCTCCGCAGTATCCGTAAATAAAGCTTTCATTCAAGTTTTCCATTGTTCCTGATTCTTTTCGGAGGGGTAAGCATCCATATCAATCATTATACCCTGCACATTTCTTTTAGAAACACCATATACAATCCGTATACGGTTAAGCATTCTGTTCCCATGCTAAATAGAATCTTTTTGCCTCACAATAGAAAAGCCAAATACCCCGCTGCAGAGCAACGGAGCATGCCCTAGAATCTTTCTATTTCTCTACCACCGTAGATTCCCCACTGGATAAATCCCCATTCAGCCATTGCCATTTCTCCTGTAATGCAATCTTCCCATTTTCCAAAATATGTGGAATACTGTGGCATTTTCCAATCCTTACCTGCCTGTCTTTATTCATATGCTGATAATGGAAATCCAGTTCCCCATTTTCCGCCACAGTACCAACCATATGTCCCTTTAACACATCGCCTCCACTGTACTCCGCCCAGAATAAATCATTTCCTTGAAAATAATGAAATATTGTTTCTTCGTCCACTTCTCCATTTTCCGTATTACTTTGCGGAATAAAAATTTTACCATCATAATTTATTCTATCTGGCTGGTGGTTCACCCGCTTCCCCATCTCATCATAGATAAGAATATCCCCATTATCTGTTAAAATCCTGCAGGTTTTCTTTTCCCTGTACCCACGTTTCAAATACATCTCTTTTGCCGCTAAAGAAGAATCAATATGGACATGGCTAAATCTTTCTGTAATTTTATTTTCTGCAAAATCCATAAGATGACTGCCATATCCTTTTGATTGATAGCTAGGCAGGACAAATAAACGGTTTACCGCATCTCCCTTAATCGTCACCGTTCCCACCATGCTTCCCTCTTCTTCCAACACCCATACAATCCCCTCTTCAATATCCGACAAAACATGTCCTCTGCTGTGATGCCTCAAGAAAAATTCAACCACACCCTGTGCATAATAATGTGAATATATTTCTGATATAGTTTCATGCGTAATCTGCAAAATACCTTCCAAATCTGACATTTCTGCAAGTTTTATCATCCAATCCCTCCATCGCTTAGACAGTTTCATATACCTTAGTAACCGTACTGTACTTCTTTCAATTCCTTCCTACCGATATTACCCATCAAACAACACTCCGTCTGCACAAAACCACACTTCTCACAAAACATTGTTATTTCAGAAAATCACTAAATTCTTTCAATTCTTCTTTCTTTTCTTCTGATAGACAATTAAATTCAGTATTTGTAATTGCCCCCTCTAAAGTATACAAGTGCACCAGACAGACATTGGGAAATTCCTGCTTGAGCTGCAAAAATGCCTGTTTGCTCCCTATCTCAATAAGCTTTTCCGATGAATCAATCCCAACTGTATTTAATTTTTTTGCCATTTCCTTTCCAATATTCATCATATCCGTTAATTCTGGCATATATTTTTTCCTCCATCCCGCCCTGCACTTCTCTTTCATAATACTTAGAGCCACTGAATAAAAGCTGTCTTGTCCTCGCTGTTATAACCAGCCTTGCGATAAAAATTCAAAGTACCCTCCTCCTTTGAGCCAGTTAACAGCATCAATTTATAACAGTTCTCCTTTAATGCAATCTCCCTTGCATAATTTAAGCACGCTGCTGCAAAGCCCTGCCTGCGGTATTCCTTATCCGTTATCACATTTTCCACAAAGGCATATGGCTGCCCATTATGTGTCAAATTTGGAATAATCACACAGACGCAGGAAGAAATAATTTTCCCATCCTCTTCTGCCACAATAATATGATGGTCTTTATCATGCAAAATCCGTTTCCATAATGCCATAAAATATTCCGTCTCCTCCGGCATAGGATTATCATGCAGCTGCATATATAATGTCATTAAACCATTGTAGTCCTTTTCTGTAATCTCACGAATCATCATCGCACCTCCTGTTATAAATATTCTCGGCGAACCAAAATTCCCGGCATATATTCTGCTCATTATGTATCTAAAAAACAAACCTATTGCATGCTAAAATCCATCATTCTTCATTGAAATCCCCTCATTTTTAATTATATTTATCTGATTTGCGGATATATCATGGCAACATAGGAAATCAAATTATATCCACCATGAGCCATCATACAGCAAAATACAGAATTTGTCCTAATATAGAGCAATCCCAAAACAATACCACATACAAATGCCGATAATGTCTGCACCATATTAAAATGTAAACATGCAAAGAGCGCAGCAGAAATCAATAAAGCAGTTGCCGTTCCACAAGATTTTTTCAATCCCCCCAAAACCACTTCCCTCATCAGTATTTCTTCAATAACAGGGGCAAGTACACATACCTGTATCAAACTTGTGATTGGTGATTTCATGAGGCTTTCAATCATTTCTTGGTAATTCTGCTCACTTTGCGGGAACATGCCCTCAAAAATTGGATCTAAGCCTCTATCCAACAACAGAAAAAACAAAAGCGAACAGCCACCAGCCAACATAATTCCTGCAAAACTTATGTTAGACAACAATTGCATTTGGTATCCTGTCGTTCTTTTCAGAAACATAATAAAAACACCTATGCATACCACTATAGTAATAATATTGATTATATTTGAAAAATCGGGGAAAACTTTTCTCCAAACTGCCACATCTAAAAATGTGTAAAAAAGCATAATCCCAAAGTATGCCAACACCAACAAAAAGGCTGTACCAATTTTTATATTGTATTCTTTCATATTCCTTAACCCCGCTAAACCCTAACAAATATTCGATATCATTTTCTTTTGCAAATCTTTGCAACGCACTTAAAAGTCGATATTTAACCACCGTAATAATATGTACATTACACATAATAATACCATCTTTCTTTTGTTAAATAAACTATAAAATTTGATATTCTTATTATACTGTCATTTAATCTATTTATCAATGTATTTTAACGGTTTATATAACAACAATAACAAGAAAAACTATTTTTACGGTTTACGCATCACAAAAGAAAGAATATGGTAGACTATCAGAGAGGAACAATCGTGTTGCAAGGTGATAGCCTCCCAAAACTTCATACCCGGCTTGCCGGAGTACATAAGAGGGGAGGTGGCGCAAATGACAGCTTTTGAAATCATTTCAATTTTCATAGGTATATTGGCTTTGCTAATTGCCTTTGGTAGTTTTGTTATAGCGTTGCTTGCCTTTCTCGATAAGAGGAACAAGCGAAAATAAATAAGTCTACCTTGTTACTTGGCGGTACAGGTAGACTTATATAGTCATCTGGAGGTCAACCACTTTGTGGACGATTGTTTCCTCTTTTGTACCTATAATATAACATGCTCCCCGGATAAATTCAAGAAAAATTCCGTTAATGCAAACCGTTAGGGAAGTAATAGACTGCTGGGATTTGCTAATCTCTTTAATTGTCTTATAATTATCTCTTGGATAACGCTTCGATAGCTTGAAAAGCCCAAAAACAAGGGATTCCTTACATCATTTGTTGCATATGTGTTTTACACGGTAGACTGCCCAGAGCGTCCCACAACTTCTATGTAGCTACAATCCGCATATAGCGTTAATTGAAAGGAGTTACCTATGACTAAAATAATCCTTGCAATGTATAACCCTGAAACCGACTGCGTTGAGGTCAGTCTCAACGAGAATATCCGCATCTCTTTTTACTGTAAAAAATGCAATGCTTCCGTTCGTCTGGACGAGCCTTCTGATATTGCTTATCTCACAAGGCTTGCCATGGAAGAACCGGGGTTGCATACAAAACTTGCTTCCAGAGATGGTGGTCTGTAAGGGTATATGTTGAGACGGCTGGAGAGTTTAATTAGAACTCCCTAAAACATCTGTTTCCCTAACTCTGAAATAGTATATACTGTATTTCCACCTTCCCTGCTTTTTGATAAGTAATAATACTCTTCTTCTAACTTTTTAGTCATCCATCCTATTTTTTGTGATGTAACATCCAATTCCAATGCCATCTCTTTAGCTGTCACACATCCACCCTTTATTATTGCCAATTTCATAAAAGCGTATTGCTCTCTTTCAAGCAAATTTCCTCTTTTTTCTATCTCTTCAATCTCATCCTTAAAGCTCTCAGATATTCTTTTTTTGACAATAACACTAGATCTTGAACCACATTCAAGACAATTCATATTGTGTCTTTTCAAAGATTCCAAATCATCCTCTGAATATATAAAACCACAAGAATTACATACAATTTCATTTGTCTCTTTTAAAAATCGCATAACTAGATTATTAAAGTTAAAAGGTGATTCTATAAAATAAGTTCTTGCATCATTACCCCCTGGTTTACCCCAACGTATATTCTCATTTAAACACAAACCATAATTCAACGCATATATAGACACTTTTTCTCCATTTTTGCTCGACATTTCATTATATTTATTAACAAAAAAGTTTAATTCTAACGTCCCCATGATGTGTTCTATTTTCTTGGATATATAAAAATGACTTGTATACGGATTTGTTCTTTCTTTATCAAATATTTTAGCAGTATATTTATTTGTTCTTATACTTGTTTTAATCTCCTTTTGTCGCTCTATGATGTTTAGCAATAAAGCGTGCAGGTGAAAAATCTCTACTCTCTCATCATATGTCATTTGTGCTGATTTGCCTTCCTCGAAAAACAGTGCCAATCGTTCATTATAAAATCTCTTAGCAGCCTCTTTCAATGTATTTATATTTATCTTTTCATTTCTTGAGATTGAGTAATCTTGTGCATAATCTAATATTAACCCCAAATGACGAACCACATTAAGTGTCATCCTAAACAAATATGTACAGTATTCTTCAACACTCGCCTTTTCTGTATCAAAATAGTAGTCTATTTCATGGTTGGTAAAAACTTTTAGTCTATTTTCAATTATTCTCTTTGTATAATTTACAGCAGCCATCTCCATATCTGTTCTTCTATCATTTACATAGAGTTGATAATAATCTAAATATCTTATGTCGATTTTTTGCCTATCCATCTCTCCTAACTCCACTCTGCCCGGATATGCTGATATCTTTAACTTTATATAATTATCTGAAGTATTATTTAATGTATTTACTATCAAATCACAAAACATTCGTAATGAAGCTTGGTCTATCTCTGAATAATCATCCAGTATTAAATATAAACGTTTCATTGATAATTCTTGTAATACCTTCTTTATTTCTTCCACCAATTCAGTAATTTCAAAAATTCTAGCAAATACTCTATTATATTTCTTTTCATCTTCTGAAGTATTGCTAATCTTTGTTTCTCCAGAAACATTCGTTTTTACCCCAATATCAGTTAATGTAATTCTACTTTTCATACCTGTATTTAATATATTCTCTGATACATTACCTGCCGCAACAGATAAATTTACTTCTTGAAGAGTTTGAAGTTCAATACTACCTAAATGCGTATTATTTTGAATTCTTTTTCTAATCTCTTCAAGCTTCTGAACTGAACTATTTACTTTAGATGGTAAATGTAACAGATCTTTAAATTGATCAAATTTGGTTCTATAATTATTGGTTATCTCATTAATTAATTCAGTTACAAAATCCAAAATAAATTGTCTTTGAATAGAATAATTTTCAATTTCTTTTGAATCATTTGCTTTCAAATAATTTATAGTCAAATAGTTTCTCTTTGCTGTATCAAATATTGTTTTAACATCAATATAGCAAGTCATAACTTCCTTCGACTTCCTTAACTCACTTTGCATTTTCATAAAGATGGTAGATTTACCTGTTCCCTTTCTTCCCACCAAAACGGTCGTATTATCTTTTAGACATAACCTTAAAAGTGCATTTCCTTCAATTGGATCTACATATAAAGCATCTAACAAATTATTATTATTTTCATCGACAATTTCATATCTTCTATACTGTCTAAGTGATTCAACCGCTTTATTAAACATTTCTATATCTCTCTGATTCATACTTTTCTCCTTTTAAAATAAAATAAGCAGGCTTTATCATAGTACAATTTTCTCGATAATATTATTCTCCATATCAGCAATACTATATACATGCTCCATAATTTCAATTGTCTCTCTTAAATTACCTTTGGCACTCTTCCAACCGATTCCATCTGTAAACCATACAAATGTAAATCCATCTATGGTATCCGCTTCTTGTGAGAGCATTTTATAGCTTCTTGCAGTCTCATTTAATTTGGAGCCTCCTCCTCCATAGAAATTTGTTTCAATACCATAAATCATTTTATCTGTCTTAATTACAAAATCAAATCTCTTAGCAGCTTTTCCTTGATTTGAAAGTGCAGACAAGTCAATATTCCACTTAGATTCTATATCTTTTAAATACATTTCTTTAAAATAATTCTCATTCTTCTTGAAGCCTGCTGCCACAATGTATCTCTCAACCAAGTCTTCCATCTGATGACCGCCACGATTCTTACGACCATTAGAGTCCAGCCCTGTCTCAATGCCTAAAGCATAATCCACAAGATTATTTACCAAATGATTTGCAATCATATCAAACAACCCTGTTTTTCGCATGAATATCTTGTATTGTTCTACTCCGTAATTCATCCTCTTGAAATTATACAGAAATGCACCATCTTCATCCTGTGCATATATTTCATATCCCCGTACAGCAAGAAGTAACGGAACACACTGCAATGTTTCCTGATACTTTGTCACTATCTTTTCAAAATCTTCTTCAATATTTTTTGAACCAATAAGAGAATTTAAAATATTCAATTCTACTTTGATTTCATCTACATTTTTTACAACCTTTTCAAAGTCAACATAGTAATCATAACTTGATATACTCATTTTGAACTTACTCAACCATTCATCAAAATTTCTATTTGTCATTGGCTACCCTCCCCAATCTCTTCTTGGATATCTCCAAGTATTCTTCACTTACATCTATTCCAATGAACTTCCGTTCAAATCGTACAGCTTCCACCCCTGTAGTTCCAGAGCCACAGAAAGGATCCAATATAACCTGTCCCTCTTCTGTGGATGCTAATACAATTCTTTCCAACAGATATTCCGGTTTCTGTGTCGGATGCTTACCTTCTTTTTTTTCAGAAGGTTTTGTTAATGCACCTGTCCACACATCCTTCATCTGCTTACCACCATTCATTGTTTTCATTCTCTGATAATCAAAAAAATGCCGAGACTTCTTATCATTCTTCTTTGCCCATAAAATAGTTTCCGTAGAATGTGTGAAGCATCGACATGCTAAGTTTGGAGGTGGATTTGTTTTCTGCCATGTTATGTTGTTTATTATCTTGAAGCCTTCCTGCTCCAGTGCCATACCAATCGAATAAATATTGTGTAATGTCCCTGATATCCATATTGTGCCATTCAGCTTTAGTACCTTCTTGCATAACCTAATCCACTTTCTATTAAACTTATGTTTCTCTTCGACGCTGGTTCCACTTTCTGAAAGTTTATCCCATGAGCCTTTATTAACTGAAACCATCTTACCACCCTGACAGGTAATACCGTCATTACTTAAAAAATATGGTGGATCTGCAAATATCATATCAACAGATTCCGGTTTCATTTTTGTTAGAATTTTAAAGGAATCACCTAAGATTAGCTGTGACTCTTCTGTCTCAAAGTATAATGGCACTTTCTTTGTAAATAAGTTTTCCATTATCTCGACGCCTCTAATAATTGCATATAATTACCTCTTCTCCAACTCTATTCGATGCATCTGAATTAATCATACGTTTAACACTTACAACATCTATCTTGTAGCTTTTGTTACCATATAGCTCATTTATCAATCCTGTATTATGGTTTGTGAGCATGCAGTAACACTCTCTGGCTGTTAATTCATCAAATAGTTTCGCAAGTCTCTTATGACTTTCTATATCAAATCCCTCCTTGGTATATGATTCAAAAGATGTTGGATTCAGCGGTGCATACGGACTGTCAATAAAGACAAAATCCCCCGCCTTCGCATCCTTGCAAGCCTCTTCAAAATCACCATCGATAATAATTACACCCTGGAGGTACTTTGAAATTTCCAATATTACATTTTCATCAACAGAAGCCCGGCGGCTATTGTTATATGGGACATTAAATAATCCTTTGCCGTTTACACGATATAAACCATTAAAGCAATGCTTATTGATAAATACAAACAATGCAGCCAGTTCCACATCATACTCCGCTTTCATCAACTTGTCATTGTAATGTTCTCGGAGCGAATAATAATATTTCTTACCATCTTCCCACATTTCTTCATCAAGCTTGTTTACAGCCTTCAAAAATGCATCAGGCGAATTACATATCTGCTGATATGCATTTATCAGAGCCTTGTTTATGTCGTTTATCAGAGCATTTGCAGGCAGAAATTCAAAAATAACTGCACCACCACCTACAAATGGCTCATAATAATCATTATACTTTTCAGGCATTCTTTCCTTTATTTGTGGAATCAACTGGCGCTTACCACCAGCCCATTTCACAAATGGAGCAACACTTGAATTACTCATTTTGATTCCTCTTCTCTATGTTTATAATGGGCAATCTTTTACATATTCATTATACTTGCTAACATACTAAATAACAACCAAAACTTTTACTCTTTGTGAATTATCTTACTTCTGAAAAACAAATATATATTCATGTGCCAGAAGCAGAAAGTTATTGCTTTGCCTCTCCCAATATTTAGTAGAGCGACAATTATGCTGCTCTTTAATCATAATCTCCTTATTCACAAAACCTGCCTTCAAAAAGCATTCCATAATACGAAATCCTAACGGAATAACTTTTCCATATTTTCTTACATCCCCAATCATTACAGCGCACATTTTACCTTTTTTTAGAACACGAAATGATTCCTCCGCCACTTTTTCCATTTCAGCTATAAATTCATCTACAGCAAGCAATGAGATATCCCCCTCTATTCCTTTACTATACTTAATTATATTTGCATATGGTGGATGAGTACAGATAAGGTCAATTCGACCGTCTTTAATAAAATGCAAATCTGTAGCATTCCCATTTCTCGTAAATATTTTTGAATTGGATTCACATTGAAATTGTAAATTTGTTTCAGAGATTAAAATAGATTGTGGGTTAATGTCAACACCTACCGCATGACGATTAAGCAGCCTTGCCTCAACTAAGGTTGTTCCACTACCCATAAATTGATCTAAGATCCAGTCTCCCGGCTTTGAATAGCGAAGAATCAGATTTCTTGGTACATATGGAGACCAATTACCCCGATACTTTCCCGAATGCGTTGCCCAACTTCCTCTGTCTGGAAACGACCAGACTGTTGTTGGTTCAAGCCTAAAATTATTTGGTTGTAAATTTATAAAGCATGCCTCCTTCTTTTTATTTGATTTATACATTGTAACTCAATTTCTTTGGAAAATCTACAGTAATTTTCTTTCGCTAAATTGAGGCTGTTGGATGTGACAAAAGTCTTTCTCTATCTATATTTAATCAGATTGCAAATGTGCTTGGTATTGAAATTAATGATTTTTTCAGGAGATAGTATAATGAGATTACACGAAACGAAACAACAAATTGACAAATTTTAGAAAACACAGACACAAAGAAAACCCTTGAAAATACTGGACTTTCAAGGGTTTTATAACTTTTCTCATTTTGTTTAAAATTATCTCTTCGTGAACTGTAAACCGCATAAAATAAGGCTTTACAAGCCATTTGTGTGCTACAAGTGTGTTACGAAAAAACATTTTTATCAATTTTTGAACTCTTACAGACACTTTCTATTTCTCTGTTCAAGCATAATCTCCACCTGTCTTTTATGCTTTTCATACTCTGCCTGTATTTCTGCCCGGCGTAAAGCAATATACTCTACCGTAGAAGTAAACCCATGCTCATTAAATTTATTCATACTGTTTCTGTATGCTCCGGCTTCCACAATATCAAATTTTTCTAATAACTCACGCTTTGCCTTGCCTATTCGTAACCGCCGCAGTCCTTTTTCTTTTGTCTGTCTTACTCGCTCTATAGTTATGCCCTGCTCTCTGGCTACTGCTGCCATTGTCCGATTATTTATGAATATCTCCCTTATTATATTATTCTCTCTATTGCTTGTAAAATGTTCCACAATGCCCCATAATTGGCTTTTAGAATGTTCGGCATACATTTTATCTATTGTTTCATCTTCAAGGCTAAAATCGGCTTGTATGGTATCGGAAAGTGTCAAACTGTTATCGTCTGCTAAAGGGGTATCTAAACTGGCTACCCCTTGCATCTGTATTTTCAATTCCGGCAGCAGTCCTACAGGTACACGCATTTTATCAGCTATTTCATTGTCTGTCGGCATTCTGCCTAATTCCTGTTCTAACTCCTGTACGGTTTTCTTGTAACGTGCTATTTTCTGCCTTGTGTGGCTCGGTATTCGCACCGTAGAGCCGCATTTTTCAAGATACCGCTGTACTGACTGTTTTATCCAGTATTCCGCATAAGTCATAAACCGCACATTTGCAGACGTTTCATAATGCTGTACCGCTTCCCACAATCCAAAATAGGATTCCTGCACTAAGTCCTCCATAGGCTCATAGGCGGCATATGGCTTTATGAATTTCTTAATCAATGGCAGATTGCTTTCATACAGTAATTGCATATAATCCGTTACAGAATAACCGTTCCTAATTTCAGAAACAATTTGCTCATTCGTCATTGCAATGCACCTACCCCTTTGCTATAATTTGAGTAGATGCAGGATATAAAGAGAAGTCAGCCCACAAAAGCAACGACTTCTCTTTTATTTTATCATAAAACCGCCTTTTTGCATATTTTAAAATATTTCAGAATGGCAGCAGGAGAAAGCCTTTTTGAAAATGCCCGGCAATTTGGCACGCTTACTACCACTATGCAGCATTTTGCTATAAAACCCCCACCCTATGCTCACTCTGGAACAAAATAAAAGGGTACGCACCGAACACATACCCTTAATGAAGTATTATTTATTTCTCATTCTTAACTATTTCAATGTATTTCTTTAACGTATTTCTGCTTATATTATGTTTCTGCATCAAATCTATTTGCTTGATACTTCTATCTTTAATGAATAGCTGTATATCCACTTTCAACTCGTCTGACATTTTATCAAGCTTCCCTGTTGCCCTGCCGCTACGCTTGCTGCTGGCTTCTATTCCGTCCTTAATTCTTTGAACTGTTATTTTTCTTTCCTGCTCTGCTCTGTCCAATTCCACAATCAGCAATAGTTTTACAGTGCTTTCAAGGCTCGTCCTTGCTACTAAATTCTGCGCCTTTGCCACATTCAGTAACTGCTTTATATATGGCGTGCTTACTGTCTGATTATCAATGAAAATCAATTCAACACCTTTATTCAAGAGTTCCATATACTTCATATACCCAACTTCTGCTTCTCTTGTAAATCGGCATATATCTTTAAAGACAATCGCATCTCCCGGCTGTACTATGCTCTCTAGCTTTTGCCATTGCTTACGCTCTGTAAAATTCTTTCCGCTTTTATCTTCCCTAAACTCTAACAGATATTCAATGTCATTCTCTTTTGCATATCTTTGTAACGCACTTTCCTGACGGGTAAACTTCTGTAAATCTCTTTCCTCTGATGTGCTTATCCTCATATAGCTATATACATTACACACAATAATACCGCCTTTCTTTCGTCAAATAAACTATAGATATTTTGATAGTTTCATTGTACCGTCATTTAATCTATTTGTCAATATAATTTGACACTTTTTACAACAACAATAACAAGAAAAGATATTTTGACGGTTTACACATCACCAAAGAACACTTGACAAAATTTAATAGGGGAATTGTCACAAAAGAAAGAATATGATAAAATATCGGAGAGGAACAATCGTGTTGCAAGGTGGTAGCCTCCCAAAACTTCATGCCCGGTTTGCCGGAGTACATAAGAGGGGAGGTGGCGCAAATGACAGCTTTTGAAATCATTTCGATTTTCATTGGTATATTAGCATTGCTAATTGCCTTTGGTAGTTTTGTTATAGCGTTGCTTGCCTTTCTCGATAAGAGGAACAAGCGAAAATAAATAAGCCTACCTTGTTACTTGGCGGTACAGGTAGGCTTATATAGTCATCTGGAGGTCAACCACTTTGTGGGCGGTTGTTTCCTCTTTTGTATCTATAATATAGCATAATCCCCGGATAAATTCAAGAATAAATTCCGTTAATGCAAACCGTTAGGAAAGTAATAGACTGCTGCCCTCTGTGGCTCTACAGGCTTGAAATACTCGTCCGGGTTTTCTCCGGCTTCTATCAATTCCTTTCTGCATTGCTCTATCCTCTGTAAAAGTTCTTCCCGGCTCTTCCCGGTTATCGCCATTACATCATCTAAAGAGAAATACTCATGCTCATTAAATGCAGATGCAAGGCTCATTCTCAAACCGCTGTAGATAGCTTCTAATGACAAATCATAGTTTTGTATGCCATCATCTATAATCGGATCTAATTCTGCTCTGGTAACACCATATTTGCCATAGTTCGCAAGTAAATTATTTATGATTGTTTCTTTATCCATAACACACCTTCTACATTACTTCTCGCCGTCTACGGGCTTTCCAGTCTGAATCGACAGGAAATTCAGCCGCCATCTTCTTCCAGCGTTCCATACGGTCAGGTTCTTTCATAATCTGCTGCATTTTCTCTTGTTCTTCCTGCTCTTTTTGCTCAAAAAGTGCCGCAAGTCCGGGATTGTTTCTTTCAAAATCCCTAATAACTTTTTGGGTGTCCTCGCCCCTAATTCCTTTGAGTGATTTCCATTCTGCATATGTCATATTGTCATACCCCCTATCTAATTGAAAATGGTTTGTTTTTGAATGTGTTTTCTGTCAGCCGCCTATTGTGTAGCCTTTGCTGTTCGTCTTTCTCCTGCTGGTATCTCTCCCGGTACTGCTGGTATAACTCTGGGGATTTCATAGCAAATTGTGATAGTTCCTGCATTGTTCCCTTTTCGTCACATTCTGATTTCTTCACAAACTGTTCATAGGTCATAGTTCCGCTTGATTTTTGTGCCATTTCTGCAATCTCCTTTCTTGTGATACGTCCAAGCGCATAATCTTTTTCAAGACTAAATACCGCCGCCCGTTCTGCTTCGCTTAATGAATTTATGGCTTGCTCTCGCTCTGGGCTGTTTCGTGGTGTGCTAAAAACTTTGTTGTGTAGCTTTGCCACTTGTGCGTAGTCCATTTCTTATACCTCATTCTTTCTTTATAAAATTTTAATAGTTACCAAAAATCATTTATTCGGGAAATATGCAATCGGATAGCCTTTTACATCCAATCCATAAAACCGCTTCAAATCGTCCGATATACGCCTTTTCAGTAACGACATTTCGGGATAAATTCTTCTAAGCGTTGCACGCACTATGTATAAGGAAATATTGTATTTCTCACATATCATAGTGCAGATTTCAGTTTCAAGAACATATCCCTGCTGCCTAACCACGCTTAAAACCTCATTTTGCAGGATTTCTTCAACATATACTCTAAAACTCATTCTCTCCCTCCTCATAATCCTGTTTCATTCCCAACTGCGGTAAATCCTCTCCCTGTATCTTTGTAGGCTCTCCCAGTTTGGGCAGTTCGGCAGCAGTTAGAATACGCTTTGTTTCTTTGTTTGGTATACTTTCTTCAATACTGATAGCGTCTTTATAAGACAACCAATTTTTCATTAAGAAAATACCGCTCGGAGGGCTTATCTTGCCGCCTAACATGGCTTGCTCAATAAACGCTCCTATAAATGCCTTTGCCGATTGTATCAACTCTTGACACATCTCACTGCATCCTGTTCCGTTATTCCAGTTAAAAAGTGTTGTTCTGCTGATATGCAATGCCATACAAAGGGATTCAATACCCGGACGAATACTTGATTGCTGACAAAATGAAAAATATTCATCAATCCGCTGTTTGATTTCTTCGTCTGTTTCCGGCTTCCCCCTGTCATGTAATTGTTTTAATGATGTTACAAGTTCCTGTACCGTTGACGGTTCCATATCGTCAATCTGCCCTTGTGGATAACTGTTTCTTCCCATGTTTTACCTCTTTTCCGCTGATTTTCAGCTAATATTGTTAAAAATCTCTTTTTATGATGTTAAGATTGTGCGTGATACTTGGTCTTTCACGCCCTCCTGCGGTTATAGTAAGCGTGTATCTTCTTGTGACACGAACCGCAAAGAGTACAAAGGTCTGTCAGCACATTTTCATTGCCTAATCTGGCATAAGTGATATGATGCACCTGTACGCTTCTAATCCTGCTTATCGGTCTGCCACACATCACGCAACCGCCATCTATGGCTATACGCTCCTGCTTCTTGGCTTCCCATTCATCGCTACGCATATAATCCTTATACTGCTGTGTCTGCATTTTTCATCATCTCCTTATAAATCCGTTCCAGTTCATCAATGACCGCCAATAATAACGCAATCGCAAATTTATGATTATCATATTTCTTTGCTATCTGTCCGCTTTCATCAACTACCGCTTCCCAGTACGCATCATCTGTCTGCACCTTTGAATATTTCTTGTGGAAATTCCACACATCTTTATACAAATTCCAATAATCCATAATGCACCTGCTTTCTGAAATACCGTTACAAAAACCGTAAAATTGCTTACATTCATTTTGCACACTTCAATTTACTAAAGTGCTTGAAACCCTTGATTTTACTGGATTTGTGCAAAATGTGCATTTTATATGTGAGGTTATAAAAGTAGCCTATAGAGGTTTTTACATATAAATTGCACAAAATGCACATTTCCAAAAAATCTTAATCAAAAGGTGTCGGTTCTTCTGCCTCAATAAAACCTAATTCATAGCCCTTTACAACATTTTTAACCGTTTTTCCGTCAATCGTTCCTGTGGCACTGAATAACCCTTTATTCTTTAGTTCTGCAAAGAAATTACCCTTGTTCTCGCAACCGTAACCGTTATCATCACACCATTTTGTATAGGCTTCGTATATGTCCTTTGCCTTGCTATTCCTGCCGGACTTAATCAACATTTCATTGATAAAATTACCTATTTTGTCCGACTGCTGCCTATAATCAGATGTAGATACTTCAACCGCTGCCGGGGGATTCAATCCCTCTTTTCGGTACAGTTCCAATCCCTCAATGCACCAATTCAAGATGCCGGATAGTTCCTGTTTATCCCTCAATCGGTTTTTTAAGTCTTTGTCCTGCTCTTGTGGTTCAAAGTGTCTGTCAAAGCTGATAACATTTATTCTGCCGGAACTGAAAACCGTATCATCTAGAATCTGTGGCAAATAATTTGTGTTAATAACCAATTTGAACACTGGCACAAATTCAAATTCTCGTTCATGCAGATGCCTTGCTGTTATGCTGTCACGCCCTAACAGCGTTTTAATCAACGCAACATCAAATATCATTCGTTTTGGTGGTTCACTGGCATTTACAAAGCGTACACCCTTTAATCTTGCAATATCTCCGTTTGCCTGTCGACTGTCATTATTCTGCTTTACTGCAAGCGTTTCTGGTCGCATTGTCAACCCATAATCACCTAATAGATGCCCGATTGTTTCTACAAAAGTGCTTTTTCCGTTTCGTGTGGTTGCCCCATACAAAATGAACATACATTCTTCTTTGGTATCTCCTGTAAGGCTTATTCCTGCTATTTTTTGTAGATATTTAATCTTTTCTGTATCGCCCTGCATGACCTCATCAAGAAATTTTTCCCAGTGTTTACAGGTGGCAGCGGGATTGTATTCAACATTACATATCTTGCTCAAAAGCAAATCTGCCTTATGTTCCAAAAATTCAACCTTACTGCTTTTCAGATTTAAGACACCGTTTTGACAGTTCAACAAATCATTATCCTTGTCTAAATCACTGTTGCAGAAACAATACTTGTCTTTGGCATCATTCAGCATGGCATTTCTATTTCTTAGCTGTGCAAGCTGGTATACAAATTTGAAGTAACTGCTTTGTGCCTTTTCGTCAAGTCCTGCCTGTGCGGTATATTGCAGCAGGGCATCTACAAGTATCTTTGCTGATGTTCGGGCTTTCATTCCCTCAATATCCTTTATCCAACGCTTACCGTCATAATATGCGAAGTCTTTCCATTCTGGGTTATATCGGTGCTTATCCTTGAAAATATCCGCAAATAATGCTCCGCTGCCTTTATCTGTGGTACTGTAATTCTGTGCTGCCTTATACTTTATAAGCAAAGAAACAATGTGATTTATTTGCTCCTTTTTACTTGGCTTCCTGCTTATGGTGTCGTGTTCCGCTACACCCTGCACGTTTTTTGTAACGGTATCTTGGTTGAGTACATCATAAATCAGCTTTTGCAAATCTTCTTCTGTATGATTTTTCATATAATCGCTAATATCGCCCTTTTCTGGCACTTCTGGTGGTATAATCATCCTTGCAGTTCCTACTGTATTTAATAATGCTGTAATACGTTCTGCATCTGCAATCCCTGCTTTGTCATTATCGCCAAACACTACAAATCTACCACCTTTTAGATATGGCAATAAATCTCTTTTGAAAGTGTTTGTACCTCCGCAAGTAAAACTGATGAAGCCATTATTCCACAAACATTTAGTATCTTTTTCTCCCTCTGTATAGCAAACCACGTTTTTCTTCTCAATGGAATTCTTTACTTCTTTTAAGTGTCCGTTACAGAAAACCGCATAAGTTGTATCAATTCCATCTGTACCTTTTGTAACATGCTCCCCATCTCTTATACCCCTAGGAAAACCTTGCTTCTCTTTGTCTTTCATGCGAAAATGCGAACATAAATATTTTTCTGTCACAAAATCATACATTTTATATTCATCTTCTGTATTGTAATAAAGAAACTTTTCAAACGGTGTAAACCCTCCGCTATCGGCTTTATCTTGCCACAATCCAGCATCTTTCTTTAGTTGATGATAAATACTTCCACATACGGAGCAATAACACATAGGCATCCCATTTCTTCCCATTTTCATAGATGCACTTGGCATAGTGTCATTGTGATAAAAGCAGTTAAAAACTATGCCGTTTCCACTCCTTTTTACTTTGCTGCTGTGCGACCTTATGTATTGCTCTAATGCGGTAAATTCTTCTTGTCCTGTCAATCTCATTCACAGCACCCCATTTCTAAAACATGGCGTATCTGCTCCGCTTCCTCGTCTAACAACTGCATCTTCCATTGACAGAAATTATAAAAATCTTCATCATAACTAAAATCTGTCTGCATTTGCTCCCACAAATCATGCTCTTTCATTAGTTTAGACTGCCTTTTAAGCAACTCTTGCTTTGCTTTAACGGTCATTCTGCTGTACCTCCTTTGTAAAGGAAGCCTGTTTCCTCATAAAATCGCTTTGCATAAATGATGTATGAGTAGCTTTTTGTTTTAGGTGTCCTTTTGTACGCACACCCCCAACTCACAAGCCCATTTTGCAATAGAAGCCTAACGGTTTGGCGGTCTACTTTAAGAACTCGTGCAGCTACAGCAACAGGAACATTCCCATATTCAATATTTTCTTCCATAGCTTCCACCGCCTATTCTGCTGCTAAATCTTCAATGATTGCTTTAATTTCGGCTTTCTTTTCCTCTGGCAATTCAGTTCTCAATTTCCTGCTGAAATTCCCATCATTGATACCAAGTTTTGATGCTATTCTCCATAGCGGTATATCATTGTTTTTTGCATATTCTCTAATGTCCTTGTTACAAATTTCTTTATTGCACATAAGAATAACCTCCTTAAATTTAATGTTGTTGTTGACTTTTACCCTTGCAAGTGATAATATTCTTATATGGAATATTTAATTTTATTTATTCCATTTGTTCTGAACTGTTTATACTATATCACAAGCAGTTAAACAACAACCAAAATAAGAAAGGAAATCCGTTTTTGGAATATTATTCTATTTTTATTCCATTTCGGAATATTATAAAATGAAAAAAGAAAACATATATAAACAACTTAGAGAGAATACAGAAACCATTACTAGACCTGCACTAACGCAAGGAGAGTTAGCAGCAATATTTGAAAAAGAGGGCAATCCACTAAGCCAATCCGTAATATCAAAATTAGAAAATCAACAGAAAGAGCCTCCCACTACATCACCAGATGTAATAAAGGCATATGCAACACATTTTAATGTAACTGCTGATTATTTACTTGGTATTCGTGATAATGCTATTGCTGATGAAAATTTGGCAATGATAGGAAGCGTTACTGGATTGTCCGATAAATCCATACAAGTATTAAAAAAATGGAACTCACTAAGAAAAGAACCTATGAAGCTTGCAACAACTTATGGCAATGGCGACCTTGAAATGCTAAATTTAATATTAGAAGATTACTATGACTTTTCTAACAGAATAGCAGAAAGTGGGTATATTGCCGGATATTCTCTCTTTCATTTCATTAGAAGTTACATTTTTTCAGATTTATTTAAGCGTGAGCCACAAGATAGAATACGCTATAGGCATGGTACGAGATGGGATGATATAAAAATAGGTGATATCCATAAAACAGATAATGAAAGCAATGTTATAGAACAACTTGACGCTATTGGAGAATCCGGAGCATCAAACTACTCCGACAAACTACACATATACAATACAGAAAATGAACAAGAAATATACACTGTTGATTTTCAAGCATTGTACAAAAATTTAAGCAAGCAACACATATTAGAAGCTATTGACAAAATAAAAGAAAGGATTGATAAAAAAAATGAAACTACCTAATGGCTTTGGTTCTGTCTATAAGCTGTCTGGCAACCGTAGAAACCCATACAGGGCTATTGTAACGGAACGATGGCAGATAGACACAGAAACAGGCAAATGGAAGCAGAAACGAAAAACTATAGGCTACTATGAGAGCAAAAAAGAAGCATTGCAAGCATTGGCAGATTATAATAAATCTCCATATGATGTAGATGCTTCTAAGGTCACATTTCAAGAAGTTTATGAGCGTTGGAGTGAAGAACACTTCCCCACCGTATCAGAAAGCAACGCAAAAGGCTATAGAGCGGCTTACTTATTATGTGAGCCTATTGCAAATAAACGTATGGTAGATGTAAAACTGGATGATTTACAGTATATTGCTGATACCTCCGGCAAGAATACGCCTACCCTACGCAAATACAAGGTGCTTGTGGGCTTGATGTTCAAATATGCGGTTATCCATGACATAATACCGCCCGACATGAACAA
Organism: bacterium D16-36; assembly: GCA_003611745.1. Taxonomy (GTDB): domain Bacteria; phylum Bacillota; class Clostridia; order Lachnospirales; family Lachnospiraceae; genus Butyribacter. The sequence continues at coordinate 2,060 of RAYF01000062.1, read as the reverse complement.
AACACAATATATAGACATTAAGAAAGCAGGAAACCCCAACGCATACAATCGGGAGCCATTCAGCAAAGCAGAAATAGAAAAGGTGTGGAAGTGGAAAGATACGAACGGTTACTTTAACGTGATTTTAATGCTGATATACTCCGGCTGTAGAATATCTGAATTACTGGATTTAAAGAAAGAACACGTTAATATAAAAGAACGTTGGTTTGATGTGACTGCTGCTAAAACAGAAGCAGGAATACGGAAAGTGCCAATTTCTGATAAAGTGCTACCGTTCTTTGAATACTGGTATAATCTGAATGATTGCGAATACCTTTTAAGTACACCAGAGGGAAAGCATTTTGAATACAGAAATTACTATGACAGCTACTGGAAACCGTTAATAGAACAGTTAGGGATGAGCCACCGCCCACACGATACAAGGCACACTTGCATTTCATTACTTGCTGAAGCCGGGGTTGATGATAGAATGGTTAAAAAAATTGTAGGTCACAAAGGGCAGGGGGTGACACAACAGGTATATACCCATTTTGAGATACAAGCCCTTTTAGAAGCCATAAACAAAATCTAGGAAAGGAGTTGATGCAGATTGATTGTAGCAATTAAAAAGGCTCTACAGTACCGCAAATACCATAGAGCCGCTACCCAGTAATAAGCCACTACGCAAATTAAAGGGAGTATGTTCATTGTAGCATACTTCCCAACCAAAAGAAAGGAAGATTTTACAATGAAGAAAATTAAGAATATGACCGCCGCCGAAGCAAAGGAAGCCTTTACTAAATGGGAAGTAAAGCATCCACGGCATGATGATTTTGATTTTAATTCCGCACAGATCGGAAATTACAAAGAACTTTTCAGACTGGCAGACAGAGAAAGCATTATTGATTTGATTTATGACCTTTTCAATTATGGCTTTATGGCAGGATATAAGCAATCAGAAGCCGAACAGAAAGCAAAGATTGATAAACGTGTAAAAGACGATATGCACCGCCGACTTTTAGAGTTAGTCTATTATCTGCCTTTTGGGTATCGTGCAGAATATTTCTATTGCATGATGTCCCATTTATTGCCGGAAGATTGTTTTTATCTTATGCCAAAGAGAATAACAAAGCCAATGCTTGAAATCCGGGCAGAGCGTGAGGACAGAAAATCAAAGGAAGCAGAGCCGGAGCCGGAACAGACCGCAGAAGAAAAGCAAGCCGGAGAATACCGTTGTAATATCGCAAGAATGATATACGATATTGAAAGCCTTGAAATTATCGAAAGCATATATAGCTTTATCATGGGTATGTTGTCGGCAGAGAAAGGCGGTGTCGCTGATGAATAGAAACGACATAGCAAAGGCAATAGCCGAAGATTTACTGAATAATGATGTACTGGACGAAAACAATTTCTCTTATGATACTGTTACCATTCTTGAATATGTCCAGAATATCATTTTAGAGCATTTAAAGGATTATTCCTTGCTGTCTGGCACAATTTTCTAAATATAAGGAATAGACCGTTACATAAACCGTATCAAAGGGTGTCTGTAAAATGCAGATGCCCTCTGTTCGAGAAAAAGGGAGACAAACAATGAAAATAAAAGAAAACATAATATCTGCAATCAATAATTGCTCTGATACGTCAATTCTAAATCAGATTTATAATGATACGCTTAAACGTAATGACAATTTACAGGAATCTTACAGCGACTGGATTAACCAACAAACTGATGAAATATTTGATTTACATATACGCTCAATGATGTATGAGAATTTATTTGACGATATGTGCATAGCAAAATCTTCCATAATGGGAAAATATTTAGACACTCCTCAGGGCAGCCTTAAAGAAGATACCTATCATTTTGGCATTGATGCACACTATTATAAATTTATAGTCACAGAAACAACCGAAAATGGAGAAACAGATATTTTTGAGCGAACAATAAAAATCAATCCCCAGTTTGTGGATGATAAGAACATAATATTACATGAAATGATAGGGAGTGTAAAATAAAGTGTGTAAGTTAGAAATGCAAAAACTCTAACTGCACACTTTATTTTTCTGTATAAGGT
>RAYF01000061.1 GCA_003611745.1 bacterium D16-36 | reverse complement strand
GCATGATCTTGCGCCGCAAATCTGATTATGAAAAGCCGTTTTTGCTTTTCATAATATAACTTATCAGAAGATGGTTTCTCTTCTGATAAAAGGCACATGCTTTTGTGCCGCAAATCAATGATAGGAAACCGATTTTGTTTCCTATCATATATCTATTTTATCATAAATTTCTGGCTGAATAGTGTTTTCGTCACTTTGGATGAATCATAAGCCGTAATCCGGAAGGTGTATGTACCAGAGGAAAGCTTGCTAAAATCAAATTTCCCGTTCAGTTTTTTCAGAGAAAAGCTTGTGGCATTTGGTACGGCAGATGCCGAAAGGACGCTCTTTCCGTCTGAATTTAAAATGCTTACCTTTACAGACTGGATTTCATAGTTGGATGTGATAGTTCCTGTCAGTGTAAATTTTTTGCCTATATTCAAATCGGTTGAGGAAAGTTTGGACAGGGCAAGCTTGGAAGTAGATGTTTTCTTTAGGTTCCAAGTCTGTCCGGATGTCTTCTCCTCATCTGTAGTATATGCAATTGCGCCAGATTTAACCGAATTTCCGATAGTTAAATAATCGGAAGACTGTTTATTTGTAATATGGAAGGAATTCTTTGCCAGATAGGTGACATTCCACTGCTGAAAAGCATCGGAAGCCGGTTTTTTCTGGCTGACAATTCCCATGCTGGCTTTCGTGCCAGAAGCAGCCTTTAAAGAGTCAAGGGCGGATTCTGCCTTAGATGTATCAGCCTGTCCAGCAGAACCTTTCTGCATAATGGTTTCCGCCATTGCATATCCGGAGTGTAGCAGTGTCATGGTATAGTGCCCATCCCCAAGATATTTGACGTCAAATTTTCTGTTATATTGTGCATTAGATGCCATCAAACTCAATATATCTGATTCATTTTTTGTCGAATTTTCTACACCAAGTATCAAATTATTATCCATTGTTGTCTGCAGATAATATACGCCATTGTCAACAGTCTTCTTAACATCAATGTCCTCGGTTGCGATAGAACTGTTTTTATAAGTGGAATAGGCAGCAAGTGCTTTCACTTTAGCGTTGGAAGTCAATTTAAATGCTTTGGTGTATTTTTTGGAAGAAAGTGTTGGCTTCTTTCCGTCAGTAGTGTAATAGATATCGGCATCAGAGGTATCGCAGGTGAGAGAAACCTTTTTGCCTCCGGCAGTCAGGTTTTCAGTAATGACAGGGGTTGCAGTCTTGCATTCCATAGAGACAAGGCATGTCTTGTATCCCATGGTCCAATATGTAAAATGGTAGTGTGGGTCGTTATATGCGTTTACCATGGGAGTGCCGTCGTCGGTTTTGCCGACACAGATTGCCACATGCCCCCAGCCGCCGTTGCACCAGTAAAATATCACATCGCCCTTTTGAATCTGGGATTCGCTTGGCGATTGTGTAATCTTGTAGCCTGATTTTTTAAGATATGTAAATAGTTTTTTTGATACCCGCCATGCATCGCTGGTTTTTCCTTTTGATTTCCAGTACCATGTGGAATCCATAGTCATGCCGCCTTCTTTGAGGCACTGGGAGACATAGCCTGCACATAATTCCTCACCATATGTCTTGTTTGGATTCTTTTTGTAGGAATTTCCCACTTTCTTGAAACAGGAATCAGCATAGGCAGCCGCTTTGTCAGCGTCATAGCTGTCACCGGGCTTTGCTTCGGCTGACTGGTTGCAGAAAGCGAAGAGAAGCAATATCCCCAGAAGGACGGATATTGCCAGCTTATTAGAAGTAAACATTGTTTTCATTTCAAAAGCTCCTTTTCTACCTCTATAGGAAATGTAACTGCAGGGTGCATTAGCAGAAGCCAAAAAACGTTTTACTGGCCATATTTTTTCAAAATACCCTGAATCCGCTCTGTAGGATTTAATAATTCGCTGATAGACTGGTCGTGGTTTAATGTATCAATCAAGAGGGCGATGTATTTACTCATGTCCACATTGATGTAATAATCCCTGTCCAGTACTTCTTTTGGCTGGTATACCAGATTAGTAGTTAAAACTTTGTCAATTAGTCCCTTTTCGTGGGCTTCATCAAACTTCTCCATACCGTTCGTAAAAAGCCCAAAAGTAGCAGCGGCAAAAATGCGGTTTGCCTTGCGCCTTTTTAATTCTGTTGCTACATCTATCATGCTTTCCCCGGAGGAAATCATGTCATCGATGATAATAACATCTTTCCCCTCTAAATCGGAGCCAAGGAATTCATGGGCGATAATTGGGTTCCTGCCGTCAACAATACGGCTGTAATCACGCCGTTTGTAAAACATCCCAATATCAATCCCCAGCACATTGGCAAAGTAGACAGCCCGCTCCATAGCACCCTCATCCGGGCTGATTACCATCAGGTGGTCGGCATGGACATTAAGGTTGTCCACATTTTTAAGGAGCGCTTTGATAAACTGGTACGTAGGCTGCACAGTTTCAAAACTTTTTAGCGGAATGGCGTTTTGTACACGGGGGTCATGTGTGTCAAAGGTAATAATGCTTTCCACGCCCATCTGCATTAATTCCTGTAGTGCGAGTGCGCAGTCAAGTGATTCACGTGCGCTTCTCCTATGCTGGCGGCTTTCGTACAGGAACGGCATAATAACCGTGATACGGCGTGCCTTTCCCCCAGCGGCAGCAATAATGCGCTTCAAATCCTGATAATGGTCATCCGGCGACATGTGGTTTGTGTGTCCGCAAACGGTATAGGTCAGGCTGTAGTTGCAGATATCTACTAAAAGATATAAGTCATCACCACGGACAGATTCATGGATAATTCCTTTTGCCTCACCGGAACCAAAGCGTGGGCAGGCGGAGTTGATAATAAAGGAATCCTTATTGTATCCGGCAAAGGATGAAGCAGCTGTATGCCTTTTGGCGCGGGCGTGCCTCCACTCCACAATGTAGTCATTAACGCGCTGCCCCATTTCCTGACTGCTTTCCAGCGCAATGATGCCAAGGCCTCCTACGGGCATTGTTTCTGCTAACTTATCATGTCGTTTCATAGTTTACCTCATTTCTGCGCTGCCTCGTATGTGCTATATCCGTGTCCGGCAGTGCAGTGGCACGGATACCAAAGAACTGTAAAGTTATTTATTCCCGCGAAGCAACGGGACAAGCATACATGGTTCTTAAGATTAACCGGAAAAAGCCCTCTGAATCCGGATATCGGTTCCAACAATCTGCTTAAAATCATAGTATCCGGTAAATCTTGAAAATATTCTTTCGCTGTAGCGCTCTCGCAGGTCAGAAAAAGAAAGATTTGTAGAAATAATAGTGGAACGCTTGTTATTATGTCTTTCTTCTATAAAATAGTAGAGCTGCGACACAGTAAAAGAATTAGAAAGCTCTGTCCCCAAATCATCAATAATCAGTAAGTCGCTGTTTATAATATAGGATATCTGTTCATCTGCCGTATTAAAATCATCTCTATGGAACCGATTTTTCTCTAAAATATCAAAAAGCTGTAAAGAAGTCAAGTAAACAACAGTATGCGCACTGTCTAAAAGCTCTTTGGCAATGCAGTGGGTGAGAAAAGTCTTTCCAACCCCGGTCGGCCCATAAAAAAGCAGATTATCATAGTTGTCATCAAAATGCTTGATAAAATCAAGGCAGATTTCACGGATTCTCCGGATATTTTCTCTCGGTGTAATAGAGAGATTATCATGAATCGTCGTGTCATCATAATATTTATCAGAGAAGGTTGTGAAATTTTCCTTTTCCAGTATTTCATTTAGGTTAGAATTTTCGTACAATGCATGTATTTTTGCACGGTGGAAGCAGTGGCAGGGTTTGCTGCCTATAAAGCCGGTGTCGCGGCAGTCGCTGCATGTAAAGATTGGGCTTAGGTAATCTGCCGGATAGCTGCTGGCTTCCAGAATCTCGGCCTTTCTGGATAGAAGGGCATCTTTTTGTTCCGTGTACTTATCCTTGGCTGTGGCTGCAGCTTCCGGATTAAGGAGTTCTGTTTTGGCCTGTTCCACAGAAAGTTCTATAATGCGGTCATGTATTTCCTTCAGTTCGGGAATTTTTTTGTACAAATTTTCATGCCGTATGTCCAGAAGACGCTGGTTTTTCATGCGGGTCTGGTCATATTGAAACATAATATCCCGGTACTGGGTATTTGAAATTCCCATTTGATTCTCCTTTCTGGGCGGCTTCTTAGCGGGTCAGCAGCATTTTTTCAAGTTCGTCAATTTCTTCCTTCGAGGTGTCCCGCTGTTGGAATGCCTGAAACTGGGTCCGCTTCGCAGATACTGCCTTATCTGAAGCCGGTGGCTGTTTCTGTGCCTTTTTCTGTTTGTGGGCATCGTCACAGGCTTGTACATCCTGCAGTGTGTGGACATTTTCCTTTTGCCATTTTCCCAGAATTCCCTCAATATATTTAAAATCAGCCTTTTGGATGGCAAGCATTGTACGGTTGCAGGCTTCGATAATGACCGCCAAATCCATATGCCACTGGTTCTGCCAGCGTTCTACATAGGTGCATTCAATCTTGGCAAGCGGGCGCCCAAGTGCCAGTGCCTTTGCAATAGCAGTATGGGCTGTGCTATAAATGGAAGAATGCTCTTTGGCCTGTTCCGGTGTGCTGATATTCTGCTCTGACCAGGCGAAAGCAACTGCCTGTACATAATTTATGCTGGTTTTTCCGAGGGAGCAGCAATATTCATATAAATATAGAAGCAGTTCCTTTGAGAAACCAAGTGTGTCAAAGAGATAAGTTAGCAGCTGTACCTCTGCGGTTTTCAACGGCCGTTCCAGATAGCTTTCGATAATCAGGCATGCCCATGAAAAGTTTTCATCCTTCGACAAGCGCAGGATCTGTTCCTCTGTCACAGTGATTTTAGGGGAATCCTTTCTGGAAACTGCAGGGGAGGCGGGAATCGGTCCCTTATCATCCGCGCCTGCAGTTTTTGGCGGTATCTCAGGAACGTCTGCGGCTGTCTCCGCTTTTGCCTGTGGCTGCTCTGTTTCCAAAATATCCGGATTAACAATTTCAATACCAGTGATAGCGGAGTTGGCTGTATCTTTCTGCAGGACCATCAGATCCTTTTTCTCCCAGTAACGAAGCGCGCGGAGAATATCTTTTTCTGTATTATCCATCATATCTGCGAGAGAAGAGATGGAGAGGTTTTTCCTGCCGGACTGTATGCACATGGAAAGATATAGATATACCTTTACATAGCTTCCATTGGCATCCAGCATATATTTTTGAATAAAAGAATTATTAATTGATGTAGTAAGCGGAATATGATTTGAACATAATAATATCTGATCCATTGTTAACCTCATTCCTGTGCTGTTTTTGCCCATAATTGAGTCAGTGTCTGTATTTCCGCAAGTTTTTTGCCTTTGTATTGTAGCATAGTTTCAAAAGCTTGAAAATACCTGCCTGTGGCGTCGGAATTGTTAGCAACGAAATGTGTAAAATGTGGAAAATTTTAGTAAAATATGGCAGGGGGTGCTAAAAATCATAGTTTTTTGACAAAAAATTATCCACAATTTTTTGTTGAGAATCATTAGCAAAAATTGTGGATAATGTGCATAATTCATTTGGACAACAAGGATTCGCCAATATTTACGACGTTTCCAGCACCCATAGTTATTAACAAATCGCCGTCGATACATTTTTTTGATAAAAATTCTTCAATCTCTTCAAAATTAGAAAAATAATAAGAATTTTTCCCAAGCTTTTTCAGTTCGTCCTGAAGGGTGCGGGAGGAAATATCGCCGGGGTCTTGCTCCCTTGCGGCATAGATATCCGTCAAGATAAGATTTTCAGCCTGCGAGAGCGTATTGGCAAATTCTTTGAGCAGGGCACGTGTCCTGCTGTATGTGTGTGGCTGGAATACACACCACAAATGATTATGCGGATAACGTTTGGCGGCTTCCAGCGTAGCAGCAATCTCTGTTGGGTGGTGGGCGTAATCATCCACAACTGTTACACCATGAAAACTTCCTTTTAATTCAAAACGGCGTTCTGTCCCAGAAAATGCCAGCAGCCCTTTCTGTATTTGTTCTATAGAAATGCCATAATATAAAGAAAGGGCAATGGATGAGAGGGCATTGGAAATATTGTGCTCTCCCGGGACATTTAGATGGATCGTGTCACCTGTTTTTTTGCCGTTATGTACTAAATCAAACATTCCATGCCCGTTTTTATCAAAGGAGATGTTTGAAGCGCTGTATTCTGCGCTGTTATCCTGACCAAAAGTGATAACCCTGCAGGAAAGGCCGTCAATGATTTCCTGATACCGCGGAATGTCGGCATTGATGACAAGGACGCCGTCTTCCGGAAGAAGAGTGGTATATTTTTGGAAAGATTGGCGGATATCTTCAAGGTCTTTGAAAAAATCAAGATGGTCTGCATCAATATTTAAAATGATTTCCGCAGTCGGGCTGAATTTTAGGAAACTGTTGGTATACTCGCAGGCTTCGGTAATAAAATTTTCAGAGTGTCCAATGCGGATATTTCCCTTGATGGCATCCAGAATACCTCCTACGGAAATAGTTGGGTCTTTGCCGGCTTCCAGAAAAATCTGGGAAAGCATGGAGGTTGTAGTTGTTTTTCCGTGTGTCCCGGAGATGCCAATGGCATTTTTATAGTTTTTCATAACTTGGCCGACCATGACGGCCCGTTCCATAATTGGAAGATTTTTTTCCTTAGCTGCCATGAATTCCGGATTATCTGGATGGATGGCTGCTGTGTATACGACGAAATCGATATCGTCTGTAATATTTTCTGCTTTTTGTCCATATACTATATCGATTCCTAATGCAGCAAGATGATCAGTAATTTTACTTTTCTGGGAATCAGAGCCTTTGACTGTAAAGCCGTTTTCATGAAGGAGCTGAGCAAATCCGCTCATGCTGATGCCGCCGATACCTATGAAGTATGCGGTACATGGTTTTTGCAAGTTAATCTGGTACATAGTTTCCACTCTCCTGTTATATATTTTACTTTTTATTATAAACAATGGGTGCGAAATTACAATGACTAATTCAGAATCCAGTAAAAGAAAATGAAAGAAATGCGAAAAAAGTAAGGAAGGACGTGGTTTTTGGTCGAATCCTAAAGCACATCATAGCGTAGCAAACAGTTTTTATGCGGATTGTACAAAAAAAGTAAAAAAAATCCAAAAATTTCGTTAAAATTGATTCACTTTTCTGGTCTTTTATGGTATAATTAGTCTACTTTATTCCAATAGTAAGGGGTGATAACGTGATTAAGAAAGAGATGATAGCGATGTTGTTAGCCGGTGGACAAGGTTCCCGGCTGGGAGTTCTTACGGCAAACGTGGCAAAGCCAGCGGTTGCATTCGGCGGAAAGTACCGTATTATTGATTTTCCGTTAAGCAATTGTATTAACTCCGGTGTAGACACCGTTGGTGTATTGACACAATACCAGCCACTTCAGTTAAATACTCACATTGGTATTGGTATTCCTTGGGACTTAGATAGGAATGTAGGCGGTGTTTCTATTCTGCCGCCATATGAAAAGAGCACGAGCAGTGAATGGTATACAGGTACTGCAAATGCGATTTATCAGAATCTGCGTTACATGGAGTATTACAATCCTGATTATGTGCTTATATTGGGCGGTGACCACATTTATAAAATGGATTATGAGGTAATGCTTGATTTCCATAAGGCAAACCATGCAGACGTAACATTGGCAACGATTCCAGTTCCGATGGAGGAGGCGAGCCGGTTCGGCGTTGTGATTACAGACGATAAAAAGCAGATTCAGGAGTTTGAAGAAAAACCGGCAAATCCGCGCAGCAATCTGGCTTCCATGGGTATCTATATATTCTCATGGCCTGTCCTGAGGGAAGCGCTGATTAAGTTAAAAGACCAGCCGGGATGTGATTTTGGAAAACATATTATTCCGTATTGCCATGAAAAGGGCGACCGTATTTTTGCCTATGAGTATAATGGATACTGGAAAGATGTAGGGACGCTTGGTTCTTATTGGGAGTCCAATATGGAACTGATTGATTTGATTCCGGTCTTCAATTTATATGAAGAATTCTGGAAGATTTATACGAAGACAGATCGTATACCGCCGCAGTTTATTGCATCTGATGCAGTTGTGGACAGGGCGATTATTGGTGAAGCAGCAGAGATTCATGGCGAGATACATAACTCCGTCATTGGGTCAGGAGTAACGATAGAACCGGGAGCGGTTGTCAGGGACTCCATTATTATGAGTGCTACCGTAATTGGTGCAGGAACAGTCGTTGACAAGGCGATTATTGCGGAAAATGTTACGGTTGGTGCAAACTGCAAGCTGGGTGTTGGCGAAGAGGCACCGAACGAGGTGAAGCCGGATGTATATGCATTTGGCCTGGTAACCATTGGCGAGCAGAGCGTGATTCCGGATAATGTCCAGATTGGGAAAAATACAGCAATATCCGGTGTGACAACTGCATCTGATTATCCGCATGGATTACTTGCAAGCGGTGAAACATTGATTAAGGTAGGTGACAAATAATGAGAGCGATTGGTATTGTGTTAGCTGGTGGTAACAACAGCAGGATGAGAGAACTTTCTAATAAGCGGGCTACAGCGGCGATGCCGATTGCCGGTGGCTTTAGAAGCATCGACTTTGTTCTTAGTAATATGAGCAACTCCCATATTCAGAAAGTTGCAGTATTTACACAGTATAATGCAAAGTCATTAAATGAGCATTTAAATTCATCAAAATGGTGGGATTTTGGGCGTAAGCAGGGTGGCCTTTATGTGTTCACCCCTACGACAACACCGGAAAACAGTTACTGGTACCGCGGCACTGCGGATGCCATGGCACAGAATCTTGGATTCTTGAAGGCCAGCCATGAGCCGTATGTAGTAATTGCATCTGGTGACGGTGTTTATAAGCTGGATTACAATAAGGTGTTAGAATACCATATTGCGAAGAAGGCAGATTTTACTGTTGTAACAGCGAATGTTGAGGAGAAGGATGACCCAAGCCGCTTTGGTGTGATTCGTACAGATAGTGACGGCAGAATAACAGAGTTTGAAGAAAAGCCGATTAGTGCAAATAGTTTTCAGGTGTCAGCTGGAATCTATATTGTGAGAAGAAGACTGCTCATCGAATTAATTGAGAAGTCAGCGGAAGAGGAACGTCATGATTTTGTAAAAGATGTTCTGATCCGTTATAAAAATGTTAAGAGGATTTATGCATATCAGATGCCGAATTACTGGAGCAACATTTCTTCTGTGGATTCCTATTTTAGTACAAATATGGATTTCCTAAAGAAAGATATACGTGACTATTTCTTTAAAGAGTATCCTGATATCTACTCAAAGGTAGAGGATTTGCCTCCGGCAAAATATAATGCAGGCTCCAGTGTGAAGAATAGTCTGGTGTCCAGCGGATGTATTATAAATGGAGAAGTGGATGGCTCGATTTTGTTTAAAAAAGTATTTGTGGGCAACAATTGCGTGATTAAGAACTCTATTATATTGAATGATGTATACATTGGAGATAATACCTATATTGAGAATTGTATCGTAGAGAGCAGAGATACTATTCGTGCAAATACTAAGTATATCGGTGAAAATGGAGAAATCAAGATTGTAGTGGAGAAAAATGAGCGTTACGCTCTGTAAACCAGTGGACAAAACCTATGGTTAGGTGGAGGTATTTTTGATGAGTTTCTTCCTATATATAAGCTGCGTTTCCCGAGGGTAGTGTTATCATTCTTGGAAAAAAGTCGTTTGTTGATTTTTGAGCAAGGAGGCAATAGGAAAGACTTACGGCCAAAGGGGGTAATTGTGGTGCAAGTGACGGATGTAAGGATACGTAAAATCACAAAGGAAGGAAAAATGAAAGCGGTAGTATCTATTACTCTGGATGGTGAATTTGTCATTCATGACATAAAAGTCATAGAGGGAGAGAAAGGGCTTTTCATCGCAATGCCAAGTCGCAGAGCAGGAGATGGAGAATACCGTGACATTGCTCATCCTATTAATTCTGATACCAGAGAGAAGGTGCAGAATATTATTCTAGAAACATATTCGGCAGTTCTCGAAGGAGAACAGCAGTAATACTGCAAAATGAATGAAATGAATTTTTGGCTGTGGAGTTTTCCACAGCCTTTTTGAATGCACAGGGGCGCATAGAGAATACGATGCCTGCGCTGTGGTTAATTTTCACAATTTGGCGCGCAAATACCCGGAAAAACTATGCAGAACATAGAAAAATAGGCAATTAGGGAGGAAAATAAGAAAATGTTTGCGTAAAAGCCTTGCAAACGCTGGAAAAGTATAGTAAAATAGCACTTGCTGTGACATTGATAGCTGTGAAGCGCGAGGTTGCTGTTAGCCGGAGACGGATAGCAGGTTTTCCGTGGAGCGAATGTCAAGTTAGGAAACTGGCGACAAGTCACTGTACAATTTTATAATCCTGTGTTCCGCAGGATAGGGCGGTCCGTTTTAATTATGTAAACCAAAGTAGGACACGCCCGGTTAAGTGTACAGTCACCACTTGTTCCGCTGTAATGAGCAGGCATAGGGGAAACCCAAGATCAGTAATGCCTGCAAAAGTGCGAAAAGGAGGCGGCTTTTTTTATGGCAACAAATGTTATGAGAATTACTCTCAAGGCGTATGACCACAATCAGATTGATCATGCTGCAGGAAAGATTATTGAAACAGTTAAGAAGACAGGTGCTAAGGTTAGCGGTCCAGTACCTCTCCCTACTAAGAAGGAGGTTGTAACGATTCTTCGTGCTGTCCATAAGTACAAGGATTCCAGAGAGCAGTTTGAGCAGAGAACTCACAAGAGGCTGATTGATGTTATCGCCCCTACACAGAAGACTATTGAGGCATTGACAAAAATGGAGATGCCGTCTGGTGTTGCTGTGGTGTTAAAGATGAAAGAAAAATAATTAAAAAGGGAAGTCCTTAGGGTTTATATAAAAACTGCTTTTGGGGCAGTTCGAGTTTTTGGTTTACGAACTTGCACATTATAGACCATCTAGGATGATTTCATGTTTTGCAATGAAATCCGCTGTAGATTAATAGGAGGTGCATTTAGAATGAAGAAAGGTATTTTGGCTACGAAGGTCGGAATGACTCAGATCTTCAATGAAAATGGAGTTTTGACTCCGGTCACTGTACTTCAGGCAGGTCCTTGTTATGTAACACAGGTAAAGACAGTTGATAATGATGGATACAGTGCTGTACAGGTTGGCTTTGTTGATAAGAAAGATAAAATCATCAGCAAGGATGCTACTGGTAAAAAGGAAGTAAAAAGGATACACGGTGTTAATAAGCCGTTGCAGGGCCATTTTGCGAAAGCAGGTGTTTCCGGTAAGAGATATCTGAAAGAGTTTAAATTTGAAAATGCAGAAGAATATGAGCTTGGTCAGGAGATTAAAGCTGATATCTTTGAAGCTGGTGACAAGGTTGATGTCAGCGGTACTTCAAAGGGTAAGGGATTTCAGGGTGCTATCAAGAGGCATGGCCTCCACAGAGGGCCTATGGCACATGGTTCTAAATTCCATAGACATGCAGGTTCCAATGGTGCTTGTTCCGATCCTAGCCGAGTATTTAAGGGTAAAAAGATGCCTGGCCAGATGGGTGCTGTTAAGGTGACGGTTCAGAATCTTGAGATTGTCAGAGTTGACGCAGAACAGAACTTAATCCTTGTAAAAGGCGCTGTGCCGGGGCCTAAGAAAGCTTGCGTAATGATAAAGGAAAGCGTAAAGGTTAGTAAATAATTCTTTTGGAAAGGAGGAACACACAGATGGCTAACGTATCTGTTTATAATATGGAAGGCAGCGAAGTTGGAAAAATGGACTTAAGTGATAATGTATTTGCTGCTAAGGTAAATGAACATTTAATGCATATGGCTGTAGTGCTGCAGCTTGCAAATAAGCGTCAGGGTACTCAGAAAGCGAAGACGCGTTCTGAAGTGCGCGGAGGCGGTAAGAAACCTTGGAGGCAGAAGGGAACAGGCCATGCAAGGCAGGGTTCCATCAGGGCTCCACAGTGGACAGGCGGCGGAGTGGTATTTGCTCCGACACCTAGAGATTATTCTTTTAAAATGAATAAGAAGGAAAAGCGTAGTGCGATTAAATCTGCTCTGACATCACGTGTAAACGAAGAGAAGTTTAAGGTAATGGATTCTCTTAAGTTTGATGAGATTAAGACAAAGAAGATGGTTGGCGTATTAAATGCATTAAAGGTAAATAAGGCATTGGTAGTGCTTGACGGCGAGGACAATGCAAATGTTGAGCTTTCAGCAAGGAACATTGCCGGCGTACGTGTTGTACCGTTTAACGCAATCAGTGTATATGATATTTTAAAATATGATACAGTTGTTATCACAAAAAGAGCTGTATCCAAGATTGAGGAGGTGTACGCATAATGGCAGATTTAAAGTATTATGACATTATTCAGAAGCCGCTGATTACAGAGAAATCTATGGCGGCTATGGAAGAGAAGAAGTACACATTTGCTGTACACCCAGATGCAACAAAAACCCAGGTGAAGGAAGCTGTTGAGAAGCTTTTTGAGGGGACAAAAGTAGAAAAAGTCAACACAATGAATCTGGACGGCAAGAAACGCCGCCGTGGCAGGACAGTTGGAAAAACTGCAAAGACAAAGAAGGCCATTGTGAAATTGACAGAGGACTCTAAAGAGATTGAAATCTTTGAAGGGCTATAAAAAATGGCTATGATTTACAAAATACCAGACAATCTCTTCAGAGATTGAGATTTTTGAGGGATTATAGAAAATGGCTATGATTTACAAAAAAGTCTGACAGTCTCTTAAGAGACCGGGGATTTTGAGCGAATACCGCACGGAAAACCTATCGTGCGGGTTATCTATTATGATAAGTAGTGAAAGGAGATAACGTCATGGGAATTAAAACATTTAACCCATATACACCTTCCAGAAGACAGATGACAGTTCTTGATAAGGCTGAGATTACTGCTAATAAGCCTGAAAAGTCACTGACAGTGTCATTAAAGAAGAATGCTGGACGTAATGCGCAGGGCAAGATTACGGTAAGGCATCGCGGCGGCGGCTGCAGAAGAAAATATAGGATTATTGATTTTAAGAGAAATAAAGATGGTGTGCCGGCAACGGTTAAGACGATTGAGTATGATCCGAACAGGACAGCAAATATTGCACTGATTGCATATGCAGATGGCCAGAAAGCATATATCCTTGCGCCAAACGGCCTTAAGGTTGGGCAGAAGGTTATGAATGGACCGGATGCAGAAATCGAGGTTGGCAATTGCCTTCCGCTTGTAAATATTCCTGTCGGTACGCAGATTCATAACGTTGAGCTTCATCCGGGCAAGGGCGGACAGCTTGTGCGTGCTGCCGGAAATAGTGCGCAGCTTATGGCAAAGGAAGGAAAGTATGCAACACTCAGGCTTCCTTCCGGTGAGATGAGGATGGTTCCGATTGGATGCCGTGCAACGGTTGGCGTAATCGGTAATGGTGAACATGCACTTGTTAATATTGGTAAGGCAGGGCGTAAGCGCAATATGGGTATCAGGCCTACAGTCCGCGGTTCTGTTATGAACCCGAATGACCATCCACACGGTGGTGGTGAAGGAAAGGCTGGTATCGGCCGTCCAGGTCCATGTACTCCTTGGGGCAAACCGGCTCTTGGCCTGAAGACACGTAAAAAGAATAAGCAGTCTAATAAGATGATTATAAGAAGAAGAGACGGCAAAGCCTTGAATACAAAATAGGCATAAGGTTAGGGAGGCACATGAATGCCCAGGCATTCATGTGTGAGATAGGAATAGCCGAGTAAATTCGGCAGAATGGAGGATACAATGGCACGTTCATTAAAAAAAGGCCCTTTCGCTGATAAGAGCCTTCTAAAGAAGGTAGATGCTGCTGTAGCATCTGGCGATAAGCAGGTTATTAAGACATGGTCTCGTCGTTCCACTATTTTCCCATCATTCGTTGGATTAACATTTGCAGTACATGATGGAAGAAAGCATGTACCTGTATATGTTACAGAAGATATGGTTGGGCACAAGCTTGGTGAGTTCGTAGCAACTAGGACTTACAGGGGCCATGGCAAAGACGAGAAAAAGGGCAGGAAATAAAGCAAACGGTATTACCGCAGGGAATAAACCGAAATTTGAAAGGAGGCTTCATCAATGGCAAAGGGGCATAGATCTCAGATTAAGCGGGAGAGAAATCAGAACCAGCGAGAAACAAGACCTTCAGCAAAGCTGTCTTATGCAAGAGTATCTGTTCAGAAGGCTTGTTACGTGTTAGATGCCATCAGAGGCAAGGATGTAGAAACAGCAATTGGTATTTTATCATATAATCCAAGATATGCTTCCAGCATCATTTTGAAATTATTACAGTCTGCAATTGCAAACGCAGAGAATAACCATGATATGAATCCGGAAGATTTATATATTGAAGAGTGTTTTGCAAATAAGGGACCGACAATGAAGAGAATCAGGCCAAGGGCGCAGGGCAGGGCGTATCGTATTGAGAAGAGAATGAGCCACATCACTATTATTCTCAACGAGCGTTAATTGTTAATTTGGTCTATGAAAGGAGATTAAAATGGGACAGAAAGTTAATCCTCATGGTTTAAGAGTCGGTATTATCAGTGACTGGGATTCTAATTGGTACGCAGAAGACAAATTTGCTGATTATCTTGTAGAAGATTACAAGATCAGGGAATTTGTAAAGAAAAAATTATACAGTGCTGGTATTTCTAAGATAGAAATTGAAAGACCTACCGACAAGGTAAGAGTAATAATTCATACAGCAAAGCCTGGTTTTGTAATTGGTAAAGGCGGTGCTGAGATTGAGAATTTAAAGAAAGAGCTGTTAAAGGTACTGGACCGCAAGGTTGCCCTTGATATCAAGATTATGGATATTAAGAATCCTGACAAGCATGCACAGTTAGTAGCTGAAAATATTGCACAGCAGCTTGAGAACCGTATTTCTTTCCGCCGTGCTATGAAGTCCGCAATGAGCAGGACATTAAAGACTGGCGCAAAGGGTATTAAAGCAGCCTGCTCAGGTCGCCTCGGCGGGGCTGATATGGCGCGTACTGAGTTTTATAGTGAAGGCACCATCCCTCTTCAGACACTGCGTGCTGATATTGATTATGGTTTCGCAGAGGCTGATACAACGTATGGCAAGATTGGTGTAAAAGTGTGGGTATATAACGGAGAGGTACTTCCGGCCAAGAAGAATTCGAAAAAGGAAGGGAGCGATAAATAATGTTAATGCCAAAAAGAGTAAAGCACCGTAAGCAGTTCCGCGGCAGAATGAGAGGAAAAGCGCTTAGAGGAAATAAGATTACAAACGGTGAATACGGTATTGTAGCGTTAGAGCCGGCATGGATTAAGTCAAATCAGATAGAAGCTGCCCGTATTGCGATGACTCGTTATATCAAGCGTGGCGGTAAAGTCTGGATTAAGATTTTCCCGGATAAACCGGTAACAAAAACTCCTGCCGAGACTCGAATGGGTAAAGGTAAAGGTGCATTAGAATACTGGGTAGCAGTTGTAAAGCCTGGTCGTGTTATGTTTGAGATTTCCGGCGTTTCAGAAGAAGTTGCCAGAGAAGCTTTACGTCTTGCAACACATAAGTTGCCGATTAAATGTAAAGTCGTATCTCGTGCAGATTTAGAAGGAGGTGCGGGCAGTGAAGAGTAAGCAGTTTATGGAAGAATTAAGGGGTAAGTCTGTTGCAGAATTAAATGAAGATTTAGTAGCAGCAAAAAAAGAACTTTTCAATTTAAGATTTCAGAACGCTACAAACCAGTTAGATAATACAAGCAGAATCAAGGAAGTTAAGAAAAATATTGCAAGGATTCAGACTGTGCTCGCAGCAGCTCAGAATTAATTGATTCGTGATTATATTGGGACAACATGGAAAGGAGGACACGATCGTGGAGAGAAATCTTAGAAAGACTCGTGTGGGCAAGGTTGTTAGTGATAAGATGGATAAAACAATCGTTGTTGCAGTAGTAGATAACGTAAAACATCCACTTTATAATAAGATTGTTAAAAGAACTTATAAATTAAAAGCGCATGATGAAGAAAATACATGCAAGATTGGTGACAGAGTAAGAGTTATGGAGACAAGGCCGTTATCAAAAGATAAAAGATGGAGGCTTGTGGAAATAATTGAGAGGGCAAAATAGTTTGATTTTGTAGAAATGTGGAGGTTATTTAATTATGATACAGCAGGAATCAAGGTTGAAAGTAGCTGATAATACAGGTGCTAAAGAACTTCTTTGTATCAGAGTTATGGGCGGCTCAACCAGAAGATATGCTCATATTGGTGATATCATCGTTGCTTCTGTCAAAGATGCAACACCAGGCGGTGTTGTAAAGAAGGGTGATGTTGTAAAAGCTGTTGTAGTCCGTACTGTTAATAAAACCCGCCGTCAGGATGGTTCATATATCAGGTTTGACGAGAATGCAGCAGTAATTATCCGTGAAGACAAGACACCAAGAGGAACCCGTATCTTTGGACCAGTCGCTAGGGAATTAAGAGACAAACAGTTCATGAAAATCGTTTCATTAGCACCAGAAGTGTTATAAGGAGGTGTCATTGTGGCAACTAACAAAATTAAGAAAGGCGATACAGTAAAGGTAATCGCCGGTAAAGATAAAGGTAGAGAAGGCAAAGTAACATCTGTCAAGAACGGCAGGCTTATAATCGAAGGAATTAATCAGGTTACAAAGCATACTAAGCCAAGCCAGGCAAACCCACAGGGGGGGATTATACAGCAGTCTGCCCCTATCGATGCATCTAACGTTATGTATGTCAGCAAGGGGAAAGTTTCCCGCATTGGTTTTAAGTTTGAGGACGGCAGGAAAGTGCGTTATGCAAAAGCAACTGGCGAAGTAATTGATTAATTTTGGAAAGGAGGCATTTTAAGTTGACTCGTTTAAAAGAAACTTATCAGAATGAAATCGTTGATGCTATGACGAAAAAGTTTGGTTATAAAAACGTTATGCAGGTGCCGAAGCTTGCAAAAATCGTGGTCAATATGGCTATTGGCGAAGCAAAAGAGAATTCTAAAATTCTTGATACTGCAATGGCTGAGCTGGAGACTATTACCGGGCAGAAGGCTGTGCCGACAAAGGCGAAAAAATCCATCGCTAACTTTAAGTTAAGAGAGGGTATGCCGATTGGCTGTATGGTAACTTTGAGAGGCGACAAGATGTATGAATTTTTAGACCGCCTTGTAAATCTGGCATTACCGCGTGTGCGCGACTTTAGGGGCGTAAACCCAAATTCATTTGACGGAAGAGGCAACTATGCACTTGGTATCAAGGAGCAGTTGATTTTCCCGGAAATTGAGTATGACAAAGTTGACAAGGTCAGAGGTATGGATGTAGTTGTAGTTACAACTGCTGAAACTGATGAAGAGGCTCGTGAATTATTAACACAGTTCGGTATGCCTTTCAAAAAATAAGGAGGGAATTTCATGGCTAAGACTTCTATGAAGGTAAAGCAGCAGCGCAAGGCAAAGTTCTCTACAAGGGAATACAACCGCTGCAGGATTTGTGGGCGTCCACACGCTTATTTAAGGAAATACGGAATTTGCAGAATCTGCTTCCGTGAGTTAGCTTATAAAGGACAGATTCCAGGCGTGAAGAAAGCAAGCTGGTAAGGAGGTATAACTAAGATGATGACGAGCGATCCTATTGCAGATATGCTTACAAGAATCCGTAATGCTAACACTGCAAAGCATGATACAGTAGATGTACCTAGCTCAAAGATGAAGGTTTCTATCGCAGAGATTCTTCTAAAAGAAGGTTACATCAAGAAATTTGATATGATTGACGTTGATGGCATCAGCATGATTCATATTACATTGAAATACGGCGCAGACAAGAACGACAAGATTATTTCCGGTTTAAAGAGAATCTCCAAGCCGGGTCTTCGCGTTTATGCCGGAAAAGATGAGCTTCCACGAGTTTTAGGCGGTCTGGGAATTGCGATTGTTTCTACGAACAAGGGCGTTATGACAGATAAGGAAGCAAGAAAAGAAAATGTTGGCGGCGAGGTACTTGCATTTATTTGGTAATTCCGGATAAATGTTATATTCGCTTCATTAAAGGAAATATGGAGGTGTACGGCATGTCACGAATCGGAAGAATGCCTATCGCGGTACCAGCAGGCGTAACTGTTGATATTGCAGAAAATAATAAAGTGACTGTAAAAGGACCAAAGGGGACTCTGGAGAGAGTGTTACCTGAGGAAATGGAAATTAAGATGGAAGGCGAGGAAATTAAAGTTTCCCGTCCAAGTGATATAAAGAAAATGAAATCACTGCACGGTCTGACCAGAACGTTGATTAATAATATGGTTATTGGTGTGACAGAAGGTTTTTCGAAGGAGCTTGAGGTAAACGGTGTCGGTTACAGGGCTCAGAAGAAAGGAAAGACATTGGTTCTTTCGCTTGGATATTCCCATCCGGTAGAGATGGAGGATCCAGAAGGCCTTGAGATTATTGTCGAAGGGCAGAATAAGATTATTGTTAAGGGTATTGATAAAGAAAAAGTTGGCCAATACGCTGCTGAAATCAGAGAGAAGAGAGCTCCGGAACCTTATAAGGGCAAGGGTATCAAGTATGCTGATGAAGTTATTAGACGTAAAGTTGGTAAGACAGGTAAAAAATAATTAAAGGAGTGAAATACGATGATTAAAAAACAGTCAAGAGCAGAAGTTCGTGTGAAAAAGCACATGAAAATCCGTAATCGTTTTTCCGGCACAGCCGAGAGACCGCGTTTAGCTGTATTTAGAAGTAATAATCATATGTATGCTCAGATTATTGATGATACGGCCCAGAATACTTTGGTTGCAGCATCCACCCTTCAGAAAGAGGTTAAGGATGGTTTGGCAAAGACAAATAATGTTGAGGCAGCTTCCAAGCTTGGTGAAGTGATTGCCAAGAAAGCATTGGAAAAAGGAATTAATACAGTTGTCTTTGACAGGGGCGGTTTCATATATCAGGGTAAGGTTAAAGCTTTAGCAGATGCAGCAAGGGAAGCGGGACTGCAGTTCTAAGGTCTTCCGTTTCAGGGATTTATAAATATTTTAGGAGGAAAACAACTCATGAAACGTACAATTATTGATGCTAGCAATTTAGAGCTAGAAGATAATGTAGTAACGATTAAGCGTGTAACCAAAGTTGTTAAGGGTGGACGTAATATGAGATTTACTGCATTAGTAGTAGTTGGCGATAAAAACGGGCATGTAGGTGTAGGTCTTGGTAAGGCTACTGAGATTCCAGAAGCTATCCGCAAGGGCAAAGAAGATGCTACTAAGAAATTAGTAGAAGTCCCTATGGATGACAATGGAAGCGTACCACATGATTATACAGGCAAATTTGGAAGTGCCTCCGTTTTAATCAAGAAAGCTCCAGAAGGTACAGGTATCATTGCTGGTGGTCCTGTCCGTGCCGTACTTGAGCTTGCAGGATACAAGAATATTCGTACGAAGTCTCTTGGATCTAATAATAAGCAGAATGTTGTACTTGCAGCGATTGAAGGTCTTAAGCATTTAAAGACTCCAGAGGAAGTTGCTAAGGCGCGCGGAATTTCTGTGGAAGAGGTTTTGGGCTAATCGGAAAGGATGGAATCGAATTATGGCAGATCAGTTAAAAGTTACTTTAGTAAAGTCTACAATTGGTGCCATTCCTAAGCATCGTAAGACAGTTGAAGCTTTGGGCTTAAGGAAAATCAGGCAGGAGGTTGTGCTGCCAAATAATGATGCTGTTAAGGGTATGGTGTGGCATGTAAGGCATCTTGTAAAGGTTGAGGAAATCTAAAGGCTGGATAAAGATAAAACGCGGTGTGGAAATTCAAGTATTGTGCTTGAATTCCCCTACGGCGTTTTTTGGCTTATTCTCACATTTCTGCAAAAAAGACTAGTCAAATGGCAGTCTTTTATGGTATGATATTAACTTGTAGCGAGGGCAGGAGGCTTTCATGGGAAGAAGGCTCTTTATATTACATATGCCAAAGCATATGTGCCCGTTAGTGATTCTGGCTGGCGACAGCCCAGCCGCATATTTTAGGAGGTAAAACAATGGATTTATCAACATTGAAGCCAGCAAAAGGCTCAAAGCAGGAAAAATTTAGAAGAGGCCGTGGACATGGTTCAGGAAACGGCAAGACAGCAGGTAAGGGACACAAAGGCCAGAAGGCCCGCTCAGGTGCTCCGCGTCCAGGTTTTGAAGGTGGGCAGTTACCGCTTTATATGCGTCTTCCAAAGAGAGGTTTTACAAACATTAACTCTAAGGAAATCGTTGCATTCAACGTGGACAAGTTAGAGAAGTTTAATGATGGTGACGTTGTAACTATTGATGCACTGTTAGAAAAAGGAATTATCAGCAATCCGAAGGATGGAGTTAAGGTACTCGGAAATGGAGAATTAACTAAGAAGCTTACTGTTCAGGTAAATGCATTCAGTAAGAGTGCTGTCCAGAAGATTGAAGCTCTTGGTGGAAAAGCTGAGGTGATTTAAGGATGTTTGAAACAGTCCGTAATGCATTTAAGATTAAGGATCTCCGCAAGAAGATTCTGTACACCTTTATGGTGCTTATAGTTGTGCGTATTGGCTGCCAGCTGCCAGTGCCCGGTGTAGATGCATCTGTTATTTCGAGGTTTTTTGAAGAGCACAATTCCCTTGATTTCTTCAATCAGTTAACGGGTGGCTCTTTCTCGCAGATGTCGATTTTTGCACTGAATATTACACCATATATCACATCTTCCATTATTTTACAGCTTCTTACGATTGCGATTCCACGTCTTGAGGAACTGCATAAGGATGGAGAAGAGGGAAGAAAGAAAATTGCTGAATATACAAGATATGTATCAATAGCGCTGGCAATTATCGAAAGTGCTGCTATGGCAATTGGATTTGGCAATGCCGGCTATCTGACAGAGGGTGTGTCTTTCACATCAATCTCTGTTATCATTGTCTCACTGTCAGCAGGCTCTGCAGTCCTTATGTGGCTCGGCGAACAGATTACGGAGAAGGGGGTTGGAAACGGAATTTCTATTATTCTGCTTTACAATATCGTTTCCCGTATACCGGAGGATATGACAGCTCTGTATGAGAAGTTTGTATCTGGTGCATCTAATGTAACCAACGGTTTGTTAGCAGCCATTATTATTCTTGCAGTTATTATTGGTACAATTGTATTCATCATTATTCTTTCAGATGGTGAGAGAAGGATTAATGTACAGTATTCCAAGAAAACGCAGGGAAGGAAGCTGATTGGCGGACAGTCTTCCCATATCCCGCTGAAAGTAAATACGGCAGGTGTTATTCCGGTAATCTTTGCAGGTTCCCTGTTCCAGATGCCGATTGTTATTGCCGGATTTGCCGGAGTACAGCCGGCTTCCGGGGATGGAACCTCAATCGGGCAGAAGATTTTGAAGGTCTTGAACCAGAATGCATGGTGCAATTTTGAAAGTTTTGGTGAGTTTAAGTATACATTGGGACTGGTTATTTATGTATTGCTTTTAATTTTCTTTGCATACTTTTACACATCGATTACTTTTAACCCGCAGGAAGTTTCTATGAATATGAAGAAACAGGGAGGGTTTATCCCGGGTATCCGTCCGGGTAAGCCGACGATTGAATATTTAACTAAGGTGTTAAATAGTATTGTGTTTATTGGCGCGATTGGCCTTGCCATTGTGGCAATCATCCCAATCTTTTTCTCAGGGGCTTTTGGCGCAGATGTTTCCTTTGGTGGTACATCACTTATCATTATTGTAGGTGTTGTATTGGAGACATTGAAGCAGATTGAATCCCAGATGTTAGTCCGTCATTACAGGGGATTTATCAATGATTAGGTTATACTAGTTAAGAAGATACGAAGTTCCTGATAGTTAAGCGCAGGATATATATAAAAGAGAGATATGCTGTATATAACATATCTCTCTTTTATATATATCCTGCGTATGCAACGGTTTTAGGCGTCCGGTGGACGCTTGTCTAAAACGGACCGAACGAAGGGAAGACCCAATTATTAACAAAATTTTTCCATAAAGGATGCCATTTTGATTGGTTTGGAATAATAGTATCCCTGTATGCTGTATATAGGATACTGTTTGATAAAATCAATCATTTCTTTTGTCTCTAAGCCTTCGCAGCAGACATGTACATCCAGCTTTTTGGCACAGTTTGTAATTGCCTCGACGATTGCCTGATTTGTTTCATTTGTCTGGATGTCTATGATAAATCCCCTGTCAATTTTTATCGTATTGACTGGAAGTTCGCTTAAAAGGTTCAGGGATGAAAATCCGGTTCCGAAGTCATCCATGGCAATTTTGATTCCCAGTGCCTTTAAGGAATCAATTTCCTGCCGTAAGTATTGTTTGTCCAACTGGCGGCACCGTTCCGTAAGTTCCAGACAAAGGTTGGCAGCAGGGTATCCTGTTTCCAGAAGGATGTCCTTTACTGCATCTAAAAAACTGATTCGGGACAGCTGAGTGTATGCAACATTGACGTTTAGGACGAAGTCGGGATATTTGCTTAACAGTTTTTTCCCTTCTGTAACAGCTTGTTTTAAAATCCAGTTCCCAAGGTCATAGAAGCTTGGGTCATTTTCCAGACGTGGAATGAAAAGCCCCGGCGGTACTTCGCCGAAAGGCGGCTTATACCAGCGCAGCAATGCTTCAGCTCCCACAAGCTCTTCGTTCTCGGTGCTGATAATTGGCTGAAAGCAGAGATAGTAGCCGTCACAGTGATTGATGATGCTTTTGCGGAGGGCGTCTAACAACTCAAGGTTTTTTCTGTTGTCATTCAAGAGTTTATTGTCAAAAAATACAAGTTCGCCATGGTGTTCATGTTTTGACTGCTCCAAGGCATATTTAGCATTTGCCTGAACAGAGTATTCGTTGTATTCACCATGGTAGTCAATTGCGCCCCCTGACATGCTTATGGAGATTCTTACATTATCTATAAATAAGGTATGCTTTGCGGCATGCTGGATTCTGGAGTATAGTGCCTGCGCTTCGCTGGCACTGCATTTTGGCAGGATGCAGGCGAAACGTACCCCGTCCATGCGGTATATGTGGCCGGTGCCGCGTACGATTTCTAAGAGAATATTTCCTAATTCACGCAGCACTTTGTCGCCGAAAGAATAACCGTAGATGGCATTGATGTCCGAAAAGTTTGTGACGCCGAGCATCAGGATAATATGCGGAGTACCTATCTCGCGGATGGAACGGGTTTTCTGCCAGAATTCATAGATATTATAGAGGTTGGTTGTCGCATCAATATTATCCATAATTCCGTGGTTTTCAATGGCTCCGACGAATAAATCTGGGCTGCCATTTTCGCCTTTTAGTACAAGCCCCTGGCAGGTACATGTGACATATTCGCCCTCTTTATTTTGTGCCCGGTAATCTAAATCATGCCGGCTTTTTTTTCCGGAAAATACTTCTTCAATATCTTTAAAGTACATATCCCGGTCTGCAGGATGGATGTGGCTCCCCCATATTTCCCCTGCGTTGTCAAAGTATTCTCCGGGAAGACCGAAGTACTCTACAGCGTTCCGTGACCATCTTGATATGCCAGTCTGCATATTGCATATATATATGTATCTGCGTTTGGAAGTTTCTGCAAATCCGTCAAAAATGCGGCTGTCCAGTTCTGTTTTATCTAATTCAGCACTTTCCAATAAAATCACCCTCCCTCGAAAATTATCTTAAGAATATAATACCACTTATACCGAATAATTCCTAGAGAAAAGAGCCACGAAAATCAATTTTTACTATTCATGTTCGTTACTCCGCATTAATCTGAATAGTAAAATGGATTTCCGTGAAAAAGCGCAAAAAAAACTTGCATTACTGGAAATTTTATGGTAGAGTAGACTTTGGACTTTTTGAAAGGAGGTTATTGCTGTGAAAGTTAGGTCTTCAGTAAAACCGATTTGCGAAAAATGTAAGATCATCAAGAGAAAGGGGCGTATCAGAGTAATCTGTGAAAACCCAAGACACAAACAGAGACAGGGCTAATTAGAAGAGCAGCGGCTGATAACGGGCGGCTGCCATTTCATATAGAACTTGCTTTCTGTTCGTTATAGTGCGTGATGCACTATGATATTGTAGGCGGGCTGATTACCCGTTTCAGCGATGGATGCGTCATTTTGTTCCTTATTATAGGGATAATGTCCAGAACTGGTCTTATCAACGGCAGATTGATGACTGCGGCATAGTACCGGCTGCCATTTCGCAGGCAGCCCGATGTTTGTCTGCTACGGGCAGGTGAAAACGCGAATACGTCTATGCAGTAAGATTACAATTTAAAGCGGCTGGCAGTGCGGTGCACTGTAATCAATCATTTATTATTATCAAACTAAAATAACGGAGGTGTAAAGTACACATGGCACGTATTAGTGGTGTAGATTTACCAAGAGAGAAGCGTGTAGAGATTGGCCTTACTTATATCTATGGTATTGGAAGAGTCAGCTCTAACCGCATTTTAGCAGAAGCTAAAGTCAATCCTGACACACGCGTGAAGGATCTTACAGACGAAGAAGTAGCTCGTATTCGTGATGTCATTGATAACACACAGACTGTGGAAGGTGATCTCCGCAGGGAAATCGCTATGAATATCAAGAGGCTTCAGGAGATTGGATGCTATAGAGGGATTCGTCATAGAAAAGGCCTTCCGGTCCGCGGACAGAAGACTAAGACAAATGCAAGAACTCGCAAGGGTCCAAAGCGTACTGTTGCAAATAAGAAGAAATAATTAGGAGGGTTTGACAATGGCTAAACAGGTAGCAAAAAAGGCAAGCAAGAAGCGTGTCAAGAAAAATGTCGGACATGGACAGGCACATATTCAGTCTTCCTTCAATAATACAATCGTTACGCTTACAGATGCGGAGGGAAATGCAGTTTCCTGGGCAAGTGCAGGCGGATTAGGATTCAGGGGATCAAAGAAATCAACTCCATATGCAGCACAGATGGCAGCAGAGACAGCAGCAAAGGCTGCTCTTCCACATGGCTTAACATCTGTAGATGTTATGGTTAAAGGGCCGGGTTCCGGACGTGAGGCAGCAATCCGTGCGCTGCAGGCGTGTGGGATTGATGTTACAAGTATCCGTGACGTAACGCCGGTGCCTCATAATGGATGCAGGCCGCCAAAGCGTCGTCGTGTCTGATGTACTGATTAATCGAAAAGACGAATTAGCTGATTAAATTATAGGAGGAATTGAAATGGCAAGAGATATGACGCCGGTACTCAAGAGATGTAGAACTCTTGGACTTGACCCGACATTTATGGGACTTGATAAGAAGTCTAATAGAAATGTAAGAGCTGGTAGGAAGCAGAGCGAGTATGGCCTTCAGTTGAAGGAGAAGCAGAAAGCTAAATTTATATACGGTGTATTAGAAAAACCATTCAGAAATAATTTTGCAAGGGCACAGAAATTAAAGTATGGTACAACGGGTGAGAATCTTATGATTCTTCTGGAACTCAGACTTGATAATGTATTATTCCGTATGGGATATGGACGTACAAGAAAAGAAGCAAGACAGATTGTTGGGCATAAGCATGTGCTTGTAAATGGCAAATGTGTAAATATCCCTTCTTACGAGGTTAAGCCGGGTGATGTGATTGAAATCAAGGAAAAGCACAAAGGCGCTCAGAGATATAAGGATATTCTTGAAGTGACAGATGGAAGGCTGGTTCCTGACTGGATGGAAGCTAACCATGAGACTCTTTCTGGTACAGTTAAGGATATTCCGACAAGAGAGCAGATTGATGTTCCTGTTAATGAAGTGCTTATCGTCGAGTTGTATTCTAAATAATAGATATGTGTAGTGTTTTGGCACTACGCATAGGCTGGTAAGCATTGAACACCCAAAAGGAGGTCCGGGGAGTGCTTGATTTTAAAGAGCCGAATATTGAAATAGCAGAGATTTCAGAAGATAAGAGGTATGGACGCTTTGTCGTTGAACCTCTGGAACGAGGATATGGTACAACTTTGGGTAATTCTCTTAGGAGGATTATGCTCTCTTCATTGCCGGGTACGGCTGTAAGCCATATTAAAATAGATGGCGTGGTTCATGAATTCTCATCTATTCCTGGGGTTAAGGAGGATGTTACCGAGATTATCATGAATATTAAGAGCCTTGCTATCCGGAATAATAGTGAGACAGACGAAGTGAAAACAGCATATATAGAGGCATCAGGTGAATGCGTGGTGACAGCTGCCGATATCCAGGTTGATTCCGATATTGAAATCATGAATCCTGATCAGGTGATTGCTACATTAAGCGGAGGTTCTGACTGCAGGCTTTATATTGAAATGACAATTATAAATGGCCGCGGCTATATTAGTTCCGACAAAAACAAGAGAGAAGATTTGCCAATCAATGTGATTGCAATTGATTCTATTTTCACTCCTGTGGAGCGGGTGAATATCAAGATTGAGAATACCCGTGTCGGCCAAATTACCGATTATGATAAGCTGACAGTTGAAGTATATACAAACGGCACGATTGAGCCGAGTGATGCTGTCAGCCTTGCAGCAAAGGTATTAAGTGACCATCTAAAATCCTTTATCAATCTGTCTGACAAGACAGCAGGTATTCAGGTTATTGCTGAAAGCATGGACGACAGCAAAGATAAAGTGCTTGAGATGAATATTGATGAATTAGAGCTTTCTGTACGTTCATACAACTGTCTGAAGCGTGCAGGAATTGATACGGTTGAGGAACTCTGCAACCGTACGTCCGAGGATATGATGAAGGTCCGTAATCTTGGACGCAAATCCTTGGAAGAAGTATTAACTAAGTTGAAAGAGTTAGGTCTTTCTCTTAACTTAGGAGATGAATAATTAGGAGGTAAGCATAATGGCAGGCTATAGAAAACTTGGAAGAACTTCCAGCCAGAGAAAAGCATTGCTCCGCAATCAGGTAACTAATTTATTATATTATGGAAAAATCGTTACCACGGAGGCAAAGGCAAAGGAAATCCGTAGAATTGCAGAGCATATTATTGCTTTAGGCATCAGGGAATGTGATAATTATGATACAGTAACTGTTACTGCTAAAGTTGCCCGCAAGGACAAAGATGGAAAGAGAGTCAAAGAAGTTGTGGACGGCAAGCGCCAGACAGTCTATGACGAAGTAGAAAAGGAAATCAGAAAGGATCAGCCTTCCAGACTTCATGCAAGAAGACAGATGCAGAAAACTCTTTATAGGGTGACGGAAGTTCCGAAAGAGAACAAGGGCCGTAGGAAAGCTACGAAGACAATTGATGTTGCATCTAAGGTTCTGGATGAAATTGGGCCAAAGTATGTAGGGCGCAACGGCGGTTATACCCGTATTGTAAAAATCGGCCAGCGTAAAGGCGATGCTGCGATGCAGGTTCTGATTGAGTTAGTGTAATATTTAATATGTTCATGGACAGCAGTTTCATAGTTTTATGGGACTGCTGTTTTTTCCTTTTTGTCAATATAGAATTATAACGTAAAGGCACAATAGATAATTAGGGATGGAAATGGCGAAATGTGTTATAATGCGGATGATTTATGCTAGAGTTATTGCATTGTATGTCACACTGCTATATACTATTTTATAGTTACTTGTACATTTGCATAGAAGAAAATTATTGAAGAACTGTAATAGACAAAAAGAAAGTTGAAAGAATGTTTGGCAGAGGAGAGATACATGGGAATAATAATTTACGACGAAGATGAAGATAATAGGGAAAAAATTAGAAATCTCATTAGGGAATGTTTTGATTTACATGGAATATCAGATCAAATTATAACCTTTGATTCAGATATTCAAATATTAAAAGTGTGCAATTTTTTGGCGAAAAACTCTGATTTGTTATCTAGAGAAACTTTGGATTCTATATTGAAAAATGCTGATATGAAAGATAACGTCATTTATTTTAAATTTTCTGGGAAAGAGATTTTGTTAAATTTGAAAGAATTAGAGTATATAGAAAGTTGTAAGCATAGATTGTTTTTCTATATGCAGGGAAATATTGCAGTTCGTCAAATGTATGGAAAACTGGATTTTGTAGAGAAAGGAATCAAGAAATATGGTTTTGTTCGTATCCATCAAAGTTATCTTGTTAACAGTAAATATGTGATGACATGTGAGAGATATAAATTAAGCCTGCAGTCGGGAAAGATTCTGCCTATTACAAAGGCTAAGTATGCTGAAATTGTAGGAAGGATATTCAATGAAGCGGATGTGATATAAGGAATTAATGTTTTTGAAATGGAATTTATATTTTTGTACTGTTTGGTATAGATTCTTTTTAGACAATAAAATAGTACGGAAATGGAGGAGAATATGAAAAATAGGAAATGTATATTGAATATGATATTGGTGGCTGTTTTTATTAACATACTATGGTCACCTAAGCTTGTTAACGCACAAGTCATAGAATCTGAACATATTATAGTGGTTGATATGAAGACAGGCAATAGACAGAGATTTGATTTGCCCAAGGAGGAAAATATAAATAGAAGTATTATCGTAAATGGGGAATTACCAAGTTATAATTATTATTCATTGAAAAATATAATGTCAGATGTGACAAATGTTTTAGGTTTTTCTACAAAGATTAATCCATTAGCTATTTTTGGACCGGATGACCGTCAAAAAGTTGAAAATACTAGTTTGTTTCCGTATTGCGCAGTCGCCCGCCTGAATGTTACTTATGCAGATGGGACGGAGAATTATTCAACAGGTGCTATGATTAATAATCATTTACTTATGACTGCTGGACATGTATTGATGCATGGTGAGTTTCCGATTGTAAATGTAAAAGTTCAGTTTGGCAGAAAAGGTTCATATACATATTATGAAGTAGATGATTTTTCACATTATATCGTTAAAGAATCATATGCAGATTTTAACGGAAAAGTTGAGGATGATTATGGTTTTTTAGTTTTTAGTAGTAATGTAGGACAGTATACTGGTCATTTTGGTTATATTTATAATCCACAGAACTCGGAAACATTGTATACTGCAGGATATCCAGATGATAAAAGTAAAGGTCAGTATATGTATGCTGCATCTGGAAATATACTAAGTTTGTCTAAAGATGTCTTAACATTTGATGTAGATACATATGGAGGACAGAGTGGTTCACCATTATATGTAATGAGAGATGGACAACCGTATGCTATTGGTGCTGTATCTGCACATAATGACAGTTTTAATTTAGGAAGAAGATTGGATACAGAATTGTATCAATGGCTAGTTGATCATGGATACTGGAGATAGGAATTATAGATAGTGAGGGGAAATAAATTGAAGAAAATAGTATCAACAGTATTAGTTATTACCATAATATTATTATGTGCTTCATTTAAAGCGGAAGCGGTATCTCAGCCAAAAGTCAGCAAAACACTTATCATTCAGGAGGGAAAGGACAAAATAATAAAGGTATCTGGGCAGAGGATAAAATCAAAATCCTTTTTGTCTTCCGATGCGAAAGTTGCAAAAGTTACTTCAAAGGGAAAGGTAATTGCTATGAAGGCTGGGACATGTGTAGTTACTGTTTCGGTAAAGTATAAGAAGAACAAGAGGGCAAAAAAACTGATTAAAAAGACATTTTTCTGTGCAGTTACTGTTAAGCCGGGCTCCACTCCGCCCACGGAAACACCTGAGACTGACGGCTATAAGGTAAAGGAATATTATATCAAAAAAAAGCAAAAGAATGAGTTCGAGCTATCGTTAGAATTATCAGGCAGAGTAGTTGCTGTTCTTCCAATAAAAGAAATAGGAAAGGCAGAGAAACGTGGGAAGGAGATTGAGGTTTCAGAGTTAAAGGCAGGACAGAAAATAGTTGTTGCATTTGAGATAAGTACACTTTCATTTCCAGAGGAGATTGTGAATTGTAAAGTGGTTGAGGTGCTGGAATAGAATGTTTTTTATCATGATCACAAAGATACAAGCGGAGTCTTTGTTACTTTGATATTTAGCAAAGTTTTAATATGATGCTTTATATAAAGTAACTCAATTCCTGTATGGATATTGCATTGAATATGAAGTTTCTAAATAAATCTGTTTGGAAAACGAAAAAAGCACAAAAATATACGAATTAGTCACACTTTGGTTTTTGAAAGGAAAAGTGTGATATAAAGGAATAGTAAGATTAATCAAGAAGGGGGATGAGGTGAGAACGATGATAGATAGGGTGACTGAGAAAATTGCTAATATAGCAATAGATAAGTGAGGAAGTTTTTTCATAAAGTGAAAATAGAAAAAAATAAAAAAAGGGAATATTTTATAGGCAAAAAGAAGGCATTAATTTTTGTAATAATGACTATTTTCTTATGTAGAGCTATTTGTGGCAATAACAAGGTTGAAGCGGCAGTTTGTGAAAGGATACCTAAACTGTCATGTAAAGAGATTAAAATGAATGTGAACGCAAGAAAAAAATTAAAGATAAGGCAAATACAACAGGATGCAAAGGTGAAGTGGAGTTCATCAGATAAAAATATTGTTAAAGTTACACGAAATGGCAAAGTCATAGCCAAAAAGAGAGGAAAGGCGATTATTAAAATAATAGTCAAACAGAAGGTTACCAGAACAGTTTTAAAATGTACAGTGACTGTGGAATAGAAATTAATAAAGTCAATCAAGAGAGGATGTCGGGAAAATAGATAATGATATGGAGAATATTCCAGATTGAAAGACGAAAAGATATTTGAGGTTTTGTTGAAAGGAAGTTGAGGAAAATGAAAAAGCGGAAAAAGATTATTATTTTAAGTTTAGTAGCATTTATTGTTTTCACAGCATGTGGAAAAGCAGAATTACCTGATATATCTTCTCAACTGAAAGTAGAAGCGGATGATAGCAGTGATGAATCAGGGAGCAGGAAAAAAGAAGAAAAG
Organism: bacterium D16-36; assembly: GCA_003611745.1. Lineage (GTDB taxonomy): Bacteria > Bacillota > Clostridia > Lachnospirales > Lachnospiraceae > Butyribacter. Next base: position 1,422 of record RAYF01000061.1, on the reverse strand, counting down.
AATATTGTGGTGGCATCTGGAAAAGCAGGGAAATATCTGGTTGAGCTTGTGTTAAAAAAAGGATGCTATGAGGATAATAAGTTATCTGCCTACTGTGATACCTATGAAGGGGAGTTTGATATTAGGGTAAGCGAAGGCGGGCAAGAATATTCTAATTTAGCCTTGGTGTACGATAATTCAAAAGAGGGGCTCAATTTTCCGGCAGATGGAAAAATCCAATTTTGCGACTATAACGGAGATGGGCAGATGGATTTTGCAATAGGGCAAAGGGTAAGCAGTAGTGCAAAGGAGTATCATTTTTTTACAATCACTAAAAAAGGAACATTACATCAATTGGGGTCTGCTTTAGTGGCTGATGCAGAATATTTCCCATTGTTTAAAATGCAGAATGGGAAAGTTCGGTATTGCCAATATGAGCAAAAGAGTGGAAAGTACTTGAATAAGACAATGGAAATTTCAGCGATAGAGAAATGAAAGCTTGATACGCTGCCATGCGGTTTTGAATTTTATGTATGATATAGCAATGAAAGGAGTGGTTCTCTATGACAATGGCTCAAAAAAATCAATATGGCTGTGGTTTACAAGGGAATAAGCCAAGCAGCTCTCGCACGTGCTATTGATATGACACCATCAATTTTAACCAAAACTCAAAAGAGAACCCTTTTCCACAGAGGAACTCTCCAAAATTGCGGAGGCTCTTGGCGGAGTATATGAATTTGGTTTTACATTTGTTGCAACGGTGCACCAGATTTTGTTATTGAAATTATATCTCCCAGTAACCCAGCAGATGATTATGTTCGCAAACTCTACTACTATAAAAATTATGGAGTCCGTGAATATTGGATTGTAGATCCGCGCCGCAAAACGGTGACAGTCAACTACTTTGAGGGAAATATGCTTACCATCCAGTATTCCTTTGATGCCATAATCAAGGTTAATATTTATGATGATTTGTACATCAACTTCTCGGATATTGCTGATATGTTGAATATTTAGCAAAAAACAAAAGGCATGTGCTCCTTGCATATGCCTTATCCAATTATATAAGTTTTCCACCCCTTTTAATACTGCCCTCGGCGTTGTGTATGCCCTATAGCCGCCTCTATCTTGGTTTCATTGTCATGCCCCGTTGCTTTTGCTGTGGGGACTTGAACATGAATCATAAAAATTGATTTCCGTGGTTTCAGAGCCGATAGTCTTCCAATTAGATTGGTTTTATTATATAATAAGTCTAGCATACAGGGTCACGCTTTTTCGCATAGATTGTTATGAAAACCTGATATACATCAGAGGGTGCCTTACGTGTTATGTTATTTTTAAAAAGCTATAAGATGGTGATTCTATTATTAGGAGCTTCCTGTATAATTCAAATATAGGAAATTCCAAGAAAGAAGGTTGATAAAAAAATACCTCAGAGTAAAA
>RAYF01000060.1 GCA_003611745.1 bacterium D16-36 | reverse complement strand
GCCTCATTCCTCCGCCTCGCATATGAAACAATCATCCAGCGTCAGTATACCAGAAATTAATTATTTGCTATACTAGATTTGAAGATAGAACAGGGAAATTTAGCTTCCGGCAGATAGTGCCGATATAATATCTATCAGGAAACGGAGGTAAGGGAATGGTTTATTATGAAGATGGGGAGATATTGGTTCGTGATATGGTGCAGGGCGATGCACAAATCATAACTTGTGAGGAAATTGCTCAGGGATGGAATCAAACTATAGAAAAGTATGAGATGCGGCTGCAGCATCAGGCAAGCGGGAGGAGTGTTGCATTAGTTGCAGAGTATAAAGGAAATGTAGCTGGATATGTCAATGTATATCAGGATTCTGGAAATGGCCCTTTTGCAAGTCAGGGGTACCCTGAAATTGTGGATTTTGGTGTTCTTGAAAAATATCGAAACAATGGTATTGGAAGCAGGTTGATGGACATTGCGGAGCAAATTGCTTCGGATTATTCAGATACTGTTTATCTCGGTGTTGGCCTGCACAGTGGATATGGGAGTGCACAGAGAATGTATGTGAAGCGTGGATATATTCCAGATGGAAGTGGTGTATGGTATCATGATAAGGTTTGCCCGCAGTATGAGGATTGCTGTAACGATGATAGTTTGATTTTGTATTTGTCAAAAGCATTAACTTAAGGTTTTTTATCTGCAGCGTTTCCCTTGTTTGGAACGGTGCAGGTATTCGGGGAAATGATATTTTTAACGGGGAGGTTAGGGGCATGTGGTTTTGGTGGTTTATGTTTTTTTGTAATTTATTGATACCGGCTTTATTAATCATCTCAGGGAGAATGATGTGGAAAAATTGTCCTAAAAAAATTAATGGCATAATCGGATACCGTACAAGCTACTCTATGAAAAATATGGATACTTGGAAATTTGCCCATGATTATTGCGGGCGTCTTTGGTGGAAAATAGGCTGGATTATGCTTTTTCCATCAGTTTTGCTGCAGCTTCCGTTTTGGTATCGTTCTGATGATGTGGTTGGGGCTGTGGGGGCAGTTATTTGTACCGTGCAATGCATTATTTTGATTGCCTCGGTTTTTATGACTGAAAAGGCGCTAAAGAGAACTTTTCATGAGGATGGGACACGCAGATAAAAAGTTTTATGGGAGGGGGATAAAATGGGTGTAATAAAAAGAGTGAAAGTAAGTTCTTTCATATTGTTCATAGTGTTTGCAGGAATTACCACATTAGTATCTAATGTCGGTTTTGCCCGGCCGCAAGCTGTAGTAGGGCCTATGGGGCAACAGATGAAACGCCTGAAGACTGCTGCTAATGGAATTACCGACAGCACAGGGAGTTATAAATATGCCATTCTTGAGGATGGAACCGCTGAAATTATTCAATATCTGAAAGAAGAAGAGACAGTTAAAATTCCGGCTGTTCTGGATGGGCATACAGTAACAGTAATAGGGAAAGCTTTTTGTAATCAACGTTCGGTTAGTAATATTGATATTCCTGATACTGTAACTGGCATTGGAAGCGATGCCTTTTGGGGTACGGGGATAAAACAGATTACGATTCCGGAAAGTGTCATCAGGATTGGGAATGGTGCATTTGGGGGATGCCTAAATTTGGAAAGCCTTTATATCCCTCAAAATGTAGAAAAAATTGAGGGGAATATTATTCAGAGCTCAAATAATGTGGCGGAAATTGAGGTTGATTCCCATAATGCTATCTATGCGTCTGTGGATGGGGTATTGTACAATAAAGATTTAACAGAATTATTGACAATGCCGGGTGGAAAGGATATGGCAGGGTTTCAAATTCCGGAAAGTGTCGTGCGCATTGGGAGCCATGCTTTTCAATCCTGTGAGCACGCTTCTTTTACGGAACTTGTCATCCCTGACAGTGTTACGGCTTTGGAAAGTGCAGCAATTGCGTCCTGCAGGGGTTTGAAAAGGGTTGTTATGGGTGAAAATGTTACCGTAATTGGCGGCAGTGCATTTAGCGGGTGTAACAGCCTTTCAGAAGTAATATTAAATGGGAAACTAAGGGTAATTGGGAGCCATGCTTTTTCTGACTGTTATGATTTGGCAAAGATAAACATTCCGGATAGTGTTATAGAAATTGGGGATTCAGCATTTTATAATTGTGGGAGTTTAAAAGATATCAGTATACCAAAGAGTGTTACAAAAATCGGAGACCGTGCTATTGCACGTTCAGAAGATTGTATTGATGATGGACGGATTGTTAATGTGTGTATTACTGGATATAAAAATACAGCGGCCCGCCGTTATGCAAAAAGCCACTGGGTAACCTTCCGGGATGCAGAAAGCGGCAAAGTAATCCGGTACGACCTGATACCAGTACCAAAGGCGAAGATAAAGAAGCTTACTGCAGGGGCAGGGAAAATCAATTTGTTATATGATGTGGTACCGGACGCCGTTTATCAGATTGCCGTTAAAAAGGCCGGCGCATCGGTCTGGAAAAGGCATGATGCGGTCAAGACGTCGGCAGTAATCAAAGGGTTAGCGTCTGGTAAACAGTACAAGGTCAGGGTACGCGCCCTGCGTAAGATTGATGGGAAATATTATTATGGCAAATGGAGCAGTGTGAAAAAAATAAAAGTACGGGCAGGTGCTGCATTGGCGTTAAACGATGATCCTGTCAGGCCACAGGCTGTGGTAAGGCCCATGGGGCAGCAGGCGGGATGCCTGAAAACTGCTGCTAATGAAAGGATTGACAGCACAGGAGATTATCAATATGTGGTTCTTCAGGATGGGACGGCTAAAATCATTAAGTATCTGAGGGGGGCAGGGGTAGTTAAAATTCCTGCTGCGTTGGATGGGCATCAGGTAACAGCGATAGGGGCGGCTTTTTACGGCAAGCGTTTGATTACTGGCATTGAGATTCCGGATACTGTAACGGATATTGGGGTTCGTGCATTTTCAGGTACGGGAATTATAGATATCACAATTCCGGAAAGCGTTCTTAGGATTGGGGATCATGCATTTGGAAATTGTGAAAATCTCGAAAGGCTTTATATTCCTCAGAATGTAGAAAAAATAGAGGGGAATATTGTTCCGTTTTCAGGCAGGCTTGCGGAAATTGAGGTTGATTCCCATAATGCATCCTATGCATCTGTAGATGGTGTACTGTATGATAAAGATGTAACAGAACTTCTGGCGGTGCCGGGCGGCAAGGATATGGCTAGGTTTCAAATCCCGGAAAGCATAGTGCGTATTGGGAGTTTTGCTTTTAGTTTTTGTGATCAGAATTCTTTTACAGACCTTGTTATTCCTTATCAGGTTAAAACTTTGGGGTTCGCAGCATTTATTGGGTGCAGGCATCTGGAAAGAGTTATTATGGGTAGGAATGTCACTACAATTGGAAACCATGCATTTAGTGGGTGTGGCAGCCTTTCCGAAGTGATATTGAATGGGAAATTAAAAATAATTGAGGAAAATGCTTTTTATGGCTGTTATCATTTGACCAAGATAGGCATTCCGGACAGTGTTATAGAAATTGGGGAATCTGCGTTTGAAGATTGTGAACACTTGACAGATATTACGGTAGGAAAAAGTGTCGCCAAAATAGGTAGGCAGGCTTTTGCTGCATATTCGAAAACAGGGGTAAGGTACAATGATGTATGCATTACTGGATACAAAAATACAGTGATCCATCGTTATGCAAAGGAAGTGGGGATAACCTTCCGGGATGCAGAAAGCGGCAAAGTAATCCGGTACGACCTGATTCTTGTCCCTAGTGTGAAGATTAAAAAGCTTACTGATGCCGGAACAGGGAAAATCCGGCTGGTTTATCAGGCAGTGCCGCATGCCGCCTATCAGATTGCCGTTAAAAAGGCCGGCGCATCGGTCTGGAAAAGGTATGATGCGGTCAAGACGTCGGCAGTAATCAAAGGGTTGACGCCCGGCAAACAGTATAAGGTCAGGGTGCGCGCCCTGCGTAAGATTGATGGGGAGTATTACTATAGTGGGTGGAGCGGTGTGAAAAAAATAAAGGTACGGTAGGCATTGCAGTTTCCGCAACTGTATTAAATTAGCTGTCAGGATTTTGGGCACGATTCGTGAAGGAAATAGTGCTTGAAGTATCTAAATCTCTTTTGTATAATTAAAAGAGAGGGTGAACCATGAACAGTTTCAATCTCTGGTTATGAGGTGACAAAATGAAAAAAGAAAATGAAGTAAATGCAGTAGAAAATAGAATAAAGGAGGCAGAAGCTGTAAAACATACCATAAAGGATAGTGTTTTTACTAATCTGTTTCAGGAAAAAAAGTATCTGCTCCAGCTATATAAAACTTTGCATCCGGAGGATATAGGAGTAACGGAGGATGAACTGTCAGATATTACGATACATAATATTATGACAAATGAGATTTATAATGATGTCGGTTTCATTGTGGGTGAAAAATTACTCATTCTGACGGAAGCGCAATCGAGCTGGACAGAGAATATTGCTGTCCGCATCCTGATTTATCTGATGGTAACATATCAAGATTATATCAAGAAAACGAAACAAAATGTATACAAGAGTAAGAAAATCAAACTTCCAAGACCAGAAATGTACATGATATATACGGGAAATCGGAAAGAACGCCCCGAATACATTAGTTTGGCGGAAGAATTTTTTGATGGGCAAAGTGTTTTTCTGGATGCACAGGTAAAGGTTCTTTATGGAAGTGATGGGGGCGATATTGTCAGCCAATATGTGGCATTCACAAAGGTTTATGATGAGCAGCGGAAGCTGCATGGGAGAACCAGAAAGGCAGTGACAGAGACCATCCATATCTGCAAGGATAAAAATGTATTAAGGGAGTATCTGGAGGAGCGGGAAAAGGAGGTTGAGAATATAATGTTAGCGATGTATGATGAAAAAGAAATTTTGCTGGAGTATATCGAGAGTGAGAGATATGAGGCGGCACAGGAAGCAGCAAAGGAAGCTAAAAAGGAATATGCAGAAGAAATGGCAATACAGCTTTTAAAGGAAGGTTTATCAGTGGAACAGATTGCTCGTTGCAGTTCGGCATTATCTGTTGATGAAGTAAGGATGTTGCAGGACAGAATGGAAATCAGTCAGGTATAACATGTAAGGTGGAGTGCTGTTCAATTTATATATCGTCCTCTCTTTTGTTAAGACATGTTAATTATTGGCTTCAATCTACCCCGTTATCGCTTCCCTGCTTAATTTACGGTATGTTTTGATATACAATGCGGCGGCAAGGATAGTTGAAGATATATCTGCTACAGGCTGCCCCCATAGCCTATATGCTATTGACAAGGACATAAAACAGTAATCATCATCACTATTTGTTACAAAATAAACAGGGTATGGCACATTTTCTTTAAACGGCTTAACATCATCGTAAATCGGGGTATTTGGCTTTCAAAGAAAAAATTCATTTTCTCTGTGGACTGATTTAAGTTTTCCTAACATTTGCCGCATTTTTTCCTGTAACGGTGGTGGAAGAATACGGATATTTTCCGGACAATTAGCCGTACAAGCCATACATAAAATACATTTTTCGGGGTTTGTTTTGATTGCTCCCGTTTCCATTGTTATTGCATTAGTGGGACAGACACTAACGCATTGTTGACATAATGTACACGCAGACAAGGATAACGGCGTTGTTGGTAATGGTGTAAAAACTTTATAAGGATAATTTCCCGGAACTTTTATTTTATTCTTTGCTTCGCTGTTGAGTTTTAATATAACCTTTTCTGCAAATTCCGTAATTACTTTTCTGTCTTTGTCATCAGGTCGTCCGGCTGCAATATCCGGATTCATTGAGTGCTGTGCTATAAAAGCACCCGAAGCAATAATTTCAAATTTGCATTTCTCGGTAATATCATTTAACTCCAATAATGCGTCTTCGTAAGCCCTGTTTCCATAAACAACAAGTGTGACAGCCTTTTTTCCTGTTCCGTTTAATTTGGCAAGAGATTGTGTTACGATTGCGGGTATACGTCCACCAAAAACAGGGGCGGCTATTGCTACTATGTTCCAAACAGCTTCAAAAATCTTTTTTCCCTTTTGTCTGTGGTGGCACGTTCCATACATCGCTTTATCTTTGCTTTACATAACCATCGGCAAAATTAGATTGACTTCGAAGCCGTTGTATTCACTATGCTTTATCAGCATTTTTCCACCGTGTGCAAATATGATTTGCTTCACAATGAGCAAGCCTAAGCCGTGGCGCTGCTCGGTTGCTTTTTCGTCGCATACCATATAATGTGGAGTGTTGTTCAATTTTTCTATCTGTTTATCTGTTGCACCCACGCCGTTATCGGCAACAACGACAGTGCAAACAGTATCTTTAGCTATAACACGGACGAAAATATGGCAGCCCTGCCCGTTATGGTTCATGCTGTTTTGAATCAGATTACTTACTGCCCGTCCTATTAAATCTTTGTCAATATTTGCGATACAGAAGGTTAAGGTTTCATCTGTTTCCCATTCAATCGTGTACTTTTCATCAATATTCATATTGATGAAATCAACTACTACCTGACGGATAACGGCAATCAGATTTTGCCTTTCAGGGTTGATTGGCTGCATATTATATTCCAGTTTGGATGCAAGATTTAAATCGTTAATCAGGTTTCGCATTCGTTTGCTTTGTCGTACAATAACCGCAGCTTTTTGGCGGTTACTTTTTGATAGCTGCATATCACTTTCTAACTGTCCGGCATAGCCCATTACCATTGACAGAGGGGTTCGTATGTCGTGGGACACCCCTGCTATCCAATTTGCCCTTGCGGTTTCTCTTTTGCGGAGCTGCCTGCTTTGCGTTTGTAAAATATCTGAGGTCTTGTTAATGTTTGCCGCAAGCTCGGATAAAAGCCCTTTTTCTCTGATATGAACTTCTTCGTTAGTTGATAAAGCCTGTATCCCATTGACTATTGGTTTGACGGATTTTAACAGTCTGGAATTAGCAGCCACATAGATTATAAAAATTAAGGCTACATTGATTGCTAAAACAGAAAGAAACGTTTTGGGCAAATTCGCAATGAAATTATAATCCCAACTCGGCCACATGTGTTTCCAAAAACTGTTTTTCGGATAGCCAAGTACCACAATTCCGTTTTCTGCTTCTCCTGTAAATGTAGGATACCTGTCTATATAGCCGCGGGTCAGGCTTGCTATATCTGAAACGGTGTATGACATAGGTATGGTTCTAGGAAGATTATCTGTCTGCCATACAACTTTCATTGTTCCATTGTCAATAAATATTGCCCATACATTCATATTTTGAAGTTCAAGTGCTGTATTTTTATCTAAAATATATCCATTTGCATTTTGTACCAAATTATCGGCAACCTCTTGTGCCGTTATCCAAGGGGAACCATTTGGCACCAGATTTAATGTATATATCACCAATAAAGCAAAGTTTAGAATAATGAGCAACACAGAGGACAGGATCATAATACTGACAAAACGCCGTATTAGTTTCGGTAAGCTTTTCATATTATTTGCCCTCCATAACGAGTTTATATCCAAGCCCCTTGATTGTTATCAGGGAAACAGGCTGAGATGGATTTGCTTCAATTTTTTCCCTGATACGGCAGATATGCGCCATCAGCGAATTTTCATAGCCGAAAGGATTATCGCCCCAGGCTGCTTCGCACAGGGCATCAATCGTAACAATCCGCCCTGCGTTCCGGTATAAAGCGGCGAGGATGTCGTGTTCTTTTGCCGTAAGCGAAATATGTTCACCGTTCTTTATGATTTCTGCGCGCTCAAAATCAATTTCGCTGTTATGCAGTTTCACAAGAGGATTTTCAGATTTATAACTTCTGCGAAGGATGGCGTTTACACGGCATAAAAGCTCTTTTGGCAAAAACGGCTTTACCATATAATCGTCCGCACCGAGTCCGAAACCACGGAACTTATCGTCATTCTCGCCACGGGCAGTTAAAAACAGCATGGGATAGTCAGCAGTTTTTTTAAGCCGTTCCATCAGATCAAACCCATTCCCGTCAGGGAGCATTACATCAAGAATTGCAAATTCAGGCTGGTAGCTTTCTGAAACCGTAACCGCCTCACTTACTGTTTTTGCCGTTTTAATATTTTGGAATCCGTCCTCATTCAAGATAGACACTACCATATCTAAAAGTTCCTGCTCATCATCAACCAGTAAAATGCGTTTTTGTTTCAAGTAATCATAGTCCATACGGATACCTCCCTTTGTGCCTTTTATTATACCATAGAAATATGCCATTTTATTATGTACGATGAAATGTAAAGTAAATGTAAGGGTACGGGAAGGTCAGCACAAGGTTCGTAAATTACAATGTACATATCATGACGGGAGAGGAGAAAATTAAAATGAATGTCATTGAAACTAAAAACTTAACGAAATCATATGCTGGTTTTACTGCAGTTTCGGGTATCAATCTGCATATTCCGAAAGGCTCTGTCTATGGCTTTCTCGGTCCGAACGGCGCCGGAAAGTCCACTACAATGAAAATGTTTTTGGGGCTTTCCAAACCCACCGACGGCTCATTTACGGTTGATGGGAAAATGTACCCGGAAAACAGAGTGCAAATTCTAAAAGAAATCGGCTCATTTATTGAAGCCCCCGCTTTTTATGGGAATTTGAGCGGTGAAGAGAACCTTGAAATTATCCGCAGAATATTGGGGCTTCCCAAATCTTCCGTAGCGGAAGCACTTGAAATCGTTGGATTGACGCAGTTTAAGAAGCGGCTTGCAAAAAAATATTCCCTTGGAATGAAACAAAGGTTAGGCCTTGCAGGCGCTTTAATCGGAAAACCGCCAATTTTAATTTTGGACGAACCGACAAATGGACTTGATCCTGTCGGCATCCATGAAATCAGAACACTGATCCGTTCTTTGCCTGAGAAGTTTAATTGTACTGTCTTAGTATCGTCGCATTTGTTGTCTGAAATAGAACTGATGGCTGATATTATCGGTATCTTAAACCACGGTCACCTACTATTTGAGGGAACGCCCGGCCAGCTTAAATTCGCTGCAGCCTCAAAAGGCTGCCCTACAGATAATTTGGAAGATATATTTCTCGCCTTGATTGATGCTGATAACAGGCAAAGGGGGACGGTGTGATGAGTGTTTCTTTGGAATGGAAAAAGGTAAAGCGGACGGGCTTTTTACCGGCATTTTTTGGTGGTGGCACTTTAGCTGCGATTGTTCCTATTATCAATATGGCAGTCCGTCCGGAACGATATCTTAACCAGCAGGGCAGTCCGGTACAAATCCTGCTGGATGCAAACTGGCAGATGATGGCAATGCTAAATGTGTTGCTGATAGTAGCCGGAACCTGCCTTTTATATCACACGGAATATGCCGACAACGCTATGCAGAAACTGAAATCCTTACCAGTCAGGGAAAGTTCCGTTTTCTTAGGGAAAGCCGTTTTGACGATTTTAATGAGCTTTTTTGTTCTTGTGATAGAAGCAGTGGCGGTCGCATTTTGTACCTTTCATTGGTTTGGAATCGAAAAAGGTTTTTTTAGTGAATTATGCAGATGTTTCGGGTATTCTTTACTGTTGATGTTACCCTGCGTTATTCTGTCGCTTCTTATTTCGGAAGCCTGCAAGAATATGTGGGTATCGCTTGGAATAGGTGTAGTATGCGTATTTACCGCAACTATGCTGCCGACAACTAACTTTGTACTTTCACTTTTCCCATTTGCAATGCCTTTTCAGGTGTTTGCGGGTGCGGATGTAGCGAAGTCAATGCACTATATTTATGGGGCAATCGCAGAGCTTGCTGTTTGTAGTTTGGCGCAGCTCTTATTCGTAAAGGTAAGGAGGGGATTTGAATGAGTCTTTTAACACTTGTCGGCGTGGAGGTGGGAAAAATCCGCCGCTCTAAAATCCTTTTGATTTTGGCAGCAGCAGCCGTTATTCTTTGGATTCCTTCTATCCTGAATGCAGAATTGAATTTCGGTATGCAGGCGGAGGGGATTTCGCCGGAAAACAATTTCTTTATCCAAGGTTTTATGGGAATGGCGTGGTTTATGTTTCCTGCAAGTATGGTAGTCGGGACAGTTCTTTTAAGCCAGACAGAAAGGGCAAATAAAGGTATTTTGAAAATGCTTGCCCTGCCAGTCAGCACAGCCAGACTTTGTATAGCCAAGTTTGTTGTATTACTTTCGCTGGCAGCAACACAAATCTTAATGATGACAGGTATGTACTACATCAGCGCCGTCATAAGCTCAGGGACGCAGGATTATAGTTTTGTCTTGCCGCCGCTGTTTGTTTTGAGGGAGATTAGCTTGATATTTCTATCCGCAATACCGATGATTGCATTTTTTTGGATGCTGTCAGTTTGTATTCAGACGCCGGTTTTTTCAATCGGTATTGGATTGGCGTCGATTGTACCATCGGTATTGCTCATTAATACAAAGGTATGGTTTGCCTACCCAATGTCTTATCCGCTTTTTGTTATCACATCGGAATACGGGAAACTTGCAGCAAATCTAGATACGGCGCAGGTTGAACTAATACCGTGGATTCCTGTTGCCACTCTTATAGCCATCTTATGTTTAGGAATTTCCTGCCTTCGTTTCGGGCAGGCTGAAAGGAGATAATCGTTATGAAAAACAAAATTTTAACCGCCGTCAGCACCATTATGCTTTTTATCCCGTGGACAATTCTCCCGCTTAGATCTTTTGACTGGGCGTTGGAATCGCCTGTTGCTGAAATTATGGTTTCCTGCTACGCTGCGTTTATGGTTTTCAGTGGGGTATTCACTATTATCTCATATGTTAAGGCAAAGGCGGATAGCAATCTGATGAAAGTCTGCCTGGTTGTAAATAGCCTTTACGCAGTTGCTGGTGCCGCATTTTTGGGAATGATAATCAATACGCAATTTATGCCTTGAGGGAGATGGGATATAGATATGGCATAATTTTATCCTTGTTGTAATATAATATGAAAAAGAATGAACAATCAGTATTGTCAGGGGGGACTGCCTCTATGACATGTAAGGAAGGATATCCCTATGTTTATCTCTAATTTCAGATATTTTCAGGCGCGTTTTGCTAAAATAGTAATAGCCATCACCCTAAGCCTGTGTCTGGCCCTTTTGTCACCTGTTTCCTGCTGTAAAATTGCGTCTGCCGTGCCGGATAGCACAAGCGGTGAGGTTTCCCCGTTAGATATCACGGCAAAAGCTGCTGTGCTGATTGAAAACAGCAGCGGCAGGATCCTCTATGAGAAGGAGAAGGATAAAGAGCTTATTCCGGCCAGTATCACGAAAATCATGACTCTTTTGCTGATATTTGATGCGATAGAGCAGAAAAAAATATCTCTGGAGGACACGGTATCTGTCAGTGAGTATGCCGCAAAGATGGGAGGGTCGCAGGTATATCTGGAGCCGGGGGAAACGCAGACCGTCCATGATATGATTAAATGCATCAGCATTGCCAGTGCAAATGATGCTGCGACTGCTATGGCTGAGTTTATCGGAGGCTCTGAGGCGGCTTTTGTCAAAATGATGAACCAGAGGGCGGAAGAGCTTGGGATGAAGCATACTCATTTTAAGAATTGCAATGGGTTGGATGATACGATTGCGAGCGGCCATTTTAGCAGCGCGTATGATGTGGCTTTGATGTCAAGGGAGCTTGTGACGAAACATCCTGAAATTTCAGAATATTCTACTATCTGGATGGATGAAATCACGCACAAGACGAAAAAAGGCGACTCACAGTTCGGGCTGACAAATACTAACAAGTTAATCCGTACATATGATGGGATTACAGGGTTAAAAACAGGGTCTACGTCAAAGGCAAAATATTGCCTGTCAGCTACTGCGGTGCGCAATGGGATCAGCCTTACGGCTGTTATTATGGCAGCGCCGGAACCACGTATCCGTTTCAGCCAGGCGGCTGCCCTGCTCGACTATGGTTTTGCAAACTGTACGAATTATAAAGAAAAGGCAGATGATATTGTGCTCAAGGAACAGAATGTGGGCGGCGGGACGAAGGCAAAAGTCATTCCTCGGATTGAAAAGAATTTTTCTTATACGCTGACCGGGCAGGAGAGTGCAGACAATATTAAAAGGAAGATAAGTTATGATAAAAAAATCGCTGCGCCGCTCAAAGAGGGGCAGCCGATTGGCAGGGTGGTTTATTCACTGGATGGAAAAGAGATTGGCTCGCTTCCTATTCTTTCCGCTGAGACGATAAAAGAGGCATCTTTTCTGGATTACCTTATGAAAGTAGTGAGGCAGTTCTGCCTGTCTGGTACAGCAAAATAACCGTGTTACTAATAACCGCAGATTATCCCTCCTGAAGAAATGGTAACAGATTCATCCGGGGCAGCAGCGAATATATACTGAAAATTAATTTCCGTGACGCAGGGCAAAAAAGTGCATTGCTTTTTTGTAAAAAGCATGTTAAAATCAGAACTTGATTAGCATGCATAGAGGGCGTGAGGTGATAGTGATGGGTATTGCAGATTTCGTTGTATTGGCGGCTGTTGCATTTTGTCTGGCACTGGCGGGTGTCTTTATGGGATACAGGAAGGGCAGTGGGGACGGATGCAGCGGTTCCTGTTCTTCCTGCAGCATGGATTGCGGAGGAGAAGTATCAAAGGACAAAAAGAAACAGGTTGAGAAATGATTATGAGGCAGCAGAGGGTGCTGCCTGATATGGGGGATTTTATGACGAGTAAAGAGAGAGCAGAGTTAAGGACACAGGCAATGAAGCTGGAGAGTATTTTTCAGGTTGGAAAATCCAGCCTGACGCCGCAGATAGTTAATGCGATTAGGGATGCATTGCGGGCAAGGGAGTTAATAAAGGTCAGCATCCTGAAAAACTGCATGGATGACCCAATGGAGATTGCCGGGATTTTGTCAGAACGTACGGGTTCCCAGATTGTGCAGGTAATTGGCAAGAAAATCATATTGTATAAAAAGAATCCGGAGAAGGAAGAGAAAAGAAAACGTGCTGCCGGGCAGAAGAAAAGGTAGGCAGGATCAGAGGGGCAGATTGGAAAACGGAGCGTATGGGCAGAGTAGGTATTATGGGCGGAACGTTTGACCCGGTTCATCTGGCGCACTTAGAGATGGCACATTGTGCAGTGGAGCAAAAGAACCTTGACAGGGTTTTGTTTATGCCGTCCAAAAATCCGCCGCATAAGCAGGACAGAAAGATTCTTCCGGAAGCAATGCGTGCAGAGATGGTGAAGCTTGCAATTTCCGGTGAAGAGCGGTTCTGTTTTTCTGATTTTGAACTGAGGCGTCAGGAGGTAACTTATACGGCGAAGACTCTGGAGCTGCTCTGCAGACAGTATCCGGAGGAACAGTTTTATTTTATTATGGGCGGTGATTCTTTGTTCCAATTTGAACACTGGTATCATCCGGAGAAGATAATGCAGTATGCAGTAATTCTGGCAGTCAGCCGCGGCGGTGTCCGCCGGGAGGAGATGGTTAGCCGTGCAGCCTGCCTCTCTAAAAAATTTCATGGGGATGTACAAGTCCTTGAGATGCCGGAAATGAATATCAGCTCAAGCATGATACGTGAAAAAATAGCCAGAGGGGAAGATGTTGGTGAGTACCTGCCGGAGAGTGTCTATGAATATATACAGAAGCACCATTGTTATTGATTCGGAATGGGAGTAAGAATATGCAGAAATCATTAGAAGAGATACAGGAAGAGCTGAAAAAAGTATTGAAAAGAAAACGCTACCAGCATACGGTTGGTGTGCGTTACACAGCACAGGCTATGGCGATGTGCTTTGATGAAGATATTGAAAAGGCAGGATATGCCGGAATGCTGCATGATTGTGCAAAATACCTGTCTGACGAGGAGATGCTTGTAGAGTGCAGAAAACATCACATTGTCTGCAGTGATACAGAAAAAATCAGGCCGTCGCTGCTCCATGCAAAGCTGGGGGCCTGCTATGCAAAGGAATTTTATGGGGTGGAGGATGATCAGGTTTTATCTGGCATCCGCTGGCATACGACTGGGAAGCCGGGCATGAGCAACTTTGAAAAGATTATTTTTATTGCGGATTACATAGAGCCCGGGAGAAAAATGATTCCGGGCATGGAAGAAATCAGAAGGGCAGCATTTTGCAATCTGGATGAGGCGATGTTTCTTATTCTGGAGAATACCCTTTCATATCTGGAGGATACCTCGAAATCCCGCAAAGATATGATTGATTCTTATACAGAGGATGCGTATGATTTTTATAAGGAGCTTAGGAGACGCAGAAAGGGCGCATAAAGAATGGAGAGAGATATGAGTGAACAGAATGTTATGGCAAAAACCGCCTGTCAGGCTTTAGATGAAAAAAAAGGGGAAGATATTAAAATTATTGAGATTTCCCAGATTTCTATTATGGCGGATTATTTTATTATCGCAAATGGGACAAACCAGTCTCAGGTTCAGGCAATGGTTGAAAACGTTCAGGAAAAAATGCATGGCGCGGGATTTGAGGTTAAGCGCGTGGAGGGAAACCGCAGCAGCAGCTGGGTGCTGTTAGATTATGGCGATGTAGTGGTCCATGTTTTTGATAAAGAGGACAGGCTGTTTTATGATCTGGAGCGTTTGTGGAGTGATGGCAAGCAGGTCTCAATGGAAGATTTATAAAAAAGAAAACGAACATTTGTTTGACATTTGTGCGAAGATGTGGTAATCTGTTCTTAGGAAGAGCAGATTGCCTTTCTTTTTGGCAATAGTTTGCCGGGGAAGGGGATGCTTACAGGATATAACAGCCTGGGCAGTATATCTGGCCTGGCTGCATATTTGTGCTGTCTGCCGTATAGTGAAAATTAGCAGGGGATACCTTGCAGAAATGAGGAGATTATGGAGAAAAAAAGAATTACTGCAAAGCAGCAGGAGATACTGGATTTTATTAAATCTGAGACATTAACAAAGGGTTATCCGCCGGCAGTGCGTGAAATTTGTGAGGCGGTGCATTTAAAATCAACGTCATCAGTGCATTCCCATCTGGAAACTCTGGAGAAAAACGGCTATATAAGGCGGGATCCGACGAAGCCGAGGGCGATTGAGATTATTGATGATGAATTTAACCTGTCGAGGAGAGAGATTATCAATGTTCCGATTCTCGGCCAGATTGCAGCGGGGGAGCCGATTTTTGCAGAGCAGAATATTGAGGGGTATTTTCCGCTTCTTCCGGAGGATATGCCTTCCGGCAATGCTTTTATGCTGAGAGTGCGCGGTGAGAGCATGATAAATATCGGCATTTATGACGGGGATAAAATTTTAATCAAGGAGCAGAATACTGCTTCGAACGGTGAGATTGTGGTGGCGCTGGTAGGCGATTCGGCAACGGTAAAAACCTTTTATAAAGAAAACGGGCATTACCGTCTGCAGCCGGAAAATGACGCGCTGGATCCGATTATCGTGGATGAGGTTGAAGTGCTTGGCAAAGTAGTAGGGCTGTTTCGTTCTTATCATTAATTTAATGGCTGTTTTGGCAAGCCGGGTTCGGAAATGGTATTTCCGGAGATTGGAGCTGTGGTATTGTGAAGGATTTGACAAAAGGGAATACATTGCGCCTGATTTTAGGTTTTGCGTTTCCGCTTGCGGTGGGGAATATATTCCAGATATTCTATAATCTGGTAGATACAAGGATAGTAGGCAGTTTTTTGGGGGAGGACGCCTTAGCGGCAGTTGGTTCTACCAGTTCCCTGAATAATATGATTATCGGTTTTCTGATGGGGATGACAAATGGGTTTGCTATCATTACGGCAAGATATTTTGGGGCTAAGGATGAAAAAGGCTTAAGAAAATCTGCAGCGGCAGCTTTTTCTATGGGAATTGTGATTTCCGTTCTTTTTACCATTGTAAGTGTTTTGTGCCTGCGGCCTGTTTTAGCCGCACTGCAGACTCCGGAAAATCTGATAGGGCAGGCATATCAGTATTTTAAGATTATTCTTATAGGCATGACGGGGGCGATGCTTTACAATGTATGTGCCGGGCTTTTCCGGGCGGTTGGTGACTCAGTGACGCCGCTTTTGTTCCTGATTGCATCCACGGGAGTCAATATCGGCCTGGATCTTTTGTTTGTCTGTGTATTTCATTTGGGTGTGGAGGGCGCAGCGGCTGCAACTGTTATATCACAGGCCCTGTCTTTCCTTGCGTGTTTTGTCTATATGCAGAAGAAATATGCTATGCTTCGTTTTGGAAGGGCAGATTTAATGCCTGACAGGGAACTGATGCGGGAGATGCTTACAATCGGCATTTCGATGGGATTTATGAATTCCTTGATTAATATCGGTTCCGTAGTGCTGCAGAGGGCAATCAATTCATTAAATGATGCATCTTATATTGTGGCGCACACTGCTGCAAGGAAGATAACAGAAATTTTTATGCTTCCTTTTGGTGTCTTTGGCTCTGCCATGGCAACTTTCTGCGGGCAGAATCTTGGGGCTGGGAAAACAGACCGGATCCGCAGGGGGCTGAGGGAAGTGATATTGATTACATGGGCGTGGTGCGCGTTGACAGTACTTCTTTCATATACAGCCGTCCCATACCTTGTGGAACTGATTACAGCGACAAAGAACAAAGGGATTATTGATACGGCTTCCCTTTACCTGCAGATGGATACGATGCTCTATTTTGTAACGGCGGTGATTTGCATTTTGAGGAATGCTATGCAGGGGATTGGGGATTCAGTAACTCCGATTATTTCCAGTTTTCTGGAACTGCTGTGCAAGTTTCTGGTAGCGGTTTTCCTGACGCCTTACTGGGGGTATTGGGCGATTATTTGGTCAGAGCCTGTTTCATGGGTTATTATGATCATACCGCTTCTGGTCAATGCATACAGGAACCCAGTCCTACATTACCGCAGGCGTCAGGCGGATTCGGTTTAATGATATATGGCGCCATTTTGCATGATTTTTGCAAAATGTGTGTATTCAGCGCTGTAAGCGCAAAGCATTGCGGATTGGGAAAGGTGTGGTATGCTTATGAAGCAGTTGAAAGAAGATATTAAGGGCAGAAGCTTTCATCCGGTTTACCTGCTTTATGGGGAGGAGCGTTATCTGGTACGCCAGTATAAAGAGCTGCTGAAGCAGGCAGTATTAGACGGCGGCGATGAGATGAATTATACTGGATTTGAGGGCAGTGGGGTAAACCTGCTGGAAGTGGAGGAAATTGCAGATACGCTTCCTTTTTTCCATGATTACCGGA
Source organism: bacterium D16-36 (assembly GCA_003611745.1). Taxonomy (GTDB): domain Bacteria; phylum Bacillota; class Clostridia; order Lachnospirales; family Lachnospiraceae; genus Butyribacter. The sequence goes on along the minus strand of RAYF01000060.1, from coordinate 18,468 downwards.
TTGTTATCTGGGAGGAGTCAGGGCTTTTTAAATCGGCAAATGATTTTACAGAGTATCTCCCCCAGATGCCGGATACAACGATTCTGCTCTTTGTTGAAAAGGCGGTAGACAAGAGGAACAAATTGTACAAATATGTCCAGAAAAACGGGCTTGCAGTTGAGATGGCTGCCATGAATACGGCAGATACTAAAAAGTTTGTGGCGATGAAGTTAAGGGACAGCGGCAGAAAGATTCGTGAGAGCACAGCGCAGTATTTTCTGGAGCAGGTGGAGGGTTCGTTAAATAACATTGAAAATGAACTGGAGAAGCTGATTGCTTATACGTATGGCCGTGAGGAAATTACAAAAGAAGATATTGATGCAGTGTGCAGCGTTCAGGTGACAGGGCAGATGTTTAAGATGCTGGATGCGGCAGCGGCCGGGCAAAAACAGGAGTTGATGCAGTATTATCATGATCTGCTGGAGCTGAAAGAAAGCCCGATGTCTATCTTATACCTTTTAACAAGGCACTTTAATATATTACTGCAGGTTAAGGCGGTTTCCGGCAGCCTGTCAAAGCAGGAGACTGCAAAAAAAATAGGGATTCCGCCTTTTTCCGTCGGGAAATATCAGGCGCAGTGCAGGCGTTTTACAAGAGAACGGCTAAAAGAAATGCTACAGCTGTGTGTGAACACGGAGTTTGACTTTAAACAGGGAAGGCTTTCTGACAGAATCGGGGTGGAGATGCTGCTCGTAACGCTGCTGGACAGCAGGCATGCCTGACTTCCGAGTGCCCCCGGCAAAAAATCCTTGCTTTTCTCGGACAAGTGTGCTATCCTATCATAGTTGTGAGTAGAGATATTCCTCTGTTACGGCTGCGTCAGCACATAAGTATTAAGAATGTCAACATTATAAAGGAGGTCACAGTTGTGAACGATATTATTAAGGCAATTGAGGATGAGCAGTTGAGGTCTGATATTACGGAGTTCCGCGTAGGCGATACGATTAAAGTATACGCTAAGGTTATCGAGGGTTCAAGGGAACGTATCCAGACATATGAAGGGACAGTGATTAAGAGGCAGAATGGCGGTGCAAGGGAGACTTTCACAGTCAGGAAGCTTTCTAGCGGTGTTGGTGTTGAGAAGACATGGCCGTTACATTCTCCGATTATTGACAGGATTGAGGTAGTGCGCAAGGGTAAGGTAAGGCGTGCTAAGTTATTCTATCTCCGCGGCAGGGTTGGTAAAGCTGCCAAGGTAAAAGAGCTTGTTAAATAATGTTTCTCTGTTTGAAAGAGGAGGCCCCGTCATTTTGGCGGGGTTTTTTTAATATATTAGGAAAGTTCTCGTTGTGTGGTGGCCTCCCTGCTCGATTGTAACAGGAAAGTCGATATTTCCATGAACAATCGGCGCCTTTTTTGCATATAATATTGTGAATTAATCTGGTACAGCGTTCTTGCAGGGGCGGGGATAACCGTTTGGATTTTGAAGATTGATATTTGAAATGAATAGAACGATATACCGGGAGACATTGCAGAAAAGGGGAGTTTTATGGCGACAGTTATGATTGATGCGGGGCATGGCGGCTTTGACAGCGGTGCCTCCTTTGACGGAAGATCAGAAAAGAACGATACGCTGAACCTTGCTCTGGCAGTAGGAAATATCCTTGAGAATAATGGGGTAGATGTTTTATACACCCGGACGACAGATGTCTATCAAAGTCCAAATGAGAAAGCAAATATCGCCAACCGGAGTGATGCTTCCTACTTTGTGTCGATTCACCGCAATTCCAGTGAGACGCCGAATACTTATTCCGGAGTCCAGACTCTGGTCTATGCGGATGCAGGCATACCAGCGCTTTTTGCCGACAATATCAACAGGGAGCTTGAAAAGGTCGGTTTTGCCAATTTAGGGACATCTGTCCGGCCAAACCTTGCAGTCCTGCGGGGGACGGATATGCCTGCCGCGCTTTTAGAGGTCGGTTTTATCAATACGGCGCAGGATAACCGCTTGTATGATCTGAAATTCCCGGAGATAGCGCAGGCAATTGCAAATGGCATTCTCGATACGATACGGGGCGCAAATGTGGAAAGCAATGAGGTGGATAGTTACAGTGTGGAGCTTGGGAATTTTATGCACCATGCCAATGCAGAAAATCTTGCCCAGAATGTTCAGGATGAAGGCTATAGCTGTTATATTGAACCGGTGAATAAGATATACCGGGTAAGGCATGGAAACTTTGCAGACCTTGAGGAGGCAAAGCGGGTGAGGCAGGAACTGTTTGAGAGGGGCTATGAGGCAAGGGTGATTGAGCACAGATAGCAAATATATTCTATGTGTTTAGTCTATAAATGGCGGTAATAGCAGCAGATTTTTGGGTAAAAGTGCCAAAAATGAAGAAAAAAGGCAAAAAAACCCTTAAAAGACTTGCATTTTTGGTTTAGTAGTGCTAGTATTGTTACGAAATAGTTGTGTAGTGATAAAGAGTGGACCGGAAAAGTCCACTCTTTCATTTTCGCGTAGTCGTATAGCGGAGAGGCAGCCGCAGGGGGTGTCAGGAGCCTGCGGGCTGTGAAAAGCGTACACAGGGATTAAATATATAAGAGATTGCTGGGAGCAATGAATTGCGGCAGTTTCTAGAAAAGAGGTAGTGTGTTTGTCAAGAAGAGAAGAGTATGAGGCCAGGGCTGAGGAAATACTGGAGCCGATTATGAAGGAGAACCATTTTGAATTAGTTGATGTGGAATATGTAAAGGAAGCCGGGAACTGGTACCTGAGGGCATATGTTGACAAGGAGGGCGGCATCACGCTGGATGACTGTGAGCTTGTCAACAGGGCATGGAGCGATATCATGGACGTGGAGGACTTTATTCCGGAGGCATATATTTTGGAGGTCAGCTCGCCGGGCCTTGGAAGGCAGTTAAAAAAGGAAAAAGATTTTGCGCGCAGCATTGGTGAAGATGTGGATGTAAAATTTTATCGGGCGAGGAAGATACCTGCCGGAAAGAATGGGAAAGAGGTATCTGCCAAGGAGGTTACAGGTACGTTAAAGGCATACACAAAGGAAACTATCACGCTCGAAACAGAATTTGCACAGGAATATGAGATACAGCGTTCTGACATTTCTACGGTGAAATTGGCAATAGATTTTTAGGAGAGAATGAAGGAGGAAGCAAGAAATGGCTGCTAGGAAGAAAGCAACAGTGAACGACCGTACAGAATTGATTGAGGCACTTGATGCCATTGAGAAGGAAAAGCAGATAAGTAAAGATATTATTTTGGAGGCGGTTGAGAATTCACTGCTCGCTGCCTGCAAGAATCAGTACGGTAAGTCAGAGAACATCAGGGTAAATATTGACCGCGAGACAGGGGCTGTTGGCGTTTATGCAGAGTTAGAGGTTGTTGAGGACGATATGATAGAGGATGATGTCACGCAGATGGGACTTAGCGAGGCGAACCTGAAATTTGGGAATGTGGCAGTCGGCGATACAGTAGAAGTGGAGGTGACCCCTAAGAATTTTGGGCGGATTGCCGCGCAGAAGGCAAAGCAGGTTGTTGTCCAGAAAATCCGTGAGGAGGAAAGGAAAGTACTTTATATACAGTTCCTTGAAAAAGAAAGGGAAGTTATCACGGGGGTGGTACAGCGGTACAGCGGACGCAACGTATGCATTCATCTGGGAAAGGTTGATGCGATTTTGATGGAGAGTGAGCAGGTGCCGGGAGAGCACTTCAAGCCGACAGAACATATTAAGCTTTATGTAGTGGAAGTAAAGGATACGCCGAAGGGACCCCGTATTACAGTTTCCCGTACGCATCCGGAATTTGTGAAAAGGCTGTTTGAGGAAGAAGTTACGGAAATTCAGGATGGTACAGTAGAGATCAGAAGCATTGCGAGAGAGGCGGGTTCACGTACGAAAATTGCGGTTTCTACACAGAATCCAAATGTAGATGCTGTAGGTTCCTGTGTGGGTATGAATGGAAGCCGTGTCAATGCGATTGTGGAGGAGCTTCGCGGGGAGAAGATTGATATTATAGACTGGAGTGATTCGCCGGAGGTTTTGATTGAGAATGCGTTAAGCCCGGCTACAGTTACTTCGGTTGAGGCAGATGAGGAGGAAAAGACGGCACGTGTCATAGTTCCGGAAAACCAGCTGTCCTTAGCGATTGGCAAGGAAGGCCAGAATGCAAGGCTTGCTGCAAAGCTGACCGGATTTAAAATAGATATCAAATGTGAAGCGTAAGTTTATTACAAATGGATGTGTAAGACGGAGGTGGTGTTATGGGAGGAAAAGGCGGGATGCATGTGAAAAAGGTTCCGATGCGGCAGTGTACTGGCTGCGGTGAGCGCAAGGAGAAAAAGGAACTGATTCGCATCATTCGTACTCCGGAGGAAGCGATTGACGTAGATTTTACCGGCAGGAAAAACGGTAGGGGGGCATATATATGTAATTCAGTAGAATGCCTGCAGCTTGCAAGAAAGAAAAAGTCTCTGGAACGCTCCCTAAAGACCACAATTCCCGAAGCGGTTTATCAGGAACTGGAGGAGGAGATTAGAAAAAATGAAGACAGATAATGTTCTTCGGATGATTGGCATGGCTATGAAGGCGGGGAGTGTCGTCAGCGGGGAATATATGACAGAAAGGGCAGTGAAATCAGGAAAGGCATTTCTGGTAGTAATTGCACAGGATGTTTCAGAAAATACCAGAAAAAAGTTTCGGAATAAGTGTGAGTTTTATGAAGTGCCGCTTCGTGAATATTTCACCAAAGAAGAATTAGGACATTCGCTTGGAAAGGAATTCCGGGCTTCTCTGGCAGTAACTGATGAAGGTTTTGCACAGGCAATTTTGAAGAAAATGGACTAGGAGGTCATAGGAACATATGGCAAAAATGAAGATATATGATATTGCAAGGAGTTTGCAGGAAAAATTTCCTGATTTAAAGAGCAAGGATTTAATTGAGCTGTTAAATAAAAATGGTTTTGAGGCGAAGAGTGCGCAGAGCAGCATTGAGGATGCAGCGATTGGCTTTCTGTTAAAGTACTATCAGAACCTGTCAGCCAAGAAAAAGACTGCAAAGCCGGAAGCTCCTAAGGAAGAAAAGAGGGAGCAGGTTGCTGCTAAGAAGGAGGCCGCTCCTAAGAAAGAGACGGTTTCTGAGAAAAAAGAGCCGGGAGCCGTCAAAAGCGAGGCTGCACCAAAGAAGGAGCCGGATCTTAAGAGGGAAGTGGCACAGAAGCCGGAAACAGTTGCCGAGGCTCCGAAGGAAGAAAAGGGCGGGGATGACAAGAAGGCGACTCAGGCAGAAACTCCTGCGGAGGAAAAGAGGGAGCAGAAAAAAGAAAAGCAAGAGAAGGCTGTTTCTGCGCCGAAGCCGGAGAAAAGGGAAAAGAAGGAAAAGGCTGCTGCCCCGAAGAAGGAGCAGGCTGTTTCTGGTGCACAGAAGGAGAAGGGAGCTTCTTCGGGCAGGGAACGCAGGGAATCCGGTCAGGAGAACCGTCAAAACGGAAACCGGAATGGCGGAAACCGGAACGGAAATCGTGATAATGGACATAATAGTAACCGCGGAAACCGGAATGGCGGACGCGACAGCGGTTATAATAATAATCGTGGGAACCGTGACGGCGGCGGACGTGATGGGAACCGCGATAACCGTCAGGGCGGTTTTGGAAATAGGGGCGGAAGGCCGCAGGGCAATGACTCCAGAAGAAGTGCGGCTGCACCGATGGACAGCATGAAATCGGAAGTAAAGCAGTCAAGGCAGCAGCGTGCGAATAAGGATTCCAGAAGTGCAAAGCAGCGCCATGGGAAAGACAGGGGGCGCGATGACTTTGACGAGGAGGCATTTAACCAGAATAAGCAGGCACGCAAGAAGAAAGACCCGAACAGAAAGGGAGCCTTTATTAAGCCGGAACCGGTTGCAAAACCAGCGGAACCTGAGGATGGAATCCGTAATATCGTGCTTCCGGAAAAGATGACGATTAAAGAGCTTGCTGACATTATGAAAGTGCCTGCGGCTACAGTTATCAAGAAATTATTCCTGCAGGGAAATGTAGTATCCTTAAATCATGAAATTACTTATGACGAGGCGGAAGAGATTGCGTTGGAGTATAACTGCATCGCGGAGATGGAAGAAAAGGTAGATTTGATTGCAGAAATCTTAAAAGAGGATGAGGAAGATGAATCTTTGATGAAGAAGCGTCCTCCGGTTGTCTGTGTTATGGGCCATGTTGACCATGGTAAGACATCTCTGTTAGATGCTATCCGCGAGGCGCATGTGACAGATAAAGAGGCAGGTGGGATTACACAGCATATTGGTGCGTATGTAACAGAAATCAATGGTGAGAAGATTACGTTCTTAGATACGCCGGGTCATGAGGCATTTACGTCGATGCGTATGCGCGGCGCACAGTCAACAGATATCGCCATTTTGGTAGTCGCTGCGGATGATGGTGTAATGCCGCAGACGGTTGAGGCGATTAACCATGCGAAAGCTGCAGGGGTGGAAATCATTGTTGCCGTCAACAAGATTGATAAGCCAAGTGCAAATATAGAGCGTGTCAAACAGGAATTAGTAGAGTATGAGCTGGTTGCCGAGGACTGGGGCGGCGATACGGTATTTGTGCCGGTGTCAGCCCATACAAAGGAAGGAATAGACCAGCTTCTTGAAATGATTATCCTGACAGCGGAAGTCTGCGAATTGAAGGCGAACCCGAACCGCAAGGCAAGGGGTGTCGTCATTGAGGCACAGCTCGACAAGGGGCGTGGGCCTGTGGCAACGGTATTGGTGCAGAAGGGTACGCTTCGTGTAGGTGATAATATTGCAGTAGGCTCTGCTTACGGTAAGATTCGCGCAATGATGAATGCTAAGGGGCAGAGGGTAAAGGAGGCAACACCTTCTACACCTGTAGAAATCCTTGGGCTTCATGACGTGCCAGATGCCGGGGAAATTTTCATGGCAACCGAAAATGACAAGGAAGCAAGGAATATTGCTGAGACATACATCAGCCAGGGCAGGGAGAAGCTTTTGGATGATACGAAGTCGAAGCTGACGCTGGATGGCCTGTTCTCCCAGATTCAGGCAGGCAATATTAAAGAGCTGAACTTAATTGTTAAGGCTGATGTCCAAGGGTCTGTTGAGGCAGTGAAGCAGAGCCTGTTAAAGCTTAGCAATGATGAGGTGGCAGTCCGTATTATCCATGGCGGGGTTGGTGCGATTAATGAGTCCGATGTATCCTTGGCCAGTGCGTCCAATGCGATTATTATTGGTTTTAATGTCCGCCCGGACAATATGGCAAAGGAGATTGCCGACAGGGAGAAAGTCGATGTCCGCCTGTACCGCATTATCTACAATGCGATTGAGGATATCGAGGCGGCTATGAAGGGAATGCTTGATCCAGAATATGAGGAGAAGGTAGTCGGCCATGCGGAGGTCCGCCAGACATTTAAGGCATCTGGTATCGGCGTAATTGCAGGTTCCTACGTTCTGGATGGAAAGATTGTCCGTGGCTGCAAGGTGCGTATCAGCAGGGAGGGCGAGCAGATATTTGAGGGTGAATTGGCATCGCTCAGAAGATTTCAGGATGATGTCAAGGAAGTGGCAGCCGGCTATGAGTGCGGCCTTGTATTTGAAGGATTTAATGATATTGCAGTAGAAGACCAGATTGAAGCGTATATTATGGTGGAGATTCCGAGATAGGCGGTTGCCAGACAGTAATGTGAAACAGGTTTCCGCAAAGCAGGGGAGACCTGTGTGCTGCAGGCCGGAAGAGAGGTAGAGTATGAGAAAGAACAGTATAAAGTATTCCAGAATGAATGGGGAAGTACAGCGTGAAATCAGCAGAATCATAGCCAGAGATATTAAAGATCCGAGAATTCATCCCATGACTTCTGTGGTCTCTGTGGAAGTTACGCCGGATTTGAAATATGCCAAGGTATTTGTGAGCGTTCTGGGAAGCGACGAGGAGAAGGAGCAGACAAGGATCGGCCTAAAGAGCGCCGCATCGCATGTGCGCTCCCAGCTTGCCAAATCCTTAAATCTGCGTAATACGCCGGAATTAACGTTTGTTATGGATGATTCTATTGAATACGGCATCAATATGTCAAAGCGTATTGATGAGCTGAATCATTCCAGCGGACAAGAGGAGGAAGAATAAAAGAGTTTTGTCCTAAGATGGCGTAATGAATTTTGGATTTCATTGCGCTGTTTTTGGGTAACAGGAATATTCATGAAAAAGTATTCATATGATACCAAAGCCAGTGCCCCGTACCTGTACTGTCAGAAGAGGCACGGCGGATTTTAAAAATTTAGGGAAGAAAAGGGGAAAATGTAACGATGAATGAATTAAAAGAAATTGCAAAAGATGCGGAAAGCATTTTGATTGCAGGGCATAAACGTCCAGATGGGGATTGTGTCTGTGCCTGTGCTGCCGCATACCATTATCTAAAAAAAATATATCCAGACAAACAGATTGACGTTTATCTGGAAACTCTGCCGGAGGTGTATTCGTTTCTGGACGAGGAGGGGACGATTTTTTCCAATCAGGTAAAGAATATATGTTACGACCTCGTTATTGCGCTGGACTCGAGCACAGCGGATTGCCTGGGGGATGCCGAAAAGGCATTTTACTGGGCAAAAAAGACAGTCTGCATCGACCATCACATCAGCAATGAGGCATATGCAGGGCAGAACCTGATCAATCCGAAGGCGAGTGCTGCCTGTGAGGTGTTGTTTGGGACAATGCCGGAGGAAGAGATTGACTTTAAGATTGCGGAAGCGCTTTACATTGGGATTGTATTTGATTCCGGTATGTTCCGCCATTCAAATACAAGCAGGAGGACAATGGAGATTGCGGGGATATTGATGGAAAAAGGCATCCCATTCTGGCAGTATATAGATAAGTGTTTTTATGAGAGGACATACACGCAGACCCAGCTGCTTGGTCGGACGCTTCTTGCCAGTATGCGGCTGATGGATGGGAAATGCATCGTGGCTGCTATCACAAGGAGGATGATGGAATTTTACGGGGCGAAGCCGGAAGATATGGAGGGGATTATCGACCAGCTGCGCATTACAAAAGGGGTGGAAGTAGCGATTCTTTTGTACGAAGTGGGGGATCAGCAGTATAAGGTGAGCATGCGTTCCAATAATTATGTTGATGTAAGTAAGATAGCTTCTTTCTTTCATGGCGGCGGCCATGTTAAAGCGGCAGGCTGCATTATGCAGGGTTCTATGCATGATGTCGTGAACAACCTAACAGAGCATATTGAGATGCAGTTGAATGAGGCAGGGGCTGCTGACCATGCCCTGTGATACATATAAGGAACCGTCGCAGATTGCTTTATACTAGTTCCTATCTTGTTACGGGTTGAACTGTCTTAGCATTCTCTTTGATTAGGTATTATTAGATATGAGGGGATAAAACGGAAAGGAAATACGAAAAATGGATGGAATCATTAATGTATATAAAGAAGCTGGTTTTACTTCTCATGATGTGGTAGCAAAGCTTAGGGGTATTCTTCAGCAGAAAAAAATCGGGCACACCGGAACGTTGGATCCTATGGCAACCGGGGTGCTGCCTGTCTGCTGTGGGAAGGCGACAAAGGTATGTGAGCTTTTGGCAGACAAGGACAAAACGTATCAGGCCGTGTGCCGTCTGGGAATTGTCACAGATACGCAGGATACCACCGGAAAAATTCTGGAAGAGGTATCCGTCAAAGATTTGGGCAGGGAGCAGATATTTGAAGCGGTCGAGTCGTTCCGCGGCGCCAGCATGCAGATACCGCCGATGTATTCAGCGTTAAAAGTCGGGGGCAGGAAACTGTATGAGCTTGCGAGGGAGGGCGTGGAGGTTGAGAGGAAGCCGAGGGAGATTTTTATTTCTGATATTAAAATCCTACAGATGGATATCGAAGAGCAGATTTTCTCAATGGAGGTGACATGCTCCAAGGGAACTTATATCCGGACTTTGTGCCATGATATCGGCCAAAAATTGGGCGTGGGCGCTGCTATGGAAAATCTGGTGCGGACCAGGGTAGGGAATTTCCAAATTGCGGATGCTATGACTCTGGATGTGATTGAGCAGTTATCAGAGGGGGACGGGCTTATGGAAAAAATATATACGGTGGATTCCCTCTTTCCGGGCTGTCCAAAGTACCAGATAAAGCAGGATTATGCGGTGAAGCTCGCAAATGGAAATATCTTAAAGGAATCATTTTTAAACCCATACGGGGCAGGAGGGGCGGACGCAGAAGACGGCCTGCAGTGCCTTATTTATGATGAAAACGGAGGCTTTAAGGCTGTTTACAAGAGGACTGGAAGGGATTTTACAGTTATCAAGATGTTTTAGATTGGGAAAGACAGGGGATAAGGATGGAAATTATAAAGGGGCTTGATTTTAGGCTGAGGGAGAGCAGTGTATCTCTGGGGAAGTTTGATGGAATCCATTTAGGGCACCGTTACCTGTTGGGCAAGGTATTGCAGCAGAAGGCGTTTATTCCCACAGTGTTTACGTTTGAGCTGAACAAGGCTGTTTCTAAAATCTACACACAGAAGGAAAAAGATTATATTTTAGAGAAGATGGGGGTTCAGAGGGAAGTGGTTTTCCCTTTTAATGACGAGACAAAGCGTATGGCTCCGGAGGAGTTTATCAAAGAGATTCTGGTTAAGAGGATGGATGTGCGCCATATCTGTGTGGGAACGGATTTCCGTTTTGGCAGGAACAGGGAGGGGGATATCCATACTCTGGAGCGTTTTCAGGATACTTACCACTATAGTCTGGATATTGTTCCAAAGCTGACATTGGATGATGAAACTATCAGCAGCACATTAGTCAGGAACCTGATGGAGATGGGAAACCTATCCAGAGCCAATGAGCTTCTGGGGGAACCGTACTTTGTGATGGGCGAGGTGCTTCATGGCAATGCATTGGGAAGGACAATGAATATGCCTACTGCAAATCTCCTGCCGGACGGTGAGAAAAAGCTGCTGCCGTATGGTGTCTATGCCACAACTGTAAAGGTGGGGGACAGGCAGTACTTCGGAGTGACTAATGTCGGCAAAAAACCTACCATCGGTGAGTATGCGGTCGGAATTGAGACATATATCATGGATTTTCAGGAAGAAATTTACGGGGAGACGATACAGGTATTTTTTCATGATTTTATCCGCAAGGAGAAGCGGTTTGACGGGATAGGGCAGCTTCACCGGCAGATTGAGAGGGATAAAGAGGCCGCAGGGAGGCTGCTTGCCGATAAATTTTTGCAAAAATAAGGAACTGCCAAGAAATAATTTTACACTTAGACAAGCCAAATGTGAAGATTTATTTCTTGACAGTTCCTAGGGTATTAAAATGGAGAAAGCCGGGGGATAAGTATGGGATTTGTTAAAATTGCTGTCTGCGATGATGAAATCATTTTTGCAAGGAAACTCGAAAAGATAATAAATAAATATTGTACCGTGAAACAGATTCCTTTTCAGATTGATATCTATCAGTCCGGAAAGGAATTTATTGCTGATAATATAAAAATGATGGAGTACCAGATTGTGTTTCTGGATATCAATATGGAGGAAATAGATGGGCTGGAGGCAGCAAGGGAACTGCGGAAATTGTGCAGGGATACGTATGTTATCTTTGTGACGGCTTTTATAAACTATACTTTAGAGGGATACAAGGTGGATGCCATCCGTTACCTGTTAAAATCTGACGGGAATTTCGGGCAGTCTGTATGTGAGAGTCTGGATGCGGTATTTGAGAAAATGCAATATAAACCGCATATCAGGGAATTTTCTTTCCAGCAGGGGGCAAGGAGGGTCGCTCTGGAGAAGATTGTATATATAGAAAGCAGCCTCCATAAGCTTACATTTTATGTTGCAGAGGAGGGGATTGTCCCCTATACAATGTATGAGACGTTAAACCATATTGCTGCAATATTTTCTGGAGACTTCGTGAGGATTCACCAAAGTTATCTGGTGAATCTGCGGTTTGTCAGGAGGATAGAGGGAAATAACCTGCTGCTGCAGGATAATCTGGCACTGCCTGTTGCAAGGTCTAAATTAAAGGAGGTGCGTCAGAAAATTGCAATGTACAAAGGGGTGATATAATGTTTGAGTTTGTGCAGGGCTGCTCCCTTGTATTTTTAGAGGCAATCTGCTGCGTCATCTTTTTTGAGACATTTGGGGAGAGGGGAAGATGGAAAAAGGGAATCTTTGCCTCAAGATGGAAAACCATTCTCTGTCTGGGCGTTCTTAGTTTTCCATCGGCTGTCCTGATTCAGGGGGATATCTGGCTGCAACTGGTGTCTAATCTGGCACTGACTATTGTAATTATGATGTTTTATATTAGGGGCAGTACAGGAAAATGTATTTTGTTAGCCATTGTACTGCAGGGGCTTCTATGGCTCTCTGACATTCTGGCCCTGTTAGCCGCCCCGTGGCTGGCACAGAATGATGCAGCGCATTCCAGAAAAGAGGATTTTCTCATTGCCCTTCTGGTAAAAATGTTCCTGCTCCTTCTTCTTATGGTGATGAATATTGTATTCCGGCGCAGGGATGCCAGATATATCAGGGCGAGGGACTGGCTGGTGTTTCTGGCCGTCCCCGTTTTTTCTATGGCGGTAACCGTTTCCTTTATCCGCAATATGGAGTTTGTACAGACGACGGGGCTGGAGCGTTTTTTTGTGGAGATGGCGCTGGGATTTGCCGCGATGAATGTTATTATGTTTTATTTTATGCAGAATATTGCCAGGCGGGAGCATCTGCTCCATGAGAGGGCGCTGTTAGATATGGAGGCAAGGAGCCAGACACAGTTATATAAAACCATTATGGAAAAAGTACAGGGTCAGAGGAAGCTTTCGCATGAATATAAAAACCAGATTACCTGCATACAGGCATTATGTGAGGCAGGGGAATATGATAAACTGGAGGATTACCTAAAGCAGATTAGCGGGGAAGTACTGCATGATTTAGATTACATTGATACGAATAATGTGTTTGCAAATGCTGTGCTGAATGCAAAATATCAGGAGGCGGTGGAGCGGGATATTCTGATGGTATGTAAAATAAATGATTTGTCAGGGCTGGCAATGGATTCTTCTGATCTGGTTGTCCTGCTGTCGAACCTGTTAAATAATGCGATTGAGGCATGCGAAAAGTGCCCAGCGGAGCCTTCACGGGAAAGCACCGTGTCTGTCGGGCTTAAGCTCTGCCTGAGAAAAATCAAATTAAAATGTGTCTGCGAGGAGGGGGAGTTTATACTGTCTGTCCGCAATACCCAGAATGGGGCGCTAAAGAAGGCAAGGGAGAAGCTTTATTCAACAAAAAATGATAATCCGGGCAGCCACGGCATCGGTTTAAAGAATGTGGTGCAGATTGTAGAAAAATACGGAGGCTATTATGCGATAGGGCATACGAAGAGCGAATTTCAGATTTCAATTATCTTTCCTCATATGGCACGGACATGAATCATAAAAATTGACTTCCGTGCTCTGATGGGTTCTTTTAGTGACGTTGGAGATGTGTCAGCTGGAATTTAGGAGGGATTCAATATGATTTTAAGTGTGAGTAGAAGGACAGACATCCCGAATTATTATTCAGATTGGTTTATTGCCAGAATTAAGGAAGGATTTTTATATGTACGAAATCCTATGAATGCGCATCAGATAAGCAGAATAGACCTGTCACCGGAAGTGGTGGATTGTATTGTGTTTTGGACAAAGAATCCTGCTAATATGATTGAAAAGTTAGAGGATTTAAAAAAATATATGTATTATTTTCAATTTACCCTGACAGGGTATGGCAGGGATATTGAGCCAAACCTTCCAAATAAAAGGGAAGAGCTTATTCCAACATTTAAGAGGTTATCTGAAAAAATAGGAAAGGAAAGAGTAATATGGAGATATGATCCCATTTTAATAAGTAAGCGGTATACAATGAATTATCACTTACAGGCTTTTGAGGAGATAGCAGATAATCTTGCAGATTATACGGAAAGAGTAGTTATTAGTTTTGTTGATTTTTATTCCAAAACAAAACGAAATGCAAGGGGACTAGGTATCAGGCAGATAACAGATGAAGAAATGCTTGAAGTGGCGGGAAAAATGGCTCAGATTGCTTCAAAGTATAATTTAATAATCGAAACTTGTGCAGAGCAAATCAATCTTCACGAAATTGGCATTCAGCATGGCAGCTGTATCGATAAAAAGCTAATTGAGAGATTATTAGGCTGTAAGTTGATTGCCAAGAAGGATAAAAACCAGAGAGCAGGGTGTGGATGTATTGAGAGCGTAGAGGTGGGGACATATAACACTTGTCTGAGTGGATGTAAATATTGTTATGCGAATTTTAATGATAGAAGAGTAGAAGATAATGTAAAATCATATAACCGCAGTTCTGCCCTATTATGTGGAAATATTACTTCTGATGACAGCATTACTGAAAGAAAAGTGAAATCAATGAAAGATAATCAGATTAGTTTTTTAGAGTAATAAAATAAAGGGAGGAAAACTATGGAACTAATAACGGAAAGGCTGCTTTTGCGGCCGTGGAAGGAATCGGATGCGGAAAGTTTATATGAATATGCGAAGGATCCAAAGGTAGGACCAATTGCCGGGTGGCCGGTTCATACCAGTGTGGAGAATAGCAGGGAGGTTATTCGGGAAGTCTTGTCCGCAGAGGAGACTTACGCTGTGTGTTTGAAAGAGGATGGAACGGCAATTGGCAGTATCGGCCTGATGGCAGGGAATGCCAGTAATTTAAATTTGCCGGATACGGACGGTGAAATTGGATATTGGATTGGTGTACCATTTTGGGGACAGGGATTGATTCCGGAGGCGGTGAATGAACTGCTTCGTCATGGCTTTGAGGATTTAGGGCTGAATAAAATCTGGTGTGGGTATTTTGAAGGGAATACAAAATCTAAGCGTGTACAGGAAAAATGTGGGTTTATCTACCATCATACAAATAAGGATATCGAATGGAAATTAATGGGGGATGTCCGAACGGAGCATGTTACTTGTATGAGCCGGGAGGATTGGCATTCCAGACAATAAAAAACGTGAAGACATGAAAAGATGGTGCTGGGAGTAGGATTATATAGGATTTGTGCAAAAACTGCAATATCAGTGCAAAAACTGCCAAAGGTATTGAAAAAAGTTCTGTCTGTATTATTATAAGAGCGTGCTTGAAAATTGCTCTTTATATATTAGGAAAGTTCTCGGTGTGTGGTGGCCGCCAACAAGAATTTTCGCAGAAAATTCTTGTTAGGGAACAAGCGGAGTCTCTGCCCTTTTTTACAAGATGTGTTTCAAATTTTGTGGGAGACGCAGATTGTGGGAATGGATTTTCAGACACGTTCCAAAGAACTTTTTGAATAACTTTTAGTGGGGGGATTGGCATGGAATGCAGTTTATTTTTTTTGAAAAGCTTTGTGAATCAGGGCAGGTTTAAAATATGCTTTGCGATTCTTAATCTGCTTAGCATCAGCGGCATGGCAATGGGATATGCGGCAAACTACCAAAATGATTTGATGTTTGTGAGGAGTGCGGCAGACAATTTTTTATTGCCGTCAACTGATTGCAGTGTAGTGCGGATGCTTTTTTGTTTTCTGGCTGTTCTGATAGCGTCATCGCTGTGCACGGGTTATGGAAGGGAGGATGGGCTTTTCCCAATGCTCCGTATGGACAGGAGGCGCTATATTTATGGAAATGCCGTTTTGTCGGCCGTTATGACTGCCTTTGCTTTTGCGGCAGCGCTTGGCATAAACCAGCTTCTATGTTTTGCGGCGTTTCCGCTGTGGGGGGAGGATAACAGGTGGGGGATGGCAGAGTATGATCTGCTCCAAAATGTCCATCCCGAATGCCTGTTTGACAGTTGGAACGTCCAGAACCCTTATGTATACAATCTACTTTATATTCTGATTATCAGTATTCTGGCAGGCGGCATTGCTTTTCTGACATGTGGGCTTGGCTGTACAAAGTTGCTCGGCAGGTTAAAGCCCGTCAAATTATCGGCAGTTGTCTTTGTGTCTTTTATGGTACTCTTTCTTCTCAGCGAGTTGCTGCATATTCCTGCAATCAGTATTTTATCCTATATTGAAATGGGGCATGCTGTCAGTATTTCCGGGTATATTGCCTTTACCGGATGCATTTATGGGCTGGGGTTCGTTTTGATAATAAGGGGCAGGAGGACTTATGAATACATTTAAAAAAGAAAAATTCTGGCTCCTCCCTCTTATGGTCGGAATGTTCCTTGCAGTGTTCGGGGGAAAGCAGATCCATAATGGGACGGCGGCAAATATAGTACAGATGTATGTGCTAATCATTAGGGATGCCATTGTAATGGGCCTGATACTCCCTTCTATGGCTTTGCTGTGCCTAAGGGAAGCAGATGGGTTTATGACTGGCAGGAGGATGTTAGCCATAAACAGCAGGGGTGTCTGGTGGAAAACATTTTGCAGAAAGGTTTTTACGGACTGCTTTTTTCTGGCTGTGGTCATTCTGCTGCCTGCGCTTTTTACGGCAGGGATTTTTTTGGGAGCCGGAGTATCATTTTGGGAGTGGATATATGTCTTATTTCTATTTTTAACGCTTTATCTGTATTTCTGTATGGCATCTATCGGTATGCTTCTGCTGGAGATAAAATTCAGGCAGGATATATTGTCAGTCTGTTTTCTGCTGGCGGCATCTTTCCTGCCGAATATATTTGCTTTTTTGTTCCGCCCGTCCGGCATTCCGGATATCGGCAGCCTACTGAATCTGTCTTTTGCAATGGATGAAACGGTCTTTTATTCTGGTATGGAAAAATGTCAGGGAATTTGCTGGTTCTGGTGTGTAGGCGTGTGTGCAGTGTTTTTTGTACTGCTGTGTGTGCTCGTAAGGGCAGGCAGGGCCTGCATTAAGAGGCAGGATATTTTTTGGGGATAGGGAGGGACGGCGTGAAGTTTACAGGAAGAATAAGGCTGATGGTAATAGGTGCAATCGCCGTATTGAAAAGTATTTTTTTGTTGTATTACCTGCGCATGCATACAGACAGCAGCTTAGGATATTGGGAGATGCTGTTTGGGGGCCTGCAGGCTGCGGAGGGCAGGGTTATCCTTTTTGTGGTAATCCAGACTCTGCCGGATTTTCTTTTTTATTATTTTGTGGGCGGGTATATTGGGGAGTTAAAAGATAACTACGTTTATATATTTGTCAGGGAAAGGAATATGAAATACTGGATAAGGAGATTTACAGTGCGCTCCCTTAGTGAAATTTTGTTTTATCAGGCAGCGGCAGCCCTGCTTCTTTTTGTGGCGGGGATATGTTTACAGAGAGGGGTGTTTATAGAGCCGGGGCGGTTTGTTTTCCTGTTTTTGTGCCAGTTTGTGAAGATATCAGTTTTTATGGTTTTCTGTAATATACTGTTTTTCAGGATAAATGAACTTATGGCAGTGTATGCTGATCTGGTGATACAGGCTTTGCCGCCTTTTGCTGTGGGGGTATTGTATGATACGGAGGGGGCGTGGAGGCTGGCAGTAAAATATGTTCCCTTTAACTGGTGCAGTTACAGCTATGTGCAGCAGGCAGGGCTTGATCCTGTAGTGATGCTCTGCCTGCTTATGGCAGCGGGCATGCTGTCTTACTGGTATCTTGAAAAATTATTTAGTAATTATGAAGTGGTTTGAGGATTATATTTATGCTGTTTGTTGCAGGAGGGGAGGATTCATATGATAGAGATAAAAAATCTTAGTAAATCAATTAAGGGAAATCTGGTGCTTGACAATATTTCCTGCCGTCTGGACGCAGGGAAGGTGTATGGGGTTTATGGGAGGAATGGCTCTGGGAAGACAATGCTTATGAGGTGTATTTTAGGCCTGATTTTTGCAGACAGCGGTTTTGTCAAAATAGACGGTTGTTTGGTGGGGAGGGATTTAGACTTTCCTGGAAGCGTGGGTGCCATTATTGAAAACCCGGCCTTCTTTCCCTATGCGACAGGGTATGAGAATTTGAAGATGCTTGCGGATATCAGAAAACAGATTTCGGGGAGCGGGGTCTGTCAGGCAATGAGGCGGGCAGGGCTTGATGACAGGGACAGGCGGACAGTCTCTAAATATTCGCTGGGTATGAAGCAGCGGCTTGCCATTGCGCAGGCTGTTATGGAGTCACCAAAACTGCTGGTCTTGGATGAGCCGACAAATGCACTGGACGAGCAGGGCGTTTCTATGTTCCGTGATATTATCAGGGAGGAGAAAAAGAGGGGGGCACTGGTAATTCTGGCAAGCCATAATAAAGAGGATATCGAATTACTGGCGGATGTGAGGATCCACATGAGTAATGGAAGGATAGAATCAATGTGTTAGACACGGAAATCAATTTTCATTATTCATATTCATTACTACTCCGCATCAACATATTATGATTCACAGTTGGCTACTTATTAAATGATAACTCCCTGTTATCCACCATTTTCCAATGTGCCTGCGTCCGGCTGTGTCTCTGTTTTTGCCCTCACAGAGTATG
>RAYF01000059.1 GCA_003611745.1 bacterium D16-36 | reverse complement strand
TGGAAAGCCGTTGTTGTCTGGCGGCATATCTTATCCTTCTTTTTAGGCGTACCATACTCTGTGAGGGCAAAAACAGAAACACAGCCGGACGCAGGCACATTGGAAATTGACAGATAGCAGGGAGTTATCGTTTAGAAAACAATTGTCTGTAAATAGTGACATATTAATAGGGGCAGTAATGAATATATATACTGGAAATTGATTTCCGTGTGATTTATATTGCGCCCTTGTTTATATATATTTTAGAATTGTTCAAAGTTTGAATATTGTTTTTTGCTGAAAATGGTATACAATATATTTGTAAAGCAGAATGAGTGGGAGAATGCGTTCATTTTCGCAGGATATATGTATTGAAAGGAACAAAGAACGATGCGGGAACGTTTAGCGAGATTTATGCAGGGGCGGTACGGAGTTGACAAGTTCAGTAATTTCTTGGTTATTCTTGCACTAGTGCTGATGGTTTTGGAGATTTTTATCCCTTTTATGTATGTACGCCAGGGTCTGAATTCCATTGGGCTTCTACTTTTGTTATATGCTTATTATCGCATATTGTCCAGAAACCATTACAAGCGCTATGCGGAAAATGAGCGGTATATGAAGTACCATAACAAGGTGCGTTTCTTCTTTGCCCGGAGAAAAAGCCATATGGAGCAGAGACGGACACACCACATTTACAAATGCCCTTCCTGTAAACAGAAAATCCGTGTGCCAAAGGGAAAAGGAAAGATAGCGATTACCTGCCCGAAGTGCCGGACTGAATTTATACGGAGGAGTTAGTGTCTTGCCGCGTTGATATTTGATAAAGTCAAATACCCCGCAGCAGAGCAACGGGGCATGACTTAGTTTCTCTCTGACAAGTTCGCCCCAAGGGGCGGGGTATTTGACCCGCGCGCAGTCGCCAAGTGCAAGCAAGCTTGCGTTTGGCTCGTTGCGTACGCGAGAATAAATGCGGCAAGATACTAGGCTCCATCCAGATTTGTGTATTCGAAATACAGTGGGTTAAAGGCAGCCGTCAGGCAAAAGGGACATTTTGTCCCTTGCAGGCGTTGTGTTTAGCCCACTGTGTACGTGGAAAGGGAGGCTGTTTTTGTGAGGGAAATGACATTTAAAATGGAGCGGCCGGGGCTGGTGGAGGCTGGGGATTTGGTCGATGTCAGCGAAAAGAAGACAGCGCTTAATTATACTTATATGATTGAGCCGGCTGTAGCAATGTCGGGCTGCTATAAGGTAAACCAGCGGCTCCGGTCGGACCGGGGAGTTGTCCGGGAGGTAAAGCATACGGACCGCGGATATTATGTGATTGTTGAGTTTGACGAAGAGGATCAGGCAGCGGGGGCCTGACAGGCTGTGCCTGTGGAAGTATATGGAGGTTACATATGTTAGAAAAAGGGATTGTCGGGAATCTGGAATGTATTGTGACGGAGGAGAAGACAGCAAGGGCAATGGGAAGCGGTGAGCTGGCGGTTTATGCTACCCCGGCTATGATTGCGCTGATGGAGGAGACAGCTTATAAGAGTGTTTCTGCAGAGTTAGAAGAGGGCGCAGGTAGTGTTGGGACGCTGATGGATGTCAGGCATGTGGCGGCATCCCCAGTGGGGATGAAGATTACCTGTAAGACAGAGCTTACAGAGGTTGATGGGCGCAGGCTGGTGTTCCATGTGGAGGCATTTGATGAAAAAGGGCTGGTGGGGGAGGGAACCCATGAAAGGTTCATTATCCAGAATGAGAAATTCCAGCAGAAAGCTGATAGTAAATTAGAGCGTGTTTGAGAATTTTACAGAATAGAAAAAAGGACACAAATCCAGTGTCCTTTTTTCTATTCTGTAAAGCATATTTTGGATAACCACGTTATGTACTAACGCTTATTGCTCTGTCTCCAGATATGCATTTTCTCTGCCTCTGCAATCAGTTCATCGCGGAAATCAGGGTGTGCGACGGAGATAATTGCTGCCGCCCTTTCCCATGAAGATTTTCCTTTTAAGTTTACGAGGCCGTATTCTGTAACAAAGTAATGGACGTTGGCACGCGTATCGGTAACGATGGAGCCGTTGTTTAGTGTCGGTGTGATTCTTGACTTTACTGTGCCGTCCTTCTGTGTATAAGTGGAAGACATGCAGATAAAGGATTTTCCGCCGTTTGAAAGGTATGCGCCAAGTACGAAATCAAGCTGTCCGCCTGCACCGCTAATCTGCTTTGTGCCTGCTGATTCTGCATTAATCTGGCCGAATAAGTCAATGTCTACGGCATTGTTGATGGAAATGAAGTTGTCCAGTGCAGATATCTGGCGGATGTCGTTTGTATAGTTTACCGGCGCGCTCATACATTCCGGATTTTCATTGAGATAGTCGTAGAGCTTCTGTGTGCCTGCCGCAAATGCATATACCTGGCGCCCTTTATCAATCTTTTTGTTTAATCCCGTGATTTTTCCTGCTTTTGCGATATCGACAAAGGCATCTACATACATCTCTGTGTGGATGCCCAAATCCTTGAGGTCAGATTTGGCAATAAGGGAACCTACTGCGTTCGGCATCCCGCCGATGCCGAGCTGGAGGCATGCGCCATTTGGAATCTCGTCCACGATATATTTTGCCACGGCTTCGTCCACGGCAGTGGCAGGGCCGCCGCTGCCAAGCGCAGCCATTGCAGGATTGTCACCCTGAACAATCATGTTTACCTTGCTGATATGGATGGATTCTTCGAAGCCCCCAAGGCAGCGCGGCATATTTTCATTTACTTCTACGATAATTGTCTTTGCACCTTCGCATACTGCAGCCAGATGGGAAGCATTTGGGCCGAAATTAAAGAACCCGTGCTCGTCCATCGGGGCAACCTGAAACATTGCCACATCGGAAGGGATGATAGAGTCGCGGTAATACCTTGGCAGCTCGGAGTAGCGGATGGAAGCATAGTATGAGAAGCCTTGCGCGATTGCTTTTCGCTCAATGCCGCCCATATGCCATGAATTCCATGTCATATGCTCTGCTGGTGCATCAATTTTGAAGATTTCCGGCTGCCACATAAGGATACCGCCCCGGAAATTTACGTCTGTCAGTTCCGGCAGCCTTTTGGCCATGGCGGCGTCTAGGGCCACAGGGGTTCCGGTACACCAGCCGTAGTCTACCCAGTCGCCGGATTTAACTACTTTGACTGCTTCGTCAGCAGTTGTTATCTTGTCGTCATACATTTTTTTGAAATCCATATTTTACCTCGTTTCTGCGCTGCTTTCTGCGCTGTTTGTATTAATAATCAGGAGGCCGGCCTGCACGGCCGTTTCCCTGAAATTTACAATAAAAATTTTGCTGTGGGAACGCGGAGCGTCCCTAATAAATAAAAAAGGGCACAGACTTCGCTTGTGCCCTAGCAAGAATTTTCTGCGAAAATTCTTGTTGGCAACCACCACACACTGAGAACTTTCCTAATATATAAAATATCACTTTTGGAGAAAATTTTCAACTAAACTTTTGTGATTTTACTGGGCGGCAGCATATATGGTGCTACGTTTACTCCGTGCCAGACATCAGCAGCGTTTACAGTGCTAAATGCACACATTATTCAAAATTCATGCAAATTGATTTGAAAAAAATATGAACTTTTTAGGAAATCCCTTTTCTTTTGTCATAGTTTGTGGTATAAAAGAGGATGTTGAGTTATAATTACTATTGTCAGGGAGCTAAACGACTATTGACATGATTTATAATAGGTATGGCTTTTTGGCAGATGACAACAAAAAAGTTAAGAAGTGGAGGATAAGAAATTGAGAAAGAGGAATAAATTATTGGCATTGGCGCTTTGCGTCAGCCTGAGTGTTACGGCTCTGGGAGGATGCGGCTCTGAAAATAAGGAGACGAAGAAGACAGAATCAGGGAAGAAAGAGGAGGCAAAGAAATCTGAGGATCCGCTGATTGCGAAGGCAGCGTCCTATGTCACCCTTGCTGAGTATAAGACGGTGGAGTTAAAGAAGAGCGATATTGATAAGGCTGTCCAGGACAAGATTGATCAGGAGTTAGATACTTATGCAACCTACAAAAAGATAAAGAAAGGCAAGGTTAAGAGCGGGGATACAGTTAATATTTATTATGTGGGCCGGATAGACGGTACAGCATTTGAGGGCGGTTCCTGTACGAAGGACAAGTATCCAAATGGCTTCGACCTTACGATAGGTTCAAAGAGTTTTATTGACGGCTTTGAGGACGGGCTGATCGGGAAGACGGTGGGGAAGACATATGATATTAATGTGACATTCCCTGAATCCTATCCGAATAACCCTGATCTGGCAGGGAAGCCTGCAGTCTTTACGGTAACGTTGAACTACCTGCGCGGGGATAAGATTAAGTCAAAGTTTGATAATGAGTTTGTAAAGAAAAACCTGACACAGTATGAATCTGTAAAGGATTATAAGGAAAAGAACAGAAAGACTATTATACGTTCTAAGGCGATTGAGCAGGTTTGCAAGAGCAGCGAGGTAAAGAACTATCCTGAGAATAAAGTTGAGGAGATGCAGACACAGTTAGACACGTCTATTTCAAATTTTTTGAAAAGCCAGAGTATGACGATGTCGGATTACCTTAAAAATAATAGCATGACGCAGGAGCAGTACGATAAGGAGCTGGCGGAGAATGCAAAACAGGATGTCGGAAACCAGATTGTGTACAATGCGATTGCACAGGCAGAGAAAATAGAAGTAACGGACGAGGAGTACCAGACAGAGCTGAACACATACCTTTCAAATTACGGATGTAAGAGCGAAACGGAGTTGGATACAGCATTTACAACAAACTATGGGACGACAGCGAAGAATATTATTTATAATGAGCTGCTGTATAGTAAAGTTGCAGATTATCTGGTTGGAAATGTAAAAGAGGTTTAGTGCGCAGGAGGTTTATCTGGCAAAAAAGCCATGATTTTAAGATGCTTAGGGGCTGTCCGCCGTGGAGTGGTTTTGGTGGGGCAGTTCTTAAAAAGCAGCGATAGGAGGAAGATGTGAGTAAACCGATTGTAGCCATCGTAGGGCGGCCGAATGTAGGAAAATCTACGCTTTTTAACATGCTTGCAGGGGAACGGATTGCGATTGTCAAGGACACGCCAGGTGTGACAAGGGACCGCATCTACGCGGATGTATCGTGGCTGAATTACAATTTTACCATTATGGATACCGGCGGCATTGAGCCGGAGACTAAAAACCAGATGTTCCGGGATATGAGGGAACAGGCTGAGATGGCAATTGAGATGGCTGATGTGGTCATGTTTATTGTAGATGTAAAGCAGGGGCTTTTAGACGCTGACTTTAAGGTGGCGGATATGCTTCGGAGAGCGAAGAAAAAAGTTATTCTGGTGGTCAATAAAGTAGACAATTTTGATAAGATGATGCCGGATGTCTATGAGTTCTATAATCTTGGGATTGGCGACCCGCATCCGGTTTCGTCTGTCGGAAAACTTGGGATTGGCGACATGTTAGATGAGGTGACGGCATTGTTTCCAGACGGTGCGGACGAGGAAGAGGATGAGAGGCCGCGCGTAGCGGTTGTCGGCAAGCCGAATGTGGGGAAGTCGTCTATTATTAATAAGATTCTGGGGGAGAACCGCGTGATTGTGTCAGATGTGGCGGGGACTACCAGGGATGCCATTGATACAACGGTTACGTGGCAGGATAAGGAATACGTATTTATTGATACTGCGGGCCTGCGCCGTAAAAATAAAATAAAAGAGGAGCTTGAGAGGTACAGTATTTTGCGTACTGTCTCCGCGGTAGAGCGCGCCGATGTTGTGGTGCTTGTGATTGATGCGGCGGAGGGGGTGACGGAGCAGGATGCAAAGATTGCCGGAATCGGCCATGACAGGGGACGTGGCATGGTTATTGCAGTCAATAAATGGGATGCTATTGAGAAGAATAATCATTCTGTAAAGGAATATACTGAAAAGATAAGGCAGGTTCTTTCTTTCCTGCCTTATGCGGAGGTTATTTTTATTTCGGCAAAGACCGGGCAGCGGATACCGAAGCTTTTTGATGTGCTGGATGTTGTGATACAGAACCATCAGCTCCGCATCGCAACCGGCGTATTAAATGATATTCTGACGGAAGCGGTTGCGATGCAGCAGCCGCCGTCGGATAAGGGAAAAAGGTTAAAGATTTACTATATGACACAGGTCAGTGTCAAGCCGCCGACTTTTGTTGTCTTTGTCAATGATAAAAAGCTGATGCATTTTTCTTATACAAGATATCTGGAAAATAAGATCCGTGAAGCGTTCGGGTTTGCCGGAACGCCGCTTAAATTTTTGATCCGGGAGCGGAGAGATGGCTGAAAAGGGGAGAAAAAATGAATGGAATAGAAATCGTATTGTGCCTGATAGCGGGATATTTGTGCGGCTGCATCTCCAGCGGCTATTTTGTCGGGAGGTTTTACCATACAGATATCCGTACGCTGGGAAGCGGCAATGCCGGGACGACAAATGTCCTTCGGAATTTCGGGGTGGTGCCGGCAATTATTACATTTGTCCTTGATTTAGCGAAGGCGGTAATTCCGATTCTGCTGATCCGTTTTTGTTTTGCTACAGGGACGGATTGGTATCTGCTCTGCCTTTACTGTGGGCTTGGGGTCGTTTTGGGGCATAATTATCCGTTTTATCTCGGTTTTAAGGGTGGGAAGGGGATTGCTGTGACTTCCGCTGTTGTCATGTCTGCTGCCCATCCGGTCATGATTCCGATTGGGCTTGCCATTTTTATTGCGGCGGTTATATTGACAAAATATGTGTCGGTTGGCTCGCTGTTTGTGGCATGGTATATCCCGGCAAATACACTGGTATTCCATCATAATGATAAGGCATTTGTACATATGATGGTTATCAGCCTTTTGTTTACGGTATTTGCATATTTTCAGCACCGCCAGAATATTGTGCGGCTGATCCATGGAAATGAGAATAAGCTGTGGCAGAAGAAGGAAGAGAAGGAGGCAGCATCTGATGAGCAGAGTTAGTTTTTTGGGGGCAGGCAGTTGGGGCACGGCACTTGCGATCATGCTGGCAGGGCATGGGCATGATGTGGTGCTCTGGTCAAAGGTTGAATCGGAGGTTACAATGCTTCAGGAGAACAGGGAGCACAAAGACCGCCTTCCGGGGGTAAAGCTACCGGATTCTATTGTTGTTACCAGTAATCTGCAGGAGGCATGTACGGGCAGGGATTTAATTGTATTTTCTGTGGCATCCCCTTTTGTCAGAAGTACGGCAAAAGAGGCTGCGTCATATATTACAGCCGGGCAGAGAATTGTCAATGTGGCAAAAGGGATAGAGGAGGAGTCTTTAGATACGCTTCGTGATATTCTGGTGGAGGAGATTGGGCAGGCGGATATCTCAGTTCTTTCCGGACCAAGCCATGCGGAGGAAGTGGCAATTGGAATGCCGACTACAGTTGTAGTGGGAAGTGCAAGCAAGGCTTCTGCTATCTTTATTCAGGAAATTTTCATGAATGAACTTTTTAGGGTATATACGAGCCCAGATATTATCGGCATTGAACTGGGGGGCTCTGTGAAAAATGTTATCGCCCTTGCAGCAGGTGTCTGTGACGGGCTTGGTTTTGGGGATAATACAAAGGCAGCGTTGATCACAAGGGGGATTACGGAGATTTCCCGCCTTGGCGTGGCAATGGGGGCTAAGATGGAGACGCTTGGCGGGCTTTCTGGTATCGGGGATTTAATCGTAACGTGTACCAGTAAGCACAGCAGGAATCATAATGCCGGGTACCTGATTGGAAAGGGCCGTTCTGTAAAGGAGGCCCTGGCGGAGATTAATCAGGCGGTAGAGGGCGTTTATTCTGCCAAAGCGGTTTACAAGCTTGCAAAGAAATACAATGTCTCAATGCCGATTGTGGAGCAGATCTGCGACGTGCTGTTTGAGGGGGCAGATGTCAACGAAGCGATTAAGAAACTTTTAACAAGGGACCGCTGCCTTGAATATCCGGACCTTGGCTGGCTGGAGGAAGGGGAATAACCTTTGTCTGAGGGTTGTCCTGTAACATAAATAAAAGGCCTCTTTCATACAATGAAGGAAACAGCTTGGTTAGAAATGGAGGTCTTTTTATGAACCGTTATTATTATGAGCAGGAGGAGCGGCCGGTGAGCCGTTCGGAAAAAATCAGGGAGGCAAAGTCCGCTTTTTCGCAGAATGCAGGAAGGAATGCGGGCCGGGGATACGGAAGGGATATCTATGCCAGAAATCATTATGGCAGGGAGGGTGAGCAGGTCAAGCCTGGCACTACAGATGTATGGGGGGAACAGCCGGACTTTGAGGGAGGAAGGAATCATTATGGCATTATTCGGATGGTGACAGCCGGGGTGCTTTTTTTCGTTTTGATTCTTTCTTTTCATTTAAAGCTCTCCTATCAGGGGTTTGACAGGGCATATGTGGAGCAGGTGCTTTCGGAGGACGGGCATTTGGAGGGGATTGTGAAGCAGGCGGCTGAGGTGATGAAGCAGGTGATGCCTGCGAAGTAGCTGTGCGCTGCAGCCTTTTGGAAACAGGCGTTTGTGGCTTGCTGTGCCCTCCGGGCGGCTGCGTGGTAAGAGGAAATGGAGCAGACATGAGAAAATTAGCATTGAGTGATGAAATACTTTTATCTGTTGAGAAGCCTGCCAGATATATTGGCGGTGAAATCAATATGGTAGAAAAGGACCCTTTAAAAGCGGAAATCCGCTTCTGCATGTGCTTTCCGGATGTATATGAGATTGGTATGTCGCATCTTGGCATACAGATTCTCTATGATATGCTGAACCTGCGGGAAGATATCTACTGCGAGCGTGTCTATTCCCCATGGGTGGACCTTGATAAGATTATGAGGGAGCAGGATATCCCGCTTTTTGCGCTGGAGAGCCAGCAGCCGGTCAGGGACTTTGACTTTCTGGGGATTACGCTCCAGTATGAGATGTGTTATACCAATATCCTGCAGGTGCTTGACCTGTCCGGCATACCGCTAAGGGCGGCAGACAGGACGGAGGCAGACCCCTTTGTGATTGGCGGCGGCCCCTGTGCCTACAATCCTGAGCCGATTGCGGATTTTTTTGACATTTTTTATATCGGCGAGGGGGAGACGGTCTATTTTGATCTGATGGATGCGTATAAGGAATGGAAAAACACCGGGAAGGACAGAACCTCGTTCCTTAAGATGGCTGCACAGATTCCGGGAATGTATGTGCCGCAGTTCTATCAGGCAGAATATAATGAGGACGGGACGCTTGCGGCGTTTTACCCGACGGTGGAGGAGGCGCCTGATAAGGTGCAGAAGCAGGTGCAGCGGGATATGTCTGATACATTTTATCCGAAGAAGCCGCTCGTTCCCTATATCAAGGTGACGCAGGACAGGGTTGTGCTGGAAATCCAGCGCGGCTGCATCCGCGGCTGCCGTTTCTGTCAGGCGGGGATGATTTACCGCCCGATCCGCCCGAGGGATTTGGAATTTCTCAAAGAGCGCGCTAGGGAGATGCTTCGCTCTACCGGGCATGACGAGATTACGTTAAGTTCCCTAAGCTCCAGCGATTACAGGGAGCTTCAGGAGCTTGTGTACTGGCTGATTGACGAGTTTCAGGGAAAGGGGGTAAATATCGCCCTGCCGTCCCTGCGGATTGACGCCTTTGCGCTTGATGTCATGTCAAAGGTGCAGGATGTCAGGAAGAGCAGCCTTACATTTGCGCCGGAAGCCGGCTCACAGAGAATGAGGGACGTAATTAATAAAGGGCTAACGGAGGAAGTGATACTAAAGGGGGCAAAGGATGCATTTGACGGGGGCTGGAACCGCGTAAAGCTGTATTTTATGATGGGGCTTCCGGGGGAGGAATGGGAGGACATTGAGGCGATTGCCGTGCTCTCGGATAAGATTGCGAGGGAGTACTATACGGTTCCAAAGGAAAAGCGAAACGGCAGGGTAAATATCGTGACAAGCACTTCTATTTTTGTGCCAAAGCCGTTTACGCCATTCCAGTGGTCGCCGATGGTCTCTAAGGAGGAGGCGGAGCAGAAACGCTATTTCCTTCTGGATAAAGTAAAATCCCAGCTGAACGCAAAAAGCATTAAGTATAATTGCCATGACGCGGAGGTTTCGGAGCTTGAGGGGGTTTTTGCAAGAGGGGATAGGAGGCTGTGCGATGTGATTTTGCAGGCTTACCAAAACGGCTGCATCTATGATGCGTGGACAGAACATTTCCAGTATGGCATATGGGAGCAGGCTTTCCGTGACAATGGCGTGGATATGGATTTTTATCTAAAGCGTGAGCGCGGGGAGGACGAGTTATTTCCATGGGATTTTATTGATATCGGCGTGGCAAAGCAGTTCCTGCTAGCGGAATATCACCGGGCAAAGGAGGAAAAGACGACGCCGAACTGCCGTGCGGGATGTGCTGGCTGCGGGGCTTTGAAATTCCAGTGCGGTGTCTGCGTGGAAGAAAGGGGGGCGGGGCTGGATGAAGGCGAGGATTAAGTTTTCAAAAACAGGTTCCATGCGTTTTATCGGGCATCTGGATGTTATGCGGTATTTTCAGAAGGCATTTCGCAGGGCGGATATTGCGCTAAGCTGCAGTCAGGGATTTTCCCCGCATCAGCTTATGTCTTTTGCATCGCCCCTCGGCATCGGCCTTTCCAGCGATGCGGAATATCTGGATATTGTCCTTGAGGATGGGGAATCTGTGGACGGCTTTGTGCCAAGGCTGAATGCCGTTATGAACGATGAAATTAGGGTAAAGGGGTTTACTTTGCTTGAAGAGTCTTCCAAAACATCTATGGCAGTCCTTGCTGCCTGTGATTACCTGGTGACCGTAAAGAAAGGAAAAGATAGTTTTTTGCTGGACATTCCGGGGCGGAGGGAGGCCGTTAAGGAACTTCTGGCGCAGGACTCCATTGAGATTTGTAAAAAGACAAAGCGCTCGGAAAAGATAGTGGATATTCGGGAGAATATTTACCAGATAACGGACAGCCTGCAGGAGTTTGAGGCGTTTACCGGGATTTCCTATGGCACTGCAGCGTTGGATCCTGTGGAATACAGCCCGGTGCTTTATATGCAGCTTACGGCCGGAAGCGTGGTCAATATTAAGCCGGAACTGGTGATAGAGGCACTCTGCAGGCAGGCTGGAGAGGAGTATGGCTGGCTTTCTTACCAGATCCACCGGATGGAGATGTATGCGGACATGGATGCGGTGAAGGGGGAGGTCCATACGATGTCCTCTGCAACGCCATGCAGGCTGGTTCCGTTATCAGAATACGGAAGAAATGAAGATTTTCTACGGCACAAAGAAACTGTGCCTAAGAAAAACTAAGTTATTTCTACGAAGAATGCAAAAACGGCATTCTTCATTGATTGTTTGTGCCGCCTGTGGCGGCATATTTGGAAGGGTGAGTGTATTGGCAGATAAGCTTCTGATTACAAAGCAGGGGGACAGGCTGATTACCGCATGGACAGAGGATGGGAGGATCTGCAGGCTGCAGGCGGAGCCGTTGGAGGGGGACGGCATTCTTGGAAATATCTATGTGGGGAAGGTCAGGAATATTGTAAAAAATATTAATGCCGCTTTTGTGGAATTTAGGAAAGGGCAGATGGGTTATCTGCCGCTGCAGGCTTCGTCCTGCCCCATTGCTACGGACAGCGTGGTGCATGGGCAGGGCCGTGTGCTGATCGGGGATGAGATTTTAGTCCAGGTGGAGCGGGAGGCGGTGAAGACGAAGCCGCCGACATTGACAGGAAGGCTGGAGTTTGCAGGGAAATATGTAGTTCTCACTGCTGGGGGGCATGGTGTCTTTCTCTCAAAAAAGATTAAGGATAGGGCTGTCAGGGAGGAGATGTCGGAATTTTTGTCTGCGTGCTGCAGGGGGAAGGGGTACGCCCTGCTGGCAAGGACTAACAGCGTCGGGACATCCAAGGAGGAGCTTGAAAGGGAGATAGCGGAGCTGGAATCCTGTTATCAGGATGTTGTGTCGCGCGGAAAACATATGGCACAGTTTACCTGCCTGCACCGTGCATTGCCTGCATATCTCGACAGTATTCAGGGGATGTACCGGGACAGGGCAGTGGAGGTGCTGACGGATGATGAATGGGTTTACGGCTCTGTCAGGGATTTTCTGGAGCGCAGGGGCTGGAGCGATGCGCCGGAGCCTGTCCTCTGGAATCCGGAGCATGGGAAGATGGATGCTGTTTTTAATATATCAAGGACGGTCGAAAAGGCGCTGCAGCCGAAAGTGTGGCTAAAGAGCGGTGCGTATCTAGTAATCCAGCCGACGGAAGCGCTTGTGTCGATTGATGTCAATACGGGCAAGGCGGTTTCTAAGAAAAAGGATGTACAGAAGAATTTTTTGAAAGTGAATTTAGAGGCTGCGAGGGAGATTGCCGTACAGATACGCCTGCGGAATCTTTCTGGTATCATCTTGGTGGATTTTATTGATATGCTGTCAAAGGAGGCGAACCAGGAGCTGCTTGCTGTGTTCCGCGGGGAGCTTGGCAGGGATCCGGTGCCTACGAGCTTAGTAGATATGACAAAGCTGGGGCTTGTGGAGCTGACGAGGAAGAAGGTGCGCAAGCCTTTTTATGAACAGTTAAGGGAGGACAGAGTATGAAGTTTTATTTGCCGACAATGGTGTTTCAGGAAAAGGATGCCGTCAGGAACCATGGGGAACAGATGGCGCATTATGGAAAAAAGGCGTTGATTGTTACTGGAAGGTCATCTTCTAAGAAGAATGGCGCGCTGCAGGATGTTATTGACAGCCTGGAGAAATTTAATACATCATATGTTGTGTTTGATAAGGTTTTGGAAAACCCTGGCGTGGGGAATATTATGGAAGCTGCAGGGCTTGGCCGCAGGGAGGGGACGGATTTTGTGATCGGCGTGGGCGGCGGTTCGCCGTTAGATGCCGCTAAGGCTATTGCCCTGATGATCCAGAACAGGGACAGCACGGAGGAGGTTTTATATCAGGCTAGGGATTTAAGGCACCTCCCGGTTGTTGCAGTTCCTACGACCTGCGGGACCGGTTCTGAGGTGACGCCCTATGCAGTTTTGACGAGGGACGACCTGCAGACGAAGCAGAGCATCAGCCATACGATTTTCCCGGCTCTGGCGCTGGTTGACGGGAAATATCTTGAGAAAGCGCCTCTTTCTGTGCTGGTAAATACTGCGGTGGATGCGCTTGCCCATATGCTGGAGAGTTATTTTCATGCAAATGCGACAGATTACAGCAGGATGCTTAGCCAGTATGCCATGGAGGTCTGGGGCGTGGCGGCGGATGTCCTGTTTGGCACGGAGGCTTCGGAGGAGGATTATGCGAGGCTGATGTTCGCATCCAGCCTTGCCGGAATGGCAATTTCCCAGACGGGGACCAGCCTTCCGCATGGACTAAGTTATTACCTGACCTATCACAAGGGCATCCCGCATGGAAAGGCGGTAGGCGTCTTTCTTGCAGGCTATCTGGATATACTGCCGGAAGAGTTTGAACCGCAGGTTATCATGGCGCTTCGCACGCTGGGGTTTGGCAGCATAGGGCAGTTTGCGGGGCTGATGAAAGAGCTTCTCGGCTCGGCGGAGCTTACCGGGGAAGAGATAGAGGCTATGGCGGACGGGATGGCCGGGAATGAGAGGAAGCTTGCCGCTGTGCCATTTGACGTGGACAGGGGGCAGATTCTTAAGATGGTAAAATCTGCCTGTGCACAGCCGTAACTGGCTGCCCTGCAGCCTCCAAGCGCAGGCATTGTGCCGGCGGCTGCAGGGCGTCCCTTTTGGCAGAGGGAGAGGAGGATGAAATGTTTCGCTTGTGGGCAAAGGAATGGAAAGAGAACCGCATGGTCCGGGATATCACAATCTGTGACGGTGCGCCTCCTTCGGAGAAGAACCGTACAAAGAAAGTGTTTGATGCGCTGGAGGAAGTATGCTATACTTTTGATTTAGGGAAGCCAATCTGGCTTGATATGAATATTGCAGAGTTTAAAAGGGTTGATAAGACACGTTTTTCCAAGGATAATTTTATTGAGGAGATTCCTTTTGATTATCTGGAAATCCAGGTGATTGAAGAGGATGATGATTTCTGACGGTGTGTCTTTATCACGTTGTATCATAGAATGGCACGGAAATCAATTTTCAGAATATATTCGTTACTGCCCTATTAATTTGGCACCATTTACAGACGATTGTTTTTTAAACGATAGCTCCCTGTTATCCGTCATTTTTGTTTGTGCCTGCGTCCGGTTATGCTTTTGTTTTTGCCCTCGCAGGCAAGCAAAACGCCTAAAAAGGAGGACAGGATATGCCTTGCAACATTTCGCCTTTCCGAGGAACTATCTGCCTTGCGGCTTTGATGCTTGGTTTATGTGCCTTTCCGCGAACTCACACCATGCGGCGGATTTCATGGCTTTCCGCAGAGGCACTCTCGAATCGCCGGTACTTGCAGGGCGTATTTTGCTCTGCTAGGTACCGCTGCGTTATGAGAGGTAGCGGAAGCGTGCCTCCTAGGAAAGCCTGAAACCGCGCATGCTGCTCAGACAACGCTGCAAGGCGCATATCCATCAAAGCCCTGCAAGACAGAGTTCCTCTGGAAAGCCGTTGTTGTCTGGCGGCATATCTTGCCCTTCTTTTTTAGGCGTATCATACTCTGTGAGGGCAAAAACAGAAACACAGCCGGACGCAGGCACATTGGAAAATGACGGATAACAGGGAGTTATCGTTAAACATTGTCTGTAAATGGTGACATATTGATTTGGGGCAGTAATGAATATATCCTGAAAATTGATTTCCGTGATAGAATGGGGGCTGCGATGGAGTTTCAGAGTATATTGTTTGCAGATTCCGGACAGAAAGCTGGTAAATCTGTACCAGCTTTTTTTGAGGATCTGCGTCTGGACTATATTATGAAGATTATAGAAAATCAGGCAAAAGGGTATTCTGTCAGGCTCTTTTACTATACGCTTCCGGGCTCAGTACCGCTGATAGGATACCGCCAGCAGGTCTGCAAAGACCTGTCGGACGGGGCATTGCGTGCCTGCATCCGCAGATTTTGCGCCGCAATGCAGAAATTCCGCAGTTCCCATACATACTCTACGCAGTGTGAGGAGGAGGTTCAGGCAGCGAGCTATCATCTGGAGGCGGCGTCCCTGTACTGGGACGGGCTTACTGCATTTGAGCGGGAGTTAGGTTCCTGCAGCCCTTCTTCTGAGGGGGTTCTTGCCCTTGCAGAATACCTTAAGGAGCATATCGCAAGCCTCCGAAAGCAGCAGTTTGAACAGGCGTTGGCATGTGCCGGTGAATTTTTTTCGCAGATGCGTTTCCGCCTTGCTATTGGACCGGAGCGTATCGTGATTGAGGAAGAGACGGAGGAGGTAGGAAATTATCTGGAAGAGCTGACGGAGATTCTCGGGGTGGGGGATGAGGGGGAGCTAAACTCTCTAAGCGGGATTTTCCCCAATGCCTTGGAGCCATCTTATCTGGAGGAAACGCTTATCAGCCTGTTAAAAAAGAGCAATCCGGACATCTTTCATGAAATCAGGGAATTTAAGCAGGAGTTTCCCGATTTTTATTCTGAAAAACTCCTGCGGTTTGAGGAAGAGGTACAGTTTTATATCAGTTTTTTGGAGTTTGCAGAGAAGACGGAGGCTTTTGGCTACCCTATGGCGCTGCCTGAGGTTCTGGGGGATGGCGGGTTTTCCGGCACCGGGGTCTATGATATTGCACTTTTGTGGAAGAGTGCAGGCAGGGCTTATTCTGTTATTTCTAATAATTTTGACTGGAGCCTCAGGCCTTCGTTTTTTGTGGTGACAGGCCCTAATCAGGGCGGGAAGACTACATTTGCCCGTTCCATGGGGCAGGCGGTTTATTTTGCTATGATGGGGCTGCCGATAAATGCATCTTCCCTGAAGCTGCCATTTTTTGAGGGGATTGCCACTCATTTTGAGGCGGAGGAGAAGATTCAGTCTAACTCGGGAAAATTGAAAGAGGAGATAAACCGTCTGGCGCGATGATGCATCAGGATAAAAAGCGCCAGTTCGTCATATTAAATGAGCTGTTTACAACGGCGACGACATATGATGCCCTGATTATGGGAAAAAAGGTGATGGGGCATTTTCTAAAGAGGGAATGCTATGGAATCTATGTTACGCATATACAGGAGCTTGCCGAGGAGACGGATTCGGTTACCAGCTTGGTGGCACAGGTGGAGGATGGGGAAGACTTTAAGCGCACATACCGTATCCTTCCGATGAAAGCGCAGGGGTATGGCTACTCGGATTCCCTGGTAAAACAGTTTGAGCTTAGTTATGAGGATATTATAAGGAGGCTGCCATGATGGATTCCTGTTTACTTTACCGAGATTCCTCAGCGGAGGGCAGAAAGAGCTATTATGCCCAGTATGATATTATAAAGGATATTAATCTTGATATTTTGTTCCGAACGATGGGGAGGGCAGATGCGTTTATCACAGAAAAATGTCGTAAAATAATGATGATTCCTTTGGGGGAGCCAGAGGAAATCCTGTACCGCCAGAGGGTTATCGAGGATTTTTATGCGGGACAGGAGCTGCTTGACAGCCTGTACGAATGTGCCGTGCGCCAGCACAGGGCGCTGCGCATTTATAAAGAAGAAACGGAAAAGAACCGGCAGAAGTCGACAAAGAAGACAAGTGAGATTCTGGAAACGCTTAAGTATCTGGGGCAGGGGCAGGAGGAGCTTTTGTTTATCCGCAGCCTGCTGGCAGAAAATAGGGAAAAACTGCATTCCGAGGGGCTGCAGGCCCTTTTGGCGCGGCTGGAGGGGGAGCCGCTTGACAAGATCAGCGAAAAGCTGCAGGAGTTGGACTTTTTTGTGGCGGGTGGCGAGATTGGATATACTTTTCAGTTTGGCGGCGGCCTAAAGATAGGCAATGCAGTTGTTAATTACTGCCAGAGCATCAAGCAGCCTAAGAAAAAGGCGAGGCAGGGCAGCCTGCAGAAGTTTTATTATAATTTTGTGAAGCGCAATGCAATCCCAATTAACAGCAATGGGGCGCTGCAGCAGGATGTCAGCCATCTAAAGGAATTTACGATGCAGCAGGTTTTAAAGATTTTTAGCGGCTATCTCGGCAGGATGATGAAGTTTTTTGAGCATTTTTCGGAGGAAATTGCTTTTTACCGGGGCGTTGTCAACTTTATGTCGAGGATGCATGAGCTGACGATTCCATTGGCTATGCCGGTGCCGCAGCCTGCTGGGACGAAGGATACGAGGTTTAAGGATCTGTATGAGCTTTCTATGGCAATCTATCTCCAGAGTAAGCCGGTCGGAAATACGCTTGAGCTAAATGATACGGTGCTGACGCTGATTACCGGCGCCAATCAGGGCGGGAAATCGACATTCCTCAGGAGCTATGGGATTGCCCAGATTTTGATGCAGTGTGGGATGCCGGTTCCGGCAAAGGAATTTCTGGCGCCTGTTTACCGTCAGGTTTTTACGCATTTTACCAGAAGGGAGGATGAACAGCTAAACAGCGGCCGCCTCAGGGAGGAACTGCAGCGTATGGGCAATATGATAAAGGCGGCAGGGCCTGGCTGTATCTTCCTTTTGAATGAATCGTTAGCGAGCACGACGGAGAAGGAAGGCTCAAAAATTGCGGAGGGGATTCTCCGCGCCTTTTATGAGAAGGAGATTACTACAATTATGGTTACTCATTTGTTCCAACTGGCCAAGACGCTGTATGCGGAGGGCTTGGATGGTACGGCTTTTCTGGTTGCGGAGAGGAAACAGGACGGAGCCAGGACATACCGGATGCTGCCCGGGGAGCCGGGCTATACCAGTTATGGAACAGATTTATTCCAGATTCTGGAATCAGAGCTGTAATGATAACAATTAGTGGCTTTAGGGCTGAAGAAATGAGGAGTGAGATGAGGCAGAAGAGATTACATGGGAAGGGTTTGTACAGGGTAGTGTTGTTTTTGCTGGTTCTGTCTGTTGTGACAGGAATTATTACTGTATGCGGGAGGAAGGATAGAAGTGTGCAGGCAGCTGACGGGGAGGACAGGACAACTTTTACGCTGGGGTTTGATGCGGAATTTCCGCCATACGGTTATAAGGATGATGACGGGGAGTATGTGGGATTTGACCTTGACCTTGCGGCAGAGGTCTGCAAAAGGAATGGCTGGGAATTTGTGAAGCAGCCTGTCGACTGGGATTCGAAGGACATGGAGCTTAATTCCGGGGCGATTGACTGTATCTGGAATGGCTTTACGATTAATGGGCGTGAGAAGGAGTATACATGGTCTACCGCTTATATTGATAATTCACAGGTTGTTATTGTGGGGGCTGGCTCTGATATCAAGAAGCTCTCTGATTTGTCTGGCAAGGTGGTAGTTGTGCAGGCAGATTCTTCAGCACTGGCGGCATTTACGGGGGAGGATGCCTCGGAGGAGAATAAAAAACTTTGCGGGGAGTTTGAGGATCTGCAGCAGGTTTCGGACTACAACAGTGCATTTATGAATCTGGAGGCCGGATCGGTTGATGCAATCTGTATGGATATCGGTGTGGCAAATTATCAGATCAAGAAGCGCGGGGATGCATTCCGGATGCTTGAGGAGAGGGTTTCCTCGGAACAGTACGGCATTGGATTTAAGCTTGGCAATACGGAATTGCGTGATAAAGTTCAGGAATCGTTAAACGAGATGCTGGCAGACGGCACATTTGAAGAGATAGCAAAGAAGTGGGAGCTTACGGACTGCATCTGCTTAGGGCAGGAGGGTACAGATGCCGCTTACCTGCAGGATGCAGGCAGCAAGAAGGATGAACCGTTTGTGAAAAAATTTGCTGATATTGTAGGCAGGCTTTCCGGAGGGATGCTTGCATCCCTGATGATTTTTGTATTCACCCTGCTGTTTTCCATGCCTCTGGGCCTGCTGGTATGTATGGTCAGGATGTCGAAGTCTGCTGTGCTGCGGTGGATTGCTAAAATATATATATCCATTATGCGCGGGACGCCGTTGATGCTGCAGCTTCTCGTGGTATTTTTCGGGCCATATTATGTATTTGGCATGTCTGTATCGGCAAGATTCCGTTTCTATGCGGTAATTATTGGTTTCTCACTGAATTATGCGGCATATTTTGCGGAAATTTACCGTTCCGGCATAGAAGGGATTGCAGTGGGGCAGTATGAGGCGGCCTCTGTGCTTGGTTATACCAGAGTGCAGACCTTTTGGAAAATCATATTCCCGCAGATGGTAAAAAGGGTTATCCCGCCTGTGACAAATGAGGTGATTACGCTGGTGAAGGATACATCCCTTGCATTTGCACTGGCATATACGGAGATGTTTACGATGGCGAAACAGGTTGCTGCTGCGGAGGCCAGCATTATGCCGCTGTTCATCGCGGGATTGTTCTATTACATATTTAATTTTGTTGTTGCGATGGTGATGGAGGCTATTGAAAAGAAGATGCAGTATTATAGATAGTATAATCTAATTTAAGGAACCGTACCTTTTGGCAGGTGAATTATTACTTCGGAAGTTAAATATCGCATTTAACCGCCGGAGTAATATATTGGATTATGCCGGTACAGGAATGAGGTGGCAATATGAAGTTGTTAGAGATAGAACATTTAAAGAAAAGTTTTGGGGGGATTGAGGTATTATCTGATCTTTCAATGAGTGTTTCAGAGGGCGAAGTAGTTGCTGTGCTTGGGCCGTCCGGTTCTGGGAAATCTACCATGTTACGCTGTGCTTCCCTGCTTGAGACAATGGACGCAGGGGCATTAAGGTTTGCCGGCAGCACGGTGGCGGAGGATGTGGACGGCAGGTCTGTTTACGTGGGAAAGAAGGAGCAGAGGGAGTTAAAAAGCATATTCGGGCTTGTCTTCCAGAACTTTAACCTCTTTCCGCACTATACTGTCCTAAAGAATATTATTGACGCCCCGGTGCATGTGCAGAAACGGGATAAGGAGGAAGTGGTGCAGGAGGCAAGGGCGCTTTTAAAGAAGGTCGGCCTGGAGGACAAAGAGGATGCCTATCCGTGCCAGCTTTCGGGCGGACAGCAGCAGCGTGTAGCGATTGCAAGGGCCCTTGCAATGCGTCCGAGGATGTTGTTTTTTGATGAACCGACTTCTGCGCTTGACCCGGAAATCACTGCGGGTATTTTGAGGATCCTGCGCCAGCTGGCGGAGGAGAAGATGACGATGATCATTGTCACGCACGAAATAGACTTTGCAAGGAAAGTTGCTGACAGGGTGGTTTTTATGGACGGCGGCGTGGTCGTAGAACAGGGAAGGCCGGAGGATGTCATTGACCATCCGCAGAATGAGAGGACAAAGATGTTCCTGCAGAAAATGGAGGTCTAAGTGCGCTCAGTAATCCATTTTTCAATATGCTGCCAAAAGATAGTTGATAGCGCGGATAAATATAGGTATAATTAATGTAAGGAAAGTAAGGAATGCGCTAAAGGGAGGTTGTAGTATGGAACTTGCAAATGTTACATCAAAAGGACAGATTACAATACCAAAAGAAATTAGAAAAAAGTTAGGAATCAAAGAGGGGAGTAAAGTACTTTTTTTGGAAGAAGCGGGACGGATATATTTGGCAAATTCTTCTATGGAGGCACTGAGGGAGGCTCAGGCTGCATTTGTAGGGGAGGCAGAGAGGCTTGGTTTGGAGACAGAAGAAGATGTTATGGCAATGGTAAAGGAACTACGAAAGGAAAGAACGGTGGAATAATTGCGAATAATGGTTGATACAAATGTGCTGATTTCGTTATTGGTGTTTTCCAGTAAGAAAATGAATCAGATGATGGAGTGAATTTTTATGGAACATCAGTTGGTTCTTTCTTCGTATGTTGTGCAAGAATTAAAGGATGTTGTCAGAAGAAAATTTGCAAGCAAAGTTGGAGTTGTAGACACATTACTTGCTAAGATGAATTATGAGTATGTGTACACACCAGATATGCTGGATGCAACATTATTTGTAATCAGAGATGTGAAAGATTATCCAGTTCTTTATACAGCAATACTGGAAGATGTGGATATTCTTGTGACAGGAGATAGTGATTTTGGAGATGTGGATGTTGATAAACCGGAGATTTTGAAGCCAGCGGAGTTTGTGGAGAGGTACTGTTGATAGCGTGTTCTCAGAAAGTCGATGAAAAAATGATAGAAGAATCTAATATTGAGGATGAAGAAATAGATTTACAAGCAGATAAAGAGAAGTTTGATTAAGCTGTAATTTGCTGAACTGATTGGACTAATAATACAATGTAAGGAGAAACCCAATTAATGCAGCACACACATTTTGTATCAGTAGCAGGGCTGGTTACTAACGAAACGGGCGAAGTGTTATTGATTAAAAGTCCGAATAGGGGATGGGAGTATCCGGGTGGGATGGTAGAAGTGGGAGAATCTCTGGAGATAGCATTATATAGAGAAATACAAGAAGAAACGGGTTGGTTTGTAAAAGAAACAGTAATATTGGACGGAGGAAATGTGAAAATCATAGCTTATGAAGACAGATACAGAGATGACTTGATTTTTATGATTTTAGAAGCGAAAAATGCTCTTGGACGAGTGCCGGGATTAAACAATGATTTGCTTGATATAAAGAAGAATTATATGGAAAATGGCGATATGTTCTGGTTGGCAGTGGATGAAAATGACAGGGTAATCGGCAGCGTTGGGTATCGTTCTATTGATGGTACGGACGAAGTTTGGCTGCACAGATTATTTGTGAAATATAACCATAAGCATGAGGGGATTGGAACACAGCTTCTCCGAACAGCAGAAGCCTACATAAAACAAATAGGGAAAAAGACGATAAAAATTCATCTTGGAACTCCTAGGGAGCAGTGGTTTGAATCCTATGCATTTTATCCGAAATACGGATATTGGGAGTATGAGAAACAGTATATGAAAAAGGAACTGGAAACGCAAATCAGGGAGGGATAATTAATGGCTTTCAAATTAGACAGCGTTGTCCCTTAGGGCAGGAAATTTCCTTTGATCCCAATTACCAGTTTGCCAAAGAGGAATTGGAAGAGGATTTTTAGGAGTGTATGCACATGGAATGGAATTCAACATTATATAATAAAAAACATGATTTCGTAGCGGAATATGGAAAGGGCTTATTGGAGTTTATTCCAAAGAATGATGAACAGTCTATATTGGATTTGGGGTGTGGAACAGGGACTCTTACTGCTCAGTTAGCTGATTTGTGTGGTAGGATTGTAGGTGTTGATGCTTCGCAGAGTATGATAGAAAAAGCGAAAGAAGAATTTGGCAATATAGAATTTAAGGTATGTGATGCACTGTCTCTGCCTTTTGAAAAGGAATTTGATGTGGTTTTTTCCAATGCTGTCTTTCACTGGATTAGCAGCCATGATGCTTTGTTAAAAAACATTTACAAAGTTCTGAAACAGCAGGGATTATTGGTGTGTGAATTTGGTGCAAGCGGAAATATTGCAACGATTGAAAATGCCTTTGCAGAGGCTTGTAACAGTCTGGGGTATGGCTATGAAGCTAAATTTAATTTCCCTGAGGTAGAGGATTTTGGTAAATTATTAGAAGATACCGGATTCGTCATTGACAGGATTTATGCTTATGACAGGCCAACCGCCTTGAAGGACGGGGAACAGGGGTTGGTGAATTGGATGAAACAGTTCTTTGCCTCTGAATTGGGAGTGATGCCAAAACATGTACAAGCTATGGTTTTTAAGAAGGTAGATGAATTGGCGAGGGATACTTTGTGGAATGGGGTAGAATGGGTTGCGGATTATCGGCGGTTGAGGGTAATCGCACATATATAGCTTTTTCTCTTTTCACTTTCTATTTTTTATAATGGATAGCATGTAATAAAACCAATATAAAATCAATAAGAAATAAGTACACAGGAGGATGGGAAGAATGGGCAGAATTGTTATTTTGGTCGGGAGTATGAGGAAAGGCGGAAATACAGATTTGCTTGCACAGGCATTTGCAGAGGGAGCGGGCAAAAATAATACAGTGGAGACGGTTTCCGTTGCGGATTACAAAGTAAATCCCTGCGTTGGCTGTAATTCTTGTTTTACAAGGGAAGGGAATTGCTGTTTCCAGAAAGACGATATGGCAGAAATTTATAAAAAGCTGGAGATTGCGGATATGGTAGTGATTGCATCCCCGGTTTATTTTTATGGAATCAGTGCAGAGTTAAAAGCGATTATTGATCGGTTGCATACACCGATGAGAAATAAATTTCGGGTAAAAAAGCTGGCATTGCTGTTGGTGGGGGCAGCTACATTACCGGAATTGTTTGACGCAATCAAGCTGCAATACCAGCTTGTGC
This sequence comes from bacterium D16-36, assembly GCA_003611745.1. Classification (GTDB taxonomy): domain Bacteria; phylum Bacillota; class Clostridia; order Lachnospirales; family Lachnospiraceae; genus Butyribacter. Next base: position 12,617 of record RAYF01000059.1, on the reverse strand, counting down.
TTAATTTTTTCCATTTGGAAGATGCTGGCATGGTTCTGGTAAGAGGGGTTAAGGGTATGGGAGATATTAAGGGGAGAAAAGAATTAGAGGAGGCATACAATCTGGGAACCTCAATTAATGATAAAAGACCTCGCATTACCCGGCAGGTAAAGGAGACAGGTTCAGAATTGGAATTGCTGAAGCATTTAGATAGGTTGCACACTACAGAGTTAGGCGTTGTACGGATAAAAAGGAATCTGTCATTAGATACGGAAGATGTTTTGGGATGGTGTAAAGAAAAAATTGCTTTAGATTATGCTATTATTACAAGGAGTGGGAAAAACTGGTATGTGAATGTAGATAACTTTGTTATTACTGTCAATGTACATAGTTATACTATTATAACAGCACATAAGGAAAAGAGAAGAGGGAAGGATTAGCCAAGGAATTGATTTCCGCATTGCGCTGCGAGAACGATATTTACTTTTTGGGGCTCTTATGCTAAAATATGCAACAATGAGCAACACAGACAATCGCGGCTGCAGGCGCTGAAAGGCGGCAGGTGAGGAAAGTCCGGGCTTCACAGGGCAGGATGCCGGATAACGTCCGGTAGAGGCGACTCTCAGGCTAGTGCAACAGAAAAGAACCGCCAGCTTTGTGCTGGTAAGGGTGAAAAGGTGAGGTAAGGGCTCACCGCGTCTTTGGTAACAAAGGCGGCGGCTGTAAACCCCATCCGAAGCAAGACCGAACAGGAATAATACGGCGGCCCGTCGTGTTCCGGGTAGGTTGCTTGAACCTGGCGGCAACGTCAGGTCTAGATAGATGATTGTTTGATACAGAACCCGGCTTACAGTGTTGCTCATTTTTTACTTGTTAGGAACTGTATATAAAGAAATATTATTATATAATTGAGTAGGTGTAAATAATTTTGTGTCTTTGAAGACATATTATTAAGCAGGATAAGTGAATAGGCAGGTTTCCGGCAGGCATATTTTAACTGGAGGGATTAGAATTGATGGAATGCAAAACATGGGAAGAACAAAAGAATGTAGAATGCAATTTTCGTGTTTTGGCAGACGTACCAAAAGTTAAAATGAGCAGGATACATCCATTACAGCAAAAAGCTGTAAAAAGAATCCATGATGCGATAGAATGGGATGAAAGGGTAGCAGCTATTGTGCTTTTTGGCAGCTCGGTTAATTTACGGTGTACGATTCATAGTGATTTGGATTTGGTAGTGAGATTACGGCCGGAGTTTGTGAACAATGAAACAAAGAACGAGGTTTCGGAGAAAATACAGGAAGCTTGCGGGTGGAATGCCGATGTGCTCTGGTATGATAGGATTTGTAACAGCAAGAATCTGATGAACAATGTCCTAAAAGGAGTACAGATTCTATAAAAGACATTTAAGCCAGAGAAGAATGGCTGGTATTTGATACTACTCTCAGAAGGTATATTAGTATAAATAACAGTTTTATGTGCGGCAATTCTTTGGTATAAGGTCAAATTCTTGGATGGAGAAAGCTTGGAGGTGTCTATGAGTAAGTTATTGAGGAGGGCAAAGACGAAGCTGAACAATGCTAATAACAGTTTTCAAAAAATTGCAGAAGATGATGCTTATGCAGATGATTGCTGTTATAATCTGCAGCAGTGTATTGAATTTACCCTGAAATATTTAATTGAAATTAATGGGGAAAGATATGTGGAAAATCATGATATCCGTGCCCAATTAAATTTGTTGAAAAAAATCGGCATTTCAGTTCCAAGAGAAAAAGATTTGCGTCTATTTGCAGCAACCTTAAATAGCTGGGAGGCTGAATCAAGGTATAATGATAATTTTGTTTCATTAGAGGAGGACATACAAGAAGCATTTTCAATAGCGAATGCCTTGGTTTCTTTTGCAGATACAGCCGTGACACAAAAGGCTCTGAAAGAGATGGATTTTTTTTCTTCAGACAGATTAAAGTAGCGTAGTATGGCTGATTCTAACCAGATTTGATGCCAAAGACTCCCCGGCTTCTTTTCTGGTAAAACCCAAAATGCCAAAGATAATGTAATTTTATGCCAATTTATTTTTCATTGGGATAAAATAGGGATAATTTTTCCGTACTGGTGGGATATTTTTTGGAGGGATTGGCAATCTGATTTGTAGACAATGCAGATGATTTTTATATTGGGCGATTGATCAAAGGGTGCAAATTTGTACTCTTTTTTATTTACGCGGGACACAGTTATTACAGATAATTTCATCGGTTACCCTGACTGGCTGTTTCGCCACATTCCGCTGTTTCAGCGACACAATTTCAAAGCTGGTATTTTTATTATTAAATAAGCAAAGCAGAAAAGGAATAAATAAAATATGATATTAAACATTCAACTTGATAGATGTAAATATATGTTGAAAAATTGAAATGAACTTTTTGTTTCATATGCCGGTTTGGAGGAGGTGATAGTATTGGAGGATATGCAGATTTACACAAGCTATTTCAGCAGGCTTCAGGCAATTTCACAAGGAAAAGATGTTGTTCTCCTGTGTTGGGAGAGTGCAGGAGAATTCTGTCACCGTCATCTGATTGTTGCCTAGCTTGGAGAAGACCCGGAACAATGTGAGTTATCTTTTGGTTTAAAATAAGTATTGTAGTGAGTGCATTAAAATTAAGGTTTTGGGATGATAATTTTGGGCTTACATCCTTTTTGTGGGCATTTCATTGTGGAGAGCTGATGTATAGGGAGAAATTCATGGGCAGTGTTTATGGGATATGAATATGGCGATAACAGTATTGACGCTTATTCAGGGCAGGTGTATACTGATGGAAAGGAGAATTTTATGACTGAAATGATTAGCGCTTTTGATAGCAGAAAGAACAAGGAATGGGAAAAAAGTAAAACGGACGGCATACCATTACCCATACAGCGCACCTATCAGGATTCCCTGTTTAGCACATTGTATAGTGATAAGGATACACTTTTGGATTTATATGGAAGTTTACATCCAGATGATTTACAGGTGACTAAAGAGCAGATTAAATTAATTACTTTATCTAACACCTTGGTTGTGCGGAGATATAATGATGTTGCATTTGCGGTTGGTGACCGTTTAATAATTTTGACTGAACACCAGTCAACAGTTAACCAAAATATGCCGTTAAGGATGTTATTTTATGTAGCTGGTGAGTATGAGAAATTGTTGGGCGGTATGCAGGCAGATTTATATGGTTATAGGCGGATTAGGCTTCCAAAGCCGGAATTTTATATTGTGTATACAGGCAGAGAACCACAGAAGATTGAGGATAAACTCAGATTGTCTGATGCATTTGAAACCAAGGGCTGTGATCTGTCTCTGGATTTGTGCGTAAAGGTAATCACTAAAGCGGATGCTGGGAGCACATTGCAAGGATATTTTGAACTGATTCAATTTATGAAAAGTAACTTGCAGGATGGGCATATCAGTACAGACAGCTTGGAAGAATTTATTATTAAATTCAGTGGTTCAAAATTGTTTAAGCAGTTTTTACTGAGAATGGAGAGAGAGGAGATAGTAAAAATGTTAAACACAGAATATAATTATGAGGTTGAACGACAAGTGTTGTTAGAAGAGGGCAGGGAAGAAGGAAGAGAGGAAGGAAGAGAGGAAGGAAGAAAGGAAGAGGCCATGAGTATTGCCCAAAGATTAAAAGACGAGAATTTTCCAAGGGAAATGATATCTAAGATAACAGGGCTTTCTTTTAAGGAAATTGATGTTTTGCGGTAGAGGAGATGCAGTTTCAAGCAATAACTTAGTTATTTGACGAGTTGTTTACGAAGGGGCAATATCAGATATAACTGGATAATAGATGAGAGGATGTAGATCTTTGGATTTACATCTTTTTTTTGTGGGTATTTCATTACGGAGCTGGTATGTGTGAAAGGAGAAATTTATGAGCAGGGATGAATTGAGATAGACATGCTGCAGGGCAACATTAATAGAATGATGGTATCGGATGATGCTGAAGAGATAAATGAGATGTACTGCGTTGCTAAAAGAAGGTTAGCTGTTATTCACACAGAGAGGGTACGAATTCAAACTGAAAATATGGGGCAGGCTTGATTAACCTAAAATGTGTCTTGGGGAAGTTTTACATTTGATTATTGGGGTTGAATGGCTTGAGGGCGGTAAATATATGGAATAAATGAATATGCATTTTGTAGGCTACTATTGAATAATGGACTGAAAACAATTGGCGTGTGTTTTGTTGATACATTGCATTAATGGGACAGGCAGCACTACTGATGAAATTTAAATTGAATAAAAGCAAAGATAGGAAGGAGATTTTAAACAATGTTAGGTCATAAAGAAGAAAGAAAAGATCCAAACGCTAAAAGTTACACGGATGTAAAAGAAATGTTTAGAGAGATTTTAGCAGATGAAGCTTGAAGTTAAATATTCTAGCAAATTTAAAAAGGGATTGAAATTGGCGGCAAAAAGAGGCTTAGACATCTCATTGTTGGAAAATGTCGTTGAAAAATTAAGAAACAGAATCCCGCTAGAACAAAATACCAGGATCATCCGCTTAAAGGTAGAATGTCAAAATATAGAGAATGTCATATTCAACCAGATTGGTTATTAGTGTATCTTATTCAAGAGGATATATTGGTTTTGACATTGATTGACACTGGAACACATGCGGATTTGTTTGGAGAATAGGGAGGTGATAACAATTATAAGCACAAGTGAAAAAATGAATATCATTTTTTCTAGTATAGCAAATAATTAATTTCTGGTATACTGACGCTGGATGATTGTTTCATATGCGAGGCGGAGGAATGAGGCGTAGCGGTGGCTACGTCGATTGACGGTGCTAGATGTCCAGTGGACATCTGATAAGCATGGACCGAAGCAGAGCGTAGACCAACGAAGCAAATGGGCAATCAGACAAGTAAGTATACTAGTTAATTATTATTTGCTATACTAGGGAGGGAAAAACTAAAAAAGTGGCTTGCGGATCAGTGGAGAATATCGCAGCCGTCCATAACAAAGAAATTTCAAGATAACAACTGGAAAGAATCGGATATAAGAAAATTCTGTGATATTATGAATATGAATTATGAAATTGTATTCACAAGTAAAGGAAGTGATTAAGATAACTATACAACAGAAAATTGATATGGCATTGGCATATTCTGTAAATGTCACAAAAAAGGATATAGCGGATAAATTGGGCGTTACGCCTTCAGCATTTGGGCAGCGTCTTAAAACTGGAAAGTTTACACAATCAGAGCTCGAAACAATAGCAAGTGTACTAGAGCGTGTTTGAAAATTCATTCTCACAAAGTGTGAAACACATCTTGTAAAAAGCGATTTTCAAATACGCTCTAGATGCGGAATATATTTCATATTTTAAATTTAAAGATGGGAAAGAAATTTAAAGCAATCGTTTGAAATAAGCGGTTGCTTTTTATATAAAATAGAAGTGTAGAAAAACCTACATAAATAACGAAAAACCTATTAATACATTGGCCGATAGGTGGTATATTATAATCAAGAAATGAATGAAAAACTAAATAAAAAAGTAAATACTACAATTAAAGCAAGGTAAGAATAATGTTAAATGAAATGTGTAAAAACTGCTTATGTTTAGGAAAAGATTGCAATGGAACAGAAAAACAAGTATGGACTGGAGGTATTTATAGAAAAACAGAAAAAGATCTGGAAAAGATTATAGAAAAAGAATGCGGACAGTATGAAGATGATTGTACTAAATGCCCGTACAGTAAAGAATGTGAAGAATATGCACATAGGTAAACAATGACCGCCTGGATGGTTCAAGTATCATACTATAGCATCAAAGTCTTAAAACCACACTTTTGTTGAAGGGAGGAAGAGAGAAGTTATGGGAAATTCAACAGGGAATACCATTATAGAAAAACTGTTACAATTAAAAGAGCATTATAAAGATGCTAGAACGTATTGTAAAAGAACAGAAATTGATGATTGTGGTAGTTGCAGAGCAGGTCATTATCTGGAAGCTAGACTTGATACCATAGATGGATATGTTGCACTGGGACTGAAACCGCTGATTTTAACTGATTGATGGTTGGTGCAGGTCACCCTTTTCAATTACCAAAAAGAATGTTTAGGGAGGGGTTTAGCACTGTGGTTTTGGTTACATAATGCGGTAATTGAATGATTATTGACAGCATGCGGCTGGCAGAGTAATATTGAGATACAGGAGTATTAGAGGAGGTAGTGCATAATGGAAGCTATGAAACCTTTTAGCGACACAGTGTTTGATGTTAGAGACTTGGTTTCTCTGCAACTTGGTTCAACTTCTAAAGGAAATCAGGATAAATGGTACGATATTCAACAAAATTTGTTTGTAAAAGGTCCATTTTTTTATCAAAATAAATTTCGGAAGGATTATCTCGTTGAAATAATAGCTTCGGAGATTGGGAAGCAGCTTAATATATCTGAAGTTAATGTGTTACAACAGCATTCCTGTAAAATTAAAATGCTAGACGGTACATATGTTTATGGCTGTTATTCTGTTGATTTTTCAGTAGATGGTGATTTTGTAACATTCAAAAAACTATTAAAAGAGCTTGGGATACAAAGGTTTACTGGATCACTAGAGAGCAGGTTTCATATGATAATTGAATTATATAAGGAATATTATTCAGTAGACTCTACTAAATATCTGATAGTAATGTTTCTAATTGACTATTTAGTTGCCAATGAGGACCGTCATACAAATAATTTTGGGATACTTGTGACACAGAGTGGGGAATTTAGGTTGCCACCTCTGTTTGATTTCGGTATCGGATTGTTTGAGGGGGAACTGGAATATCAAAGTATGTGTTACGAAGAAGCTAAAGGGCAGTTGATTTCTAAGCCATTTTATAATAATGCTGTAGAAAATGTTGATTGTTTAAGGGGAATGTTTCCACATGTATTTGACAGTATACTAAGTGATCTGGATTTGAGCCAGTGTGTTATGCCAAACGAGAAAGCGTCTGTGTATTTGCAGGAGTGTGCAACTCACTTGGGAATCAAATTAAAATTATAGGGAGGAATTTTATGCGCGCTATTCGTAATCTGGAGGGAACTTTTATGCGGGTGAATACCCCATTATTCTATTTTAGATATGAAAGAGGCTGTCTAGTTGATTATGGATCTTTATGCAAAGATATAAAAATTATGCCTATAGATATCCGATGGGGTGGCTTAACTCCTGAGACCATAGCCGAAGTTTTAGATGATCGTGTCGTACCTGAAACGCGACAGGGCTTAGAGTATGAAATGAAAGAAGCAGGTATCCCATATTTTTCTATGGAGAACCTAATTCGTTATAATAGTGGTATTTCTGTTTGTGATACTTTTTGGGTGCGTCTGCCTGATGGGCCACAGACATTTGAAGAAGCGTTCAAAGCAATGGGGTTTTCGGAAGGTTATCTTGAGTACCGTCTTCGAAATTTGGAAAATCCAATTAAACAAGAATAGTGGGCAGCTGAGTAATTAATTGAAATATACTGGTTTTTGGCAGAGTTGGTTATGACAGGGCAACAATACAGAATTACTGATCTTGATGGTTGTTTTGATATTGCGTGGAGCTGCATCAATTATAACGATATGATACAAATTATAAGACGTTTAGTAAAGAGGGAAAGTACCAAAATTCAATATGCTGTCTCGTTGCTCATTTATGAGGCTAAGACTTCTTCAGAGTTATATTCTGCCGTTGTGAAATGTGCTGAAGAATTTAATGCATTTAAATTTGTTGATGATCTGTGGGATGAAATTGTGGAACTTCCGTGGGCACAGTTATACAGGATTAATAAGGTTACTTGTATTCCATGTAGCCATTCGATGAATTGTTTTGGTTAGAATGTGTTAAGATTCCGGGATATTTATGGCAGGAAGGTGCTTATGGATAACAAATCCTTTCTGTAGCTTGACCATTGAGCAGCAACAGAATATGGATGTTTATTTACAGCAAGATTCTTCTGGTCTATATGAGAGTTACTACTATCTAAAAAGTAATGGAAATTGTTTAAATGATAAATGGGACGATGGAAAAATACTAAAATTTATGAGCGATAAACAGCTGTTAATTAATGAAGCTTACAAAGGTAAGGTGTTTTTTTACTAATGAAAAGGATAAAAAATAAATCCTTTTTAGCTTATAGAGGCTAAGAGTTCCAGCATATGTACCTGCGTGTTAGGTGATTTAGTTAAGTCGATTGCTAGAGCGTGTTTGAAAATTGCTTTTTACAAGATGTGTTTCACACTTTGTGGGAGATTTGTTCCAAATTTAGGAGGTGTAGCGGGCTACATTGACTAAATTTGGAACAAAGATAGCGCAAAGTGGGGGACGCAGATTGTGAGAATGAATTTTCAAACACGCTCTAGGGAGTGGGATAACATTTGTACGTTAATAAATAACGTCAATGTGATAAGTGATGTAAGAAAAGAGTTTTGTAAAACAATATTAAGGATGCGAAAAGAGAAATTGGAGAAAATTGCAGGCGGACCTGGCTCAGAGAATCTATCTGCCTTTTAGTCGATAGGAAAAATCACTTTAAATAACTTAAAATTTTATGTCAATTAATCATTTCAGGAGTCCAGTTCAAAACGAACTGGGCTCTCTTTTAAATATCATATTATAAGACGGTTATTGGTAAACGGTAGCTGCTATGTACTTAACTGGTCTAGAAAATAAGTATTAAAAGTTAAATTTTAACTTTTGTTGCCGCCATTCGGAGGTAAGTCTACGAATTTGGAAAAACCATGGCGGTTAATAAGTGTTGTTTTAGGAATTAGATTGTACCAATTAATCTCCATACATATTCTTTCGGCAAGCTGCGTTTGAGGAAACGCTATCAGATAAGAATGCATTATACGAGAGCAGAGTCCCCAGCATTTTAATAAGATAAAACTGGAGAGCGCAGTTTGCAGTGTATAAAACAAAATTGCCCGATAATGTTGTTTTGAAAACCCTTTAGAGGGTTTTGGTGTCCTATAAAAAAGTGAAAAGAGAAAGCTAAGCACAGTATCACTGTGCGCAATCTTTCCTCTTTGATTGATTAATTTTTTTTGCGTGTAAGAAGAAAGAATTCTTTCTTTATGGGCTTCTTTGTGCTTAGCTGGAATTGTTGAGTTTGTTTAAATTTGGACACCCACACCGAAATGCTGTTGTTGCCACCTTCCCTAATTTTTGTGGGAATAACCTTCTCTCTGTTTGTTTTTGTGAAGCCCCTTTGCACGTAGGGGGAGGTGGTATTTTCTGGTAGAAACTGTGTACTTTCTAAAGTGAAGGTAGATGGTTTTTATAGATAGCAGGTTAAGCCTGTTATGTATCTTCCTGTTAGGGAGTCTGATCATTATTGATTGGGCTCCCTATTTTTTTTGGGGGGATTTGTCGGTAAGCTGATGTGTGTTGGTAATTCTATGGAATTTTATGTAAATTAGTATAGAAGTAATAATGAAATATCCTTATTAGGGTAACAAGGATATTAATTATAGATGTAAAAAGTTGTTAACACGTGAATGCAACACGTGTTTGGAACCTTTTACTTTATATCCATATGATTTATTGTGTAGTCTATATGATTATGATTGCATGGCTTTGGCAATAGAAAATTGTTTACTGGATGGAGGGCAACTTAAATGAAGGAAACGAGTAAGGCAGCACATCCTCAAATGCGGGAGGTTGCAATAATGATATATGAAATACTGGTTGGGAAGTTGCCTGTTCTTTTTGAGGATATTGAAGTGGGCGGTGATTAGAATGACTAAAAGTTCAAAGCGGACAGATTATTTTACGAAGCGATTTAAGTATAGAAGTAGACGATGTGAATAGGTATTCTGATGCCGAGATGAATTATTTGAAAGGGTTTGTACAAAATAATGCACATTTGATGACAGAGTTCTCTAAGGAGGGAGGTATCCTAAATGCCTCAAATTTTTAGGATTGGCTCATATTGAGGCAAACAGTGCTATTATTATTAAGTGGTCTGCTCAGTTTCATGAACTTAGTTATTCAAGAATTTGGTTGTTTTTCAAAAGCGTATGGGATATAATGAAGCTAAAGAGCGGAGGTGAATGAATTATGGACGCATTAAGGAAAGAAGAAATTTATACGATAGATGACATTTATGCTTTGCCAGATGGGGAGAGGGCTGAGTTGATTGATGGAAAAATTTACTATATGGCTCCACCTAATACAAGGCATCAAAGGATATTGCTTTCACTAAGTAGAAAGATTGCTGATTATATTGAATCCCAAAATGGTGAATGTGAAGTATTTCCAGCTCCATTTGCTGTTTTTCTGAATGAAAATGACACAAATTATGTAGAACCGGACATTTCTATAATTTGTGATAAAAATAAGATTTCAGACAAAGGATGCCATGGTGCGCCAGATTGGGTGATTGAAATTGTCTCTTCTGGCAATAGAGCTATGGACTATTTTACAAAGCTTTTTAAATACCAGACCGCTGGAGTACGAGAGTACTGGATTGTTGACCCTATGAAAGAAATGGTTACAGTATACAGGTTTGAAAAAGAGACAATGGAAGAATATTCTTTTAGCGAAGAAGTGCCTGTCGGAATTTATGAAGGATTTTCTATAAAAATACAGTAAGTTCAAAACGGACAGAGCATTTATGAAACATGTGTGAACAGCAATCTAAGCAAATCAGATGATACGCTTAGATTGCTGTTTTTTTTTCTAAAGAACGTTAAAATCTTTGCGTGGATGCTTTGAAGCAAGGATATCACGTTGTTTTGAAACAGCAACATGAGTGTAAATTTCTGTGATATTGATAGAACTGTGCCCAAGCATTTCCTGTATGTACCGAATATCTACATCCGCTTCCAGAAGGCTGGTCGCAAAGGTGTGCCCTTACGGTATAATAAGGACAAATCGGAAAACCCCTTATTACCAAGGTTGCTCAAGTGTTGAAAAGCGCGCATAAGACACTAAATACAGAATGAAGCAACGTATATATCACTATATATTGTTGTTTCCTGAAAACAGAGAAATTCATGAGCAATCTATCTCAAAGAGGAATTTCGGATTTGCCACCATTCTTTTTCCATTAAAAAACGCCCTTTGGTGGGGGCAGGCCGGGAGGTGATAACGAACCATTTCACATAAAGGACAAACGGGCAGCAACCCGGTAATACCGATTTTTATTCATATCAGCCGCGCAGTAACTGACGGGTGTTCAGCTACTGCGCGGCTTTTTTTGTTATACATCGCTTTGCTCCGACGACACAGATTACCGGGGCTTTTTTCATTTAGACAGGAGGCTTTGAAAATGCCGGAAACTTTGAATCTGAATTACTACTACGGGAATGAAGCTGACTAGTACAGCTTCTACCGTATCCCGAAAATCCTTTTGACCGACCGCCGATACAAAGGCATATCACTGGAAGCAAAGGTACTGTACGGACTGCTGCTTGACCGCATGGGGCTGTCTGCCCGCAACGGCTGGCTGGACGATAACGGGCGAGTGTTCCTCTACTTCACCCAGGAGGAAGCTATGGCCATGCTGGACTGCGGCAAGGACAAGGCGACAAAGCTGTTCTGCGAATTGGAGGGCATCGGCCTTATGGAACGGAAAAAGCAGGGCTAGGGACACCCCGCCCGGATTTACGTTAAAAACTTCATTCTGGAGCCGGAACCCTCCACGCCGGTTCAGAGTGCGGGATTTCCGCCCCTAATAATACTGAGATAAATAAAACTGAAAAAAGCGATACTGATCTATCCATCTCGCCCCCCTACCCCCTCAGCAGCTTCTTTCCCTGCTGGTAAACGCGCTCTGCGCAGGATGGGATTGGATGAGATGGAAAGCTACCGCGAATTGATTTTGGAAAATATCGACTATGACATTCTTCTGGAACGGAACCCCTGGGACAAGGATTTGCTGGACGGCTATGTGGAGTTAATGCTTGAAGTCTGCTGCTCCACACAGGAATCTGTCCGTATCTGCGGGCAGGAAGTACTCACCGAGGTTGTCAAAAGCCGGTTCCTGAAGCTGAACGGTGAACATATCGGCTATGTCATGGACAGCCTGAAAAGTAACACCGCCAAGATCGGCAATATCAAGGCTTAGACACTGGCGGCACTCTACAACGCCCCTGTCACGATGGGACAGTATTACACATCCCTTGTCAGCCACGACATGGCGCATGGGCTGCTGAACGGTTAAGCCACCCAGCGCTTAAAAATAAACCAATCAAACCAGCGCCTTTTTGCCAGCCCCGGCGAGTTTATGATGCTGGGGGCAGACCATATCTGTACTTCTCCTGCCGAGTTTGCCGAAACCACCGGCAGGCTTTGGGGCAGCATGGCAAGCGGCGAATCCGTGGTGCTGACCAAGTGGGGCGGAAAGGAGGCCGGCGCATGAAATACCTGCTCCGCCGCCTGCTGGTTCCGCCTTAGCGCACACCAGTTTAGTCCCAGCCTGCAAAGAGAGGAGGTTTTACCATGCAGGACGAAGTACGCGAGAAATCGGTGGCACTCACCATCAAGGTCGGCAAAATAGGCGGCAGGCTGACCGCCGGCCTGCTGAAATGGGCCATGCAGATGAATTCAAAGAACTCCATTCCTACTACACGACAAGGGCAGATAATCCGCTGAAAAAGATGCAGTCAT
>RAYF01000058.1 GCA_003611745.1 bacterium D16-36 | reverse complement strand
GCAGGCCAGAGGCTAAGGAACAGGAAACCAGACGATACATGCGAATCTTTTGCAAAGATGGAGTATGGGGAGAACTGTATATGAGGGAGAATTTGAAGAAAGCCCGCAAGAATGCGGGCATGACACAGAAAGAAGTTGCAGGATATTTAGGCATTAGCGAAAGATATTACCGCTCAATTGAACTAGGGGAGAGGAAAGGAGACTTTGAAATATGGGATTCTATTGAGGATTTATTTGGAATCCATCAAAGAATCCTTCGGAAACTCTCTTCCAACTAATTCGTCAAGAGAAACATTAAAATGGTCTGCTAGTTTGATTAGTATAGATAAATTTGGTTCTCTAGAACCTAATTCATAATTCCTGTACCCCCTTACAGTGATGCCCAGAAATTCAGCCATTTGTGTTTGAGTACATCCTAACATAAGCCGTAGTTTTTTTAACCTTTTAGAAAAATCCATAAAACCTCCATAAGTTCTATTGACAGGAACAAAATGTTCCTCTATAATAGGGCTCAACAAAGAGGAACATTTTGTTCCTTATGCAAATAGTATCAAGTTATTATACTACATCTAGGAGGTGTAACCAATGCTGTCAGAAAAGGTGCAGGATTTAGAGCAGGAGAATCATGAGTTGAAAGAACGCCTCAGGGCACTGGAAGAGATGTATGGGGACAGGGGTAAGCTGCCGAAGGACTGCAGGCATTGCAGGAATTTTTCGCAGCATTATATCAGATGCGGGACAAGTTACTATCCTACGTATGATGGGCATTGTACAGCGGGTCAGAGGCTAAGGAACAGGAAACCAGACGATACATGCGAATCTTTTGCAAAGATGGAGTACGGGGAGAACTGCATATAACATAGGTAAAACGTTGTAGGAAAAATAACGAAGGAGGGTTCATTATGGAGATTGTTGAAGGGAATGTTCCACTCCCTGTGGCAGCCAAAGTATTAGGCATATCAGTGCCTTCTGTAGCTGGGGGGCTGATTGCTGGTGCACTGCCGATAGGGTCAGCGTGGAAAAATGAAGAGGGGAATGATAAGAACATGTATCATATCAGCCCGAAGAAACTGGCGGATTATGAAGGGTATTCCAAGGAAGAAATCCTTGAACTCATTGACAGGCATAAAAAAGGGGCTCTCTGACAGGGCAGGTGCTGCCGGAAAATACATATATGGAAGGGAGTGGTGAAGATGGACCATGCAATCGAGCCATTAACAGAATATGCACAGATTGAAGCAATGGACTTGAAACAGGAATATGCTTCCGGGGAATACGGGAGCGTGGAGGAATGCCCAAGCTATGGGAAGATAAAGGCATATGCAGATGCCATCAATATATTGCTGGAGTACTATGCGCCGGACTGGGGGCGTAAAACCCCGGAGGGGCTTGCAGGGATTGGCAGCTAGACAGAAGAGGGGCAGAAGTAGGAAATTTGCTGTGCTACCGGCATGACGGGCAGACTACTCCCTCTATTATAGCCCCCATCAGCCTGCAGGGCTGTGAGGGGGAACTGCCGGGCAGGGTCAGAGCTGTCTGGCGGCCTCGGCTGAGCATATGCAGCCGCATCCTTTACATAATAAAGAATAAGAGTTTTCATTTCAGCATATGCAGCAGGCACAGGCTGACTGTGCAGCCCCGGACGCATCTTCATCCCTGAGTGCGTGCGGACAAGCCCCCAGTATTTCCAGAGCCGGTGTGCTGGGGGCTGTTAATAAAACAAAACGGGGGCACAACATAGTGGTGTTGCGCCCCCAGCCTAAAGGCCTGTATCAAAGAACTGGCATTATTATAACAGGTAAATGGTTTGCACGTCAAACCGCAGTTTATAAAGCAGATGCCCGGCACGGCACCTGCAGGGGAGGATATAGGCATATGGAGCAGGGACAGGATAACAAGTACCATGTAAGCGACCCATTTTTTGTGGTGGAATGCAGGGCATGTGGCAAAGGGTACTGGAGCACCAGAAGGGTAAACAGAAAATGTGCAAAGTGCGGCAGCGAGGATGTAACCACGCGCTTGCCGGAAAGAAGGAAGGAGGCTGGCAACGGTGAATAAGATGGAGGAGCTGGAGATCTGCAGGCTGTACCGGGAAGCAAAGTACCAGAAGATGCAGGAGCGCATCCTTGCGGATATGTACCTGTGTACAGTTGCGGATATTAAGGAAATACTGGAACGCAATGGTGTTTATAACCAGGACGGGAAGGTAAAGGGGGCACGGAATGTAAAGGGCAGGCCGAGGGGCAGCCATTTCACCAAAAGGAAAGTAGCGGTATAGCAGGGATAACCGGAAGGGAGTGGTTTGCCAATGAGTGATAAAGGCGGCTGGATAAAACTCCACCGAAAAATCAGGGATTGCTTTCTCTGGAATGATAAACCATATGACAAAGCAAGGGCATGGATTGACCTGCTGTTGTCCGCCATGCACAATGATAAAAAAATGCTTATTGATGGAAAGGCAGTTATTATTAGGCAGGGCTCATTCATGACAAGCATTATAAAATTAGCGGATAAATGGGGATGGAATCAGAAAACAGTCCGTTCATATTTAAAAATGTTAGAAAACGAGCAAATGGTAACAACCAACAGGACATCAAAGGGGACAACTGTAACCATTGTAAATTATGGGAGATATCAACTTGACGGGACAACCGAACGGACAACAGATAGGACAACCGAACGGACAACAGATGGGACAACAGATGGGACAACAGAGCGGACAACAGAAGGGATACAAAAGAAGAATATAAAGAATGATAAAGAATGTAAAAGAAATATATATACATGTGCGTTTGAGGATTTTTGGGAAGTATATCCGAGAAAAAAGGACAAGGGCAACGCATTTAAAAAGTTCAATGCAAGGCTTAATTCCGGTTTTTCAGAGGTAGAGCTTATCGAAGCTGCTAAAAAATATGCTGACGAATGTGCCAAAAACCACACAGAAGAAAGGTACATAAAGCACCCATCAACATTTCTGTCTGACAGCACGCCGTTTGTTGATTACCTGAAAAAAAATAGCGAAGGGGATGATGGAACTGGACGCAATGGAAGAAATGATAAGGCAAATATCAACGACCCATACGCGGACGAGCTTGAACGGTTGCTCAACGGACAATAAAGCCTGCCCTATATGCAATGATAGTGGCTGGGAGGAATGCAGCAAAGATGGATATGAATATTACAGGGAATGCAGATGTGGAATCCGCCAAAGGCAGATTACAAAAAACAGGCTTTCATTTGCTAACATTCCAGAATCGTTTAAAGAAATACGTTTAGACAGCTTTAATACAAAAGTTTATCAAGACATCAAAAGCCGAAACAAGTCAGAAACTGCAGTTAATGCTGTTAATTATTGGATAAAAAATTTTAATGATATGGCTAAACGGGGAATGGGGTTATATTTGTATTCTGAGACCAAAGGCAGCGGAAAAACCAGGATGGCAGCAAGCATAGCAAATGAGTTGATATATGAAAAAAATATACAGGTTAAATTTGCTACATCTTTGCAAATTTTAAATGAGATTAAGGCGAGCTGGGATAGAAGAAATGGCCAAAATACGGAATGTACGGAAAGTAATTTGCTAAATTTTTTGTCAACAACAAAGGTTTTGATTATTGATGACTTTGGGACAGAACAAGCAAAAGATTGGATAGGTGAACGCTTTTACCAGATAATCAACAATCGGTATGTGGATAAAAAAATAACGATTTTTACAAGCAATTCAAAGTTAGATTTGTTGAGCTATGACGACCGTATAACAAACAGGATTAAGGAGCGGGTATTCCAGATACCTTTTCCGGAAGAAAGCGTGAGAGAAATTATTTCAAAACAGAATATTAAAGAATTGGTAAAAGGGATTAAAGACATAAAAGGGGATTCTGCATGAAAACAGATAATGAAAGAGCTTCGGTTTATCCTTTTCTGCCTGTTTCATAAAAATTACCCACATTTCAGTTTTAAAGTTATTGCAACCAGAAAACAGAATAATATGCGGAAGGAGCCGGGGGTTATCAGCAGAAAATACCGGGTTATTAAAAATGGACAAAGAGAGCAAAGCAATCGGGCGGATAAAAATGGCCAGCGAAATGTCATTAAGTTATTATGGAAAGCCTTTAATATGCACCTATTCCGGCGGGAAGGACAGCGATGTCATGTTGGAGCTTTTCAAACGCTCCGGCGTGCCGTTTGAAGTGCTCCACAGCCACACGACGGCAGACGCTCCGCAGACAGTATACCACGTAAGGGAAATGTTCCGCAGGCTGGAGCAGGAGGGGGTGCGGTGCAGCATTGATTACCATGTGCAGCCGGACGGCAGCAGGGTAACCATGTGGGGCCTGATCGTTAAAAAGTTAATGCCGCCGACAAGGTTTATGAGGTACTGCTGCAGCGTGCTGAAAGAATCCGGCACCCGGGGCCGCATGGCAGCGACCGGGGTGCGGTGGGGTGAAAGCAATATGAGGAAAAACAGGGAAAGCTTTGAAGCGGTTATGCCGAAGAAAAAAGATGCCATCCGTATATCAGATGAAAAAATGCTCCTGACGGACAATGGCAGTACAAGGCGGCTTTTTGAGCGGTGCGAAATAAAAGCGGAAACTCTGGTAAACCCAATCATAGACTGGGCAGACAGCGAGGTATGGGATTTCTACCGCAGCGAGTGCCCCTGCCATAACCCGCTTTACAGCATGGGCTACACAAGGGTCGGCTGCATCGGCTGCCCGATGGCAGGCAGGGCAAGGTGGAAAGAGTTCGCGGATTTCCCTAAGTATAAAGCCATGTACATTGCGGCATTTGGCAGGATGCTGCAGGCAAGGGAGGAAAAAGGGCTTGCATACAGGAATGACGTTTACAAAAACTGGAAGTCCGGCGGGGATGTATTCCTCTGGTGGATGCGGGATGAAAATGTGGAAGGCCAGATGGAAATGGTGTTTGACGTGGCGGAAGGGGCAGGGATAGCGGACAGGAGGGAAATTATAGGGAGGGTTGGCTAGGGATGAAAAAGATATTAAAATATCCCGGCAGCAAATGGAACATAGCAGCCCGGATTGTGGATTTGATGCCAAGGCATCATTCCTATGTGGAGCCGTTCTTTGGGAGCGGGGCTGTGCTATTCAATAAAGCCCCCTCTGATATTGAGACGGTGAATGATTTGGATTCTGATGTGGTGAACCTGTTCCGGTGCATACAGGAGGACCCGGAGAGGCTGGCATGGCTCCTTATGACAACGCCGTTCAGCAGGGAAGTATACGATTCACAGTTTACAGGCTGCATGGAAGGACAGGAAGATCCTTACATGGGGGCAGCAGGGTTCCTCGTGCGCTGCTGGCAGGGGCATGGGTTCCGGACAGCAGGCGGGAAGGTCGGATGGAAGAATGATATCGTTGGCAGGGAAAAGGCATATGCACTCCGGGACTGGTGCCGCCTGCCGGGATGGGTTATTGAAATTGCCGGGCGGCTGCGGATGGTGCAGATTGAGAACCGCCCGGCGCTGGAAGTGATAAAACGGTTTGACCATCCGGGGGTGTTCCAGTACTGGGACCCTCCGTACCTGCTGGGTACCAGAAACAGAAAGCAGTATAAGCATGAGATGTCAGACGGGGATAATGAAGAGCTGTTAAGGGCAGCAGTGGCCAGCAGCGCAAAAATAATGATATCCGGCTATGAATCAGAAATGTACAATGACTATCTGCAGGGCTGGCATAAAAAATATTTTAAAAGCTGTGCGGAGCAGGGCAGGCCGAGGACGGAAGTTGTCTGGATGAATTACCAGGCTGGGCAGATGGACATAAGGGATTTTATATAAGTTTTATATATAGGATGTATCTGGATGACTGGGGGCAAGGTTATGAAATTCTTGGACTTTTTTGCAGGGGTTGGAGGCTTCCGGCGTGGAATGGAACTGGCAGGGCACACATGTGCCGGGTTCTGTGAACTGGATAAATTTGCAGCGGCGTCTTATATCTCCATGCACCTGATAACAGAGGGGCAGAGGGAGGGGCTGTCAAAACTGCCGCTGCGGAAGCGCCAGAAGGAAATATTGAAGGAGGGATACAGGAATGGGGAATGGTACGCAGATGACATCAGGGGTGTGGATGCCGGAAGCCTGCCCGACGCAGGATGCTGGTGTTTCGGGGCACCCTGCCAGGACTTCTCCGCTGCAGGGCAGCGGAAAGGGCTTAGGGGGGGCAGAAGCATCCTTGTACGGGAAATTTTTAGACTGCTGGAAGAACAAAAAGAAGAAAGCAGACCCGAGTGGCTTATCTATGAAAACGTTAAGGGAATGCTTTCTAGCAACAGAGGACTCGACTATCTGTCAATCCTCTCTGAAATGGACAGGCTCGGGTACGATATCGAATGGCAGAATATCAACAGTGCATGGTTCGTCCCGCAAAACAGGGAGCGGATATACACTGTCGGGCATCTTAGAAGAAAAGGTGCCAGAAAAATATTACCTATCGAAGGAACAGATAGAGGCAACCGTATTCTGCAGATAGGAAATTACCTCCCCACATCCACAAGGGGGAATCCAAACCAGGGGCGGATATATGATACTGGCGGGGCAGCCCCGCGCCTTAATAAGATGGAAGGCGGCGGCAGGGAACCGTGTATTGCCGTGAAATGTTTTATGGACATAAATTATGGTGCAGGGGTAAACATTACCGGAAACGCAAGGGCCATAGAGGGCAGGTACTGCAAAGGGGTGGGCAGCCGGCCCCGGGAAACTTCCGGTGTCGGGACCCTGTTCCACGGGGATATACTGCATGCCGGAAAGAATTACAACCAGAGGAAGACAGTCCATTTCCCGGGCGGGATATCCAGGACGCTGGTAAGCAATGGGCACTCAGGGAATGAACCCAAAATAGCAGTGCCGGTCCTTACGCCCGGATGGGCAGAAAAGCGGCAGAATGGAAGGCGGCTTAAAGAAAATGGCGAGCCTATGTTTACACTGACGGGCCAGGACAGGCATGGGGTAGCTGTTGATATCCCGGCACCTGCAGGTAACCCGGAAAATGGCGCTTACATACAATTATCAGAAGGCTTGGCCGTATATGCAGCATGGTACGAGAAATACCAATGTTACATAGCAGTACGGAAACTGACACCAAAAGAATGTTTCCGCTTGCAGGGATGGGAAGATTTATATTTTGAAAGGGCGGCATTTGTAAACAGCGACACCCAGCTGTACAAGCAGGCGGGCAATGGGGTGACGGTGCCTGTTGTAAGGGAAATAGCAGAAAAATTATAAAATCATTGGCAGGTGCTCCTTTCTGGGTGGTAATAAGATTATAAGAAAATATGTTCGGACAATCAACAGACAATATATGGAAAAAGGGAATATAAAAATAAAGGAAGCCCTGCAGGGGCAGAAGACGGAGGCTTAAAAGATGGATATAAAAGAATTTGCAAAGTCAATCAGCGGAAAAAAATATGGTTATCCGCAGTTTACCAAAGAAGAAATCGAAACAGCGAAAGAAAACGGATTTGTAATTGTCTACGGTGCATCTGATGACCTTATGGAATTTGATGGTGCAATCCGTGAAGAAATCGGCTGTTATGGGGGCGGTGCTGCATGGGTTAAAGGGGAAAGGGTTTCTGACGCCCCTATAGCCGTCGGTGAGAAAACTATCAAGGCTATCTGGTGCGGTGGAGAAAAGGACGCTGACGGACAGGAAATCACATGGGCGTACGAAACCGGGATACCGCACGAAACATTTATGGTTTATGAGGACGGAGAGCCTTATTGCAGGGGGATTGTTTTCAGCATCAATGATGTGGCATAGCCAGAGGGCAGCATGCCCATGCCTATATAATCAACGGACAATATATGGAAAAAGGAGGCGGTGGGGATGGCAAAGGCATATATCCCGGCCGATGTCGGCCCGGGGTGGTGGAGGGACATCCCGGGGTACGGGGGGAAGTACCGGGCAAGCAGGGCAGGGGATATCCAGAGGGTGTTCCCGGATGGGCGTGTCCGGGACATGACGCCATACAGGAAGCAGGGCAGGGCCCCAAGGGACAGGCTGTTCGTAAAATTAACGGCAGATGGGAAAGCGAAGGACGTTGCAGTGCTCAAGGTTATGGCCGAGACATGGCATGGCAGCCGGGGCAGGAGCCTTGTGCCGTACCATAAAAACGGGATTGTGTCAGATAACCGGGCAGACAACATAGGCTTTGCCAGCAGCAGGGAATTAGGGAAAATGACAGGGCATATGTCCGGGCGGAGGAAAAGCGTGTTCAAGGTGGCGGAGGGCGGGGAGGAAGTCGAAGTTTACCGCTCCGCAAGGGAAGCGGCAAGGCAGAACCACATGAGCTACCAGGCAGTGCTTGACCGCTGCCATGGCAAAGTAAAGAAACCGTTTGCATCGGACGGCTTTACATACCAGTTTGAAAAATAAGGGGGAAGCATATGACAAACAGGGAAGTGCTGATAAAAAGCCTGCAGGATAAAGAGGCAGATATATGCACAGTAGGTTACATAGCATGCCCATCCAGCCCCGGATGTAAATATGACGGCAGCAGTGGCCACAGTGCATGCGACGAATGCAAAATGGAATGGATGGATAAGGAATGGGAGGATTGACTATGGCTTGCACATACGGGATAGAGCAGCCCTGCGACGAATGCAGGATGTGCATGGAAGGAAACTACAAGGAAAAACATAGGAAAATAACTAATGCAGAAAAAATCAGAAGTATGGGCAATGAAGAACTGGCAGCCTTCCTGTGCAGGGTTAAAGAAGATTATCAATGGACAGAACAGGAATTTCCAAGTGGGGATGCCTGCGGGGACTGGGAGGGATGGCTGGGGAGTGAGGTAACAGAATAAGTGGATTTTTTACAGTTTGTTTGATAAGGAGTTAAGGAGGATAGGGAAGTGACAAATCCAGAGGAAACAAGGCGGATAAAAGCAATGAATTTGCGGTATAAAAAGCCGATTGCAAAAGGACTGAATCTTGATGATATAAGAAATTCATTATGGGATATATCAGAAGCATGCGGAGATGTGCAGTATTATATTGACAGCGATGATGAAACACTTCTTAATGCGCTTGACGGTGATGAAGATGATGCGTATGAATTTAAGATGATGTTTTCGACCTTATCCGCAGAATGCGAGCAAATGCAATATGATTTAGGCAATGAATACATTCCAGAATATTTTGATTTATTCTTCGCGGCAGTCAATAAGGGCGGAGAAATGCTTGGATTTGATACATACGAGGGCGATTATTACGGTTTGGGAAGTTTTGAAAGTACATATGCAAACGAAGAGGCTGTAAAGAAAATTAAAGTTCTCACGAAAGACAAGATGATTGAAACAATGCAGTGCTGTTTTAGAGTTTATCAAGCGTATATTGGACTTACTTACAGATACGATTGTATAAAATCCGCTATGGATATTTTACGAAGTGAAAATACGAGTTATCTAAAAATGATAAAAGAAATTGAGGAATTATATGAAAATGCAGATGGAGAAACAGAGGGATTTAAGTATTGTTGGAATGGAAGCACACTAAAGAAACTTGATAGGCTCTTGGAAAATGTACCACAAGAAGCATGGATACAATAAATAACTTGGTACAACTCCCCCTCAAATCTCCTGTACAATAGAATTAGGGGATTTAGGGGGATTGTGGAAGAAAAGGAAGAATGAGAAAAGTTATATTTTATCTTGGAACTGGATTTGCAAATGTAAAATATGAGGAAATCATGGAATTTGAAGATGGAACGACGGACGAGGAAATATCTGAAATTTTCCATGATTGGTATGAGGAAAAGCTAGATGCTTCATGGTGGGATATTAAAGAATGAAATCGGTGAGTGTATGGGCGGTGAAGTAAAGAAAGTGAGGTATTGGAATGAGCAGGATACTGCCAATATTATTTAATACAGGAATGGTACAGGCAATACTGGACGGCAGGAAGAAAGAGACAAGGCGTGCGATGAAGCCGCAGCCATTATTTTATACTGGCAGGAAATACATATTTGATGATAAGGAAGTACCGAAACAATGGGAAGACTGCAGCGATATCATCGGGACATACCAGTACCAGCCGGGGGATATATTGTATGTCAGGGAAACATGGTGCAGGGGAAGCTTAGACTATCAGGAGGAAAAGTATTACTACAGGGCAGATGGCAATAATTTCCATTGCCGCTGGCATCCCTCTATCCATATGCCGAGGGCAGCAGCGCGCATTTGGTTAAAAGTAAAGGATGTAAGGGTGGAACGGCTGCAGGATATTACTGAAAAGCAGGCACAAATGGAAGGGGCAGTACGGTGCTATGAGGAAAAACGCCCAGATGAAGATGGGCCGGTAATATATCAGTCAGAGGATGGAGGAGGATATTATACACTTGGTTTTAAAGCTGTATGGGATTCCACCATAAAAAAGCCAGACCGAAGTAAGTTTGGCTGGGACGCTAACCCATGGGTATGGGTTATAGAATTTGGGCGGTGCGGCAAGCCAGAGGGAGGGGAATGTAAATGCTGATATTGAAAATTAAAAATAAGGTTATAAACAGGATAGGGTGTATTGTAGCAAGATGGATTTTGCATAACTGTGCTGATGGACTGGTTATACGGCAGAAAGGCGGCGCAGAGCAGATTATAAAAGTGTTCGGGGGAGCGGCATACAGGAATGTAATAAGGCCTGCCATACACAAAGCCACAGAAGTAATAAAGGTAGGTGACGTAGTTACAGACAATGGCTACCATGGAGAAGTTGTCGTAACTAACATTTATTATGATAAGTTTAGGGGATATTATTTAACAGATGGCGTTACTGTATCAGGGCTGGTCCTGAAAGACTTCAAAAAGATAGTCGGGCATGTTGATGTAAAGATAAAAGAAACAGGGAGGGGCAGCAGGCATGGGAAATGATTTAATCAGAAGGAAGGATGTAGCAGAGTTTATGTTTGCAAACAGGTATTGCACAAGTATAGATAATGCATACGGCCAGCTAAAAAACATTCCGGCTGCCTACGATGTGGATAAAGTTTTAGGGCAGCTTGAAATCCTGCTGGAAAAAGAAACTGCCCTGATATACAGGCACGTGTCGGATGCGTCGTACATGGCAGCGATTATCGGGCATACCATGCTGGTGGATGCCATAGAAGTTGTCAGGACTGGCGGCACAGGCATTAAAATTGCCAAGTCTGGCGGAGTTGCGGATGAATAGATTGGAGGGTGCAAAATAAAAGAACGAATTTATATCAGCGGAGCAATTACGGGAACTTTTGACTACATAGACCGTTTCGCAAAAGCACAGAAAAGATTGGAGGAACAAGGGTATTCGGTTATCAATCCTGTGTCAGTTAATTCTGCTATGCCAAACGATACCTCATATGAGGAATATATGGAAATGGCGTTTACCATGCTTGGTATGTGCGGCAGCATTTATATGTTGAGCGGCTGGGAAAAATCATGTGGCGCTAACCGTGAATATGGCTATGCATTGGCAAAAGACAAGATTATAATTATGGAGGAAGCGGAATGACGGATAGATTAACAATGACAAGCGATAAAGGTGGTGTTGCTTTTACATTTGATTTAGACATTACTTGTGAGAAAAGCGAAATTATGAAGATTTTGAAGGTTGCAGAGAAATTAAAGGCATATGAGGAAATCGGTACAGTCGAGGAGTGCCGGGAGGCAAGGGAAAGGCAGGGGGAGAAGAAACCAGCCAAAGACGAGTATAATCACGATTGCTGCCCAAATTGCGGCTGGATTGTCTGTCAAGATGAATATGGCGGCAGATACTTGCCGCATTGTGAAAATTGTGGACAGGCAATAGATTGGAGTGGCATAGAGTGACAGGACAGGAATTAAAAGAATGTATCGCAGAAATAAAGAACAGTACAGTACCGGAGCAGTCAAAGAAAAAAATCGTAAACCTCCTGTATGGCCAGATGTATACAAACGGCTGGATTCCGTGCAGGGACAAGAACCCGGAAGAGGGGATAAACCCTGTCACACAGGATTTTTACGGATATCAGGTGACATTCCAGAGTGGGGATGTGACAGACATCCGCCATTATAAGTTCGGGAACGGCCACTGGTGGAATGGCGGGGAAAATATGGATGGGTATGTCGTTGCATGGCAGCCACGGCCGGAAGCATACCAATCGGACGGCAGCAGGGCAACAGGATAAACGGATGCATTTGGCAGCAGGATCTTAAAGGAGTAAAGCGGAGTGGAAAAGGAAATATTACAGAAATATTCTGACGCAGTGGCACGCATAAAAAGCCTGCGCGGAACCATAGGAAAACTGGATGGCAGGATAGCGAAGCTGGAGCATACAGACTACGGCTTTGTAGGCGATACCGTGACTAAGGGAAAAAGGGGGAGGAAACCGTTAGGCACGGCAAAGGTTACCGGGTTCCCGGTCCCGGAATATGAAGAAACGAAATACCAGTTAAAACTCCGGAAAGAAATCCTGCACAGGCAGGAAGAGGGCCTGCTCCATCTGACAAATGAAGTGGAAGAATACATAGCATCCGTCAGTGACATAGAAATGCAGAATATCCTCACCCTGTATTACATAGAGGATATGACATGGGTGCAGGTGGCGCATCGGATGAATGAGTTGTACGAAAAAAAGGCATACACTGAAAGCAGTTGCAGGCAGAAACATGACAGATTTATAGAAAAAACATAAAAAATTTTCAAAACGGCGGTTTTGGCGGTTTTTTTTTGCTAGAATATAAAATAAAAAAACTATCGCAAGATACAAAATTTCCCATATGCATAGTTTCCTCCTTAGGCACAGCCCGTTACGGGCTGTGTTTTTTGCGTGGGGATAGAGAAGGAGGGCAGTGAGAGAGTGAGGTGAGAAGGTGTGTGAATGAAGTGGAACCAATACGTGATAAAGGCATGGTACAGGACATAGGGGATTATCTGAGGGAACAGTCAGAGAGAAACTATATCCTTTTTCTGTTTGGCATCTATTCTGGGCTTCGCATCTCAGACATTTTAAAATTACGGGTAAGGGATGTCCGTGGAAAGAATAGGATTGTTTTGACAGAGAAGAAAACAGGGAAGGAAAGAAAATTTCCGCTGAACAAAGATTTAAGGATAAGTTTGGCAAAATATGTAATGCCAATGAAAGATTACGAATATTTATTCCGTTCAAGGCAGGGGTGCAACAGCCCGATATCAAGGCAGCAGGCGTGGAATATCTTGCGGAATGCAGGGCGGCATTTCGGCTTGGATGCTATTGGCACCCATACGTTAAGGAAAACATTTGGATACCATATGTACCAGAAAACTCACGATATCGTGATGATACAGCATATACTGAACCACGCTACACAGGAATATACCATGCGCTATATAGGGATTACGCGTGATGTGATGGATGATGCCATGAACAGCTTGAGCTACCGATGATTCCCGTGATATCGCTGTAAAAAGCGGAAGCGCAAAAAGCAGATAGCAGGCAGTTTGACATATTGCAACAGTGTCAAAGCAAAAAGAAAAAATAAAAAAGCTACATTATAATATCAGAAAATTTCGAGTTTGACAGAATATATAGATATGTCAAACTAACCAACGTAGCAGAAAGTACAGCAACAGGGCATAAATATGGACTACTGATTGGGGCAGCAATAAAAAGTCAGAGAATCAGGGCAGTAATACGCATGGTTACAAGGATAACAATAGGTTCTTTTGGTTACATAGGTTGCGTTGCGCCCCGTTGAAGCCCAGCAGAGCGCTAGTTTTTTATATGAAAATATGGAAGGTGCCATTTCCGGATGGGAGGTGATGATAGGTGGCAGATACACAGAATGCAGAGGAGCTTTTTGTTGTGACAGTCCCAGCAAAAGTCATGGCGGAAATTTTGGGCGTAGGGGACCGTCAGGTACGGAATCTGGCAGAGGAGGGGATTTTAGTAAGGAACAGCCATGGGAAGTACCTGTTCCTGCAGTCTGTCAAGAATTATATATTAAACTTGAAATTGGCAAAAGCAGGCGAAAAAATAGGATGCCAGCTTGACAAGGGTAATCTGGACTGGGAGCAGGAGAAGGCAAAACATGAGCATTTAAAATCTATGATAACAGAGATTAACCTGCAGCTTATTAAAGGGCAGGTGCACAAGTCTGAGGATGTGGGCAGGGTTATCACTGACATGTTCGCGAAATTCCGCTCAAAGATGCTGGCCCTTCCTGCAGGGATTGCGCCAAGGCTCTGGAAAAAGACAAAAGAGGAGATAACAGATGCCCTGAGGATAGGGATTGAAGATGCACTGAATGAGCTGGCGAATTACAACCCGGCAGATTATTATGCCAGGGAGCATGTAGAGTTTGACGAGGATGATCTTTTGGGATATGAGGAAATCAAGGAGATAGATTTGGATGGGAAGGAAGAATAAAGAAGTCAGCTGGCATACATTAAGTTTTATCTGTTCGCTGACAAAAATACTCCGGCCGGAGGAACATATGACAGTTGGCCAGTGGGCGGACAGGAATATGGTGCTGCCGGAGGGGTCGAATGCATCCGGAAGGTTTAGCACATCCAGCGTGCCATACCAGAAAGAAATCATGGACGCCATTACAGACCCATATATAACAAATGTTTCCGTCATGAGTTCTGCACAGGTTGGGAAAACTACTATTATCCTTTGCGGGATAGGCTACTATATAGACCATGAGCCGTCAACGCAGCTCCTTGTGCTGCCTACCCTTACTTTGGGTGAAAAGTTCTCTAAAACAAGGCTGGCCGCCATGATCCGTGACGTCCCGGCGCTCAGGGAAAAGATTGCACCGGCAAAGGCTAAGGATTCCGATAATACAATTTTGTTCAAAGGCTATCCGGGCGGGCATATTGTGGTAGCCGGGGCCAATTCTGCGGCGTCACTGTCTTCCATGCCTATCCGGGTGGTATGGATGGACGAGACAGACCGTTTCCCGGAGTCTGCCGGGACAGAGGGGAACCCGATAAAGCTTGCTGAGGCACGTTCTAAAACTTTTTGGAATAAGAAGCGGATCAAGACTTCTACCCCGACCGTGCATGGGAAGAGCAAGATAGAAGACGCATACAATGCAGGGACAGCCGAGGAATGGTGTGTGCAGTGCCCATGCTGCGGGGTATGGCAGCCCTATGAATTTAAAAGGGTGGTATTTTCCAATGTCTCCATGAAATGCATTAATTGCAAGGAGCAGATTCCGGAAATGGATTGGAAGGAATCACCGCATAAATGGATAGCAGGGCATCCGGAAAGGAGGCACCACAGGAGTTTCCATCTCAATGAAATGACTTCCCCATGGGTTTCATGGAAAGAGATTATACAAGATTTCAAAGATGCTAAGGCAAAACTGGATAAATACCATGACCCGAACGATTTAAAAACTTTCATCAATACGGTGCTTGGGGAAAGCTGGAAGGAGACAGAGTTAGACGAAGATGGCGTGGATGATAAAACGCTGGCAGCAAGGGCAGAGCATTACGAAGCGGACATCCCGGACGGCGTACTTCTCCTGACAGCTTCTGTTGATGTACAGGATAACCGTTTTGAAATAGAAGTCAGGGGCTGGGCAAGGGATTATGAAACATGGGGGATTTATAAAACAGAGATTTATGGCGATTTGGAAAAAAGAGAGGTATGGGATAAGTTAGAACAATACTTGGAGACAACATTTTATTTCAGGGATGGGAGGGAATTAAATGTTGCAGCAACAGCCATTGACACAGGGGGGCATTACACAAATGCAACATACAAATGGGTAAAATACATGAAGAAAAAAGGAAAACGTGTATATGGCGTCAAAGGTTATGCCC
Source organism: bacterium D16-36 (assembly GCA_003611745.1). Classification (GTDB taxonomy): domain Bacteria; phylum Bacillota; class Clostridia; order Lachnospirales; family Lachnospiraceae; genus Butyribacter. The sequence continues at coordinate 20,580 of RAYF01000058.1, read as the reverse complement.
AGAAAGCGGATATTCCTTTGGTTTATAAGAGAACCAAGGTGGACATTAAGGAGGAAACGAAGAACGGGAAGGAGATTGTTGTGGACTCCACTGTAATACATATTCTTGGCGTAGATGCAGGGAAGGAGGACATCACAAAACGGCTTACCATAGAAAAACCGGGTGAGGGTTACTGCCACTTCCCATCCAATCCCGGCAGGGGGTATGACAAGGAATATTACGAGGGGCTTACCTCAGAACATAAGATAGACAAGGAAGTAAGGGGTGTCTTAAAAAAAGTGTGGGTAAAGAAAAGCGGCGTCAGGAATGAGCCGCTTGATTTATTTAACTATAATTATGCGGCATGTGAGATCCTGCGCCCGGTGTGGAGGGAGCTGGAAGCAAAAATAAACAGGGGGATTAATTACATGAAAGCGAAAAAATCTGCAAAAAGGAGAACCAGAAAATCACAGGATGGAATGGAGGTATAGCAATGTCAGGTCAGAGGCTTGAGATGAAAAAGGAGAGGCTTAAGCGGTATTACGATGCGGAGGAAAAAATCTTAAGGGGGCAGTCATATAAAATCGGCACAAGGGAACTGACAAGGGCAGACCTTGAAAGCGTGCAAGATAAAATCAAGGAACTTGAGGCAGAGGTGGACGCACTGGAAAAGCATGGGACATCAAAGAGGAGGAGTGCAAGGGTTGTCCCGCTTGGATAGGAGGGAGCTATGGGGCTGATAGAAAATATTATCACATCCGTAAGCCCTACTACGGCTCTGGAGCGTGCAAGGGCAAGGAATGCCATACTGCGCCTGGATGCTGAGAGGGATGTTCTGGAAGCAAAACGCCAGATGTTAGATAAAGCCATGGGGCCGGAATATGGCAGTGAGGTTACAAACAGCGGATATTCACATGGGGCTGCATCCAGAAGGAGGAGCTGGGCGAAACGGTACCATTCGGACAGCGGTTCTGCAAAAGAGGATATTGAAGAGAACCGGAAGCTGCTACGGGAGCGCAGCCGTGACTTAGCCATGAATGCGCCGCTTGCTTCTGCAGCGGTAAACAGCACAAGGACAAACTGTGTCGGTTCTGGGCTGGCACCAAAGCCAAAAATTGACTATGAATTCCTTGGCATAGGGCAGGAGGAAGCGGTCAGGCTCCAGAGGCTGATTAAGAAGGAGTTTGCAGTCTGGGCGGAATCGACACTGTGCGATAATAACGACCAGAATAATTTTTACGAACTGCAGCAAATCGCATTTAATGAATGGCTCCGGAATGGGGAAAGTTTTGTGTTAGTAAAATACGATGACAAGCTGCCTTATATGCCATACCAGCTCCGATTGAAACTCGTGGAAGCAGACAGGGTATGCACGAAGGGCAGCCTTGACGGCGAGTATGACGGGTATGACAGGCAGGAAAAAAACGGCAATACGGTAATGAATGGCGTGGAGGTTGATAAAAAAGGGAAAGTTGTAGCTTACCATATTGTAAACATATTTCCCGGGGAATATGGCAGCGTAAAACGGGAATGGAAGAGGGTAAAAAAAAGGGGGGAAGTAACAGGGAACCCTAATATACTCCATGTGTTTAATGCAGAGCGTGCAGACCAGTACAGGGGCGTCCCTTTTCTGGCGCCGGTCGTGCAGACAATCAAGCAGCTTACCAGATATACGGAGTCAGAAATTATGGCAGCAGTCATTAACGCCATGTTCGCATTGTTCATCACAACGGAAACAGGGAATGACATGGGAGGCTTCGCAGGGGAAGGCGAGGAACCGGAAGGGACAGCGGATGCTTCTGAGGAAAATGAGGATGATGAGATAAAAATTGGCGCAGGGACAGTTAATTTCCTGAAAGAAGGGGAAGGCGTGCATACAGTAGAGTCAGCACACCCTTCCGGGGATTACGGCACATTCATATCATCCATGGCGACACAGATAGGCGCAGCGCTAGAAATTGCGCCGGAAGTGCTCTTGAAGAAATTCGGCAATAATTTTTCTGCTTCGAAAGGGGCGTTAAATGAAACATGGAAAGCATTCCGGATGCGCCGGAAATGGTTTGTGGACGATTTCTGCCAGGAAGTCTACGAACTTTGGTTTAATGAGGCAGTCAGTAAAGGCAGGATTAGTGCACCGGGATATTTTAACAATATCCTGATAAAAAAAGCATATACCAATGCTACATGGAACGGGCCGTCGCAGGGGCACTTAAACCCACTGCAGGAAGTAAATGCGGCAGTGGCACGGATTGATAATGGGCTGTCAACGCATGAGGATGAATGTGCGTCCATGAATGGCAGCGACTATGAGGAGAATGTAAGGATTTTAAAGACAGAAAACAGGCTGCTTGCGGAAGCGGGAAAACAGCCGGAAAGCAGGGAGGAAAGAGATGGTAAAAATTGAGGTAAAGGGGCCAATCGTATCAAACGATACAGTGTGGGTGTACCATTTTTTGGGATGGGATGCGTGCTGCCCGAAAGATATATCGGAAAAACTGGCAGAAGCTGCCGGGGATGATGTGGTCTTGGAGATTAATTCGCCGGGAGGCATCTGCAGTTGCGGATATGAAATGTATACAGCGCTGATGGCATATGGGGGGAAGGTAACTGCCCATGTGATCACTGCCGCTTCTGCCGCTTCCCTTCTGGTATGCGCTGCAGACGAAGCCCTTGCATCAGACACCTGCATTTTTATGATACATAACACGAGGACAGAAGCATCTGGTGACTACAGGAAGATGCAGGGCTGTGCAGATTTGCTGAAGGAATACAACGAAGGCATCATTAATGCATATGTAAGGAAGACAGGGAAACCAAGGGAAGAACTGCAGGAGATGATGGATAAGGAAACCTATATGTCGCCGAAAACAGCGATAGAGCATGGTTTTATAGATGGATATATATTCGGGGAGCCGGAAGGAAGGGATAGCGGAAGCGCGGAAGCACAGGGCAGCACATTGCTTCAGGCTGTAAATACGGAGGTGCCTGTAATTGCCGAAGACCGGGCAAAGGAAATCATGGCAGCACTTGCCTTGATGCGCCGTAACCTGCCAGATACAGCAGGAAGCACATCAGGGCAGCAGGGGAAAGAGGAGGCACAGGATGCCGCCATTTGCCAAAAGGAGCAGGATAACAGCATCCATGCTGATTCCGAAATAAAAAGCACTGCAGGAGATGCAGGGGAAGGAGAGAAAAAGAATATGACACTGGAAGAAATTTTAGCGGAACACCCAGAGGCGGGGGATGAAGTCAAAAGCCTGTTGGAGGAAGCCAAAAAGGAGGGGGCAGAGGGGGAACGCGGGAGGCTGCAGGAACTGGATGCAATCTCTGCAAGCGTGGGAGCCAGTGCCCTGAATGAAGCTAAATATGGCGAAAACAGGATGGACGCCAAGGAGCTGGCTTACCGGTCCCTTGTTGAGGATGGGAAAAAGGCAGAGAACTATATGAAGAATGCCATGAAGGATTCTGAGGATTCCGGGGCAGGCGATGTTGGGGCAGGATGTGCGGATGAACAGCCGGCAGATGAGTCAGATGACATGGCGTCCTACGTAAATGCAAGGAAAGGGGAGAGAAAGGCATGCAGTTAAACCAGAAAGCATACAGTGTGGAACCAGACAACTTAATCTATGGGCATTCCCACCCGGTTGATGCGGATAATGCCACAGTATCTGTGCCAGAAGGCACGGCAGGGGTATTAGCAAGGGGGCAGGTCCTTGATTTTTCAGAGGGGGCGTATATGCCTCATGCCGAGGGCGGCAAAGCAAGCGTTATCGTGGCAGAGGATACAGCATATGCCGAAGATAACACGGAGGTAACAGTTCCGGTATATATCAGCGGATGTTTCCGGAAATCTGCCTGCATTGCAGGTACAGATTTAACGGTATCGGATGAAGAGGAACTGAGGGCAAAAGGTATTTATTTAAAATAAGGGGGCAGGACAATTGGTACGCGAAACATATAAATTAATCAATACGATCAAAAAGATGTATCCGGTAATCGAGTTCCTTCACAACCGTTATTTCCCGGATGGGAAGGTATATTATTCGGAAAAGGCATTGATTGAAACAAAGAAAAAGGGGAGGAAGGCTGCGCCTTTCGTGGTTCCGGTCGTCGGCGGGATCATAATGGAAAATGAGGGCTACCGGGCAGACGAGTTTGAGGCGCCGTATATTGCCCCGAAAAAACTGATCACTGCACAGGACCTGGAAAAGAAGGCATTTGGCGAATCACCGGAATCCGGGCGGACGCCGGAGCAGAGGGAAAATGAAGTGCAGGCAGAGCATATGGATGACTTAAGGGCTTCTATTTTGAGGCGGCTTGAGCTGATGTGCTCGGAAATCATCATAAGCGGCAAAGTGCTGATGAAGCATTACGCGACGGCGGAGGATGCCGCGAAAGGGGTAAATTATTCTTTAAAGTACCTGCAGTTTTATGATAAGGAATTCGGGAATTATTATGTCTGGGGGAAAGATACCGGGAAAAAATTTGGAAGCATGAATGCGTCAGAGAAGATCGAGGAATTGTACAGGATGGCTTCTGAACTCAGGAAGCGGGGGGTCAGGGCGACCGATATGGTTATGACATCGGATGTCTCGTTAAAATTTATGGCAGATAACGAATTCCTTGAATTTTATAACAAGCGCAGGGTGGAGATCGGGGATATCGATCCGAAAGAGCTCCCGGATGGGGTTGTCTGCAATGGAAGGATTAATATCAACGGCACGGTAATGACTATGTTTACCTATGAAGAGGAGTATGAGGATCTGGACGGGACAGTAAAACCGATTTTCCCCAAAGGGACGATTGCGTTCCTGCACCCAAACCTGGGGGAGACAGTGTATGCGCAGGTTACGTTTGTGCAGGGCAGCAGTTTCAAATCATATGCAGAAAAAATCATCCCGCGGCTGGTAGCGGATGAAAAATTAAATACTGTTGAGGTGCAGGAATTTTCAAGGCCGGTCCCATACCCACACGACTGGGAAAGCTGGCTCATTACAAATATTTATGATGAACCTGCAGCAGGGGCTGATGACGGGGGAATCACAACATTTGGCATGGAACCGCAGGAAAATGAGGCAGAAACATTCAGCGGGGAGCAGCAGGAAGGGACTGAGATTAAGACGGAGGCTGAGATAAATGCAATGAACCGGAAAACGGACGTGATTGCATATGGCGAGTCGTTAGGGATGCCGGGGCTGACAGAGGATATGCGGCTGGATGAATTAAAGCAGGCAGTCCTTAATTATCAGGAAGAGGAATTCGGCGAGTAAAGGAGATGACATATGAAAGCGAAAATTAAATTGACGGTGGACGGCGTGGAATTTAGGCCGGGTGATACCATCACCAAAAAGTTACGTCCGGCAGATGAAGCATTCCTTCTCCGGGAAGGGTACATAGAAAAGGAGAAGCCGGATACAAAGGCAGAAGAGAAGGTATCCAAGAAGGGCAGTACAGCGCCGGAGGCTGCGACAGCATAAACAGGAATGGAGAATTAATATGGGATTTAAGGAAGATGTTGCCACAGATTTGGCTGAGTGCTTCTTTGATGAAGAATTTTACGCTTCCACACACAGCATCGATGGAAAAGAGATTCTGGTAATTATTGACGAGGACGGGCTGGAAGAAATCAGGAAAACCAAAACAGATACCAGATACAGGGATGAAGTGCATAAACACTCCGTCCTTTTTTATGTCCGGGAGGATGACATGGAGAGGAAACTGGCTATCAACTCAGAGGTAGATTTTGATGGGAAGATGTATTATGTCAACAATATCAGCAAGCCTGGCGGCGTGTGGAAAATACTGCTCGGGAGGAACCAGGTATGATAGATGTTTCACTGGAATTTGATATCGGGGATGTTGAAAAACAGCTTGGGGCAATGAAAAACAAGGCATCCCTTGTGATGGCGCGCGCGGCAAACCGATCCATTGTGACAGGGAAAAAGGTGCTCAAGGCGGAAACAGCAAAGAAGTATCTGGTCAGGGAAAAAGATGTCGAGGCAATCCTGCACGTTGAAAGGGCGGCAAGGAATAAACCCTTTGTGAAACTGGTATATAAGGATGAACACCAGAATTTATTCCGCTGGAATGAAAGAAGCGGAAAAGTTGCAGTTTCTCCGGGGAGGGCCATTTCATACAAGAAAGGGAGGCCAAACCCCAGAATCTACAAAGGCCGTATGTTCCGGAGCCAAAGCCTGCAAAAACTCGGCGGGGACAGGAAGCCGTTTGTGCAGATTTCCAAAAGTACAGGGGAACTGGCACTGTTCCGGCGTAAAAACAATGAATCGAAGGAGCTTGTCGGCGTCGGTGCAGCGGCCCTGCCGCAGGAAATTGCCAACCCGGAGGTAATGCGCAGGTTTGAGAAGGAGGCAGCAGAAACGCTGCAAAAGAGGCTGGTGCATGAAATAGACCAAGAGCTTAAGAAAGGATGATAACCTGCCATGACAGACATTGAACTGCAGAAAACCATTGTAAAAGACCTCCGGGGATTTTTGGATAGGGATGGGATCATGATGCCGCTGGGGAATGCTTTTTCGGATATCAAAGTATATCCGCAGGACCTCCCGGTAAAGCAGGATGAAGACGATGAGGAACTGAGGAATTATATTGCCGTGATTATTGCAGGGGAAAAATCAGACAGGGAAGGTTGGAATGTGGAAATACATTTCTCCATTAATATTGAGGACAGGGATAAAAACCATTCCGGAAATATAAATATCCTGTACCTGATGAATGAAATCTATACCCATTTTATCAAAGAAGGGATTATCGGAAAACATTGCAGTATGGAGGCGGAGGCACAGAAATTCCTGAACCTGCAGGCACCATACCCATATTATGAAGGGGATTTAGTTACAAACTGGAAGCTTCCGCTTCCAAATCAGGAAGGATTGGAGGAGTTAGTATGAAGCAGAGGATGTATCTCGGCCCTACGGTGCCGGGTATAGTAAAAGAGAATGAAATTTTTAAAGGGGAACTGCCGGAAAGGGCAGAGGAGAGGGCCAGGGCGGATAAACATTTTGCCCGCCTGTTTGTCCCGATGGATAAAGTCATGGAGGCAAGGCAGGGAATGCAGGCCGAAGGCTCCGTGCTGTCCATTGCCTATGCGAATGTGGAAAAAAGTTTATAATGCCTGCATGCAGGCGGAAAGGAAAGAAAAATGAGTAGCAAATACAAACACGGGTTATCAACAAAACGGAAAAAGACGGCAGCAGTCAAGCCGGATCTGTGTGCCAGCCTGGTACAGTGCGTGGTTGGGACCGCCCCGGTTAATACGTTGGAAGACCCCTACGGGGCGGTAAATGTCCCACTGCTGATTGAGGAAAAAGAGCAGGCAGAAGATGTGGTGGGATTCACGGATGAGATAGAACGCTATACGATAATGCACAGCATCCATGCATGTTTTGACAAACACGCAGTAGCGCCGATTACGGTAATTAATGTCCTAGACCCAGCAAACCCAAGGCATGTGGAAGCGGATGTCGGCGTTGTGGTGCCTGTTGTAAAAAATATGGCAGTTGTGAGGGAATGCGGCATCCTTTTGGACAAGGTTTCCATTGCAGATGATTCTAATACATATGAACTGGAAAAGGACTATCTGCTGTCATTTGATTCCAATGGGTATCTGGTGGTTGCAGTGACAGATGACGGGGCGTTAGATGGGAAAAGCAGCATTAATGTAACGTATACCAAAATCAACCCGGATGGCGTGACGGAGGAGGATATCATTGGCGGCGTGGACAGGAACAGGGTAAAAACAGGGCTTGAGCTTCTGGATGATGTATATCCAGAAACAGGCGTATTCCCAAGCGTCGTCATAGCGCCTGTTTACAGCAGAATCCCTGCGGTTGCCGCCGCATTGGAAGCCAAGGTGCAACGGATATTCGGCATGTTTAATGGGATTGCGTTTGTGGATCTGGATGCAACGGAAACAGGGGCACAGAATTTTTATCAGGTAAAGGATATAAAAGAAAAAAATGTGCCTTCCTCCAGATGGGTGGCGGCTTTCTGGCCGATGGTTAAGTCGGAAGGGCATGTGCTGTCGTTTTCGGCTTTTGCCGCAGCACTCCTGCAGTCAATCACCGCAGCCAATAAAAATATCCCGTCAGAGTCCGTTGACAATATGGAGCTTCTGATTGACGGCATCTGTACTGCGGATGGCTCTGCAGTTATTATGACGCAGGATGACGTGAACGATTACCTGAACGCCAACGGTGTAATCGGTGCATTGAAGATCCCGGAATGGAAAGCGTGGGGGAATAACACGGCTGCCTACCCATACTCAAAAGACCCGATTGACCGATGGGTAAAAGGCGTCACGATGTTAAATTATCTGGAAAATAAGTTTAAGAGCGATTACCTCCCTGCCATCGGCAGGAACTGCAGTTATAAGCTGGTACAGAGCATAGTGGGGGAATATAATATGACGCTGAATTCCCTGACGCCGGATTATATTGCAGGAGGCGAGATTATCTTTGACCGGGAAGAAAACCCGATTGAAAAAATCAGGATAGGGCACCTGAAATTCCGGACAAGGTATGCAGATTATGCGCCTACGGAATATATAGAAAATGAGTTTGCTTATGACGTGGGGATACTGGAAGCGTCGTTTGAAGGGGGCGATGACGAATGAATATAGCAGAAAAAATAAATTTGTTTAACGCATATCTTGGGAGCGTGAATGCGGCAAATAAATTGATTGGTGTTACGGATGAAGTCACGCTTCCGGAATTTGAGAATATGTCGGAAACAATATCCCTGTCCGGAATGGCAGGGGAGGTTGACTCCCCATCACCGGGGCAGTTTAAAAGCGTCCAGGTTGAGATTCCTTTTACAAACATTTCTGCCGATTCTTTACGGGCGGCAGCGGATGACAGCAAGACGATCATCCTCAGGGCAGCACAGGAAAACCTTGATACGGAATCCTTAAATAAAACGCCCCTTGGGAGGGTAATTACGATTAAGGGGATGACCAAGTCCATTAATTATGGAAAACTCAAAAAAGGGGGGTATGGAAATCCATCCTTAAAAAAAGAGGTCGTCTATTACAAAGAAGAATATAATAGCGAAGTCATTACAGAAATTGATAAGTTTAATACAAAATGTATCATCAACGGCGAAAATATCATGCAGGAGATAGAAAGCCTGATTTAGCACAGGAAGCCCGGGAAAGGAGGTTCCCGGGCTGAAATAATATAAAAAAAGGGGGATTAAGCCATGAAGGGCAGTGAAATAACAGAAAAGGAAACATCGTGGGAAGAGGTGGAGCAGGAGGCTGGGCTTTTGGCGGCAGCTGACGAGGCAGCCAGCGGGGACAGGAGCGGGAGCGCAGAACCTGAAGAGGACGGGGGGCAGGATGGGGAATTTTATACGGTTTATTTTGACAAAGTATATGAATTTGACAACGGGGACGGGAGCCGGAAATATAAGTCCCTTGATTTATCCGGGCTGTTAGACCTGACCACGGTTGATGGGGAAATTTTTGACAGGGCAATGGAAAAGGAAAGGCATGTGCCGGCGAATAAGTTTAAAGATACAACTTATACAAAGTTTGTTGCCATGAAAGTTACAAAACTTCCGGTAGAATTTTTCAATATGTTAAGCATACGGGATATGTGGAAGGTTACAGCGGTGGTATACCTGTTTTTTTTACGCGGCTAGGCGTGGGGGATGACTGGGCAGAGAATTTTTCAAAAACCGCCATCCGCCTGTCACTTGCCACCCATGACAGCATCGGATACTTTAAAAGCCTTGCACTGCATGAGTTAATTAGGACGGCGCAGCATATTACGGATGTGCTTCATGAAGGGGAGGAGGATAACTGATGGCTTCAAGAAAAGAATATGCACTGGAAGTCCTGCTTGGGGCGCGGACGAAACCTAGTTTCCAGAGCAGCATTAATAAGGGGAGGCAGGGGTTAAAATCCCTGTCCTCCTCCGCAAAGAAAGCCGCCGCGCTGGTTACCGGCGCATTTGCCGCAGTAAATGTCGGCGGGGTTGTCAAGGATTCCATTGAAGTATATTCTGGCTTTGAACAGCAGCTAGCGGCGTCTGCGGCAACTGCAGGCGCAACGGAAACGGAATACAGGAAGATGGAGCAGGCTTCAAGGGAAGCCGGGAAGGCTACAATAAAAACAGCAGAGGAAAGCGCAAGCGCCCTTGGCTATATGGCCCTTGCAGGATGGGACGTGGAGCAGTCCACGCAGGGGCTGATGCCGGTGCTTAAATTATCCGCTGCCACAAACCTTGACCTTGCTGAGACCAGTGATTTGGTTACGGATTCCATGAGTGCTTTGAAGATGGATGTAAAAGACCTGCCGGCATATCTTGATCTGGTGACAAAAGCAAACAACTCCGCCAATACAACCTCGCAGCAGCTGATGCAGGCATTCATTAAAAGCGGGGGTGCCGCAAGGACTTTAAAAATGGATGTCAAGGATTCAGCCATCGCCCTTGGGATACTGGCGAACAACGGGACAAAGGCGGAGGAAGGCGGGCGCACCCTGAATGCAATCCTTACGAGGATTTCAAGTAATAAAAACGCCCTTGACGAAATGAAGGCTTTAAAGATTAAGATTTTTGAAAAAGGGCAATTCGTCGGGATGGAAGAGGCGTTAAAACGAATCAATAAGGGTGTGGAAGGGCTGACTGTGGAAAAGAAGGCAAAGGCATTGAAAAATATCGCCGGAACAAATTACTACAGTAAAATGGCATACCTTCTGGATGGCGTGAAAAGCGGCGCAAAGGGCGCAGAGAGTGCATGGGACGACCTTGAGGATAAGCTTGGGGATTCTGACGGCACTCTGGATGAAATGTATGCCAAGATGACAAATACCATGTCCGGCGCGACGGAAACAATGAAGTCTGCAATGGACGATGCAAAAATCAGTTTTGCGGATGCATTTGATGGGGAGATGGTCGAGGTATTAAATGGCCTGAGCGGCGCTTTTAATGTTGTTTCTGATGGGATAGCAGATTTTGCCAAGGAAAATGAGGTTGAAATTCACCAGACTTTTGAAGAGATGAAAGAATGGGTTTTGTCTGCAGGAGAGGCGGTAGGTGATTTTGGCAGCCTGATTGCCGATAATTTTGATTTGGTTGCTTCCGGAATAACTGGAATCGGCGTGGCCATGGGAACATACAAAGTAGCAAGCGGCATTGCTAAAATAGTTACTTCACTGGGGGCAGTTTCGGCTTCCCCGATTGGGATTTTTGCTCTTGCAGCATCTGCCGTTGCCGGGCTTGGTGCTTATGCGAAAAGGACGCATGACAATATGGTAAGGGCTGGGCTGGAAGAACATTTCGGAAATGTATCGCTTTCCCTTGAGGATCTTGATGAAATCGCACAGGAGATTGTCGGAAAAAAGACGCTGGCTAAAATTTCTGCCATGCTGGAGTCAATCGGCGATACGGACAAATCCATTGAGAGTATGAAGGACAGCCTGTCAGACATGGAGCGGATTGACTGGAAATTCAAGGCAGGGTTTAAGATTGATAAAGCTGACAGGGAACTATATGCAGAATCCGCAAAGCAATATGTAAAATATGCGCAGGAGGCGCTTGACAATAAAGCGTATACAGTACATGTCGCAACGGAAGTCCTTTTTGGGAAAGGCTCTAAAATCGGCATGGAGAATGATGCATTCTACAGCGGTCTGGACGCAGAACTGGACCATCTGCAGAAAAGGCTGAATAAGCGGATTGAAAAAGCTGTTAAAAATGGCATGGATATTAATACAGACAAAACAGCGCAGGAGCTCCTGAAAAAGATTGGCGATATTACGGATATTGTGACGGAGGCTGAGAATGAATCGGAACTGCAGGCTCTGGAATTAAAATATTCCGGCAAGGATTTGACAGCATCGGATTTTAAGCAGATCTCTAAAGACATCCAAAAGTATGAGGAACAGGTAGACAGCGGTGCAGAAGATGCATATAAATCATCCATGACAGCATTGAATGCCAGGCTTAAGAAGAAAGATATTTCTAAGAAGGGTTATGATGCAGAGGCAAAAGAGATTAAACAGGCGTATTTTGATACGAAAGCCAAAGCATTAAAAAATGGGTCAGATTTTTATATCCAGACAATAAAGGATGCTTATCCAGAAGTTAGCGCCGCCATGGAAAAATACGAGGCTAAATTAAGGGAGCAATTTAAGAAGCAGTCAGAGCAGGGAATCTCGCCAGACGATCTTTCTGAACAGTCCTATCTTTCTGTCAGCGGTATATGGGAAGACCCTGAAATGGAGGAAATGGATGCAGTAAAACCCGAAATCCGCGAACTATATGAGTATGGGTTAAAGAAGAACAGGGAGTACGCAGAAGAGTTAGCACAGCAGGAAAAATCCAGCGGCATGAAAGTATCAGCGCCCCTTAACGAAAACATGTGGGATATCAAAACACTGTCAGCCCTTTCTGGCAATGATTATGATGCCTATGAGCTTCTAGGAAAGGCAATCAGTGGGGATGATGGGCTTGCGGCAATCGTAAAAACCAGTGAAGAAATAGGAGGCGCTGTGCCGGAGGGCGTGGCAGAGGGTATGGACAATAACAGCACAAGAGTGCTGGAAGCTGCTGAAAATCTTGTTGGTCTTGTTAAGAAAAGGATGGAGGAGGCTGGTGCAGGAATGAAGATAACACTGACCCCGGATATTGTCTACGGCGCCCTTCCTGAAATTGATTCAAAACCAGCAATGACACAGCTCAGGCCGCAAAAAACTTTGAAAGCAGCCACCCTCCCAAAACCTGCAAAGAAAGGCGGGAACAAAAACCAAAAGATACTTTCCAATGCAGAGGGAGGTATCTATTTTAATCCGATTCTGACAACTTTCGCAGAGGAGGGACCGGAAGCTGCAATCCCTCTGGATGGCTCCAGCCGTGCGAAAACCCTTTGGCAGCAGGCAGGGGAAATCTTAGGGATGATTCCTGCAGGCAATAAAGCAGTGTATGGCAACATCCCATCGCCTGACAGGGACAAGGCAATATATCAGGATACATTAAAGTTAAAGCCTGCGGCAGCAACGGTGCCAGAAAGTACGCCTGATATCAAGATAAATTATGCCCCTGTTATTGAGATAAAGGGGGATGCCGACCAGAAGGCGCTGGCAAAAACTCTGCGGATAAGCCAGGCAGAATTTGCTGAGATGATGGATACATACCTTGCGTCAAAAGGAAGGACTTCGTTTGCACATTAAGGAAGGGAGGGGGTGCCATGGGCGGCTATACCTATCGGACGAAACAGGGGGATATGTGGGATTACATAGCATGGACTGTTTACGGCGATGAGTCCTATGTCCCTGTTTTGTACCGCGCCAATCCGCAGTATCTGGATATTTACCTTTTTGAAGATGGAATCGACATCTTTTGTCCGGAAATAACGGCAAAAAACGAAGAGGATGATAATGTCCCGGAGTGGAGGGACAGCGGGGATATGGAAGAGGATTTTTCAGATAGCCCAGAAGAGGAGGAAGACCCAGATGGATACTAAATATGTGAACAGCAGGAAAAGCACAGTTATCTTAAAATATAACGACAAGGATGCCACAAAGGTTTTTACGGATGATATGGAATCTTTTAGCTGGACAGACTGCGCGTCAGGGGAAGCAGATACTATTTCCCTTACATTGAATAACAGGAAGCTTAAATGGCTTAAAGGCGCATGGTTTCCCCAGAGTTCTGATTTCATCAAAATGAGCATCAAAGTCGTCCACTGGAGGAAACAGTCTGATAACCGGACGGTGTATTGCGGGAAATTTGCTGTGGATGAATTTGAAGCGGGGGGATTCCCAAGCACAGTGGATATCAGGGGGATAAGCATTCCAATCCATACTTCTTTTAATGTCACGCAGAGGAATAAAACTTATAAAAAAACATCTGTGCGTGAGATTTTGTCGGAAATAGCAGGCCGGGCAAATATAAACCTTGTATTTACGGCTGGCAACCAGAATATTGACGAAATCAGCCAAGAGGGCAGGACGGATATGGAGTTTGCTTTTTCTCTCTGCGGGGATTATGACATCAGCATGAAAGTGTATAATGACAAGCTTGTTGCATACAGCCAGACGGAATACGAGAAGCGGAAGAAAAGTTTCACGCTGAATAAGAGCGACCTGGGCGATTCGGACGCATATCATTTTTCACGTTCCGTTGCAAGGATATATGACAGCGTAAAGCTGCAGTACCAGAACAAGGACGGCAAGAATATTACATATCAATATACGGTACCGGGAAAGAAGGGGAAGCGCCCCCTTTTTCTGTCCGTGTCGGCAGACTCCCATGCAGACGCAGAAAGGAAGGCAAAGGCAAAGCTTGCTGAAAATCTAAGGCAGGCCGTGACAGCTACGTTTAAGGTGATGGGGGACCCAAGATATCAGGCCTGTAAAGTGTTTGAGGTGGCCGGGTTTGGGAAGTTTGACGGGCGTTACTTTATCGACAAGGCAGTCCATAGCAAATCGGGCGGTTATTACACTACGATTAACTGCCACCGGTGCGTAACAAATATCAAATAGTAAGGAGGGAAGCCGTGGACAGGATGGTTTTATTAGGGAGGATTTCTTCTGTCAATTACCAGAAGGGGTGCGCCGATGTGATTTTCCCGGACGCCGAGGATATGATAAGGAAGGAGCTTCCATTTTTTTCTTTCGAATACCGTATGCCAAAAGTAAATGAGCTTGTTGTTGTGCTGTTTCAGGAAAATAAAAAGCAGGGCTATATTCTGGGGCATGTTTTTAATGAGGAATACCTTCCCGAGTTTTTTGGGAAGGAAAATTATTTTAAACGCTTTTCCAGACGTGCATATATGAAATATGACGATGCGACGGGGGTAATGGAATTCCATGCGCCACGGATCAGGTTCATTGAGGAGGGATAGGAATTGGGGCATGTAGGGCATTTCGGGAAGATTGAATTTTATGTCAGGACAAAAAAAGGAAAGCCAAAGGTGCAGTCCTTTGATGATATGAAATGGGATACTTCTATCAATGTTGAGGAACATAAGCGGCAGGGAAAGAAGCCGCTGCTTGAGGTGACAGGCAAAAACAGTGATGAAATCAGCATGAATATATATTTTATGGCCCGGTATGGCGTCAGCCCATGGAAACAGCTCCTGCTCCTTAGGAAATATAATCTGGAAAGCAGGGTGTATCCCCTTGGCATTGGGCGCAGAAGGGTCGGCAGCTACAAATGGATTATTACTAAAATATCAAACGACTTGAAAGCATTTTATAAAAACGGAAAAGTGACAGAGGTAATGGCAGGCATTACATTAAAGGAATATCCGTATAAGAAAGGGAATTCGAAAAAGAAAAAAGTCATTAAGTCCAAAAAAAAGAAAAAGCCTTCAGGAAAAGACGGGGCGGCTTCCAGTTCGCCTAAATCCAAAAAGAAGAAAAAGGGGTACACCAGATATGTTGTTAAAAAAGGGGATACCCTATGGGGGCTTGCTAAAAAGTATTATGGCAATGGTGCAAAGTATCCTAAAATTTTTAATGCTAATAAGAAAAAGGCAAAGGGATTTCATGTAATCTCCAGTGCAAACAAGCTGCAGCCGGGATGGGCGATTAAAATACCGGATTAGGGTGTCTGGCGCCAGAAGGGAGGAAAATGGTCCAATATATTGGAGACAGTGCAGAGGCAGAAGATATTGTTGAATGTGTGGATACCATATTGTCAACGCCATATGGGGATATGCCCTATATGCGTTCCATGGGGATTACTTCTGATGTGCTGGGGGTAAATTCCCCGGAGTCGGAAGCAGAATTTTTTAACCAGTCGGTGGACCAGGTAGAGACTTGGGAAGACCGGGCAAATATAACGGAGATAGAAATGGAAAGCCAGAATGAGCTGATGGTACCGAAGGTGGTGATTGAGGATGGCGAATAGCATAGAGGATTTGGAGGCGCTTCCGCCGATTGACATGCTGGAGGATGATGGAATTACTCTGGAAGGCATTCAGGAGGAAATGATAGCGGATTATCAGGATGCATACCTGCAGTACACGGGGGAGGAGGTTACATTATACCCGGCTAACCCGAAGCGTCTGGAACTGGGTGTGATAGCAGGGCAGATTTATCAGGCATATGAGTTTGCATCTTACCTGTTTAACCAGAATTTTATCCGTTATATGGAGGATGACGTCCTGTGGAACTGGGGGGCTAATCTTGGGTTCGCAGGAAGCAATTTAAGGGCTGCTTCCTGTGTTCTGGAATTCGGCATGAATGAGGCATTGGATTACGATGTGGAAATTCCAGCTGGGACAAGGGCGACAGCCGGGGATGATATCTTTTTTGCTACAGAAGAGAGCGGCGTAATTCCAGCTGGAAGCCTTGCTGTGGAAGTGCGCGCTTTTTGTACAGAGATGGGAAGCCTTGGAAATGATTATGTTGTCGGCCAGATAAATTTACTGGCAGATTCTGTCGTCCATGTATCGTATGTAAGGAATATAGACATATCTGCAGGCGGCGGTGATGAATACAGCGGTGATGAACTCCGCGAAAAAGTCTTCCTGTTCCCTTCCACTTATTCCGTGGCAGGCCCGCAGGATGCCTATGTGTATTACACGAAACTGTTCAGCAAGGATATTATAGCAGTAAACGTTGAGACAGATAAAGAAACGGCAACTGTTGAAATTTATATTATGCTTGCTGGCGGCATCATCCCTGATAAAGCATACTGTGATAACGTTTTGGATTACCTGACATCATTAAAAAAGTTCCCGGATACTGATAAAGTTGTAGTGCTTCCGCCGGAAGCGGTTCCATTTGAACTGGAGGCGGTTTACTACATAAGTTCTTCTAATAAGGATACAGAAAAAACAATCCGGGAATCTGTAGAAGAGGCTGCGGATGCGTATATCCAGAACCAGTATGAAAGCCTTGGCTATGATATTAACCCAGACATATTTGTAGAATATGCAAGGGTGGCCGGCGCAAAGCGGATGGAAGTGGCATCCCCGTCTTACCAGAAGCTGGAGGCAAACCAGATTGCTATATGCACAGGAAAAAACATTATATATGGCGGATTGGAGGATAACTGATGAAGCTTGGGGACAATGGGGCGACTTACCTGTCGTTGCCGCCTAATTTTCAAACAATAGAAAATAAGGCAATGGGATATGCGGTTGACAGGCAGATGAAAAAGCTGATGCAGTTTATGCGGAAAGTGTCTGTGTGGTCCGACTTAGGCCATGTTGACCCGAAATATTATGATTATCTTGCAGCTTCCCTCAGGGCGCCATATTATTCTTCTGAGTATGATGACGAAATGCGTCTGGAGATATTAAAAAAAACGCTGCAGATCTATATGTTTTCTGGGACGGTTCTGGCCGAGGAGGAGCTTTTAAAAAGAATATTTACGGATGCAGTATTTGTTCCATGGTATGAATATGGAGGGGAGCCTTTTCATTTTAAAATAGCTACCCCGACAGAGCCATCCGAAGAGATGATCCATAAGTTTTTAACGATCCTGCAGAGGGTGAAGGCCCAGAGAAGTATCCTGGATGGAATTGACACAAAGAAATATACAATTAATTTGAAGGCATACGCAGCACTTGGCGCAATCATTTATGAGGGATTGGAGGAGACAGATGACTAATTTTACCAAGACAAAATTAACAGACGCAGGAATCTCCTTTTTGTCAAGGGAGGGTGTTACAATCAACTTTACGCGGATCGAAACAGGATGCGGCCTGTATATCCCTGATGAAAATATAGGCAGAATGGAATCTTTAAAAGCAAAGGTACAGGATATTGAAATCAATGACATAACCAGGGAAAGTGACAGCGTTGTTGCCATAGAATTTAATGTGTCAAACAAGAACCTGAAGGAGCCATATCTTTTTACGGAAATCGGCATTTATGCAGATGATCCAGACAAAGGAGAAGTCTTATATGGAGTATGTTTCAGTACGCAGGAGGAGGCTGAAAAAGTAAGGGCTTTTAATGGATATTTTGCTTCGGTTCTTAGGATAGCGCTGAGGCTGCACGTATCTCCGGATAGCGTGGTTATCTGCCAGTCACTGGGGGAATCCGTTATTGTTATTGATAATGCGCTGTCAGAAACCAGCAAACATGCAGTGGAAAACAGGGTAATAACAAAGGAATTCAAAAAGTATGCCAAAGGGGAAGGCTTAGAGTTCAGCGTAGTAAATGGGATACTGAATGTAACTTACGATGACGGGGAGGAGGAATCATAAGTGGCAAAACAGACAATACAGATCGCAGACAAGCCGACAGAGGATGAAATCTTGGCACTGCTGAAAAGCAGTGAGATAGGGCTTGCGGTCTTAAAGGGGCTTCTTGGCCAGAGTGCGGGCGCAGATGCCGTGGCGGCTATCAAGGCATTGCTGGAGAATGGCACATATGGACTGAACGCGATAAAATCAGCGGTAAACGGGAGGGCGAATGAGACGACCGCCGCCGCAATCAAGGCACTGTTAGAAAATGGTACATATGGCTTGTATGCCATTCTGTCAGCAATAAGCGGGAGGGCGAACGAGACAACGGCTGCCGCTATCAAATCACTGCTGGAGAATGGGACATATGGGCTGTATGCGCTAAAAACTGCGATAACAGGCAATTTGAAGACAATAAAATCCGTGCAGAGCGGGCTGGTAGCGACTGGCTCTAGTACACAGTTGTACAATATAACTATTTCCCCGGTCGTCATAAGCAAAACATTTGTTATCGCGCAGCCTGCCCAATTTGGGCTGACCAACGGAGAAATTTCTAAAGCAAATACTGTCCCATATGCCATCCGCCTTGTTAATTCGACGACAGTACAGGTTGCGTCCCAAACATCTGGCACTAAATTAGCATGGCAGGCTGTAGAATTCTACTAAATAGGAAGGAAGTGGTATGTAATGAGGTATGCGCAGATTAATAAGGATGGTTTTGTAATTTCAGACAGCCATCTCAGCGGGGAAGTAACTGCAGATGACATGATCCCGCTGGAGGAAGATTTTGACCTGTCAAATAAAAGGTATGTGGACGGGCAGTGGGAGGATTACGTCCCAGAACCGGCAGAGCCGGAGCCGGATGCACAGGATGTGGTGCAGGCGCAGATGCTTCTGAACCAGGCAGACATCATAGCGAAGCAGCAGGAACAGGATGAAGTGCTGGCAGAGATGCTCCTGCAGCAGTCGGTAAAACAGCAGGAGCAGGATGAGGTGCTCGCTACCATCCTGTTAAACCAGATGGGAGGGGGTGAAGCGGATGTTTAATATAGTAAAAAGGTTTTACGACAACGGGATTTACAGCAAGGAAGATGTTGCAAAATTTGTCAAAGCAAGGAAGATTACTGCAGGGCAGTATGGGGAGATAACAGGTGACAACTATGAGGGGTAAGGGCCGGGAGGCTCTTTTTTCATGGGTTCCCTTAGAAGGGAGGTGAGAAGGGGAATGGACATGCTGGTAACAGTTCTGATTGCTGCAGGTATCCCATCGGCGATAACAAGTTTTGGAATCGGATGGTTAAACAGGAAACTGACTAAGAGGCAGGAAGAGGAAGAATGTAAGGAAAAGGCACGGCGCAAGAATGAGGCAATTGTTATTGAAGGCGTGATGGCAGCTATCACATTGGGGGAGGCTACGGCAAAGGCGGTGCAGCGCATCCCGGATGCGCACTGCAATGGTGACATGCACGCGGCACTGGACTATGCCACGGAGGTAAAGAACAGGCACAGGGATTTTATCAGGGAGCAGGGCGTAGATGCCCTGTACTAAGAAGGAGGATTTATATGGATAAGAAATGGTGGAAAGCAGCGGGTGTAAGGGCAGTAAAGACAGTAGCGGAGGCAGCGGTTGCCTTAATCCCGGCGGCGGCAACAATAACAGCGGTTGATTGGAAAACTGTCATTGGTACGGCGGCACTGGCCGGGGTGACTTCCCTGCTGATATCACTGAAAGGGCTGCCGGAGTTGGAAGCAAAACAAAAGAAAGCGAGGTAAAACAGGAGATGAAAGAGTATATCGGGACAAAGATGATTGAGGCGGAGCCAATGGACAGGGGAGCCTATAATAAGTACCGTGGATGGGAAATCCCGGAAGGTGAAAACCCTGCAGATGAAGGGTATCTGGTGAAGTATCAGGACGGCTATGAGAGCTGGTCCCCTAAGAAACAGTTTGAGGATGCGTACAGGGACTGCATGGGCATGACTTTCGGCATTGCGCTGGAACTCCTGAAAGAGGGCTGCAAAGTGGCACGTGAGGGCTGGAACGGGAAGGGCATGTTTGCCGTGTACCAGAAAGGCTACCCAGACGGGATTCCATGCAATAAGCAGACTGCAGAGGCATGGGGCTTAAATGAAGGGGATTTGTTCAAATGCAATCCATACCTGCAGATAAAGCAGGAGGACGGCTCGCATTCCATGTGGGTGCCTTCCGTTGGCGACCTTCTGGCAGAGGACTGGGTTCTGGTTGAGTAAGACTAGCAAACATTTGGAATATTAAAAAACATGGGCTGGTACTGCAGGTGCCGGCCTTTTTTGGAAGGGATTGGTGAAACATGGAAAAAATCACGAAGGTAACAGCGCATGCCGGGCATAACAGGCCGGGCAGGATAGCGTGCGGTGCGTCTGACTATCTGGATGAATCCAAGGAGACGCGCAT
>RAYF01000057.1 GCA_003611745.1 bacterium D16-36 | reverse complement strand
TATCTGCAGGAAGGTTATCCGGCTCTTTAAGAAAAATAAGATAGAAGCCGTGAACTGCACGGTCAATAATGGGAAAAGCCAGAATGATGTGCTGGTCAAGATAAAAAATAAAATTGAGAAGGTATTAGGGGTCTGCCTTAATTTCTCTTTGCACATGAATGCTTGTGAACATTCCAAGACAGACGGCAGGACAAAGGGCGTGGAGGTATGCATCTGCCCGGTTGCCGGGGATGATGCGGATTATTCGAAAACGAAAAAGACAATGAAATATAAAGTTGCCCAATTGGTATGCAGAGAGATAGCTAAGCTTGGATTTACAAACCGTGGGGTAAAATTCCGCGATAACTTGTACATCTTAAAAAGGACAAGCAAACCAACAATATTGGTTGAGATATGTTTTGTCGACGACCAAGACGACGCCAAATTA
>RAYF01000056.1 GCA_003611745.1 bacterium D16-36 | reverse complement strand
TATAAAGTTGCCCAATTGGTATGCAGAGAGATAGCTAAGCTTGGATTTACAAACCGTGGGGTAAAATTCCGCGATAATTTGTACATCTTAAAAAGGACAAGCAAACCAACAATATTGGTTGAGATATGCTTTGTCGACGACCAAGATGATGCAAAGCTGTATAAGAAGAATAAGGATGCAGTGGCACAGGCCATTGTGAAGGCTGTGCTTAGTTATAACAAAAGCTGCAGATGAAAAAATAGCTACCGCAATCCCGCTGGCTTTAGACGGTGGGGCAAGGTTCAGCGATAAATCCGTAAACGGCTGCATCAAAGAAGCGGTAGCGGAAAAGATAGCCCGTGAAGAAAACGCTTGAAATCCT
>RAYF01000055.1 GCA_003611745.1 bacterium D16-36 | reverse complement strand
GTCATATGAAAATCGAAAATAAATAAGCCGCAAATGCGGCTTAAAAATATCAAGGTACTTGTGGTTTACCGTTTACGAATTTACAGCCTTAATTGCAACTTGGTAACTTTCACTATTCAATTGCCAATTAGAGTATGAACATGGACGAAATTGATTGTTACAATATCTTTGTCTGATTTCTTCATCAGAAAAGAACCCAAAAAACTCAAAAATCAGTGCTCCAAGTGTAAAAATATTTGTTTGTTCATCAATAACACTACCTTTGATATATTCCTCAGGTGCTTTGAAACGTTTTGTCCCAAACCACTCAGTCCCTCTATCATTAATGACGGGAACCTTTTGAAAAAAATCAATGTCGCAAATCGTGGTCCTATTTGTTGAAAAATCGTACATAATACTACCGTCATAAAAATCAACAGCAATATATCCTTTTTCATTCACATTTTGCAAAAAAGAAAACAACACATCTACTGCTTTTAGCCTTTCATTAACTGCTAATTGCATAAATTTTTCTTTAGGACTTTTTATAGTGGTATCCATTTAATATTTTTCAAAATTCCAATGGTCAAGTCAAATACCCCGCCACAAGGGGCGGGGTATTTGGTCTACACTCCGTTTCGGTCCGTTCTAAACAAGTGCCACTGACACTTAGAACTGCCAAGTGAAAAGGAACTTCCAGTTCCTTGCAAGCATTGTGTTTGGCTCGTCGCGTACGCGAGAATAAAATCTTTTAACCCAATACTGACAATCCAATATTCCGTTTTTTGATTTCATGGCTGCACCTGCGTGATTGCTTCCATTGCAATTTTCATAGCTGCTGCAAAGAAGTCATTTCCAAAATTTCTTGTATCATATGCATCAACATCTGCCAATGAATCTGCAGTAAAAAGCACTTGTCCAAATAAAATACCTCTCATTTTTGCACAAGCAGCCAAAGATGCACATTCCATTTCTACAACGGAATATCCTTCTGCTTTTCGATACCGAACCATTTCTTTTGTTTCTCGGTAAAATCCATCTGTTGTCCATGTTCTGCAGGTTCTATAACTTAACTCTGCATTTTCTAATACTTTACATATTGCTTCGATTGGAGCAGAATCTAATTCAATTTCCCGCGAAGGTGGTAAATAATGATATGATGTTCCTTCCTGCCTAAGCGCTGCGGTAGGAACAAAAAAAGAGCCTTCCGTATCTTCAACTAAAGCCCCGCAACATCCTGCAGCTATTATTTCTTCCACGCCTCCTGCAATTAACTGCTCCATAATCTGTACAGCACCCGCCCCTCCAAGAGGGGCTTGTACAAATACAATATCTATACTATTTATTTTTGTTTTATAAACACAAAATTCCTTCGTAACACTTACGAATCTTCCAACCATTTCACATTCATTTTGAGCTGCGAAATCATCTACTTGAGATTCCATAAAAAGCATTACTGCCTTTTGTGGGAATTTATAATCAGAATGATGTCCTGGCACTATAACTGCACTTTGTTCTGTATCAAATTCTAATATCGGTATTTCATTTTTAAATACTGCCATATCAATGTTCCTTTCTCACACTTTATCAGATTATAGCTTAATTCTCTATACAGTACCATACATCTTAACTTTTGACTTAAGTAGCGAAATTGGGAAATTTTTTTCACCAAAATTCACATCCTAAATTGCTTTTACTAATAACAGCTCCATCGGTTGTGCATATTTCGGAATATCAATTACAAAACCGCCGCAGTCTTTATAACCTAGTTTTCGATAAAAATTCTGGGCTGTTTCATCCACCTGTGTGGAAGTCAATATCATGCCATACCCTTGCCCCTTCATATCTTTCTCCCAGTATTCCATCATCTGCCTGCCATAACCTTTTCCCCGATACCTTTCCTCAATCATCAGCAGATTACAAAATGGAGTATTGTCCCAAAAAAGATTATACCTTAGCAAACCAATTGCTTTATTACCTTCTGTTAATATATACCCCTGCTTATTGTAAACCTTATTTGCATACTCTGATTCTGGTAAATGATTATCAAGGCTATACCAAAAAGCTTTATCATCCATTTGTACATATCTTATTCCTGCCATCATTCTTTCTCCTCATTATTCCTGCTTCTGTTTTGGCAATAGTCTATTACTCCCCTAACGGTTTGCATTAACGGAAATTTTTCTTGAATTTATTCAGGGAATATGTTATATTACAGATACAAAAGAGGAAACAACCGCCCACAAAGTGGTTGACCTCCGAGATAAGTTTTTATGCCTACCTAGACCGCCAAGTACAAGGTAGGCTTATTTATTTCCGCTTGTTCCTCTTATCGAGTAAGACAAGCAGCGCTATAACAAAACTACCAAAGGCAATTAACAAAGCCAATATACCTATGAAAATCGAAATGATTTCAAAAGCTGTCATTTGCGCCACCTCCCCTCTTATGTACCCCGGCAAACCGGGCATGAAGTTTTGGGAGGCTACCACCTTGCAACACGATTGTTCCTCGCCAATATTTTATCATATTCTTTCTTTTATGACAATTCTCAGATTGCATTACAAGGTTATTTTCCCATTTCTCCTTATTACTAATAGAATATTTCATATCCCAATTAAACATATTCCAACTGCATAATTCCGCTAACCATCCATCGTTTTTTCCTCTTCCTCTTTCATACTTAATTGTTTTGCCTTTAATTCTGCAACGATTGTTGAATACCTTTTTAAAATATAATCAATCTCCTTTTGGCTGGTTACACAGCATTCGTCACTAATAATTACTACCGCATTACCATCTCTATATATTTCCTGCATAAATAACCTCTTTTTGTACATTTTTACATCTTATGAAATTTATCCTTTTTCATGACTTTAGGTTTCCTATTCTTTGCTGTCCGGCCCGCCGCAAAATGACTGCCATATATTTATCAGACATAGTGTAGAAAAAGAAACTATAACGTCTATAACCGCATGAGTGGGGTTACACGTACAGTGAACCGCAGGCCGTAGCTCCAATTGACAAAGTCCGTCAGGTTGTCGAGTATGCAGTTACGGAAATCCCGGTTAATAAAATAAATCTTGGCATTCCAAATTATGGATACGACTGGCCGCTGCCATATGAAAAAGGAGTAACGAAAGCAAGTACAATCGGCAACGTTCAGGCGGTTCAGTTGGCAATAGAACACGGCGTGGCAATTGGATTTGATGAAAAGGCCCAGTCGCCATATTTTAATTATATTGAAAATGGTGTGGAACACGAAGTCTGGTTTGAAGATGTGCGGAGTATGAGAGCAAAATTTAATCTGGTTAAGGAATTTTCACTGCGGGGGATGGGGTACTGGCAGTTAATGCGGCTTTTTCTTGCAAATTGGATACTGCTAGATGATGAATTTGAAATTTTATAAGAAGAACGTAAAACCGACTATAAATATCGGACAATTTTCTAAAATACCCGTTGCAAACGATGAATTTTTGTGATAGTATAATCTCGTTTATCTTTTGGAAAAGAGGCGAGAGACATGAAAAAAAAGAGGGATTCCGGCATTGAACTTTTGCGGATTTTTGCTATGTTAATGGTAATCGGTGTCCACATTTTTGTTTATGGAGGATATTTTGACAGTGCTTGTGAGCAAGGTGGGATTGTCTGGTCCAGTGCCCATTTTATGAGGCTGTTTTTCCGCCCAGCGGTCAATATTTTTGTTATTATTACAGGCTATTTTATGGTTCATTCATCCTTTGATTTGAAAAAATCTTACCGCCGAGTCCTATCTTTATATGCCACAATATTCTTTTATTCTGTTGTACTGGGAATAATTGTACTTGCGAATAGAAACGTATTTGAGACAGAATATACGGTTCCTATTATTGTCGGAAAAATGCTTCTTCCGCTGTTTTCACAGGAATGGTATTTTTTAACAGACTACATTTTGTTATGCCTGTTTGCCCCTTTTATGAATATTGCGCTGCAGAGAATAACGAAATATGAATATCAGATACTGCTTATCCTCACGTCCGTCGTAATGAGTTTATGGCTGTGCCTGTCTAATTTGGAGCCTTTCTGGGATGTGTTGCGCGATAATGGACATGATGGCCTGTTTACCGGCAAGAATGTGTTTTCTTTTATGTATATATATATGATAGGCGGCTATATTGGGCTATATGGGAAGAAAAGAAAGATACCACAATTCTTATATTTATTTGGGGCCTTTTTCTGCGTAATCATCAATTACTTTATCTGGACCCGGTTTGATGAATTTCTGACGTATGAAGATGTAGCTATGAGCTATGCCAATCCACTTGTGGTGTTGACAGCAGTATTTGCACTTTCATTTTTTAAAGACCTGCATTTTTACAGCAGAGTTGTCAATGTTATCGCATCTACTACGATAGGAATTTATGCCATCCATGAATTAGAATATATGCGCGACCTTATTTGGAGCAAATTTGATTTTTCTAAAATGGACTGTTCTGATTTAACGGTTAACCTGATACGTATTGTTTCTATCATGATGTTCGTTTTCTTTGCAGGCGCTATCATTGAATTAGCAAGGCAGTTACTATTTATAGGGATAGGAAAATTAATCCCCGCACGAAAACAAAAAACTCCTATAACTTAAAAGGGCAACCATATAAATGGTGCCCTTTTATATAGATGCGCACGGATACACATAGGAAGCATGCTGCTTTGCAGCGTGTACCCGGCGCTGTAAACGAAGCAAAACGCAAGCGTTTTTTTCGTTTACTATAAAATATATTAGAAAAAAATGTAGAGGCCTATTTCTTTTTCTTGATTCCTGCAATGACTGCCTGCAATACAATGAAGAAGCAGAGCAGTGCCGACAGTACGATACGTACCCACCAACTTGACAGGGAACCTTGTGTCGTGATTAAGCTGGAAATTGTTCCTTTTATCAATACACCAAATATGGTTCCAAATGGTGTTCCAACACCGCCGCTGAGGAGCGTACCGCCGATAACGGAAGCGGAGATTGCATCCATCTCAAGGCCTTTTGCCTGCTCCACGAATCCGGAACAGCTATTGAGGCAGAACAGGAATCCACCGCAGCCTGCAAGAAAACCATTTAAAATATATGCCTTAAACTTAGTCTTGCGGACATTCAATCCCATCATCATGGCACTCTGTGCATTCCCGCCGATTGCGTATACTTCACGGCCGAATTTTGTATATTTCATAATAATAGCGATAATAAATACAATTACCAGAGCAATTATGACGGTAGGATATATGTATGCCGGAAGAAATTTCCCGCGCTTACTGTATGATCCAATTGGAAGATAAATTCTGTATTTCGCCCATGCAAGGAATGTCTCATTCTTAATAGAAATCATATCTGTGCTAATCATGGAAGTAAGTCCTCTTCCAAAGAACAGACCTGCCAGACTGACGATGAATGGCTGAATCTCCAGATAAGAAATCAGAAATCCCTGTACGATACCATAGAGAAGCCCGATTCCTAATGCGATTGCAACAGCCATATAAGCGCTGGCTCCGTGGTTTTCCATTTGGTTTGCAACTGCCATACATACCAGAGCGGTAACAGAACCTACTGAAATATCAATACCGCCTGTAATCATTACAATTGTCTGTCCAACAGCAATTACCAGAAGTCCGGCATTTGAGATAAAGAGGTTTAAAAACATCTGAGGTTTTGCAAATCCACCCTCTTCAAATATAA
Organism: bacterium D16-36; assembly: GCA_003611745.1. GTDB lineage: Bacteria > Bacillota > Clostridia > Lachnospirales > Lachnospiraceae > Butyribacter. The sequence goes on along the minus strand of RAYF01000055.1, from coordinate 32,205 downwards.
TCATACCTGAGATATACATTGCCAAAAACAGCAGAATGGTAATCATAAGGAGAAAAGTATTGGAGTTGATTTTTCTTTTCGTATTTGTCTTTGATTCAAAAATTCCCATTTCCATTTTATTTTCCTCCTTCCGCAGCAGTTGTATTTGACAGTTTCTTTGCCTTCTGGTTTGCTAAGAATTTTTTAAATACAGGGCTTTGCAGTACCACGATAATGATAACAACAATTGCCTTGTATACCGGAAGCTGGTCAGCTTTTACATTCATAGCATAAAGTGTTGTAGTCAGTGCCTGAATAGTATATGCACCGATTACAGAACCCATCAGGTTAAATTTTCCGCCTCCGAGGACATTGCCGCCAAGGGCAACTGCAAGGATGGCATCCATTTCCAGATTCAGGCCGATATTGTTTGCGTCAGCAGAATAGATACGGCTGGATGCAACAACGCCTGCGATACCTGCCATGATTCCACAGATAACATATGTTAGAAACTTAATTAATGTAGAGTTCAGGCCGACTAATCTAGAAGCCGTTCCGTTAATACCAACACTTTCGATATAGAGGCCGAGTGCAGTTTTCTTCAAAACAAGCTGTGTAATAACAATTACGATAATTGCAATAAAAATTGGTGTAGGAATCGGGCATTTTCCTATATATCCACCGAATGTCTTATAAGACTCAACACGGATATATGTAATCTGTCCCTTTGTAATTAACTGGGCAATACCGCGCCCCGCTGTAAACAAAATCAAAGTAGCTACCATTGGCTGGATATTCAGCTTTGCAACAAGGAACCCGTTAAATGCGCCGCACAATGCGGAGGCAAGGATTCCGGCAAGAATAGCAAGAACCAATGGGGCGGCAAGCGATGTAACAGATGTTGCACCGCCGGAAAGAATCTGGCAGCATACAGCTGCGGCAACCGCCATAACAGCTCCTACACTGATGTCCTGCCCTCCCGATGCTGCGGTAACAAGTGTCATGCCGACAGCAAGAATTACCAGCTCTGAAGCACGATTTATTACAATAATAATATAACCGGACAAAACCCCATTCTCAAGAGAAATCTTAAAGAAATCCGGTGTTTTAATTACGTTTACTAATAATACTGCGATTAAGCATACAATTGGCAAGAAAAGACGCTTTGACGTAATATTTTTTAATGTCTCTTTATTCATTTTCGTCACCTCCTGCGATTGCTTTCATAATTCCTTCCTGCGTTAAATCGTCACCAGTCAATTCTCCGACTTTTTTACCATCCCTCATAACACCCATACGGGAACAGGTACGGAGCATTTCTTCAACTTCGGAAGAAATAAATGTGACTGCCATGCCCTGATCTGCAAGGTTAAGCACAAGTTTCTGGATTTCTGTCTTAGTACCGATATCAATACCGCGTGTCGGTTCATCCAAAATCAGATATTCCGGATTGGTCAAAAGCCAGCGCCCAATAATAACCTTCTGCTGGTTACCGCCGGATAAGCTTTTAATCGGTGTTTCCCTGCTTGCCGTCTTAATCTGGAGCATTTCTATATATTTATCTGCTGCCTCCTCCATTTCTTTATGGCTCATAAGGTGGAACATCCCTTTCTTTGCCTGAAGCGCAAGGATAATATTTTCCCTTACAGACAAATCAGCAATAATTCCATCCTTTTTGCGGTCCTCTGGCAGATAAGCCATACCAAGCTTCATCGCGTCAATCGGTGCACTTATTTTTGCTTCCTTTCCGTTTACGAGAATCGTCCCGGAATCCGGCTTATCAGCGCCATATATTGCACGGACCAGCTCAGAACGCCCAGAGCCCAACAAACCGGTAAGGCCAACGACTTCCCCTTTATTTGCCACAAAATCAAATGGTTTGATGCTCCCTTTCCGTCCAACGCCCTTTGCTTCGATAACCGGAACAAATTTTTCCAGTTTCTTGTGATCCCCTTTGATATCTGCCAGATCATCAAAATCTTTACCCATCATTTTTGAAACAAGCTTTACACGAGGCAGCTCAGCTACTTCATATTCACCTACCAAAGTACCGTTCCTGAGTACCGTAATCCTGTCACAGACTTCATATACCTGCTCAAGAAAATGGGTAACAAATATAATTCCTACCCCCTGTCCTTTCAACCTGCGCATCAGTACAAATAATTTTTCAACTTCTTCATCATCCAAGGAGGATGTCGGTTCATCAAGAATTAAAACCTGACACTGCATATCAACCGCCCTGGCAATTGCAATCATCTGCTGCTTTGCAAGGGAACATTCCTCCAATTTATCTGTGGCATTTGCATCAATATCCAAATCCTTTAATAATTCAGCAGACTTTTTATTCATTGTCCGCCAATCAATAAAACCAAATTTTCTCGGCTCACGCCCAATAAAGAGGTTTTCAGCCACAGTAAGGTTTGGACACAAATTTACTTCCTGATATACTGTACTAATCCCATGTGACTGTGCATCCTGCGGGGATTTATTTACAATATCTGTACCTGCCATTGTAATCTTGCCGGACTCAAAATCATGTACACCGGTAAGTACCTTGATCAGCGTAGATTTTCCAGCTCCGTTTTCACCCATGAGTGCATGAATCTCACCCTTGCGGAGCTTAAAGTCTACATGTTGTAATGCTTTTACACCAGGAAAAGTCTTAGATACATCTTTCATATCCAGTACAACACTATTTTCCATCTTAAACTCACCTGCTTTCTTCTAAAAAGGGTTGAAAAAGGCGTGGCAGCATATCAGGCATCTGCCTCTTTTTCTACCACGCCAGTCTCCCAGCTATTTTACGTCTTATATTTTTTAAATTTTAGTATGCACGGCCGTCGATAACTTCCTGAGTTACCTCTGTTACTTCATAGTCTGTTCCGTCAACAGTAACTTTAGCTACATCAGCGCCATGTGCATAGATTCCCTCATCTACATATGCCTGCTTATCAGGTGTCTCACCAGCTTCTAACTTCTTGATGATTTCCTCTACACGAGGTCCATGAAGAGGGTTACACTCTGTGTTTAAGATAATCTTTCCAGATAATGTATCAGTGATACCTGCCTTAGTTGTGTCGAAAGACATAACAAGGATATCTCCATCAGGGCCAACTTTTTTTCCAGCAGCTTCAATCGCATCAATTGCTCCGAATGCTTCATTATCATTCTCACAATATACAACGTTGATGTCATCATGCTGCTTTAACATTGACTCCATAACTTCCTGGCCTTTTGCCTGTGTAAATTCACCAGTCTGCTGTGCAAGAAGATTCCAGCCATTTGCCTTAACTGCATCATTCAAAGCTTCTGTACGTCCAATCTGAGCAGATGCACCGATGGTACCCTGAATATCTACGATGTTGATTTTGTCAATCTTCTTAGCCTCTGCATATGCCTTTAACCACTCGCATGCTTTCTGTCCCTCTAACTTGAAGTTAGAACCAACCCATGCTGTGTAAAGCTCATCATCAGAAACATCTACCATACGGTCAACGATAATAACAGGGATGTCTGCATCCTTTGCTTCCTGAAGTACTGTGTCCCATCCAGTCTCAGTAACTGGTGCAAGAACAATATAATCTACTTCCTGATTAATAAAGTTACGGATTGCTGTAATCTGATTTTCCTGTTTCTGCTGTGCATCATCAAAAATCAGCTTATAACCATTTGCCTCACTAAATGTGTCTTTCATGGACTGGGAGTTAGCAGTACGCCAGTCAGACTCTGCACCTACCTGTGAAAATCCAACCGTAATTACATCATCGCCAGAGTCTTTGTCATCGCCTTTGTTGTCCTCGCTGCTGACATTAGATTTATCATCTGTAGAACTGTCATCTGAACCACATCCTGTCAGCATTGTTGCAGCCATCATTACAGAAAGTGCTGTTGCTAAAAATTTTTTCTTCATTATTCTTCTCCTCCTTATTTAAAAGATAATGATATTGCCTGAAATGTTTTATCAGACGTTGTCCTTTTATAAAATATGCAGTTTCCGCCCTGTATATGTAAATTCCTGTTTCAAAAGAAACCTGCAGAACCAAAAGTATCCTGCCACAACGGATTGCTGCATTGTTACGCAATTTTCGCAATGCTGTTATGTACATATTGAACAACCGGAAACCTTATATTTCATATCGTAGTTATATCATATAGGAGAATTGTAAAAGGGTAAACAGAATAATATATGCTTTTTTGTCTATTTTTTACGAAAATTAATATTTTTTACGATATTTTACGAAAAAGGTTGAATATTTTTAGCGGCAATGGTAATAGTTGCCGCTGTGCCCTTTCCAAGTTCGCTTTCGTACGAAATCCCATAATCATCACCATAATAGCTTTTGATACGCTGGTTTACATTAACAATGCCGAAACCACCATTATCTGTAGCATTATTATTATTGTGGGCAATGCACTGCCTAAGCTTTAGTAGTTCCTCCTTATCCATACCACGTCCGTCATCAATTACCTGAAAGATAATGTTTTCCCCATCCTTCCTGCCCGTAATGGAGATGTGGCTCTTTCCACGTTTATTGCGGACACCGTGGACCAATGCATTTTCTGCTAGTGGCTGCAGCATCAGCTTCGGGATAGTATAAGGATATAGTTCTTTATCAATATGAATCTCAAAGTCCATCACATCCTGATAGCGGAATTTCTGAATATTCATATAACTTTCTACATGAAGCTCTTCCTCCTGAATCGTGATGAAATCCTTCCCCTTACTAAGAGTCGTGCGGAAAAAGGAAGAAAGATATGTTACTATTGCTACCACTTCATCATTTTTTTTCATTTCAGCAAGCCACACAATGGTATCAAGTGTATTGTACAGAAAATGTGGGTTGATTTGTGCCTGAAGGAGCTTCATCTCAATCAGATGCAGATTTTCCTGATTCTTTTTGATATCTTCTACCAGAAGGCCGATTTCCTGTGTCATATCATTAAAGTTCCGGGTTAAAATAGCAATCTCGTTAATAGATTCTACTTTTGTATTAGCAGTAAAATCACCTTTCGCAACTTTACTGGTCTGGTCACAGAGTTTCCGAATCGGGTTTGTAACGCTTTTTACGGCATTGGTTGTTAAAGATGCCGTAATTAAGCTGACTAGGAGCAGCGTAACCAGACAGGTGGTTACCATCTGTTTATTCTTTTTATCAAGATTTGCCTTTACATTTTCAAAATTAGTTGTTTCTGTATAAATATAGTTCTGCAATCCAGATTGTACCAAAGAGGTTAGCACATAGATATCCTGGTCAAGAATATCCATATTTTCATCATAAGGGGCACCTTCATTAATGTTTTTTTGAAGCTTTTCAATACTTTTCCGAAGGGCATTTAATGTATTTTTAGTACGTTTCATCTGATTCGTGTTGCTGCTTACAGTGGCAGTCTCTGATAGGCTGCTGCAGGCAGAATTAAGTTCTCTCATATAAGAATATGGATTTACCGTAACAATTCCATTTACAGTAGTTTTTCCAACACCAAGCTCTTTAATTTTCTTGTTTCCAATTACTGACAGATACATTGTATAATCAATACGTTCTTTAAAATTCTGCACATACTCATTAGCATAAGAAATATTTCTATTAATATCAGAATAGGCATTCGTGGCATCTGATAATGCCCATAATAGATAGGAAGATAAAATAATCATTGGTAAAATAGCTGTCGCTGAAATAGAGGTTAATTTTTTGCTCAAGGAGAGCTGACGGCGGTGCATCATTTATCTTCCCCCTTTCGTCTGGAGCGGTATTCCTTTGGGGAACATCCGAGTGTTTTCTTAAATATATAGCTGAAGTAGTGCGGGTCTTTGTAGCCTACCTGATACCCGACTTCTGAAGTTTTCAGGGAAGAGCAGACCAGAAGTTCTTTTGCTTTCTCCATACGGATTTCAGTAAGGTATTCTACAAATGTCTTACCCATTTCCCGGCTAAAGATGGAACTAAAATAACTTGGGCTCATTCCAACACCTGCGGCAATAGTATTTAGAGAGATATCATCTGACATATAGGTATGTTCTATCTGGCTTTTTGCAGTTTCGATAATATCAGAATACCTCCGCCCACTGGCGGCATTCCTCAGTTCTAATGCCTGCTCCAATAAAGCGCTGATATAGATTTTAATATCATCAATAGACTGGGAAGTATTGATAGCGCGTTTCATGGCTTCGTCATTTTCCTCTCTGGATAAACCGTCTTCCTGCCTGCCGGAATCGGCAGTTATTTTTTCGCAAAAAGACATTACGGCAACATAAATATTCATAATCACATATTGGCGCATCATAATAGAACGGAAATGGTCTTCTGGAATCTCCTGAAAACAAGCATCCACAAAACTGCCTACTTCCTCCAATGTCCCATTGTTCAAAAATTTTTCTATTACATGGTGTGTCTGCTCCAATTCGATAAAACTGTTGCAGTCAAAATCTTCCTCAAACTGAGTATTATGGATATCCCGTGGAGAGACAATCTGGTTTTTCCCATAAGTAAAACGGCTGGAAAATGCCCTGTCTGCCTCCCTAAAGGACTGGTTTAGCTCCCTTAAACGGAGTACCGGGGAACCAATGCCGCCAAAATATTCTATTTCAGAGTATTTTGCTACCATCCCCTCCAGATTTTTAACCAAATCCTGTTTTCTGTTATCCATTTCATCCGTCTCATCTGCTGTCAGCAAAAATGCCCAGCCATCAACCCCCCTCTGAAAGCTATACACACACGGCATTTTTCCAATTGCATTTTCAACCTCCTCATAAATTTCAACAGGAAATGCAGCCGAAACAGTCTCGCTTATTTTCTGCTGTATTTTAAATAAAATAATATTATAAATTCTTGCACTTAAATTCATTTGAAATGTTTTTCCACGTTCTATTGCATCTGCAAGGGAAATTGCCCCGGAAATTAAATCCCCAAAAAATCTCATTTTCTTTAATTCTTCATTCTCCTTCATCTCCTGAAGGTAAAAGTTTTTTATTTCCTTTTCCTCCTTTTCTGAAAGAATCTGTGCGGAAACTTCTTTCAGGGTATTTAATAATGAGGCAGATGAGATTGGTTTGAGAAGATATTCTGTTACACCAATTTTAATCGCTTCTTTCGCATAGTCAAATTCATCATATCCGCTTAAAATAAGGATTTTGATATCCGGCAGCTCCTTCTTTACCAACCGGCTCAATTCCAGCCCATCCATAAACGGCATCCTGATATCTGTAATCAAAATATCAGGTTTTTCTTTTAAAATCATAGGCAAAGCCAGTTCACCATCGCTGGCTTCACCAGCAAAAGCATACCCTTCTTTTTCCCATTCTATACTGCTTTTGATTCCGTTGCGAATCAGTATTTCATCTTCCACTAAAAATATTTTAATCATTGACCTACCTCATAATTCTATATATACCGCTTCATCTAGAGCGAGTTTGAAAATTCATTCTCAAACTCGCTTTAGAACAACATCTTCTTTTGCTATTATAGTTTTCCATTAAAGTCCTGTCAAATAACAGCTAGAGTATGTTTTAAATTATTTTTTTAAGAGTAATTGTATTATTCATAAATCAAAAACCCCTGTAAACAATTTTTTATATTATTTACAGAGGTTCTGTCGTTATTTTATTATAAAATTTTCTAAACCATAATGAGCTCTTTTTCTATCAGCCCCCTATAAATTATCATTGCGCAATGCATCAATCGGATTATCTTTTTTGATTTTACTCATAGAGTAAAGCATACTTGCAAAGATAATGAGAAAGACGCTGATACATACGATTACGACGCTTACCCATGGCATTGAGAATTTAGTTTCCATGCCTTGATTCATGCCCCGGTACATTAAATAACATAGGAAGACAGATACTGGAAGGCCGTAAAACAAACCCTTTATGCCGTACAAGATGCATTCATAATTCATCATATGGTCAAATCCTTTTTTTGTCATACCCACTGATTTGAGCATTGCAAATTCTTTGCGGCGCAACTGGACGTTAGTAGAAATGGTATTAAATACATTTGCAACAACAATCAGTGTAATCAATGTGATAAAGCCGTACGAGAAAATATTAATAATAGCTAGTAACGCCATCTCTGACTCTTTAGTAGCTCTGGTATCACGCACTCTGCTGGCAATGGACGCACTATAACTGGACTCATTTTTGAAAAAATTCTGCAGTTCTAATGTAGCCTGTTTATGGTTGTCTGCCTGAAACTGGAACTGGGTACGCTCCAAATCTGTTAAATCATCCGGCAGCATTTCGATTGCTGAATATGGAAGCAATATACTTATAGTATTCTCAAACCGCATATCCCTGCTGCCTAACGGCAGCTTCCCATGCATCACTTTCGAGTCTTCGAACGGAATTTGAGTCAATGCTTTCTCTTTTGACAGTATCTTTTCTGTGTCCGAATCAGAATTATCCCCACTGCCTAATTCAATAAAAGAGAGCGCCAGTTTATCGGCATCGGCTACAGTGCCAGTGAAAGCGGCTTTTGAATTAGAATTTACAACATATAAATCAGCATTCAAAGCATCGCCAGCCAGTATATTCTTCAACGACATTACACCGTCTATTATAATCATTGCATTATCCCAGATAAGTGGGCACAGTTTTTCATTATTTATATACCGGGATACATCCATATTGTTTTTTTCCAGATATTTTTTATATGAATTATCATCTAAAAAACAGATCTCTACATCAATTACTGCCTTTGTCTTTGAAGCATTCCAACGGTCATAATCATCAGGATACATCCTTAACAGTTCTAGATAAGATGGATCAAGCTGGCTGGTGTCAATCTGTACAATTCCCTGCACAAACTTACTGTAAGCTTCATTCGTTATTCCCTTTAGCTGTGACAGGCGGAGTTTGGTGTCAGATAAATCATTTTTTCCAAACTCTGTGTCCTCTGCAGTAAAGCATATATCATAGGAATTATTATCATTAAGGTAGTTATTCGACCCCATTAAATAATTTGAAAAACAGCTTGCGCTAAGGAAAAGGATGATACTTAGAGCAAGGGAAACTACAGTCAGACGATGCTTTCTGCGGTTCCTTTTAAAATTTTTGTTGGCAAGCATACCCTCAAATCCAAAAATTTTGTATACCAATCTGCTGCTTCGGATATTCTTTCGTTTTAGTTTTACCTCATTGCTTTCACGGAGCGCTTCGATTGCCGGAATCTTTACCGCTCGCCTTGCAGGAAGCATTGCTGAAATAATTACAGTTACCACGGCAACGATTACAGCAGTCAGGATTGACCACCATGAAATGACAAGCTCCAACTGGATTGTGCCCACATTCATTGTAATCAAGCCTGTATCCGCCATTAATTTCCCAACAAAATGAAGTGTAATGCCAATACCCAGAAGCCCGCAGCCTACACCTAACGGAATGCCGATAATACATAGGACAAATGCTTCAAAAAGCACACTCTTCCTGATTTGCTTTTTGGTAGCGCCAATTGATTTTAGTAGTCCAAATTGTTTTGTCCTCTCACTGATGGAAATAGAAAATGCATTGTAAATCAGAGAGATAGATGCAACCATAATAATCCCCATAAGGATTGCCCCCAAACTCTTTAGAACATTCATATAATTTCCATTTGGCGACTGCCCGGTATACCGCAACAGGCTGGAATGTACATCGTACTTAATAACCCCATTTTCATCTGATAGATTTTCTATGAATTTATTAGAAAATTTATCAATTTTTTTTGGATCCTTCATCTGAAACAAAACATCATAAGAATAAGCAATCCTATCTTCTCCAGTGGTAAAGGCAGTATAACCCGGTGCGCCGTAATCTTCCATAACAGGTCTTTCACAAATTCCTACTATTTTGTACGTCCTTGGTACAGTATCAACCAGTTTTTCTGATTCTTTGTCATATGAAATAGATTGTCCCCAAAACAGTCCCTCTCCTGCTTCGCGTTTTCCCACATTAAAAGTTATAGTATCACCAATTTTATACTTGACATTGCCATTTGTCGACAAATGCTCCGGAATCACAAGTTCCGTATTTTTTTCAGCCATCCGGCCCTTTATCAAGTTGATTGGACTCATCTTCGTAAAATCAGATGTAATAGATTCAATACACAGGTAAGGTTTATCTTCGTTAATACAGTCTTTAAGCTTCGCATACCCCACATTCTGTACCAGCGTACTTTCCGTTATCTTTTCCTCTTTCTGCAGTTTTTCTGCCTGTTCTTCCGGCAATTCGTTTATTCTTCCATGCCATGCACCATCTTCACTAATTTCTAAATCTACCATGTAATGCTGCAGGCTGATAACAATGGAAGTGACTGCGGTAAACATTGCCGTAGACAGCAGAATCCCTATAATCGTCACTGCGGTACGGACTTTATTTTTCTTGAGTGTCTGTAACGTAAACCGATTAATTATATTCATGATAATCTCCCTTCCGCCGCCTTCGGCTGGCGGCACAAATAAATATGAAAAACGCTTCCTTTGCGTTTTTCTATGGTTGAAATCGTAATCATTCTTTGGATGCGTTTTTAGCAGCCTTAGAATGATTTTTCAACCTTATTCACCTCATCCCTTGTGATTTTTCCATCTTCAATAGCGATAATACGGTCTGCCTGCAGCGCGATATTCTCATCATGTGTAATCATAATCAGTGTCTGGTTAAATTTTTTATTTGATTCCTTCAAAAGAGCCATAATCTCCTGGCTATTTTTGCTGTCAAGATTTCCAGTAGGTTCATCAGCAAGGACAATTGCCGGTGCATTCATCAAAGCCCTTCCGATTGAAACACGCTGCTGCTGCCCACCAGAAAGCTGGTTCGGCAGATGGTTTTCCCTTCCTTCCAACCGCAGCAGGTGAATCATTTCCCGCAGCCTTTTATTATTTACCTTTCTCCCATCCATCAGAACCGGCAGCGTAATATTTTCCTGTACATCTAATACCGGAATCAAGTTATAGAACTGATATATTAAACCCACCTGCCTTCTTCTGAAGATAGCAAGTTCCTCCTCATTTTGCGCAAAGACTTCTTTGCTATCCATAAAGACTTTCCCAGATGTCGGAATATCAACTGCACCCAGAATATGAAGCAGCGTAGATTTACCGGAGCCGGATGGCCCGATAATTGCCAGAAACTCCCCCTGTTCCACAGAAAAAGAAACGCCGTCCAATGCCCGTACCTCATTCTCCCCGGAACCATATACCTTTTTTAAATTTTCTACTCGTAATATTTCCATATAAAATCCCCCATTCCGAAGCACTTTGCTGTACTGTGGACAAAATGCCTCAATCATTGCAGGTGCTTACCTGCACCCTCTTTTATATATTTTGGATGATTATAGTATAAGATATTAGAATTACAGGTATGTGACTGTAATGTGACAATTTTGTAAGGTTTTAGAAAATTGACAGCGCAGTATGGTCAAAGCTATTTTTTCCGCTCGGAAACAAATCGTGCATTTCATAAAATGAATCGGAAACCTCCACCACTCTGGCCTGATAGCTGACCTCCGGCCTGGAGGTTCCGAGCCAGATTGGAACCTCCAGGCCGGATGCCGGAATCCTGTGAGCAAGTCCATATGCCCGGATACTGTATATTCCCAGATTAGAATGAATATATTTCGCATTGACAGCGACCAATAATGCTTTCATTAAATTCCTTTCTCAAATTAATCCACGGTTTTTTGCCTCATTTACCGCAGCTGCTTTTCCACTGACACCGAGCTTTCGGTATGTCTCCCTGTTGTGGTATTTTACGGTGTTGGTGGTGATATTGAGCCGCTCTGCAATTTCTTCCATCCGGCAGCCATCTGCCTGCAGGCGGAGAATATTTAAGGCATTTTCTGAAAGGACAATATCTCCCTCCATTTTTTCTTTTAAATAAAATGGATACTGCCTTCCCATTTTCTCACACTCTTTCAAAACCTGCCTGCGGAACTCTTCCTTCTGCCATGTGAAACTCCCCGCCTTCAGTAATTTCAGAATAGCACCCCCCTCACGGGAAAAGATTCTGACAAAGTGATACTCTTCCGCCCGTTCGATACATTCCTGCAGAAGTGACTCCCAGTCCTCCTCTTTCATACGGTACCTGACCATAGCCAGAAGAAGCATAGATTCCATCACAATATAATCCCGTTTCTGCTTCTTTGCATAATAAAGCATCTTCTGCAAAAGACTATAGGCTTTGTCATATCTTCCAAATTGTATATATCCCCGGACCTTTGTGAGGTAGCGAAGCCGCTCCAGGGAACAGAAATCTTTATTTTCATCAGGAGCTTTCTCCATCCACTTATGAATCTCTGGTATCTTTCCCTGATAAAATGCAATGCGGCATTGAAATGCCTGCAGATTCCCCAGCAGCTGGGGGACTTCCCTCTCTGCCATCTCACGAAAACTTTCCAGCATATCCTGGGCGTCACCCGCATATCCATTCAAAACAGAAAGCCACACCAGGATTCCGACTGCCACAAATACCTGCTCCATTTTGCCGCCTGCTTCCGCCTGCATCCGTCCCTTTTCTGCAAGCGCTACAATTTCTCCGCTGTCATATCCCTTTTCAAAATAACTTTCTGCCAAAGCAATGCTGACCAGTCCTTTCCCATGTTTTCCAAGCACAAACTCCACAATTTTTCCAATACTGGCCGCCAGTGTTTTATCCCTTTTACTCCACTCGCAGAAGTCCTTGCCCCCGTTCATCATAGAAGGCAGATTGGAGGTAACCGAAAATTCCGGCAGTACGGCCTTTCCTTCTTTCAGCTGCGTAGCAGCATATTTCATAAGCTCCTGTATCTGTACGGAACCTCTATGGGGCAGTCCAATATCTAAATAGAGAAGCCTGCTCCTTGCCTCCCTTTTGGCGCTTCCCTCGCTTTTAGCTGCATACTCCTCCAGTAAATGATACCAACGCTCGCTTTCCTCTTGGTTCATCAATATAGACTGCAGCATGCTCATCCCTGCCATCAGCACCGGGCTGGTGCAGATCAATTCCTCCGGCAGCATCAGATAATATCTGCGAAGTTCAAAATAATGGCCGGTAGCAGGATTCTGTCTTGCATTGGCAATTAAGAGCCGCAAAATATTTTTTTCAGCCCCTCCCGCCTCATACATCTTAAGAGCATTGAGAATATCCCCTCTCATTTCATACATATGCCCTGCATTATGATAGATATATGCTAACTGCTCTGCATCAAATTTTCTTTCCAGTAAGGGTTGCATATAGTCCTGCAAAATAAAATTATATTCATAAATTCCATTTTTTTCTGTCAGAAAATTTCCCGTTTCCAATGCCCTTTCCAACAGTTGCTGTGCATTTTTCCTGCCAGTAACCATCTGTGCCATGCTGGCATTAAAGTGTTCCAAAACGGATATTTCCATCATAAATTCCTGCAGTTCCGTATCCCACTGGTCATAAATATACAGAAAGTATTTCCACAAATCATCCGTTGCCTGCCTTACATCCCCGCCTGCCATTGCCAAAAAACACAAAAATAAGGGGTTGCCGCCTACATTCTCCCATAATTTTTTAGACTGCTCCAAAGGCATATTCACATTCCATTTTTTTAAGTAGGCATCCTGACCACATTGATCCAGATATAAATCCTTTTCCTGTATCATAAGAAATGCTCTGTCTACATGAAGGGGCATCAGCCATCTGGGGATAACACAACGTGCAATCAAAATACACCATATATTCCTATTCTTTATCAAAACACGCAGTCTGTCAGCATACTCTTCCCTCTGCCTGCCGTCCATAATATGTTGCAGATCATCAATAACGATAATATGCTCTTTCCCATCCTCCGGAATGAAAATCCGTTCTGCACAGTCCCGCTCTGCAGAATAATAATCATAACTTTTCTTGCCAAGCATATCTTTTACAAAAGCAGTCTTGCCGATTCCCGTCATACCATACAAGTATACGTTCTGCTTCAGTCCCTGTGCCAGTTTGAACTTTTCCTCCGCCACTTTAGGCCGAATATATCTCTCATCCCTGGCATCTCCCTTTTTCACCATGATTCAGCCTGCCCCCTTCATGATTGTGCCTGTTATTTCTCACCATAAAGACGCTGTAGAAATTCATCAGTCGTCTCTGTAAAGGCTACCTCCATCTGTGCATCCTTCTTAATCAGAAATTCCGTCATACCATACTCTTTCCCATTATCAGCCCAGTCATAAGTGTAACCCAGACGCGTCCAGGGATAATTCCCATAATAATAAGAGCTCAGAATGTTTTGGTCAAACCAATTTTTAAAGGTTTCGTCCTCCTCTCCTTCGGGAAATGCTACGCTCATGTTTCCATTAACGGCATCTCTCTGATAAGCCGGACGTATGACATCCTTCGGATCCACCCACAAACCTGTCACTGTGCTGTGTGTCTTGTTCGGATCAATGGAAATCAACTGCCTCATCCGCATCACAGCATCTTCTGATCTTTTCAGCTCCTCCGCATGTGTGGCAATCTCCTTATCTGTAAATGTCCAGATATACCCCCATGCCGCTGTTACTGTTTTCCCTTCCGGGTAGCTGTCCGGATAGCTGTGCCACGTACACAGAAGGACACGTCCCTGGTCATCCCAACTGACAAGCGGGTCTTTCCTGGTGAGTGACACTAATGGTTTGATCTCATCTTCCTCTGCAATAGCAGCATCCCTCACTGCCATTGCATACAGTTCTTCCTTGGTCTTTTCTGCGGCAGATGTATCCTCAGAAGCGGCAAGAATGATGGCTGTCTTAATCCGGTTCTTCTCTCCGTCACAATCCATTTTGCCAGAATCCTCTACCTGCAGTCGCAGCTCATAGATGGTCTCCGGCGTCAGTTTTTCCGTACAGTCAATGGCCCGCCCTGTGATGTCTGTAATGGCCATATCTTTACATTCATTCAGTTTACCTGATTGACCCCTGTAATACAAATTGTATCCCAGAATGCTCCCTTCCAGTCCGTTTACACGGAAGGACAATGTCTGCTTCCCTTCTGCGTCATCAATGACAGCAGACATCAGATAGGTGGCAGGAATCTGGCTGCTTCCGGAAGCCTCCTGAAAATCCTTCCGCGCCATCACATGACGCTCCATTTCCACGAGATCCAGCTTTTTCTCCGGCTGCTCCGGCAGATAAGCAAAGCGGTCCTGAAGGCGTACCAGCGTCTGGGAATTGGTAGGACAGTAAATAGAATTTCCATTATTTCCCTGCATAATCCCCACAGCCATGTTGTTATATTGATTCTCTGCGGATACCGGCTGCCACATCACCGTTTCTCCAGTTTCATAATCCAACGCAATAAATCCCCACTGGGAGGTTTCCTCATCCTGGGTATAACCATAGTAATACCCAGCAGAGGTAGAGAGTTTGATCATAGAAGTATCTTTCAGGTCTTCCCTGATCCAGATCTTTTCTGTCTGATAACTTCCATCCTCCTGTTTCACAATATCTATGCGCTCTATACCCGGCATCAGACAGGACGAACCCTTTTCCCTCCAGTTATTATCATAAATATTGTCATATGTCTGGATCGAAGAATCCGCGCCCTCCTCAAAAAGTCCTGCATTTCCTGCCCCATACCAGT
Source organism: bacterium D16-36 (assembly GCA_003611745.1). Lineage (GTDB taxonomy): Bacteria > Bacillota > Clostridia > Lachnospirales > Lachnospiraceae > Butyribacter. The sequence continues at coordinate 16,697 of RAYF01000055.1, read as the reverse complement.
TGCAAACCAGCACAGACGCACGCTTATCATCCGGCGCATACACACAGATAGAATTTTCCACGGAAACAATCACGTCACCGCCCAAATCCAATACCGGAGATTTCACCAACTCTTTCCCTGTCCGAATATCCAAAGCAACCAGATTGACCACATCCTGATTATCAGTAAATAACACCATATCCTCTGTCAGGGTAGGCGAGCTTCCGCCTCCCCATGCTAGGCCTGCACCACTGATTCCTTTCTCCGGATTTGCTGCCTTTCCGCCGGAACTCTCATAAGAACTGCTCCATTTCTCCGTCACGCCGGAAGCGTCGGCGGCAAAAAGATAGCAGGTTTTATTTGTCAGGATCACACATCCCTCTTTGTGGGCAGCAATCCCATTTTCTGCATTTTCCCCCTCCGCAAGCTGCATGTAATGAAGGTAGCCTGACACATCTGCCACGCTCTCACCAGCTAGGATGCGGTCAATATATTCCCGTTCCAGATATCCCACAAAACCAGCTTTCGAATGAGATGGATTTTTGTGAAAACCACCTGTGACAAACCAAAGATTTCCCTCATAGTCATAGGCAATGCTCAGAAGATTTTTGTCAATCTCATCCCCCAGAATGCTCACCGCACCTGATACAATATCAACATCCAATTTTTTCCTGAAAACAGGAAGGATATTTCCCTGCCCGTCATAGGTCTGAACCATGATGACATGGCCATGAGTTGTCGGCCCCACCAGATAATTCTCCTTATCCACAAAGGAATAGGAAATCTGTATCCCATATTTCGCACCATGATCGTGAAGAGGCGGCTGGAATTTCCCCAGAACCCTGACATCACTACTGTCCATATAACGGATGGCGATACCACCGGACAGGACAGTTCCATCCTCCATAATCTGGCTGTACGGAGCTATCGCATTACCGTAGTTATCATAAAAGAAAGTCGGAGGTGAAATAGGACTGTCACTTGCTACAGATTCCACAATTTCCGGATAAATCCCTAATGGCATAGCCTTCTCTGTGACGTCGGAGTTATAGATATCATTATGTATCATGGATTCCTCCGAAGAGAGATAGGGATTCTGCTCTACCTTCGTTTTCTTCATGATCTCCGGTATCAATGCCGTTTTTTCCTGCGAAGAATCTGCTGTTGGCGCAGGCTGGGCTGACTGTTCCGGCTGTATGGAATCTTTCTTAACTGTTACCTTGCACTGTAGTTTTTTCCCCTTGACTTTTTCGGCATCTGCTGTCGTATATTTCACGTTGCAGGTAATGACCGTAGATTTTCCGGCCTTCTTGGCAGTTACCTTACCCTTGCTGCTTACTGTGGCAGTCTTTTTATTTTTTGATGACCACTTTACCGATACTATTTTCTTGACGTTCTTTGTGACAACTTTCAACGTTACTTTCTTTCCCTTTTTCAGGGAAATCTGGCTTTTGTTCAGCTTTACCGTTGCTTTTTTGCTGGCAGCCTCTGTGTGGACTGCCACACCATCCATGCCAGATAAACATAAACTTGCAGCTAACAATACTACCAGAGCCATTTTACCTTTCTTATTCATCCTATAATTATCCTTTCTATGATTGTTTACTTTCTGCAAATTTATTGCATGTTGCTATCGCAACTTGGGATGCACAGAAACTTTGCGCAGGAATTATGATAAAATACTTCATTCAACCTTAGCGCACACGCAGCATAATTTTCACTTTTTTAGACCCCACTTGGATTGCAACTTTTTTCTTCCCTTTTTTCTTTCCCTTCAAACTCACTGTTATTTTTTTCTTCTTGACAGAAGTCTTTACAATACCAGCCAGGCTGGAAGAAATTTTTACAGAATCTGTCGTTCGCTGATTCTGGTTCTGAACCTTGATTTTTATTATCAGCTTCCCTGTCTTTCCCTTCTTGACTGTAAGAGACTTTTGCACCAAAACTGCCTTCTTAACCTTATTCTGCACCCTCACCTTCAATGTTGCTTTCACTGTCTTTGCAGAAGCATTTTTTGATTTTAATGTCACTGTGGCAGAAGAACCTTTCTCTGCCTTCTTATTCGCTGTCACCTTAACCTTAGATCCGCTTATTTTAGCTTTTATGTGCTTATTTCCGGATACGGACACAGTCACTGCTGCGGGCCCGCCCGCTCCGGCTGATGGGACAGCAGTGAAGCTGATGCTCTTCGTCTTTCCCGGTGCCACAGTCAAGTTTTTCTTTGCCAGCTTGATTTTATCCGTACCGGTTTCGGAAGAAGGCGCCGGATTTTCTCCCTTAACAGACACTTCAATGGAGGAAGCTACACCATAGTTCGGATAATATACACAAATCTTCGCATTACCCTCCCGGATTCCTGTGACAGTACCATTCTCCTCTACTACAGCCACACTCATATCCGTAGAATAGAAACTCCTGCTTCCTGCAATCTCGTTCCAGGGAGCTGCCTTTGCTTTGAGAACAGTCTTATCTCCGGCCATAAGGCTGATAGATTTCTCTCCATCATTAATCTCTGCACATACCGGACCTGTCACTGTCAGTTGTGTATAGGCATCTGCAATAGATTCTTCATCAGACATAGCCTCCAACTTCAGATCTATTATACCCAAGGTACTATAATCTCTGACAGAAGGGCTAAATGGAATCTCTATCGTCTTTTCCTCACCGGATGCCAGAGCCGGAACGGTAAATGCCGCATATTTTTTTTCTTCATCCATATAAGAATTTCCATCCTTTTCTACCGTCTTTAACTTGTAGAGTACGCCCTGGCATTCCTCAGATGCAATATTTCCTTTATTTTTCACGACAGCCTTTACATAAGGTTCTGTCCCATTCCACAACACCTCACTCTCGGAAAACTGTACCTTACTCTCATACGGTACTTTTCTTTCTAACACCACGGATTTCTTCTGATCCACACCAGTCTCTAAAATGCTAACCCGGATACTGGTATCCGAAAGATTGTCCGGAATCTTCCATGACACTGTCACACCGATACTCTCCCCGGCATCCAAGCTGATATCCTTATGGTTTTCATCAATAACCGTTTCTTTTCCTCCGCTTATCTGGCTTACAACATAATCAAAACCATTTGCCGTAAGCAGCCCATTATTTTCTACCTCAAAAGTAATCTGGTCAGTCTCTCCCTGTGCCAGCTGCGTAGGCAGGTTAATCATGTCATCTTTTACTTTCAGGGAATTCGTTGTCCCAAATGCAATTTCTACCAGTTTATTGGCGCCGTACTGTATTTTGCCATCCCGATCAATCCACTGGTCATAATAATTAGACACAGCGTTGACTCTGCCTTCCTCCGTCATATAGAGATCCAGCTCATCAATCACTTTATTATTATTGGTAATCTGCACTGCCTTGCCAAATCCCCATCTTACTTCCTCCGTAAGGTCATCTGACACTTCCTCTCCTACTGCATCCATCTTTCTCAGGTATCTGGCTCCATAGATCTCCATGCCGGTGGATTCCTGTTCCGTACCAAATTCTGTAAAGAAGATAAAAATATCATCTCCATCTGTTGTCAGTATATAAGAAGAAATATTGGTATTCACATCCTCATTCTGGGCAAGATTGGCAGAATCTGTCTCGAAATTGCCCTGCGCTGCATGCTCATAAATACTATCTTCGTAGTATTCTTGTTCCAATCCGAGAGCCTTTGCCCCCTGCTGATACCAAGTCGCATTCTTATGATCACCATCTACATAAGCCTGAATATACTTTTCTTTATCCACAGTAACTGTCTTCGTTTCCTCCGACGCACCGTCCTCCCCTTCCAGAGGAACAGAGTATGTGCCGGTAGATGTATCAAAGAATGCCTTCAAAAGCTTTGACACATCCATGAGCTGGAATATATATCCGTTGTCGAGCCATGTCAGATATACCACACCATTGATATCTGTCAATTTAGGATTAGACTGGCAGATATTGTCCTGTGAGATACGGATTGGGTAATAGTTTCTTCCGGTTGCCAGATTGAAGATTTCCAGATACAATTCTTTATCCTCCCCCGTATCCAGGTCATTATCCTCATCAACCGTATAAGTCGATAACAGATAGGATTCCCCATTTACCTGAGTAACGACGGAATTGTAATCCAGAACAAGAGGATCATCCAATCTGTCATGATAGATTTCGATAAATCTCTCTCCCTGCTTTTGCTGTTTCTCAAAATCATAAGATACATATGCCATCGTGGAATATATTTTCTCAAAATTCAGGAGGTCTTCTTTCGTTGCACCTGTCAGATCCCGTTTCATATAACTACAGTAAACGGTAGTATCATCCACATTGATCTTAGGAGCCAGATTGCAATATTTGTCACCCTGCAGCAAATTGATTTCTTCTCCCATCTTTCCTGCAGTAATATCATATACTGCAAGGGAAATCCCCATGCTGCCCAACTGCTCTGCAGGCTTATCCTGCGAGGTAAACTCCCTGTCTGCATCGGCCCATGCAATCACTACATTATTTTTTACCTTCTTGATATCAGGCATAGAATCCACTGTGCCATCATCACAAACTATCTCCGGTGAATCCCATTTACTACCATCATAAACCGAATAATATAATGCCAGATTATTTAAAGAATCCTCATCCCCCCTATTGCCAACAAATACCATCATCTTCTTTCCATCCTCCAGAGGAATCAACCGCGGTCTGGTCCGGTCGGCAGCATTCTCCAGAAGCGGATTCACAGATACCTGTTCCAGAGAGGCACGGTGTCTCCCATCCCCTGTTCCAAACGTTGCCATATTTGATGTACCGGCAGAATACTGGCTTATGGTAGTTTCACTGTTTCCAGTACCCATACCTGCCTGTTTGGAAACACTGCCTGCCTGCTTGCCCGCCTTTTGCAAATCAGCGCTTAGCAGGCCGCCAAAGAAATCAAAGCCTCCCTTTTTCTCCAGTGTTCCAAAACCAATGCGTCCTGTAACGCAGTCAATATTCATGCTGAACAGCAATAAATCAACACCAAAACCGCCAGTCAGCTCCATCAAAGCGCCGCTTTTTGCATTCGAAATCCCTACATCAAATTGAAGCCTGGTAGAAACATATCCTCTCGCAGAAACAACGCCGCAAAGCCCTACACCAGCCTGTATCTTGCCAGAAAACATCAGGTTCAGGCTGGAAACTGTCTCCTCAAGCCTTTGGGCAAGATTGCCGGAATAGCTGTCAAAGTCCCCTGCTGTCATTGCTTCGTTTCCTTCCGGAGTGGGATAAGAAACCGCTGCTCCCAGCTGAAGCGTACCGGTTATATTAATAAACATCGGAACACATTCCAAAACCAGATACATTGTCTTATTAAAGGTAAAGGTTCCTCCGACGCAAACGCCTCCGCCGATAAAAACATACTCCTGGCGCACCGGGTCATACAAATAATTAAAACTGAGCACGAGCCCTACGTCAATCGCCATCTTGGCGCTTCCATTTAATCCCGCCTGAGCATTTTTCGCACTGCTGCCAGGGTCTTCCTTGGTCTTCTTTACCATTTTGTCTACCTCTGCCTTTTCATCCTTCAAAGGCGCTTTTTGTAAAGATGCCTTTTCATCCCCGGTATAGGCTTTATACATAACATCTTCTGATGTATTTCCACTCCCTCCGGCAGCTAACAAACCCAGATCATTTTCAAATTTTTTAATCATGCCAAGTTTCTGCTGGGTATTTGGTGCAGGGAGATTGCTAATCAGCCCATCAATGCCAATCGTAATCGTATAACCATTTCCATTTCCTTGCGGCCACTTCGTTTTGCCAAAGGAAAGTATACCAGATTTGGCATTCGCCGAAGTTGCTCCCATAATAGGAACATTGACCGGCTGACACTGATCCATGTCATATGTCTGAGGAGCTAACAAAACATTCTCGATATAAAATACCAGGCCGGTATCTACATCCGGATATTCCATCGCCACTGACATCCCTTTGATTTCCTGACCCTCATCATCGTATACTTTCTCCCCATTTTCAACTACTTTTTCCTCGGCATCCACCAGACGTACCTTAATCCTGTCGCCATTATGCAGGTTTTCCAACATCTTCGGTATCACGCATTCAAAGGTATTTTTATTGTACTCACTCTCTGCCGCATGATATTCCTGTGTCGCCCCTGTGACAGTATAAACCGTAAACACGGCTTCCTTAATTTTTCTGCCGTAAGGGTTGACTTTTGCTGTCACAGTCAGGGTATCATCATAGAGGCGGACGGAATTATCCCGAAAGTCCGCGGTCTGGTTGTGCATGCTATTATCATAGCTATAAGTGATGCTTGTTACCTCCGGCATCTGATAAGGATAGATAAGCCTGGTATTGCCTGCCTGCACCTGATAGCCCCCATCGGATGACAGAAAATAATCGGTCAATTTGACATCCACGATCTGTCCATTGGAAATACCGTTGGAAATCAAAACAGGTATTACATCCCCACTGCGTCCCTGTATGTCCATCAGGGTATACTCCCCGGTATTTCCCGTCGTGGAACTGACCGTCTCAAGCAGATAATCCCCTGTCTTTTCATCAACACTCTGCTTGCCTGTACCTAATGACAAAGTATAGTTGGAAACCGGAAGCTCTGTCTTTGATATATCCTGCCCTGTACTGCGGATTGGCGCAAAAGCGGACACCAGGGTTCCTGTGACTGTATATCTGCGTATATCAGACTCCTTCATCTCAGTCATCCCGATTTCCACAATATTATCCTCTGTGTCCGCAGCCGCTATCATCGGAAAGACCTGTGTGGTATAGTTTGTGTTTTTTGATTTCAGCTTTACCAGAGGACGGTACACCTTACCTGCCTCCTGGTGCTTCACGGCAATCCGTATGATGTAGTCTTTGCCCACTACCGGTTCCATCATTTCCCGAACGCTGTCTGCCTTGGGATTCAGATTCAAATAATTCTTTCCTTTATATTCCGGCCGGCCCTCCAGCTTGCTCTGGCCAATCAAGCCTTGTACCTCAAAATACTTTTCCGCCCCATCCTTAAAACGTATCTCTATCCCATTGGTATTTTTCTGGATAATCGGACGGATCAGGTAATCCGTATCTGACCTCAACAGAAGATAAGAACCGTCAGTGATGGCATTATAGCTAATGCCGCCATTCACGGACACTTCATAACCTGCAACGTGATATTTATCTTCATCCTCTGCCAGCGCTGACAGATCAAGGGAATCTCCTGCGTGGAAATTATATTTCCCTAAATGCGACAACTGAGAGTCCGTAAAATGACCCGCTCCTTCCCCTTTCGGGGCCAGGACCTCCACCGACACAGCATTGTAATCGATGAGAGGGCGGAATTTAAGGTTTTGCATATATCCGTATCCGTCATTTTTTACATCCTTCTGGATGCTGCCAATCCAATTGATGAAATATCCATCATAAGGTACCGTATCAATATTGGCATTCACCTTCTTGATCTCATTGTCAACAGACTCTGATGAAAAAGTAATCTTATCCGTAAGGGACTCTGTCCCTTTCTTCTTCTTCAGCCATGATACAAAATCCTCTGGATACCTGACTGTCATTTTCTTATCTGCACTGCTGGGATCAATTGTAATCTCATACCCGGAAATATGGCCGAACTTTCCGACCTCGCCGCCAAGCTGGGTGTCCTGCACTGTAAACACCAGATTGGTCTGCTGTTCATCCGGGTTAGCATAGATATTTCTGGATTGATTATCATAAAGCACTTGTGCACCGCAATTTAACTGCATCTGCAATGGCTTTGTCTCCAGATAGGAATCTTTTGTTCCTGTGCGATACTTTTTATTTGCTGACGGCAGCAGGGTCACATTAAACTTTTTATACATCGCACACAAGCCGTAAAACTCCACATAACTTTTGGGAGTTCTCCCACCATCCTCATCAACAGACACCGCTCTGGCATACAATATTGCATCCTTGGTATTCTTCACAGGTGCCTTGTCTTGGCTTCTGTCAAATTGTCCGTCCACTTTGGCATCCACCTTTTCATTATTGCCATCAAATAATTCGAGCTTTGCACGCTGGCCGCCGCCGAAACTGTCCTTGCTCCTCCAATCATTGACAAAATACTGATAATACAGGCCGGGAATCTCTTTAGCAGACTCTGCCCAGGCGCCTCCTTTCGCCCCCACCCAGGTATGGTAATACTCCAATTTGCCAAAATGCTGGGGTCCCATGCTGTCCCCCTTTTTATCGTCAAAGTGATACGTGTCCTCCCAACGCCCGCACCAATAAGGCTTATCCCCAAACAGGTATTTATTGTCATAAGTAAATATTCCGCCATGATTCTGATCTGCCGAGAAATAATAGGTACCAACCTCAACAGATGGATCATAGCTGTTATCCATAATCTTACCGGACTTCTCATTCATTTTATACTTTACTGAATAATTTTTATCGGAAATCGAGATGCTAAAAGACTGTGTGCCGTCGGCATCCGTCTGATCAGCTTTTTTTCTTGAAGAAGAGACTTTTTTTCTCCCCCTCTCCCCACTCTCTCCAATGACAACCTCTGCCTCTGTATGTTTGCCCTCTTCACATGCCTGGAAATCTGACAAAAACACCCGGAATACGCCATTCCCCATCACAGGTATCTCGATTTCTTTTTCCAGCTCATAGGGCATAAAGGCCACGGTTTCATATTTTTCCCCATAATCTTTCCCGGCTTTGGCAGTATCCCCACTGGTATATATAATCATTTCGCATAGAGAATACTCTGCTTTCTCCCGGCGGATCTTTAAGGCTGCCTTCCCATCCTCCGCCCGGTACTTGGGCTCTGTAAAGGATATTCTGGATCGCACTGCCTTCTCGTCATCCCGAATGGAAATCGATGCGCAGGTAACCTCATATGGCTTTGCCCCTACAGCATTCGATAAAACGAAAGAAAAAAGTTCCGTGCCCTCACTCTTCTTATCCTCCAGCACTTTGAACTTGATGATCTTCTCTGCTTCTCCCGAAGCAAAATCCACCTTGCAGACAGCAGAGGCATCCAAGCATTCTATAGAATCTGATACCAGATTTTCCATTACAGCGTCCATCATGCTCTGCGCCGTTTCATCCTCCCCCGTTTTCAGTTTTCTGGTATTTCTGCCAGTCTGCTTCTCTTTCTCTTTGGCAAGGGAACTCTTTGATGCAGCCGTGTCTGCAGACGAATCATCTGCCACTGTAAACTCCGGCTTCTCCGTTACCGCCAGACTTTCCTCTAAAGAAAGGACATCCTGTTCCACCGCCGCCTCGATCTTCTTTCCTTTCATCTGTTTCTCGAGGATCGTCTTTCCATCCCCCTGTTCCTCTACTCCCTCCATGTCAAATTCATAATCCTTACCATACAGGGCCGTCATATCAACGGAACGAACATCCACACTGGCCTTCTGATCCAGATTACCCTCGCGGTACAAGCGCAGGGCATACGTTCCCCGTTCCTCCACCTCTACTGCAGAAGTCCCAAAATAAATGCAGTCTCCTTCCGGCAGCTTATCCTCCGGCAGCCGGGAAGCCTTCAAATACTGCACTTCCCCCTCTTTCTGCGTAAATGCCTCCGCCGATAATCCCTGCCCCTGAGACAGAACCATAGAACCCGCCAACAGCAAACTCAGTGTTCTCCTAACTCTTTTTTCCCATTTTGTCTTCATATTTTCCCTCATTTCTGCCAGCCCAATTGTAGATTGGGCTTATGCCTTTTTATGACTCAGCTACGCATAGCCAACGATGTTGGCATTGACTATATGCATTTATATAATGTTTGTGTCGCAGCGCAGACACAATATTATTATCATGGCTCAACAATATTAAAAAAGAAGTCAAAGCTCATGATATTTTCACTCATCTTCTCCAGCAGAGCCTTATCTCCACTTTGCTGGATCTGCTCCGCCTGCATCTTACTGTCTTTGGAAATAATGGCGAATAACCCGGCTTTCGGCATAGTCCATGTCGCATCGGCATGATCCGTCTTCCCTTTCTGATACATTAAAATACCGGATCTGACAATTAAGGTATATTCTTCCCCAAAATCACTCACAACAAGATTCACCGTAAAGTTTAAGTCGCTCGCCTGATTTGAATCAAGGCATATGCCAATGTAGTCAAGCATCATTTTTGTCGTCATTTTCGCCCTTGTCTCTCCACTGCTGGAAGCCCTGTAGTCTGGATCCTTGACAGTTCCGTCCCTCAGTTCCTTCGCCCCGGAAAGATAAGCATTTCTCCATGCGCCAGACTCTGCCTGATATCCCAGCTGTTCCAATGCATCTGCACACAGATACCTTGCCTGGGTATTCTTTGGATCAGCATATACAAGTACATTTGTAATCTCAGCCACCCACTGATATTCCCCTTTGTCAAAATCAGCCTTTGCCTTCTTCAAAATCTCCTCGGCATCCCCCATATATTCCACATATTTCTTCGCACTGTCTGTCGGCGTAAGCTCCGCCAAGTGTATCGGATTGGCATCATACCACCCCATATATCGCTGATACACTGCTTTTGCATCATGGGATACCGTACCATAATACTGCCTTGTGTACCATACCCTGGCAAGCTCCTCCGGCAGTTGAATCTTATTTGCAATTTCCGTCTCCGTATACCCCTGATTGATATACATCAGGGTCTGGTCATTAATAAACTTATAAACAGCCGCCGTATTTGTTATGTATTCCTGAATCGTGTCCTTCCCCCAATGCGGCCAATTATGGGACTGGAACACCGTCTCCACCTGATCGCCATATAAAGAGAGCGTCTCCATCAGATAAAATGCCCATGCATTACCGTCTCTAACTTGGGCACCGCGAAGAGTATAAAGATTATGAAGGGTACCTGTGCAATTTTCTGCCATCCATAATGCTTTTTTCTGCGGAAACCATGTATTCATTTCTGCAGGAGCTTCCGTCCCCGGCGTAAGCTGAAATTCCATTTTAACACCATCGATTGTCAGCACCTGCCCTGTCCTCTTTATAATCTTCGTAGGGGAGATATAGGAAACGGTTCCCGTTGACTGCCCCATACCTATACCAATCGAAAGGGAATCTTTTTTGCTTTTCTCAAGCATAGTACCATACTGATAATTGGCGCGCCTTCCCATCGCAGTGCCGGAATACACATTTTCGCTGACTACTTCCTCTTCATAGCCTTCTGGAACAATAATCGGAATGTTATTTTCTTCCACTTCCTCTTCTGATACGATTCCTTTGATGCCGCCGTAATGGTCAACATGAGAATGACTAATCACAACAGCCTTGATTGGTCCCTCCCCAAGCTGCTCAAAGACTAACTGTTTTGCGGCGGTACTGCACTCCACACTCATCAGCGGATCAAACACAATCCAGCCATTGTCACTTTTAATAAATGTGATATTCGCCATGTCGTAACCGCGAACCTGATAGATTCCGTTCATCACCTCGAAAAGCCCATAAATATGGTTGAGCTGCGCATTTCTCCAAAGGCTGGGATTAGAAGTATCTGCAGCGTCCTCTTCAAGGAAAGAGTACGCCTTCTGACTCCAGATCACCTTGCCATCCTCATTTGTAATTTCCAGCTCTTCCGGAGCTGTAATCAACCCTTTTCCCGCATTCTCCACTTCCGCCGTGTCATCAAAATCCAGCTTATCATATACGCTTTTGTTGATCTCTTTTGTAATATTGGTCGCTCCCTTGCTCTCTTCTGTCAACTTCAAGCTTTCCTCCTGGCCAGAACAGCCCGTAAGCATAGAAACTGAAAGCGAAATCGTAAGTATAGCGGTTTCGAAAGCCCTCCTGCCGCTAACAACTCCCCTTTTCTTTTTCATTTTGTTTCTGCCTCCTTATGAAATCCTTACAGATACTTTTTATTCCATACAACATTATTTCTATTGTAACATACCAGAAATAAAAAGGTACTAGCCAAAAGGGTAGTTAATAGGAGGGCAAAATGAGCGTTCTTCCCATAGAATACACGAGCAGTTTCCTATTCAAGAATAGAGAATTCCGGTTAGGGCTTGATCACGACAACTTTTTCAAAATCTTTTTTTCATTTGTTCTTGAAAAATCACTTAACTGATAGGAGCATACTCTTGTTTTAACAATGATAGGAATCAAAAAACCATTATTTGCAAGCTTCACACATTTCTAATTCATCTTTCTCTGATGCCTTCGATCGTTCACAAACTTTTTTGAATACAATCCCATCATTTTCAAAAAATAATTGATCCAAATTTCCGGATGTGGAGGGTTTTCTCTGCCATATAATCCAAAATGATTTCTGCCCCGTCCTGCTCCATACTGATTTCCGATTGTACCAGATGGAGCCACAACACCAGCTCCCCCGGCGTATTTACTTCCAGCACGTCCATTCCCATGCCTTTACACCTCCTGTTCCTTTCCATATAAAAAGCACCAGACGATAATCAGCCTGATGCCATAAAAATAAATATATTTGTTTAGTTATCATAATGCTATCTTGACTTTTCTTTATCGGAAATCAATGTTTCCCTTTGTAATGCAAGTGAATCCACCAGATTACTGACACGGGTATATACATCAATAAAATCCGGTTTGTTTTTTACACCTTTCATTCTTCTGCATACCTGTTCTCCCGAAATGGCATAGATTTTATCCAACAGCATTTTGGATAAGCTGGCTCCATTCAAAATCTCTAACCCCACTCATGACTGAAATTTTCTTATTCTCCCTCATAATCAATTCTCATATTATTTTCATACCTAGTCCTCCCGACTGTTATGCGACAAGCACTCCCCTTTTTGAATGAAAAAAGACACTTACTAAATCAGCAAATCCTAATATACTTCAAGAGCTGTAATCATTTTTATACCCGTCACTGTCTTTACATCGACAATATGCTTAAAATTCCACGAAATAATAACATCGCACCCTGCAAAGATTGTGGCAGCTATATGCTGACAATCATCTTGTATCTTTCCACCTTTACAATTAAAGCTCTTTTCAATCTATGTAAACTCCCGTCCCCAATCTGAATTAAGCATAACAGAAAAGCAGGAGATGAGCCATTGACTGGCATGGTACTTTTTACTAGATTGCTACCATGACATGGTATTTTTTGGCGGCTGCACAATCCGACAGAAAGGATAAAGAAAAATTTTACACCAACTAGTATTCTATTCATGAATTTTCCAATATCCATAACGCCTACCACCTTTACGCTCAATGCAATTTTTCTTTTTTAATTTCTCAAGTTCTCTTTGTATTGTTCTTCTGTTCACAGATAATCTCTGTGCCATTTCTGTCGTTGTCATGGATGCATCTTCTCTCAGCAAAGCTAAAATTTCCATTACCTTTGTGACATCCTTTGTGACATCCTTTGTGACATCCTGATTTTTTGTCACTATGGATTCTGGCACCTTGGCACTTTGAAGGGCATTAAATTTAAGCATAATATCCCCACCATGAACAATATATTCCGGTTCGTCCGCACCAAGCGTTTTACAGGCATCACATATTTTTTCAATGCCACGCCCCCAGCTTTCAATGTAACCAGCCCGATAAAAAACTCTTGCAATGTCTGGATTAAAAGGCTTTGAAGAATGGGAATGCATCAAGGTTTCCGCAGTCCAGCCAAAAGGCAGCGTACTACTGTTGCTGATATACATCACATCTTCTTCAATTCGAATCTGTATAGGAATATTATCTGCCCAATTACAATGAATCAATGCATTAAACACAGCTTCCCTCACTGCATCCCGTGCAAATGGATATGTCTCCACTCTCGTTTCCTTGTGGTAGGATATCGCTGCTTTCAAATATTTTAGATAAATTAAATCAATCACCCTGTCTGCAATAATAAGCAGAGAACCTCTTACTTCATCCTGATACAATAAGTCACTACCTTCAAACTTGCCGATTTTCACATAACATCCACTGATAACTTTTTCTGCCTTACGGTAAAAACATAATGCACCCACACGTTTCAGCTTTCCATCTTCCATTAAATCTAATTTTTCCAAAAGTTCTGTATTTGAAATATCCAAATCTTCTTTCGTCATTCGACCGCTTCGGAGTGCCTCCTGCCTAAAAATATCAAAACTTTCCTTATCCAAATCGTCAACTGAAATATCAGCTATTGTAGCCGCATCCCATTTCAAACCAGTCTTAGAAATAAGAAAGTTTGTCAATGCATCACCTCTTAACTGCTGTTTCGTACTGCCACTGCGGTAATGATACTCCCCATCATAATTTACAGGAAATGCCCATGGATTCACAACAATTTCTATATATTCCAAACCATTCTCTTTCAGTAAATTGACATCAACCACAATCCCTAGTTTGTTTTGTATTTTATTGGGAATATCCTCAAGTAATCTCTTAGAATTACTGACACCGATAATTGTTCCGTCATCTCTTTTTCCAATATATATCTTTCCGCCCTGTGCGTTTGCAAATCCACAAATCCATTTTAAATATTCGTCACGCCAGGATTCTTTCCATTCGATGTTTTGGTTTTCAGACATTCTATTGCCCCTTTTCTGTATAATAATTTTTCTCAATGCTCTCGAACATTTTCAGTTATCTTAATAAAACTTAATTCAAATATTCACTTTGTATACCAAAACCCTGCTTAATAAACATCTAGGTTCAACACACAATTTAGATGCAAGGCTTTCCAAATCTTTATCTATTAAATCCAAATGGGTTCTTTCATATTTCTCTGCCTTTTTCTGTGGTAAATCATAGAAATCCAATCTTTCAAACTGTGCACCAAGTTTAGCAAATAGCTTCTGACTACGGATATTATCAGGTTCTATAAGAATGAATACTTCTTTCATTACAGCACATTTATACTTATGTAACACCTGAAAATATTTCTTTAAGGATTCATATCCATAACCATATCCTCGGTATTCTTCTAAAATCTCTACCGCAACATCTATATACTCTCTATAAAAATGATTTATGCCGCAATACCCAATAATCCTATTGGAATACCGTTGGCATTTTTCTGGTGTCTTATAGACCCTTTTTATATATACTTCCTCATAAGCTTGTCGTTTCTCTTCCAGATATTGATAACGAGATAAATCTTTATAATCCTTTGTTTAAGCATCTGAAATATTTCTTCTAGAATAGCGCATCGAATATTTGCAAGATAGTCTTTTCTTGTTTCTGATATTTTTTTCATTCGGAATAATCCTCCAATAGTAATTTTTATTTCACTATTTATATCTTCCACCTTTAGGAAAATGTTATTCTTTTATATGCTCCCTCATAATACCAAAAGGACCCTCGCTTATCCTCGCATTGGTTTCTTTCAATTTGATTATAATAACATATTTAGTCTCCATTCTTTTCATTTTTATGCAATGCGTTATTGCATTTTTCAACTAATACACTTTTCATTTTTACAATTAACGCGAGCAGCACACATCCGCCTAACAAGAAAACGATTCCTGCTTCTTTATGCATCTTTTTCAATAACCATTCCATATATCGAATTTCAACCAGAAAATAAAAAAAAGCTGATATCAAAAAAATAGAAATAATAATATAATTAGTCCACCAAAATATAGGATATTTCTGGAATATTGTACCATCGGGATTGCTTGTCGAAGCAAAATTTAATCTCGTCATCTTTGAAACACAGAATAAAAATACAAAAATTAAATTCACCAGACAAATTCCCCAAATACAACCAATCATCAGCAGTTTCAAAATCGAGGTTTTATCTATGCCCGAAAAAATATTGTCTAATGAACTAATCCCACCAAAGAGAAGAAATGCTAATGCCGTAAATATACTCACCAATTTAATTAACTGCTCATTCATTTCCTTTGTCAAATTCTCTTTAAAGTCAGCAATATTTCTCTCAAATTTTTCTTTATATTCTTCATCCGTCTGCTTTAGGGAGTTACACTGCTGCTGGGCTAAATTAATATGATCCTGTATCTTTAAAGAAATAGCTTTTGCTTTTATATAAAATTCTCTTTGCTTTGGATTCTTTTTCTCAATAATTTTACTATATTCATCACAATATGCATATTCAACAACTTTAGGGAAACGCTTTAATCAGCGTTTCCCGCGCCGGATTTGCGCTGCGAAGCAGCATATTCCCCTGCAAATCCGTGCGCATCCGCCAGAGGCTTTAAGGAAGCGATGATTTAATCAGCGCTTCCTTAGATATATTTGTCTGCATATTACCTATTTTCTCTTCAGTAATTTCTGATGGTATGTTTGTATCGTATAATCCAAAAATAGTATTTGAAATCTCGGAATACAATATTCTGTCGTAGTTTTTAATATAGCAGGCAATATCGTACAAAATCTGCCTTTCATAGTCATTATTCCTACTGCTGTCCTTCTTATCTGTCAATTTTTGACATAATTTCGCTATCTCATTTGACATTTTAGAAAACTTATCTTCTACTTTTCCTTTTTCAATTCCTGCATTTTCTTTTGGTTCTTTCTCCCCGGCTAATTGTTCCCTTTTCTCAGTCCTTGCCACATCAATGTGGACTCTTGTCTCTTTATCCAAATCAACACCTCTGTTAACTAAAATAGTCTCTTATTGCCTCTTTTGAAATAATTCTATTCATTCCATGCCTATATGCTTCTATCCATGGAGTTTGATTATGGGTAATCTCCACCAACTGGGACGGTGTATACTTTGCACATTCATCAACCATCCTATTAATTAATCCATCATCTAATAACATCCTTCCTCCCTATATTGTCAAGTGATTTTCCTTAAAAAATCAAGGAATTTATAGTTACATATCTCAGATGAATGAGCCA